>JAFVUD010000006.1 GCA_017502865.1 Alphaproteobacteria bacterium | reverse complement strand
TGATTTTATATCTGCTGCGGATAATCATCTTTGCAGTACGTTTATTGCTACAGGTACGATATCCCTTGGCTGGAATACCTGTACGTGATACCGGTTCGTGGCCCTTAGAGTGATCATTACCACCACCCATTGGGTGATCTACTGGGTTCATTGCCATACCGCGAACTGATGGACGGACACCCAACCAGCGTGCGCGACCTGCTTTACCCAAGTTGACGTTGCGCTGATCTGGATTAGATACGCTGCCAACTGTTGCCAAACAATCGGAATGAACTTTACGCAACTCACCACTGTTCATTTTAATCTGCGCATAAACACCGTCTTTACCCATCAACTGAGCATAGCAACCTGCACTGCGGGCCAACTGACCACCTGCACCTGGTTTCAATTCAACGTTATGTACGATTGTACCGATTGGCATATTTTTCAATGGCATTGTGTTACCTGGTTTAATGTCTTCACGTTGACCCGAGATAACAACATCGCCTGCTTTCAAATCGCGTGGTGCCAAGATATAAGAACGAACACCGTCTGTATATTCAATCAATGCGATAAAAGCTGTACGGTTTGGATCATATTCCAAGCGAATAACTGTTGCTGGAATATCTGTCTTTTTACGTTTAAAGTCGATTAAACGATATTTACGTTTATGACCGCCACCCTGATGTGGAACGGTAACATGCCCAAAGTTATTACGACCACCTTTGGACTTCAAACCAACTGTCAGTGCCTTTTCTGGCGCACCACGGTGCAAACCACTGCGGTCAACCTGTGTCAAACCACGTGTACCTGGTGTTGTTGGCTTATAATGCTTCAATGCCATTTTTTTCTTACCTTTGTTTATGCCTTGGCACTAACACCCAAAATCTTCGGGTTCTCTGCCAAGGCTGTTTCATTTTTATTGTGCGTTTTCCGCCAGATCCAATTTTGCATCTGCCGGCAGGCTAACATACGCTTTTTTCACTGTGCGCTGTGTACCTGTGCTGCGGCCACGGAAAGTTTTCACTTTGCCTTTAACAACTACAATGTTCACCTTAACTGGTTTTACACCATAGATTGCCTGAACGGCACGTGCAACATCTTCTTTGGTCGCATCTGCTGCAACTTCGAACGCAACACCGTTGCTTTCAGAAATTTTAGCAGCCTTTTCCGAGATGATCGGACGACGCAGTATATCATAAATACCGGCGGTCGCAACGATTTTTTTCTCTGTATTCACTTTTTTTTCTGCCATTTCATTGACCTTTTATTTCTTTATTGCCTTATGCCAAACGGGCTTCGATTGCCTTAACAGCGTCTGCTGTCAAAACCAACTTTTCATGTTTCAGGATATCCAAAACATTCAAACCCATTGTTGGCAATACGTCGATATTTGCGATATTTGCCGCAGATTTCTTAAAGTTTTCATCTAATTCTGCTGCACCAACGAACAAAGCAGATGCAATTTCCAGTTTTTTCAACTGTTTTGCAAAAGCGTTTGTTTTTGCGGCTGCCAATTTTTCAGAATCGATGATTACCAAAGAACCATCTTTTACCTTTGACGACAAAGCCATTTTCAGACCCAGGCTACGTATTTTCTTTGGCAGGTCGATTGCATGATCACGAACAACTGGCCCGTGAACAACGCCACCACCACGCATGTGAACATTGTATCTTTCACCCTGACGTGCATTACCTGTCTTTTTCTGTTTGAACGCTTTTTTACCACTGCCTTCTACATCAGATACAGTTTTAACTGCATGTGTGCCGGCACGTGATTTTGCACGCTGCCATGTAACAACGCGGTGCAAGATGTCTGCACGTGGGTCCAAACCAAAGATGCTGTCAGCCAAATCAGCCTTGCCGACTGTTTTACCATCAAAATTAATAATATCTAATTGCATTTTAATTACCTCACTTATCTGTCGCTGTTAATTCTTATTATTCCGCAACAGCTTCTGTTTCGGTTGCTGTTTCAGCCCCATTGTTTGCAATAACTGTTGGAACTGGCAAATCTTTGTGTTCTTTTTTAACGGCATCTGTAACCAATACAAATGTGCCATTGCTGCCTGGAACTGCGCCTTCTACAAAGATTAAATTTTCAGCAGTATCAACACCAAAAACTTTCAAGTTCTGGACAGTAACTGTTTCGTTACCCATCTGACCTGCCATCTTTTTACCTTTCAGAACACGACCTGGCCATTCACGCATACCTGTACCACCGATTGAACGATGTGCTTTCAGAACGCCGTGTGTTGCTTCTTTACCACCAAAGTTATGACGTTTCATCGCCCCTTGATAGCCTTTACCCTTGCTTGTCGCTTGGACATCAACGAATTGTCCGGCAACAAAGTGAGACGCTGACAACTGTGTACCTGCTGGGATAACGCAATCGTCAGATACACGGAATTCCACAACCTTGCGATATGGCTTTACGCCTGCTTTTTCCGCTGCAACCAACTGTGGTTTCGCTACATGTTTTGCTTTTGCTTCACGCAAACCCAAAATGTTTGCGACATACCCATTTTTTTCTTGCGTGCGATTTCCAATGACTGCGCAGTCACCAACAGACAAAACTGTTACTGGGTGTGCAACGCCGCCATCATCATACAGACGCGTCATTCCAATTTTTGTTGTAATTAATCCGCTACGTTTCATTTTTTTTGCCTTTTCTTTTGTCAGAGGTTAGCAGAGTTCAGAATAATCCCCCACCAACACTAACAGTTATTATTTTTTTACAATTTAATTTTTACATCAACACCTGACGCCAAATCCAACTTCATCAAGGCATCTACTGTCTGAGGGGTTGGATTAACAATGTCTACGACCGCTTTATGATTGCGGATTTCGAACTGTTCACGTGATTTTTTATCAACGTGTGGAGACTTGTTAACTGTAAACTTCTGAATCAATGTTGGCAAGCGAACTGGCCCAACGACATCTGCGCCGGTACGCTTTGCTGTTTTAACAATTTCTTCAACAGATTCCATCAAAACACGATGATCGAACGCTGTCAACTTGATACGAATTTTAGATGCTGGTACCATTATCGGTTTTCCTTATTTTATTGGGCCGGTAATCACTGACGCTTTTAATTCAGTTACACCGACCCATTGTTTTAATTATTTAACGATTTTTGATACAACACCTGCGCCTACTGTGCGACCGCCTTCACGGATAGCAAAGCGACGACCTTCGTCCATAGCAATTGGTGCAATCAACTGCACTGTGATACGGACATTGTCACCTGGCAGAACCATTTCTTTGTCTGCTGGCAATGTGATTGTACCTGTTACGTCTGTTGTGCTAAAGAAGAACTGTGGACGATAGTTGCTAAAGAATGCTGTATGACGGCCACCTTCTTCTTTTGTCAAGATATAAACTTCGGCTTCAAAGTCTGTGTGTGGTGTGATAGAGCCTGGTTTGCAGATAATCTGACCACGTTCTACATCTTCTTTCTTTGTACCACGCAACAACAAACCTACGTTATCACCGGCTTCACCCTGATCCAACAATTTGCGGAACATTTCAACGCCTGTAACAGTAGTTTTCTGTGTTGGACGCAGACCAACGATTTCACATTCGTCACCAACTTTGATAACACCAGATTCTACACGACCTGTTACCACTGTACCACGACCTGTGATGCTGAATACGTCTTCGATTGGCATCAAGAATGGTTTATCAACTGGACGTTCTGGCATTGGGATGTATTCATCGCAAGCTTTCAACAAGTTTTCGATTGCTTCTTTACCCAAACCGTCTGCTTTACCTTCTACAGCAGATACTGCAGAACCACGGATGATTGGTGTGTTGTCACCGTCAAAGTCGTTTGCAGACAACAATTCACGGATTTCCATTTCAACCAATTCCAACAATTCTGGATCGTTTGCCAAGTCACATTTGTTCAAGAAAACAACGATTTTTGGAATACCAACCTGACGTGCCAACAAGATGTGTTCGCGTGTCTGTGGCATTGGACCGTCTGTCGCTGCTACTACCAAGATAGCACCGTCCATCTGTGCCGCACCAGTAATCATGTTTTTAACATAGTCGGCGTGCCCTGGGCAGTCTACGTGTGCATAGTGACGTGTTTCTGTTTCATATTCCACGTGTGCTGTGTTAATTGTTATCCCACGTGCTTTTTCTTCTGGTGCATTGTCAATTTCGCTTACGCCTTTCTGTGCATCTGCACCAACACCAAAGTAACGAACAATAGCTGCTGTCAATGTTGTTTTACCATGGTCAACGTGACCGATAGTACCAATATTAACGTGTGGCTTGGTTCTTACATACTTTTCTTTTGCCATTAGTTTTCTCCTTAGGCTTGCTTGTTAAGTTTAAAACTCTTGTTAATTATTTTGTCAGCTTTTTGATTACTTCATCTGCTACATTCTGCGGAACTTCGTCATAGTGTGACAATTCCATGTATGGATTTGCACGACCCTGTGACAAGGAACGCAGTGTCTTGACGTATCCGAACAAATTAGCCAATGGTACGAACGCAGAAATCTGCTGATTGCCGAACTGTGTTTCGATACCGTTGATTTGTCCGCGACGACTGTTCAAGTCCCCGATGATGTCCCCGACGTATTCTTCCGGTGTTGTAACCGAAAGCTTCATAATCGGTTCCAGCAACTTTGGCGCGGCTTTCTTCATCGCTTCGCGGAAGCAAGCACGTGCCGCAATTTCAAAGCACAATACATTAGAGTCAACTTCGTGATATTTACCATCTACCAATGTAGCTTTGAAATCTACTGTTGGATAGCCAATCAGAACACCTGTCTGCTGTGCTATCTTCAAACCTTTTTCCACACCAGGGATGTATTCTTTTGGAATCGCACCACCAACAATCTTGTTTTCGAATTCATAGCCGGTACCTGGTTCCAAAGGTTCGAATTCAATCTTAACCTGGGCGTACTGACCTGAACCACCAGACTGTTTCTTGTGTGTGTATTCTTCGGTGATTGGTTTGCGGAATGTTTCACGGTATGCAATACGTGGTTCACCAACGTTTACATCAACCTTGAATTCACGCAACAAACGATCAACCAAAATTTCCAAGTGCAATTCACCAACCCCAGCCAAAATGGTCTGACCAGATTCTTCGTCAACAGATACGCGGAACGAAGGATCTTCTTTGGCCAACGCCTGCAGACCCAAAGACATTTTTTCAATGTCGGCTTTTGTTTTTGGTTCAACTGCAATACTGATAACAGGTTCTGGAACGTGGATGTTTTCCAACAAGATTGGATTTGCTTCATCACACAGTGTATCACCTGTAATTGTTTCTTTCATACCAACCAATGTAACAATGTCACCGGCTGTTGCTTCTTTGATTTCTTCACGATTATTTGAATGCATCAACAACATACGGCCAACACGTTCACGTTTGTCACGGTTGGAATTATAGATATATGAACCTGATACCAATTTACCAGAATAGATACGGATAAACATCAAGTTACCTACGAATGGATCGTTCGCAACCTTAAACGCCAATGCACTGAATGGTTCTTTGGCATCTGGTTTACGTGAATCAGCTGTTTCGCCGTCCATTTTTGTACCTGTAATCGCAGGAACGTCCAATGGGCTTGGCAGGTAATCTACGATAGCATCCAACAATGGCTGAACACCCTTGTTCTTAAATGCTGTACCGCACAATACTGGGTTAAAGTTCTGGCCGATTGTACCTTTGCGGACCAATTTTTTGATGGTTGCTGTATCTGGAATTGTACCTTCCATATATGCTTCCATAATTTCATCGTCCAATGTCACAACTTCTTCAATCAATTTGTTGTGCAGTTCTTCGGCTTTTTCTTTCAGGTCTTCTGGGATATCGATAACATGTGGTTCTTTACCCATATCATCTTCCCAAACAATACCCTTCATTTCGATAACATCAACAACCCCGCGGAAGTCTGATTCAGCACCGATTGGGAAATTCAAAACCAATGGATTAGCACCCAAGCGTTCACGAATCATATCAACACAGCGGAAGAAGTTACCACCGATACGGTCCATTTTATTAATAAAGCAAATACGTGGAACCGCATAACGGTCTGCCTGACGCCATACTGTTTCTGTCTGTGGCTGAACCCCAGATACAGATTCAAATACAGCAACAGCACCGTCCAACACGCGCAATGAACGTTCTACTTCCATTGTAAAGTCCACGTGCCCCGGTGTGTCAATCAGATTGATACGATGGTCACGCCAGAAGCATGTTGTTGCCGCTGATGTAATTGTAATACCACGTTCTTGTTCCTGGGCCATCCAGTCCATGGTTGCACCACCATCGTGCACTTCACCAATCTTGTATGTTTTCCCTGTATAGAACAAGATACGTTCTGATGTTGTTGTTTTACCCGCATCAATATGGGCCATAATGCCGATATTGCGGTACATATGTAAAGGTGCGGTTTTTCCGACAGACATTGTATCTTTCCTTTTCCTTTGTATTTATTACCAGCGGAAGTGAGCAAACGCCTTGTTCGCTTCTGCCATTTTATGTGTATCGATCTTCTTCTTAAATGCGCCACCCTGACCATTCAAAGCATCACGCATTTCGCCGAACAGTCTTTCTTCCATAGAACGTTCACCACGTTTACGTGCGAACATAACCAACCAACGCAGCGCCATTGTCTGCTGACGTGCTGGGCGAACTTCTACTGGAACCTGATATGTTGCCCCACCTACACGACGACCTTTAACTTCAACAGATGGCTTTAACGCATCGACCGCTTCCAAGAACAGATCTAATTCATCTTTACCGTCTTTGGCCAATGCTTTCAACTTTGTCAACGCGCCATATACGATGTTTTCGGCAACTTCTTTTTTGCCGTCCCACATAACCATATTAATACATTTTGCAACAACCAGATTGTTGTACTTGGAATCTGGCAAGATAACGCGTTTTGCTGCTGCTTTACGTCTTGACATAATTTATATCCTTTTTATTTCTTCATCTGCCTTCACAGATTACTCACATACGTTTCCGCATGTGTATTGTTTAACTTCTATTATTTTTTGGTCTTTGCACCATACAAAGAACGACCCTGTTTTCTTGCATCAACACCCTTGGTATCTAATACACCACGGATGATGTGATATTTAACCCCTGGCAAGTCCTTTACACGACCCCCACGAATCATAACCACGCTGTGTTCCTGCAAGTTATGACCTTCACCTGGGATATAGGCTGTTACTTCGCGGCCATTGGCCAATTTTACACGGGCAACCTTACGCTGCGCCGAGTTAGGTTTTTTCGGTGTTGTCGTATAAACACGTGTGCAAACACCACGTTTCTGTGGGTTTTCCATCATGTCAGGCGCTGTACTTTTAACAACGACTTTTTTACGAGGTTTCCGAATCAGTTGGTTTACTGTTGGCATTCAAAATCTCTTTGTTTCTTTCTACCTGTTTTTCTCTGCACAAAAAGCACCTAATCAGACTTATTTCAACGACTTATGCCGGATTATAAATCTGTATTTTGCCAGGCGTTTTCTGTGTTTCTTACTCTCCTTGTTTACACGGAAAGCGAACATACTATAAACTCCGCCCCCTTAGTTGTCAAGGAAAATCTGGGAAAAATTCACAAGTTTTCCGCTTGAATCCGCCGTATTTTTAGGATGTTAGCCCCACATGCTTTTTTGACAAAAAATCATTTCCTGCAACGCAAAATCTGCATAAAAATCTCAACGCCCCGAACGCCCCATCACATTCTGAACCGCCATCTCGTTCGCAACGGCACGAACACCCGCAATAAACTCCGGATATTCAGGCAATTGTTTAACTTGACTACGCCATTTTTCAAATCTTTCCGTTGTTTTTGCACACCAACGTTTCAACGTAATATCTAAATTCGGTTTTACCTGGGCCAGATTCTCACACCCCGGTGGCAAAATTCCTTCGTATGGGGTCCCCTTAGTTCTTATGGCGGCAGACTTTAACATGTCGTCATAATCATGAATCAACGGTTTAAACACAGCCATAAAATCAATTGGCTTTTCACTGGCTAATGCTTGAATAATAACACCCACCCCTGGATAAATTTTGCCACGCTGTATAAATTCCAGCGCAGACTTCAAATCATCACCAATCCCCAGCAGCCCCACCTTATCATCATGCATCCAAAAACCATGCACCAAGAAACTATCTATATAGAACCACATATGCTCAATTTCTGCTTCCAAACTGGAACTATGCCCTTTATTAGCTGCCGTTGCATCTATCTTTTGCCCCAATGCAACATTCTGAACCGCCTCAGCCAACTCTGAACCATCCCAAACATCATGCCAAACGCGCCCCCCCATATCCCGAATACATACTTCGAACGCAATATCACGAACAAACTGCCCCAACACAGCTTCACGATCATTCGCAAACAATCCACGCAGGAAAGCTTTTTTATCCTTGGCACCTTCATACAGTTTTTTTCCAACTGCCCCCATATTATTGACAGCAATCTTAATATCCATATCTGTAAAATCACCATTGGACAAACTGTCATATCTGGCCCGCTTCCCTGCATCCAGTTTAGATAAAATCAACCTTTCTTCTTCATCAGTAAAATCAATCGACTTATAAACAACTTCATTTCCACGCACCGCCACCAATTGCCCATCCGGCAGATCTTTGACTGGCCGCACAATACGTGCCCCCTGTGGCAACACAATCCCCGCATCTGGATTTGGCGAGAACCATGTATCAACCAATGCAATCTCCGCTGGTTTTCCATTTTTTGCCACAACATCCATATATGGCATCACGACAATATATGGTTGTTCATCCCAATTACCATACATATGCCCTGTCACAATATGATTCAGCGTAAAATGAACAGTAGACCGCGGAACATCAAAATCCGTCGCCATAGCAGTAGTTGGAATAAACCAATCGCCATTTTTATTGCGACGTGGCAAATACTTGGTTGCATGCACCAAAAACCAGTTATTCATATCCGCAGCTTGGTCCGCCTCGCTGCCTGATGCACGCATCCGTTCCGTTGCTTCTAAAAACAAATTCATTTTAGTCATAATATTCCCTTTTACTTTTATGAATTATAGCACAAATCAACCATACAAAACAAACAAATCGGGAACCAAAATTCCCGATTTGCTTTTAGACGAATTGCTAAATTTATTTTTTAGAAGTCGATGCCAAAGTTTACACCAAACCCAAATCCATCGACAAATTCCCAATCACCGGTAGAATGTTCCATTTCACCCATGAAATATGCACCGATGTATTTGGTTTCATCCAGATTATAGTTTGCACCGATTTTACCGGTCCAGATACCTGCATCTTCGAATTCATCATCCAACATGCCTGTATATTCGACCCCTGCAATCAGGTTCCACTGGGAATCCAACAGGTACTGGCCATCGACACCAACACTCAGTCTATGGAATCCATCATCACCCCAATTAAATGATTCTGAATTCAGATAATCAAAGTCAACATGCCCCGCAACGGTCCAGCCTTCGCCAACATAACCACCACGTGCACCCAATGTCCATGTATAACCTGTCATATCTTCATCCAAGAATGGTACATGATCACCCCATACTGGATTCAAAGAATATACACCATAAACATCTGCTTTCCAGTTTGCATCATCCAATACACGATAATTCAAACCAACTGTAAAATCATTCCAAGACATATAGTCAAAGCTTTCTGCTTCTGACAAACCTGTCTTCATAAATACTGCTAAATCTTTTGTGATACCATAACCGAATTCTTCACTAATACCCCAATCTTCGATTGCTTCCGAATGTGATTCTACTGCAAAATTGCTATAAAAATGGCCTTCGCCTGGGCGGTATAATGGATTACCATCAATAATGTTTGCCGCATGTGCACCTGATACTGCGAATACTGCCATCAAAGAAGTTAATGCTAATTTTTTCATAGTCTTTCCTTTCGTTTTGGTTTAACCGGACTAGATTACTTGTCTAGTTACCATATATTTTATCAGGCATAAAAACCTACCCGCAAGATTAAAGATTTTTGCATTCATTCCAAAAATATGCTATGCTTTGCCGCGTGTTCGAATCGGAAACAAAACCCATTTGCAAATTAAAACGCCCATATTTCAGGGCGTTATTTTATTTTGTTATTATTTGTTATATTTTTTAATAATTATTATTTTTAAGCAAGTGCCGACTTTCTAATTTTTATTTTTAATTTTTTTTATCTTGCGCCAGTCAGCATGGTTCTGCATATGCTCTTCATAGTCACGTGCGAACTTATGCCCACCCTTGCCATCGGCAACAAAGAACAAATAATTTGTATCTGCCGGTTTCAGCACCGCCCGAATCGCCGCCATACCAACGTTTGCAATTGGTGCCGGCGGCAACCCAGACCGCATATATGTATTATATGGACTTTCGGTTTTCAAATGCCCACGCAACAATGGTGTCCCCTGCATATCCCCCAAACCGTCTGTCAATGCATAGACAACCGTTGGGTCTGCCTGTAACCGCATACCTTTACGCAATCTGTTCACATACACACTGGCCACAATTGGCATCTCTTCGGCCTGGGGCGTTTCCTTTTGCACAATAGACGCCAATGTAATCACTTCATTCCAGTTTTTCAGTGGTCGTGGCTTTGGCTGCCCTGCCCGCTTCCAGTTTTCTTCGATATCCACCATCTTTTTGCGTGCCAAATCCAGCAACGCCAAACGTGATGTCCCCTTGGCCACACGATATGTATCTGGGAAAACCTGGCCATCTTTTAAATTACAAACTGGTTCTTTCTTGCCAGATTCACATTCAACCGTACCGGTCAACCCCGACGATTGCAATAACAGTTGCTTAATTTGCTTTATGGTCAAACCTTCGGGAATAACAACGGTCGTTGCCGCAACATCACCATTTGCAAACATACGCGCCAATCCCCACGCACTGATTCCACGTGGAATATCATATTCGCCACTTTGCACACGCCCACCATTTAACCGAACGGCAATTTTGAACGTCTGGTTTGATACAACCAACTTTTTTTGTGCCAAACGATTTGCCACACGTGATACACTGTCGCCACGATTTATAACAAAACTGGTTGCACGATTAACCGGTGACCGCACCCCAAATTGCAAAATAAACAGCAGCATCGCCAACACCGCAAACGCCGCAATATATACAACCGATTTATTTTTTCGGAAAAATTTATTTATATTCATAACGCACATTATGCCAAATAAAAGCCCTTTTGCAAAAAATAAAATCGCCCATATTGGGCGATTTATTACTTTTCTTCTTCTGAATCCTTGTTCAAACCAATTGTATTTCGAATCGGATCTACAATTGTTTCCTTGGCACTGTCCAGTGTACGAATCAATGCACGCCGAATTTTCCCACTGATTGTCATTGGAATACTGTCAACAAATTCAATCACACGTGGGCATTTATACGGTGCCGTTTTTTCTTTGACATGTGCCTGCAATTGTCGCATCAAAACATCAGATGGCTGGAAATATTTATTCAGCACAATTGTCGCCTTGACCGCCTGGCCACGTGATGGATCCGGCACACCAGTGACCGCAACTTCACGCACCGATGGATGCTCCAACAAAACACTTTCTACTTCGAACGGACTGACACGATAACCACTGGTCTTAATCAAATCGTCATTACGTCCCACAAACCAGTAATACCCATCATGATCCCGATATGCAACGTCACCCGTGTGATAATATCCATCACGACAAACCGCCGCCGTCATCTTTTCATTTTTATGATACCCCTGGAACAGACCAACTGGACGACCCTCTTTCACACAGATACAGATTTCACCAACAATCCCATCTTCTGTAATTTGACGACCACGTTCATCCAACAGCTGAACATCCCATCCCGCCGCCGGCATCCCCATAGAGCCCGGCTTTGGTTCAATCCATGGGTTTGTGAACAATTGAACACTGGTTTCTGTCTGACCAAAACCTTCACGCAGTTTAATCCCCGTCTGGTCCAAGAAACGTTCATAAACTTCTGGATTCAACGCTTCACCGGCAATGTCTGCCTTGCGTAATGATGACAAATCATACTTGCTCATATCTGCATGAATCATCATCTTATATGCTGTCGGTGGTGCACAGAACGAAGTGATATGATGATTTGAAATTGCATTCAGCAAATCATGCGCCGTAAACACACCACTGAAATCAAAAACAAACACTGTGGCACCGGCCAACCATTGACCGTACATTTTTCCCCATGAACATTTTGCCCAACCAGATTCAGATAACGTGAAATGAATATCATCATCATTCAAACGTTGCCAAAACACAGCTGTATTTATATGCCCCAACGGATATGCAAAATTATGTGCAACCATTTTCGGCATATCTGTTGTACCACTGGTAAAATAGACCACCATTGTATCATCATTGGTATTTGGCACACGTTCCATCACATCGGGCCAGTTGTCAATTGCGCCTGCGATTTCAGTTGACGGAATCAGCATCACATCCATATCCCCAATTGCAGTTCGAATTTCATTCATGATATGCCCATCATCAAATGCAATAACTGCACGTGTTTTTGCTGTTTCCAATCTGTATTTAATATCTTCTGCTTTTAATTGATTGGTCGAAGGAATTGGAATCACCCCAATTTTATGCATCGCCATCATCAGCACCCAGTATTCCCAGCGGCGACGCATAAACAATAAAACCGTATCCCCCTTTTTTAACCCCTGGGCGGTCAGGTAATTTGCCACCATTGTTGAATATCGGGACAAATCTTTAAATGTAATATTTTTTACATTCTGCTTATCATCAGTCCAAATCACCGCAACTTTATCCGGTACCTCTTTTGCAATTTCATCTACCACATCATATGCAAAGTTAAAGTTTTCTGGAACATTTGGTACTGCATTCTGTCTATAATCATCATAATTATCAAAGTTCGCCTTTGACAAGAAACGCAGTGCAAACATTTTCATTCCTTTTTTCTTGTGCAGAAATAAATATGGTGCAACATCTTAAAAATTACAAGAAAAAATGTTAAAAAAAATTCAAAAAAAATACCACCGAACGGTGGCTTTGTCTTTATATCTGGTCGGAGTGACGGGGTTCGAACCCACGACCTCTACGTCCCGAACGTAGCGCTCTACCAGGCTGAGCTACACTCCGCAAACTCATATTTTTTGCACATGGGATTATGCAACCTATGCCAACAAAAATCAACCCGATTTTTTTATCTCTTTACTTGTAATGATGCATTTTTACCCAAGAAACTTTATGTTGACAAAAACACTTTTCGTTATAAAATTTTATTTATGGAATTATATCATGGAACTGCGGTTCAAAATTTATCAGAAATCACCCCGCACCTGGATGGTCACCTGTCCACGCCATATGTTTTTGCCACACCAAATTTTGCCTCTGCCCTGCGATACGCAGTTTATAACAAAGGCAATAATTATTTCGGGATAGAAAACGACACTGCAATCATTGTCGAATCCTTTCCAGGTTCATTTGAAAAACATACCGCGGCGTATCCGGCGTAATCTATGTTTTGCCACACACGCAATTCCAATTAACAAAACTGCACCCATATAAATCCGTTACTGTAATTGAATATATTTCCACAGAACCCGTCAAACCAATCAAAGCAATACAGATTCCAGACGTGATGCAAAAACTGCTACGTGGCGAAGAACTGGGCTACATCAAAATATACCGATATCCTGACCTGCCTAAAAATTTCTTTGCCTTTGACGAAGGCCCACGCCAAAAAATCCAACGATTTTTATACAAACACTTTGTCCAGAAAAAGAAATAATCCCCACACAAATAAACCGGGAATCATAGTGTACATGACGCTACATAAAATTCCCGCCCCCCTTGCTTGTTAAAAATGAATTAGAATGATTTAGATGTGGAACGGTCCTGACAACGTAGTGTACAAACCGCTACATGAGTTGTCGGGACCGCCCACAGATGAATTATTATAATTTATTTTTTATTTGATTTTCTTGAACACAACAGACGCATTCGTCCCACCAAACCCAAAAGAATTACTTAACGCAACATCCACCTTGCGTTCTTTGGCCTTGTTTGGAACCAGGTCGAAATTACCAACCGCATCTTCTGGCTCTTCCAGATTGATTGTTGGTGGCACAACACCATCACGCATCGCCAATACACAGAATATTGCTTCTACTGCACCGGCGGCCCCCAACAAGTGACCGGTCACTGATTTTGTTGACGACATAGACACCGGCGAATCACCAAACAAACTTTGCACTGCTGCCAATTCGCCAACGTCACCCAAACCAGTTGATGTACCATGTGCATTTACATAATCAACATCGGCTGGTGTTAAACCTGCATCTTTAATAGCGGCCATCATTGCACGTTTGCCACCTTCGCCATTTGGTGACGGCGCTGTAATATGATACGCATCGCCCGACATACCAAAGCCTGCAACCTCGGCATAGATTTTTGCACCACGTTTTACCGCATGTTCATATTCTTCCAGAACCAAAATACCGGCACCTTCGGCCATGATGAAACCATCACGATTTTTATCCCATGGACGTGACGCTTTTTCTGGTTCATCATTGCGTGTGCTTAATGCCTTCATCGCTGAAAACCCTGCCAAACCGATTCGGCCTACCGCACCTTCGGCACCACCACAAATCATAATATCTGCATCACCATATTTAATCATACGTGCCGCTTCGCCAATTGAATGTGCACCGGTTGCGCATGCTGTCACAGTTGAAATATTTGGGCCCTTTAACCCATAACGAATTGACACATGACCCGCTGCCATATTGATAATGCCTTTTGGAATAAAGAAAGGACTTACCCTGCGTGGACCACCATCATGCAATTCAACACAGTTTTCATAAATAGTATTCAAACCACCAATCCCACTGCCGATGGAAACACCAATGCGTTCTTTGTCGCCTTCGTATGTATCCAGACCCGCATCTTTGATTGCTTCATCTGCGGCAACAATCGCATAGATAATTGTGTTATCCATTTTACGCTGTTCACGTGGTTCAATAACTGCATCTGGATTAAACTGACCTGGTTCTGTTCCACGTTGTGGAATACCTGCAATCTGTGATGCCAAATCATCAACATTAAATTCTGTAATTTTACGAATACCTGATTTACCGGCAACAACATTCTTCCATGCATATTCAAGCCCTGTCCCCACAGGCGAAACAATTCCCATACCGGTAATAACAACTCTTTTCATTATTTATAATCCTTTATTATGATTAAACATAACTAACATACACGGCAATCATACACTGAATATCTGAAAAAATACAGAAAAAAAGCACCAACAACCGTCGGTGCTTTTCTTAATACGATAAATCACACAAATTATTTTTTATGTGCTTCGATGTATGCAACAGCCTTATCAACTGTATCCAGTTTACCTGCATCATCGTCTGGAATTGTGATATCAAATTTCTTTTCAACTTCCATAACGAATTCAACAACGTCCAAGCTGTCTGCGCCCAAATCGTTTACAAAAGAAGAAGTTTCTTTAACTTCATCAGCGCTAACGCCTAATTTTTCAACGATAATCGCTTTTACCTGTTCAAATGTTGTTTCTGCCATTTTTCTTTTCCTTTTTTTGTTATTTTTTTGGTCCCCTTTTGGGACGACACTACATAAAACTATCATTTTAGCCTGCACATGTCAAGAAATTATAACAAACGGTAACAAAACCATAAAAATTACAATTCGTTATCATCATCTGCCATCAGTTCATCCAACAGGTCATTTATATTCATACGTAAATCTTCACGATCCGGTGCCCAGACCAATTGTCGTGCCAAAAATTTATAGACATCATCCATTGTCAAATTTGGAATCCCCGCATTGGTTGCCACACGCTTCCAGGCGACACGTGGGTCTGTAATATGAAAACCACCACGTCCTGGGAACACCCATTCACCGGCCTGTGGCAAATCTTCCAGCAACACAATCGCCCTGTCTGACAATGGTCTGTTTTCCCACAAATCATGGTTAAAATCCAAATCTTCCCACTTCATTGCGAACACTTTTGATTTGTGTGCAAAACCATAAATCAACATAAAGAATGCCGCCCGCAAATTCTGCACAGGTTCCTGACGAATCGCATTCACCAAGCGTTTAAATCCTGCACGTGTCAATGGACGCACCCGACGTTTTTGTTCAATTTTTTGCATACCCTGCATTGGATGCTTTTTCACATACCCCTGTTCCAGCGCAAAATTAAACACACTTTGCAGAAATTCCTGCATACGCCCTGCAATCGCAACCCCCGAAATGCTTTCAATCACACTGCGAACATCATCTGCTGTAATTTCAGAAACATTTTTTTCAAACAATCCACCCAGATGCCGTTTAATTGCACGTTCTAATTTCATACGCGAATCTTCACCACGACGCACCCGCCCATTCATATATATTTGCAAGAATTTTTCGAATACAATTTTACGTCTGCGTGTAATTGGTTTTTGTGCCGCCCGTTCCAGAATCTGTGGCACCGCCGAACGTGCATCTTCGATATCCATATCCGGATAATTTCCAATAATAATACGCTTGTCTTTACCATGCACCCGTTTACGCACAAAGAACGTTTTCACACCACGACTGGTAATATACATACGCAATCTGGGGTCCGACAAATCTTGAACTACATCAAAGCCCACCCGTGGTGCCGGCAAATTATCCAGAATATACGGATTAAAATAAAATTGATGTGCCATATTCGGCCCCTTTGGTTTTATCGTACTTTTTCACGCAACGCTTCGATTTTATTTTGCCAGAAATTATCCCGCTGTTTTTCCAACCGTTTAATCCACATACGTACGTCATAATATTTTTTATTTGCCCCATACGCGACACAGTTTGTATGCGGACATAACTGTTCATCATCCATCGGTGCAAATTCCGTACAATGTGTTGGCCGTGTATAGCACGGCACATAATTTATAACCTTGCCCTTTTTATCATAACGCTTTTCATACATATATATTCTGCGTTTGATACATGCATTCACCGCTTCTGAATCATCATCTTCATCGAACGTATACTGCAAATGTTCCCGTTGTGTTTTCAGCAAACTGTATGCATCTTCAATCTGCCGTTTCAGTTCTTTGAATTCCTTCCAGTCTTGAATTTTCTGGCTTAACGAAGTCTTACACACATAATCTGCCCACCCCAGTTCTTCTTCATTCAACGCAGACTGTAATCGCCCCAATTCATAAACATATTTTTGGCTGGCAGCATAGCCAGAACAATCCTTGCAGACACAACCTGTATTACTAAAATATTTACAAACATTTGTTTCACGTGCTGTTGCAAATGGCCACATCGTATGCCAACTGTCGCATTTAATACAGTGTGACCGCTGGCCATAGCGTGCTGCATCTGGCCACCCATCTGTAAAGTGCGATGTAATTTTTTTCTTTGCCGCTTTCACACGTCTTTTTTGACGTATAACATCTAAATCAAACATAATCTATTACCCTTATGAAACCTTTAATGCATTAATAAACGCAGACTGTGGAATTTCTACATTACCGAATGTACGCATACGTTTTTTACCCTCTTTCTGTTTTTCCAGCAACTTACGTTTACGCGTAATATCCCCCCCATAGCATTTTGCAGTCACATCCTTGCGATATGCTGCGATAGTCTCTCTGGCTATAATTTTTCCACCGATTGCCGCCTGCAGCGGAATTTTGAATTGATGCCGTGGAATTAAATCTTTTAATTTTTCTACGATTTGACGGCCACGTTTTTCTGCGAACGAACGGTGGCACATAAACGACAGCGGTTCTACATTTTCTTCGTTGACCAAAATAGACACTTTGACCAAATCAGACGGCTGATACCCCTGCACCACATAGTCAAACGATGCGTACCCCGACGACAGCGATTTTACCCGGTCATAGAAATCGAACACAATTTCTGCCAACGGCAATTGATAAACCAACACTGCACGATTTCCCACATACGAAATATTTCTTGCACCCCACGCCGTTCAGAACACAGTGCCATAATTCCACCCATATATTTATCAGGCATCATAATTGTCGCCCGCACCCATGGTTCTTCCACAGATGCAATTCTGGTTGGATCTGGCATATCGGCTGGGTTTTCCAAATCAATCACTTCGCCGTCACGCAAATGCACCTTGTACAGCACACTGGGCACTGTATTAATCAGGTTCAGGTTAAATTCACGACTTAACCGTTCGCTAATAATTTCCATATGCAACAGGCCCAAGAATCCGCATCTCAACCCAAATCCCAGCGCAGACGATTTTTCCACTGTGAACATAAACGATGCATCATTCAACGCTAACTTTTCTGCGCTTTCACGGAATGTTGGATAATCATCTGCCTCGACCGGAAAGAACGAAGAAAACACCACCGGCACCGATGGTTTAAACCCTGGCAACATATCAACTGTTGCGCGTGCATCTGTGATTGTATCCCCAACCTTGCAGTCGTGAATAGTCTTCATACCTGTGATAATAAATCCAATTTCGCCGGTATGCAGCACATCTACATTCACCATTTTCGGCGTAAAGTACCCAATTTTATCTACAACATATTCTGCACCGGTTGCGATAAATTTAATCTTTTGCCCACGATTTAGTGTACCATCAACCACACGCACCAAAATCACCACACCCAAATAAGAATCATACCACGAATCCACCAGCAATGCCCGTGTCGGTGCATTTTCATCACCATGTGGTGGTGGCAACTTTGTCACAATTTCTTCCAGCAGTTCTGGCACCCCATCCCCTGTTTTGCCCGACACAGCCAACGCATCATTTGCATCTAATCCAATTACATCTGCAATCTGTTCACGTGTAGCGGCAACATCACTGGACGGCAAATCAATCTTGTTCAGCACCGGCAGCATTTCCAAATCATTATCCAACGCCAAATACGCATTTGCCAACGTCTGTGCCTGAACCCCCTGGGTCGCATCGACCAGCACCAACGCCCCTTCGCACGCCGCCAGCGACCGTGACACTTCGTATGAAAAGTCCACATGTCCCGGCGTATCCATCAGATTCAATTGATACACTTCACCATTTTTTGCCTTATAGTTCAATCGCACTGTCTGGGCCTTAATAGTAATACCACGTTCACGTTCGATATCCATCGAATCCAGCACTTGTGCCTTCATTTCACGTGATTCCAGTCCCCCTGTAAATTCGATAAGTCTGTCCGACAGTGTTGATTTACCATGATCGATATGTGCAACGATTGAAAAATTACGGATATTAGATTGCTTCATAAAAAATACCTATTGCCCTTATGCGGCAATAGTAAACCAGTATTTGCACATTATCAAGGGCAAAATTACAGCATTTTCTGCATTAAATAACTTGACTTTAACCGTTCAAAGCCATTTTTCGTATAAAAATCGATTGCCTGTAAAGTTGGCCGTGTCTGGACAGTTAAAACCTCGGCCCCATTTGCATCAACATATTCCTGATATGCCTTGACCAGTGCGGTTCCAATTCCCTGCCGGTGGAAACGTTTATCGACATACAGATTATCGATTTTCGCCCGCCCCAGATAATTTGTACCTGTGATAAACCCACGCACGAATCCACGTTCTTCGGCGACAAACATGGTCCAGTACCCTGTTTCGACCATATCTTTAATTGCCAAATAAAACGCACCTGCATTTCCCACCTGGCGGTTCATGATATCGAAACAGTATTCCCGCATCAGGCTGGACACCTGCTCTACCTGTCTAATCATTACCCACATCCAGATTGTTCAGCAAATCATCAATTCTCTGTGCACGTTCCAGTGTATCATCATATTCGAATCTAATATCTGGCACATACTTTTGGTCCATACGTGCAGCCAGTTCGAACCGCACACTGCGTGTGATATCATCTAATTTTTTCTGGACCGC
Organism: Alphaproteobacteria bacterium; assembly: GCA_017502865.1. Taxonomy (GTDB): domain Bacteria; phylum Pseudomonadota; class Alphaproteobacteria; order Rs-D84; family Rs-D84; genus Enterousia. Next base: position 276,265 of record JAFVUD010000006.1, on the reverse strand, counting down.
CGCACGATTTTCATTTCTGGAATAGTAATACAGCCGCACGAATTGCAGCCCCCCATGTGCCACAGCCCCAACCAAAGACACACCGCCCACAATTGGATCATCGCCATAAACATCCCGCAGGATTTCTGCGACCAGTGTTTGTACTTTGGCGGCGATTTTTTCGCCACGATTTGAATTAAATTGTTTTTTTGCCATATTCAAAAATCTTTTATTTATGTTATAATTGATTATTGTAAAATATAAAATACAATCAAGTAAAATTTTTTAACCACAGGTAATGGTAATGAAACTGGTCGAACACATATTAAAGAAATCTGAAAGCCCAACATATTCATGGATAGTATTCTTTTTAACCATCTGTGAATCTATATTTTTGTTTGTTCCCCCCGAAGTTTTCATGACCCCTGCAATAGTCGCATCGAAAAAGCGTGCATTACCAATAACAGTTGCGGCATCATTGGGTTCATTGGTTGGTGGTGCGATTGCCTACATGATTGGTATGTGGCTGTACGATTCCGTTGGCGTGTGGTTAATAGAAACGTTTTCGAACCCCGAATTAATCGAAAGCACCATCAAACCCATGTTCAGCAAATATGGCATATTGATAATAGTGCTGACTGCGGTCACACCAATTCCATATAAATTACTGGCCATCTGGTTGGGCTTTATCGGCTATCCAATTTTATTATTCCTGGGCGTATCTGCGATATTCCGCACGGGCCGCTTTGCGATAATTGGTGCCTTGCTGTACTGTTTCCAGGAACGTGCGAACACAATTGTAAAAAAATACTTCTGGCCATTGACACTGGGGGCAATTATTGCCGCCGGCCTCGGCATCTTCCTAATCAGCCTATTCTAATTTTAACCTGCCCCCTGGTGGGGCGGGATGAAATCCCCGGCAATTTATTGACGATGGGATTACTGGGTGGGGGGAAAACCCTGCCCCTTGGTGGGGCGGGATGGAATCCCCGACAATTTATTGGCGATGGGATTGCTGGGTGGGGGGGAAAACAATCTACACATACCTTGACACAAAGAAATCTTTTACATCTAAGCCCTCGGCCAAACACCTGTGCAAAGTATAAATCACCTCTTTCATTCCTTCATGCGTTAACCACGCATTTGGAATTCTAATAAGCGTAAATCCCTGTGCCTCTATAAAATCCGTCCTGTTATTATCATATACAACATTTGTTGCATGCTGATCCCCATCCAGTTCAATTACCAACTTCTTTTCAAGACAAACAAAATCTACTATAAAAGGCCCAATTGGATGCTGTCGTCTAAATTTAACCCCCAACTGTTTGCGATTTATCTGGTACCAAAATCGCTGTTCAGTATCAGTCATATTTTTTCGCAAATACCTGGCCCGTAAAATATTACCTTTATCATTATGTGCCACAACAACCCCCTGCCCCAGTTTTACTAAGCCCTGGCCCCCCAGGTCAAGTAAAACTTTCCCCACCCCCACTCTTTGTGGGTGGGGGAAAACCTGCCCCCTGGTGGGGCGGGATGGAATCCCCGACAATTTATTGGCGATGGGATTACTGGGTGGGGGGAAAACCTGCCCCCTGGTGGGGCGGGATGAAATCCCCGGCAATTTATTGACGATGGGATTGCTGGGTGGGGAAACCTGCCCCCTGGTGGGGCGGGATGGAATCCCCGACAATTTATTGGCGATGGGATTGCTGGGTGGGGGGAAAACCCTGCCCCCTGGTGGGGCGGGATGAAATCCCCGGCAATTTATTGACGATGGGATTGCTGGGTGGGGGGAAAACCTGCCCCCTGGTGGGGCGGGATGGAATCCCCGGCAATTTATTGACGATGGGATTACTGGGTGGGGGGAAAACCTGCCCCCCACAACAAAAAAACACACCGCAATGCGGTGTGTCACAAAAACAAAAGAAATTATCAGAACTTTCTTATTCAATCCATATTGCGGCGGTACCACCCGTACCATTCGCATCACCAACTGGCACCTTGACCTGGCCCAGTGTGACGGTAACCTTGCCGTACGACTGCTCTACTGCGGTGACAACCGGCCCTGTTCCATTAACTGTTGATGTCAAATTTGAACGATCTGCCGCATCTCGTGACCAAGTCCATGCCTGCCATTCAACCGCCTTGGCAATTTCTTCTGCATACTGTGCCGATGCAATACCTTCGTTTGACGCTGGCACCACAGTTTCATATGGCATATCTGCCCATGCATTCCCCGCCAGCAAAGCCAAAACTGCAACAAATCCAAATTTTTTCATAACCGCATTCCCCGTTTATCTATGCCTTATTCGCCTGCTGATGGCTGTGGCACATTACGTGCGATAACTTCCCATTGCAGAACCAGATTACCACTTGTATCAACGCCTGTGACCAACGCACATTTATTTGTCGTATTTGCACAATCCCCGACCAGTGCTGGAATCACATTACCTGCAGCATTAGTAATCATAATTGCATTTTTGTTTGCTGCACCCTGTGAAACATTCACCTTACCGTCCACCGCTGTTGCAATAGAATTTTCCATATACTTAATTGTTGGTGCTTTTTCATCACTGCCCGCAAATCCCAAAGAGCTCGACCAGCCCGCAACACTCGTTTCTTTGTCGGACTTTATAACAAGACCCTTTGCTTCTTTAACTGCTTCACCATAACTACCCTTCACATAATTCACAGATGCCAAATTATAATTCTTGTCGGCATCCGTACCACTGGCATAATAACCATCGTAGTAATTGGCACGGGCAACCCCAACAACGGCAAAAACTGATAAAAACGAAATTGCAAATATTTTCTTCATATCTTTCTGTCCCATATTGCTCTAATTATCTTATCACCCTGTATTATCACCCAGCCTTACTCTGGGCCACATGTACCACCAGCGGTTGTGTCACAACTATCAATCTGAATCGGCACCCAACGGAATGACACATTCCCGCTGTCATCAACCGATACAATTACCGAATATTCCCCACGTGGCAGATCTGTTACATCAATATTAACTACCCTAGAATCCATATCATTGGGTGTACCACTATACACTGCATCACCAATACGTGGTGCAAAATTCGCTTCTACGTTTGCAACCGTCGGCACAATAACATCTGCATTTGCCGAACTCAGATCTGTTGTACCATCACTTAACGCCTTATCATCAGATTTGATAACCTGCGCTTTGTCCACCAACCCTGATGTATCAACACCAGCCACCGCTTCTGCAATAGAATTTTCCATATACTTAATTGTTGGTGCTTTATAATCACTGCCCGCAAATCCAGAAGGGTTCCACCCGCCCGCAACACTCGTTTGTTTGTCGGACTTTATAACAAGATCCTTTGTTTCTAGAACTGCACCTTCCACATAATTAACCGTGGCCAAATTATAATTTGGAGGGTTTTCAGTCGCCCATGCATCCATTGCGACAACCACTGCCATTACCGATAAAACTGAAATTGCAAATATTTTCTTCATATCTTTTCCACCATCGTTACACAGTTACATTATTGGTCCTTTGCACCACCAACCGAAGAGGCATATTTCTCTTGCTGTACGGCCTGCCATATAAATGTTTTGTTGCCACTGTCATCAACTTCTACCATAATGGTATACAGCCCCGGCTGCATTTCTGTTTCATCCATATTATAATAATCATCCTTGTACGTAGTGGCTTCATTCGGTACAAAATTTGCTTCTACCATTCCAACGGTTGGGATATAACTGTCTGGCGATTCCTCAACCTCGCCCGAAATATCTGTAATACCATTAAAAACTTGCCCCGTCGAACGAACAACACTCTCATTTTTAGTAAAAGCACCCAATTCCTGGTTAATACGACCTGCGGTAACAAAGCCTTCGCCCGCCAATTCAGCCTGGGCAACACCCATAACCGCCAACATGGAAAGCACTGAAAATGTAAATAATTTTTTCATATCCATCCTACCTTAAATTCTATTTGTCACCTGTTTAGTCTGTTGTATGTCCATACCCAATCCAACGATACGTGATATTGCCATTGTCATCAACATCCGCTGTCAGCACATATGAACCCCTAACCGGTTTTCCCATACCATGTTCACTGAATTCACCACCATACGTGTTCACATAGCTCGTTGGTTCACTTGGCACGAAAGTTTGTGCCACAGCGTTAAGAGATGGAACCTGCGTATCAGCTTCTGCATTTGTCTCACCAGTTGACTGTACCAGTGCCACATAATTTACACCATTGCCATTGACAACCTTGTCCTGGGGTACGGCATATTCCTGAACCAGTTTAACCGTGGCAATATTCAAATTACCATTATTATAATCATATGCCGGCGACCATTCCGCACGTGCGGCCCCAATTGCAAAAAACGCCAACATCGAAACTGCAAATATCTTTTCCATTCCTTACCCCCATACACTATTCTGTACACGTATCCCCGGCTGTTGTTCTACAACCAACCTGGCCTGAACTTCCTGTTGACATTGCGACCCAGCGATATGTCGTTGTATCTTCATACACATCAACAACCAACGCATACGACCCATATGGCAAATCCGATGGTTTTTCAATATATGTATTTTCGCCATTATTATACGCAACCTCGGCGACACGTGGTGCAAAGTTTTCTTCTACATTTGCGATTGTTGGTGCGACGGTATCTTTGTCCAGTGTTGCCGCATCAACCGTTGTCCCGGCCAGTGTTGTTGTGCCATTGGCCTTGATAACCTGGGTCTTGTCCACCTTAGACGACATATCAACGGAACCAACCCCGCTTTCAACCGCTGCGGCAATTGCATTGGCCATGCGCTGAACCGTTGGAACCATGGTATCCATATTCGCATCTGCCACCGTGGCATCGGCATCGGCAATTTGTGTATCATCAACCTTGCCATCCAACGCAGTGGTCAACCCCGAAACCCGTTCCTGATCAATGGCACTTACAAACTGCACTTCTCCCCATGGATCTGTTATCGCAACGTTATTCGGACTATGCCCCCTAGATGGTACAGTCATCCTCTGCACAAGATCCACGGTCGCGATATTAAAATTTCCCTGCGACCCGTCGCCAAAAACAGTCTTTTCATTTTCCAGATACTGATACCGGCCTGCCCATGCATTCGACGAAACAACCGCCATTATTGCTAAAACTGAAAATACAAATACTTTCTTCATATCTTTCATCCCACGTTAAATTCTATTAACCCTCACAGCCTGTTGTACTGCATGTACCATCTCCATACTGAGACAACACATCCAACGCAACCCAACGGTATGAAATTTTTCCATCTTTCACTTCTACAATCAAAGAATATGCACCATCAGGCATCTCGGTATCCGGCGAAAGTTGCATAACCCTTCCACGGTCATAAAGGGTCGCTGCAATATTTGGGACGAAATTTGCCGCCACTGCATTTACATTGGCAATATTGTTATTTTGTGCTGAATCCACATTCACCGTACCCGCCTGAACCCCAGCGGCATACGTTGCCAATTCTGCATCGCCTGCTTTTGCTACAACCTGGGTATCGTCAACCTTGGTTTCCAGCCCTTGGTTAACATATTCTGTTGATGGGATTGCGGCGTGGCCAGAACCCACCCCCGCCAGTAAAGCAACAAAAGAAACCATTAATATTTTTTTCACGATAAATATCCCCCAAAACTAAAATTTAATTTACAAATTTTCTTTAATAACTTTACCTGATGTGGGGTGGGGTTCCACCCCACATCAAATTCCAATCAAATGATTATTTGATTATTTTGGTGTAGTGCCAACACGTTCAATCAATTCCCATTTGTATGTTGTTGCACCACCTGCGGTAGTAGCAGTCAAAACATACGTACCATCTTCACCAATATTAACATCATCAGTTGTTGTCAATGGCATCTTGCCATTCAACGCATCAGTCAACCCTGAAACCTGGCCCTGTGCAATTGTTGCAGATGTTGTCACATTACCAGATGCATCTGTGATAACAACATGATTTGCTTTTTCTGCACCCTGGGCCTTGTCAACTTTCTTGGCCAGTTCTCCATCTGCATATGATTTTGCACTTGCAATTGCATCTGTTTCGGCCTGGTCTGCATATTGTTGCAATGATGCTGTTTGGGTATTATTGGCGTTTTCAATCTGTGTTGCAACAGATGTTGTGCCAACCAAAGCTTCCAAATCGTCAATATCACCTTCGGCATCACCAACACGAGTTGTCAGGGCTGTCAAATCAGACTGAGCAGCCTTTTCAGCAATCGCCTGTGTATTTGCTTCAATTGCCGCAGTTGCTGCAGTATTCAAACCATCTGCATATGTTTTTGCGCTTGCAATTGCATCTGTTTCGGCCTGGTCTGCATATTGTTGCAATGATGCTGTTTGGGTATTATTGGCGTTTTCAATCTGTGTTGCAACAGATGTTGTGCCAACCAAAGCTTCCAAATCGTCAATATCACCTTCGGCTGTTGTCATACTACCTTGCAAATTAGAAATGTTTGTTGTGTGACCGTTAACAGTATTCTGCAATGTCTCCAAAGCAACATTTGTTGCAATACCATTTGTTTTTTCATCCAACGCATTAATAGCGGCGATAACGTCAGCCTGTGGTTTAGTATCAACAACCATTTCACCTTCACCAACTGTTGTTTCCAGATCTGTTACACGGGTATCCAGTGCGCTGTCGGCGGCCTTGTACGCTGATTCAACACCATCAATACGTGTACCCAATGCTGTATCGGCCAACTTATATTCATAACGAACAGCATCAATATGTTCATTAACATAGTTTGTTGATGGGATTGCTGCGTTTGCGGCATTTACCGTAACCAGACCCAACAACGCTGTAAAAATTCCGGCTGTTAATTTTTTCATTGTTTCTTTCCTTTCTTTCGTTTTTTAATTCGTTATTAAATCCAGTTTATAATTATGCTTCCTGGCCACCATCGTCTGATTCATCTGGTGTTGTTGTGCTTTCTTCGGTCACATCAACCCATTGCAGAACGCCCTGGGAATTGTATGACAATACACACAATCCAGATGCCGCATTACACTGATTCAAATCTGGTTTTGGAATTGCGTATGCCTTCGCATCGGCTTCTGCCTTGGCCACGGAACCTTCGCCGTCACCATTCAACACCGCAATCGCATCTGTATTTGCTTTAACCGCACCATTTGTCAAATCTGCGACCGCTTGTTCAGCCGCCGCTTTGTTTGCGGCAACTGTCTGGGTTAATGTGCTGTAATCTGTTTTATGCTGGGCAATGTATTCTTCATTTGCCTTGACACGGGTATCCAGTGCAGAATCCTGGGTATCAACATATTCGATGGTCGCATATGTCGAAATCGCATCTGCAATCTTTTTCGCAACGGAACCTTCGCCGGAACCGTTCAATGTTTCAATTGCCGCTGTATTTGTTGCAACCGCACCATCCGCCAATGCCTTGACTGCGTTTTCGGCCGCTGTTTTGTTTTGACCAACAACCTGGGTCAATGCTTCAAGTGCACTGGCATTATTTGCAATGTTTGTTGTATTTGTTGCAACCGCACCATTTGTCAAATCTGCGACCGCTTGTTCAGCCGCCGCTTTATTATCAGCAACCGTCTGGGTCAAATTTGTGATATTTGTTTCGTTTTTCGAAACACGTTCCGCCAATGCACCAACATTGGTCCCTGTATTGGCCAAAGTTTGTTCCAATGCATCAATTTCTTGGTCGGTGTATGCATTTGCAGACGACAGTGTTGCTTCATCAGCCAACTTGTACGCAGCGTCCATATCCTGGATTGCAGTTGCATTATCTTCAATTGCGGCTGCATTCAAACCGATATCTTCACTTAATTCGTTGTAATTTTCTTCGATAGTCTGGGTTAAATTGGTGACATTTTCACCAACCAAACCATCAACATAGGCCTTGCTGGCGATGGTTGGTGCCGCATTCGCAGCCGTTGCCAGAATAGCACCCATCACACCGGAAAAAGCGATATTTTTTATTTTCATTCTCTCGATCCCTTATTGTTATCCCCACATCCATAAATTAATTAGGCTGTGACGGTGCTGTGTATGTCGAAACAACTGGGGCCCATTCGGCTCTACCATCGGTACCAACGTACAGAACACGTTCCTGGCCATCTGTTGGCAATGCCAATTTATTTGGATCAATTGCCGCACCATCTGCAACATCCGCATTCTCAACAGTATCTTTGAATGCCAACGCACCCAATGTATCTGTTGTACCCTTTAATGCTTCAATAGCAGCCTTGTTATCGGCAACGCCCTGGGTATTTGTTGCGATATTCGTTGTATTTGTTGCGATATTCGCTGTATTTGTTGCGATATTTGTTTCGTTTGCCGCTGCCTTGGCTTCTACTGCATCCATTTCTGCTTGCAGTGTGTCAATTTCACCTTCGGCGGCGGTAACACGTTGTGTCAACGCACCCAAATCACCGGTTGCACCATCCAAACCACTGGACAATTTAGCAATTTCATCGTCTGTGTATGTCTTTGCAGACGACAATGTCGCTTCATCAGCTGCTGCAAAATCTGAACGAATTTGTGTATCAGCCGCCTTATACGCAGTGTCCATCGCTGAAATCGCTGCTGTATTCGTTGCAATATTACCCGCATTCGTTGTGATATTGGCTGCATTTGAATCGATTGCAGACTTATTCGCAGTAATCAATGCAGTATTGGCATCAATATTATTCTTGTTGGTTGTAATATTGGTGTCCTGGGCCGCATTCTGGGTATCTACATACTGAATCTTGGCATAATCCGCCAATGATCCAGACAAAGCAGAACTGTCGCTTTCCAATTTATCCAAACGTGATTTCAACTGGTTGTCGGTTGATTCCAATGCAGTTCTCGCAGAATCCAAATCGGTCTGTGCCGCCTTGGTTGCAATTTGCGCTTCGATTTCTGTCAAGTTTGTTTTAACTTCGCCAATCAGTGCTTCTGAATCAACCGAAACAATATTATTTTCCAAATCTTCGGCAACGATAAAATCACCCGCTGTTAATTTATCTTGTTTTGCATCTGACATTTCGTCAACACGACCCTGCAATTCTGCAAAGTCTGCATCGTGTTGTGCCTGCAATTCATCTAATTGATTTGCAAATTCATCACGAACACCTGCGAAATCTTCATCGCTGACGCCACCGCTTACACCGGTAACTTTGGACCCACCCAAATATTTACCGATTGACAGACGGCTGCCTGGGGTCGCACCAGATGCCGCAGTTGTCGAACCCGACACACGTGTGCCAGATGTTGTTGTGGATGCAACCGGTTTGCTAACACGTTTGGTTGTACCAACACGCATTGTTCCTGCACGGGCTGCATTCACAGAATTCTTTGACGCCGATGCACTGGCCGCACTGTTGTACGTGCCTGCACCACCCAGTGCACGGACAGTTGATGCACCCAATACAGGCGACACCATAACTGCACACAGTACACTAACAATAGAAATTGTTGATATTTTAGTATATTTTTTCATCACTTCTCTCTTCTATCCTGAATGATATCATATTTTGCGAATCGACGTCAACACGTTTTACTATTAGAATTCGTAGCGAATACCGATTGAGAATGAGTTATCCAAAATCAAACCAGTATCAACTTCTAAATCATAACCATACAATGCTGGGGCAGCGTCGCTGAATGCACGTGTCTGTTTTGTGCCGTTAAAGCCAGCCAAACGATAACGCAAATCCAACACCAAGTTATAATCCAATTCATATGTATAACCCAACATCAATGCACCCATCAAAGATACATCACGTTCTGTACGATCACCGCTTTCGAAACCTGCAAAGTCCAATTCTGTTTTTGGAACTGCAACCCCTAAACCGGCACCGACATACAAACCGTTAACAAAGTCACGATAGATATTTGCTGTCACATATGGAACAGTCATTTTGAATTCGAAACCATCGTCTTTGTCAGAATACTGACCAATCAGACCTGCTTCTAATTCTGCACGCCAGAAGTATTCAAATTTAAAACCACCGAACATAGAACCACCAAATACAGGTTCCAAAGAATATTCTTCTTCTTTGAATTCATCATTTACAGTTGGTGCTTCTGAATTATATTCGTTTGTCCAATTCAACAAACTTAATTCTGCACGACCACCAACATACCAGCCTGTTTTGGCTTTGTCGTTATAATCATATGTAACGTTATAACCACCCTTGGTGTCACGTTTCAAATAACTTGGTGCAGCCTGTGCAGCAGTTGCTGTCAAACCGGCCAATACAAATAAAGATACTATTTTTTTCATGTTTTTTCTCCTATTTTTCTCTCACAGTATATCACAAAATCAATGCGTTTCAAAATACAAAATTACATTTCCTTTACATACTTGACACAAATACATAAATTATGATAAAATCAACCTCGTAAAGACTTTACAGAAAGGAATGAACATGAAAAAATACTTAACAATTATGGGCCTGTTGGGCTTGGCCGCTTGCGGTGGTGCACCATCGAATATCGATGGCGATCACGTATTCTACGCTTTCGACTCTGCTGTTATCACAGACGAAGCACGTGAATCTTTGGAAGACCAGGCACTGTACATGAAAAAAAATCCAGAACACAACGTTGTTATCGAAGGTCGCTGTGACGAACGCGGTACAGTTGAATACAACTTGGCTTTGGGTGCACTGCGTGCAGGTAATGCAGCACACGTGCTGATCCGCAACGATATCGAACCAGAAAGAATCAAAACAATTTCTTATGGTAAAGAAAACCCAATCTACTCTGGCACAGGCGAAGAAGTTTGGGCCAAAAACCGTAACGCAACAACACGCGTTCACGAAGTAGAAGAATAATCTAATTATTCCCAAACAAAAAAATCCGCTGCGGCGGATTTTTTTAATGCTTATTTTTCTGTTTTTGTTTGACCAGAAAATGTTTTTTTACTACCATCCCAACCATGGAAGACAATACAGCAATATCATTCGCAAATGTCGCCGCAAAATATGACGGCACATCTGAAATCCTGACCGACGTTTCATTTAATATCGGCGCAGGTGCTTTCTATTTTTTATCTGGTGTATCCGGGGCCGGTAAAACAACTTTATTACGCCTGATATACCAACTGCACAAACCATGTCGTGGCCAAATAAAATTGTTTGGACAAATAACAAACGACATGACGCGTGACGAAATTACAAAAATTCGCAACAAAATGGCCATCGTATTCCAGGGCTATTCTTTGCTGTCACACCTGTCGGTATTTGACAATGTTGCATTACCATTGCGTGTCCGCAACGTGCCTGAGGCTAAGATAAAAAAACTGGTGACCAAGGTTCTAGACTGGGTCGGTCTGGGCAAATACGCCGATGCAAACCCAATGTCACTGGCCGGCGGCCAACAACAGCGTGTATCCGTTGCACGTGCAATTATTGTCCAGCCTACAATTTTACTGGCCGACGAACCAACGGGAAATCTGGACGATGAAAACGCATCCCGATTGATGGAATTATTTATCCAGATGAACAAAATGTTTGGCACCACAATTATTATGGCAACACACAGTAAAAAAATTATGGAAACATACAAATTCCCTGTGATTCAGGTTGAAAATCATCGTGTATCTTTCCTGGGCCAGAAAAACGCCAACATTGCCACCGATACCGATTCGAAAAAAATCTGGAAAGGCCCCAAACCACAAAGTTATTTTGCAGAACTTTCTAAACAATTTGACGATATTGGAAACGCATAAAAATGAAACGACCAACTGTATTTTCACTGGTTCGTGAACAATCTATGTTCATGACCGCAATCATGTCACTGTTGACATTCTTGTCCGTATTGGCACTGGGCATTGCATTGGCCATTGGCACCGGCGTAATGCGTTGGAATTCCCAATGGGACCTGTTCGCCACCGTCCAGGTTATGTCCAGCGAAAACGTTGCATCTGTCAAAAAAACAATCGATGCAAACATGAACAAAATCGATTCGGTAAAACAAATCACAACCGACGAAATGAACAACCTGATGCGACCATGGATTTCTGGGGGTGGTGCATTAAAAAATTACCTGCCAACAATGTGGGAAATCAAATTCAAATCTGCAGACGACATGAAATCTGCCGAATCGGAAATTTCCAAGAACGCACGATTTTTGACACATGCATCTGCATTAAAATCTTCAACATCTGCTGGCTGGAAAATGATTGTGTTATCAGGCCTGGTATTATTACTGACATTGGGTGCAATCGGTGTTTGCATTTCATACATTGCCCGTAATACTGCAATGTTACACAAACGTGAACTGGAAATATTAAACCAAATTGGTGCATCTGATTCATTTGTTGCAAATCAAATGCAAACAATCGTTGCCCGCATTGCCGCCACCGCAACCAGCTTTGGTCTGATTGCTGCATTACCTGTATTACTGTTGATACTGTCCACTGCAAAATCTGCCCGTGTTGGATTAATGGCCATGATGGGATTATCTGGAATGGGCTGGTTATCATTAATTTTATTACCAATCGCAATCGTTGTATTTTCTATTTGGATAACACGTCGCACAACATTAAACATACTGAAAAACAGTTAAATAAAAATGCGTATTTTCACACCATCTTTTTTAATTGTTGCATGTTTTGTCATCGGCGGCATGATGTTCAAATCTATGGCACCAACCCAGTGTGGCACAATATTACCAGACGATACAATTTTCGTATTAACTGGCGATGAACGCCGCATTCCGTTTGCCATGCGACAATTACGTAAATACCCTGATGCAGATTTATACATCATCGGTGCCGGTGCACCTGGGGCAATAGAAACCACAAAACACGTGTCTATTGAATCAGAATCAAAATCCACATATCAAAACGCACGTGCAATCAAGAAAATTGCAGAAAAAGTAGGACTGGACCGAATCGTAATCATCACCACCGAAGATCACATGAATCGTGCCCAATACCTGGTTAAGCAGGAATTACCCAGCACAGAAATTGTTGCATGCCCTGCCCGATTAACTGGCATGCCACCTGGAAAAAGGCTTGAAAGATGGGCCATTGAATATGTAAAATACATTGCAACTATGCTGGGCATCAAGGAAAGTTAAAAAAATCAAAAGGAAAATCATGTTACGCACACTGCTGTTTAAAACCACACTGTTCATATACTTTGTATTATGGGCCCCACTGTTGTTAATCGGTTTGGTATCAAAACGCCTGTCACGCTTTTTCGTGTACACAGATGCCGCCGGCGTTCTGGTTTTGGCACGCCTAATTACCGGTATTAAATACCAGGTACACTATCCAAAAACCGACGATTCCGGTATCCCAGAATTACCAAACGGCAATGTTCGCAACGACGGAAAATCTATTATCGCAGCAAAACATATGTCCATCTTGGAAATCGCCGTTATATCCAAGGTTGTACCAAACACATTCTTTATTATGAAACGCGAATTATTATGGATTCCAATTTATGGCTGGGCATTTTGGCGTTGCGGTATGATTGGTGTAAATCGTGCACGTGGCAAAACAAACATGGCTAAATTAACCGAACAGGTTGAACGCAGTGTCCTGAACGGTGGCACACTGGTTATCTTCCCCGAAGGTACCCGTGCCAAACCTGGCCAGCGCATACCATTAAAACGTGGTCTGTTGCTGTTGGCACACAGATTAAAATTACCAATCCTGCCCGTGGGTACAGACGCCGGCCTGTATTGGCCAAAACACGGCCGCATGCATTCTGGCACAGCAAACGTATATTTCGAACCACTGTTGCCATCAAACGCATCACTGGACGAAATCAGCGAAGCAATTAATCGCCACAGTGCATAAAAAAATCAATATCCCAGCGTGGCTGGGATATTTTTTGCCCATGTTAAATAAAATCAATTAGAATGATTTATGCCGGCAATGTAGTGTACAAACGCTACATGAATTGCCCGCATCGCTTTTAGATGAATTATTATCGGCAAATAAATAAAATAAATTAGAATGATTTAAATAAAAGTAGTGCCGGCAATGTAGTGTACAAACGCTACATGAATTGCCGGCACCGCTTTTAGATAAATTATTATAATTTATTTATCGCACCAAGACTTACGCTTGCCGCCCCCATACGGACGGCCATAACCACCGTCTATCAAAATTAAGCCGACATCACGCCCATCGGGCAAAAATACATTTGCGTTTATCCGCCCCAGATATTTATCGTCTTTGATATTACCCAATTCAACAACTGTACCACGTGGTATCAATTCCATCAGCCTGGATTTCGCACGCTGGGCCAAATCTTTTTCACGACGACACGCACCCTTGATTTCTGGGGTATCAATATTGATTAAACGAACCCGCACAGTGATTTTAACGGTCGGCTCTAAAAATACCTGGGCCGAAAAAGTATCACCATCAAAAATATAATCGACCACCGCCGGTACTGCATAGACAGAACCCGTCATAAAAATTCCGCACAACGCACAAATTATTTTCTTCATATGCCCAATTCCCACAATTGTAAAAAATGCCCATTCGGGCATCTTTTACGGTAATCTTGGCGACCAGGTCGCTTCCAACCCATTAACGCCATCTGGCAATTCAATTTCATATATGTTTTGCCCTGTAATATCAACACTGCGAATATGACTGATACGTTCAATATTATCCAATGCTTTTTCTGTTTCGTAATAAACCACACGACGTGATCCTGGTGCCCACGATGGTGCCTCCATAAACCAGCCACCCGCCAAAATCTTTTCATTTTTACCACGTGGATTCATAATACCAACATAGAATGTATCGTCTGCCATTTTAGTAAATGCAATAAATTGACCATCTGGCGACCATGCCGGGGTTGCATAACGCCCCGCCCCATACGTCAAACGTTTTTCTTCACCTGTTTCTAAATCCAGAACATGAATCTGCTGGCTGCCAGAACGGTCGGAATTGAATGCCAATTTTTTACCATCTGGTGAATAAGACGGACTGGTATTCAACGAATTACCAAACGTCAACTGACGCAGTTTTTTGTTTTCAATATCATATTCATACAAATGTGTAATACCATTTTTCACCAAAGACAACGCAACACGTGTTCCATCGGGCGAAAAACGTGGTGCAAAATTCATTCCGCCAAAGTTCCCCAAGCGTTGCTGCTCGCCTGTATCTAAATCCAATGTCCAAACACTGGGGTCGTCGTTATAGTATGACAAGAATACAATCGTCTGCATATTTGGTGAAAAATGTGGCGACATAACAAAGGTTTTTTCATCGGACAAATACCGCATACCATATCCGTCCTGGTCCATAATTGCCATACGTTTTGTACGATTGTGGATTGGACCTGTTTCTGCGATAAAGACAATCTGTGTATCAAAATAGCCCAATTCACCGGTCAAACGTTCATAAATCGCATCCGCCATAATATGTGCCAAACGACGTGCAGATTTACGGCTGGACACCAACGATTGTGCCTCTATCTGTTCTTTGCCATCGACATCCCAAACAAAGAATTCCAATTTATATTTATTTCCAGACTGGGCGGATAATTTAGCCTGGACCAAAACCTGGGTTTTAATAGCCTGCCACAACTTAAAGTTTGGCATTTTTCCCATTGGCACATATTCAGGCAATGCATTTCTGTCCACAATCCGGAACAATCCTGTACGTTTCAGATCCGCTTCGACCACATCACGTATCATTGCTGCATCTGCCGGCACAACATTACCAACCGTTTCAAATTTCAGCACCGCAATAGACGTTGGATTAATCCCACCTGCAACAATATCAACCTTTAATTCTGCATGCACGGGCAAGACCGCCATTACACACAAAATGCACATGGCCATAATTTTTTTCAGCATATTTCTAATCCTTTCCCTTTATATATACGCCAATTTTATATGATTAAACACAAAAATCAAATCTAATTCTGTTCCCAATTGATAAAAAGTCCCTAAAAACCACCACAATACACACGACCACATAACCGCCATTACAATCGTGATTACAGACGTAAATATATTTGTATTGACAATTGTATTTACAATGGTATAGTTCATTGTAAGTACAGCAGTATTGTACCATGTATAGGAGCTTGCACATGCCAAACGTAATGCAACAATTATTCGTTATGAATATTGAAACATTGCTGAAAGAATACGCCGCATACAAGGCGTTTAACAAATCAGA
The DNA here is from genome assembly GCA_017502865.1 of Alphaproteobacteria bacterium. GTDB lineage: Bacteria > Pseudomonadota > Alphaproteobacteria > Rs-D84 > Rs-D84 > Enterousia. The sequence goes on along the minus strand of JAFVUD010000006.1, from coordinate 260,136 downwards.
CTGTGTCATAAACATGCGTATTCCACGCCCTGTTCTGGACAAAATCAAAGAACTGGCCGAGGCCCAACACGTCCCCTATCAATCACTGATTTCATCTGTATTATTCTCACTGGCGAATATAGAAGAAAACAAATAACCAAATGGATTTATCATGGCGTACCCCAGCAAAGAAATCATCTTTAATTCATTATGCGAATCACGCCACCGGGTCTACGAAGAACAAACATTGTTCAACCCAATTCAAAACGATGCCGAATATTGGTATTATTCTGATTTGTATAACCTATTCCGTTGTCCAACATTTGATATCGAACAACCACACGACCATGTTTATCGCAAATTCGACAGCACCCCTGCCAAGAATATTACGCCATACGAATTCTTGAAACAGCACACCACTTTTACATCACGCAAATACACGATATACAGTCCACATCCGCCATTTTCAAAAATCACCAAAACAGGCAACGACATCAAATTAAGTCGTTATACGTGTTTTTGCATGTTCCGTGATATCCCGCAGTTGATTTTCACACGCACGTATTTCTTGATGCCAAACGCCAAATTCAAAGACATTTACGACACATCATACAGTTTTGCACGCATATATCAACGTGAACGCCTGCGTGCATCTGAACGCCAACTGGCCGGCCTGTTAAAACGTCTGGACGCAAACATTGCATTATTCCACCACGAAAGCCACAAAACATTCTTTGGCGGCACAGAAACAGATTACATTCGCAACACTTATCAAATGCCTGCCAATCGTGCATTGGCCGACAACATGGGTGCAATATCAATGCATGCACGCCGTCACGCAATCGACAGTGCATTAACCAAATTCAGATTTGCCCACACCCAAGATTTTCATTCATTCTCTTTGATATTCCAAAACGAATTACTGACAGCACGTCGCAAAATGCATGCCGATTATCACATTACCCCTGAACAAGACTTTTACAAAAAACCAATTAACGTTATTGAAACCGAATATAAAAAATTAGTACGCGATTTTACAAGACAATACGCCCCAGTCAACATAAACAACCGATAAAAAAAGATGCGCCCATTTCTGGACGCATCTTTCAAATTCAAACAACGGTTTACCAACCTGTAAAGATTGCAGGACAATCAATACCCAATGTTTTCAAACCACCTGCTGTACTTAACAGTTGCAATACTGTACCAATACCGAACAACAGGATAAATCCAATCAACATTGGCAAACCTTTTTTCTTTACCAAATCTTCAACCTTGATTTCATCTGGCTTGGAAATCCAGCCCCATGCCCAACCAGCAATCGTGAACCCAGCCCCCAAGAATGCCAGCGTACGCAACATTTTGAAAATACCCTGGAATTCTTTGATAAATACACACATATCTGCATTACTTGCAATTGTGCCCTGGCCCGATGCAGCCATTGCCCCCGACACAACAACCAGCGAACTGATCGCTGCAAATGCGATTTTCAAAAACTGTTTTTTCATGTAAAACCCCTTTTCCTGTTATGAATATTTTATCACAAAAGCAAACGCATTTCAAACAAATAACTAACAAAAAAACCCGCCATCGGCGGGTCTGTGTCTTTAGTTCACTTTTACATACTTGCACGATTTTGCACAGCCACATGATTTCTTTGCAGCCGGTGCAATAATAACACGGTTATAACGTGCCGCTTGGCCTGCATTATCATCCAGATACAAATCACGGCAGCGTGTATTACGATAAACGATTTTTTTATCCATATCCAACGAACGAATATCACCGCTGAAATGACGGCCACGTTCCGCAGAATAGAAAATGCAATCTTCGCCATCCTGGGTATAACGAACGCCGCCCTTGTAATAATCATAGTATGCACTGCACCCGGCCAATGCAACCAACGCCAAAACAGAAACCAAAACTTTTTTCATTATTTGCCCCTTGCCTGTGGTTCAATCTCTGTCCAGCCCCCGACTTTGCTTTTATTGTTGCACAAATCAACCCATTGTCAAGCCCCACTAACACAAAAAATCCCACAAAATCCACATTTTATGATATAATCACAGCAAAAGGATTTAATATGAAATACTCAGATTTTGGATTAATAAACACCCACGACATATTCACAGATGCAATTGCCCGCAACTATGCGGTACCTGCGTTTAATTTTTACAATACGGAAACCCTGAACGCAATAATGTCCGCCGCCCGCGAAACGCACAGCCCCGTTATTCTGGCCGTGTCTGAATCTGCATTAAAATATATGGGGGCCGACATGCTGATGGGCATGATACGTGGTGCCAACATAAAACCAGATGAAAAAATTGCACTACACCTGGATCACGGTTCATCTTTTGATGCGTGTACCCACGCAATAGAACTGGGGTTTTCATCTGTCATGATTGATGCCAGCAAATTACCATTTGCAGAAAACATCGAAATTTCTAAACAGGTCGCCAACCACGCACACAAATTCAATGTTTCTGTCGAAGCAGAACTGGGAACCCTGGCCGGCATCGAAGATGAAAACACATTCGGCACAGATTCCAGTTACACCAACCCAGATGATGTTGAAAAATTTGTATCTGCAACAAACATTGATTCATTGGCAATCGCCATCGGCACCAGTCACGGTGCATACAAACGCAAAAACGACACCGAAGAACTGCGTTTTGACATCTTGGCCGACGTTGCAAAACGCATGCCAAACTTTCCATTGGTATTACATGGTGCATCCAGTATCCCCGAACACTTAATAAAAATTATAAACGAAAACGGTGGCCAAATGAAAAATGCCCGTGGCATATCAACCGAACAACTGCGCCATGCCACAAAAATGAACATCTGCAAAATCAATGTAGACAGTGATTTAAGACTGGCCACCACCGCCGCCATACGCCAATCACTAAACGAAAAACCAGAAAACTTTAACCCACGTGAATACCTGGGGGCGGCCCAGCGATTAATGACCCAAACATGCATCGACGAAATCCGCAACATCATGGGCAGTGAAAATAAAATAAATTAGAATGATTTAGATAAAAGTAGTGCCGGCAATGTAGTGTACAAACGCTACATGAATTGCCGGCACCGCTTTTAGATGAATTATTATCGGCAAATAAATAAAACAAATTAGAATGATTTAGATAAAAACAAATCGGGCATCGTAGTGTACAGACGCTACATGAGATGCCCGATTTGCTTTTAGATGAATTATTATAATTTATTTTGCACGTTCAACATATTCCAGGGTTTCCGTATTTACAACAATCTTTTCACCCTGTTCAATGAACAAAGGAACCTGAACACGAACACCATTGTCCAAGATGGCTGGCTTACCACCACTGGATGAAACAGTTTGACCTTTTAATGCAGGTTCTGTTTCTTCAACGGTTGCAATAACTGTCTTTGGCAAAGAAATGGATACAGGCTGACCTTCGACAAAGTTTGCCTTAACAGACATTTCTGGAACCAAGAATTTTGTCATTTCGCCCAATGAATCAATTGGCATTGTGAACTGTTCATAGTCTGACAGATTCATAAAGAATGCACTTTCTGCATCTGAATACAGATACTGACATTCAAAATCTTCAACCATCAACTTTTCAACTTTGTCTTCTGCACGCCAGCGATCACCACCCTTGTTACCCGAATCGATATCACGCAGGTCTGCCTGAACAAACGCACCACCCTTACCAGGCTTAACCTTGGTAATAGATGTCACAGAATAACGTTTACCATTGTGTGCAATTACCCAACCCACACGCATATCATTTGCAATATATGATGCCATATTTATACCTCTTTAAATTTCTTTACGATTATAAAAATCTATTTCAATAACGCAAGTTATTATTTACACGCCTGTTTAACAGATTTCACAAATTTATCCATTGTGTTATCAACAACTTCATTTGTATCAAACCTGTCGAAATCAGCCCGTGTATATCGCACATAGTTTTTGCCAAAGAAAGCATCACCTTTGTTGTGCTTTTCTTGTGAATCCTGCCACGATTTACAGCGATAATGATTCACACGAATTACATTCTGGGTCACTGGCAACACATTACTGGCCCGCACCGTATTTCCCAATTCATCCACAGACCGCCCAACCACATGGAACACATGTGGCGAATAACATTTCAATGCCAAACGTGGGTTTACGATAACTTTGTTTGCTTCCGCTGAATTATCTGCCTTGGCGTATTTATAGTTTTCAATTACCAAACCATCTGGCCGTTGAACGTGTCCAGAACTGCCGTACAGTTTCCATTTCATAAAAATCTGTGCAACATCTGCCGAAAAACCAGACAAGAAATCTGGAATCGATTCATGTTTCAATGGCACAATAAATTCATCCAAATCAATAAACGCCAACCAACGAAATTTATCCTTGCCATAGCCCAGTGCATGATCATATGCAGCCTTTTGCAGTTTATCACCACGCACATAAAAATATTCCACCACACCCGAATCAATATACGGTTTTAACACATCGAATGTATTATCTGTCGATTCGTTATCATAAACCAAGAATTTTTCAACACCCATTATCCTGTGATATTCAATCCATTCCTGGAAATAGCGTCCTTCGTTACGTGCAATTGCCACAATTGCCAAATTATGTGGAAATGTACGTCCTGGCTCTGCCTTTAACGCACGTTTAATACGCCGTACCCCAAACAAAATATTAACACGAACCTGGCGTCGATTGGCACGTGGCACAAACCAAGACACCACATGTGCAGCAATGGTTCTTAACATATTTTCACGTTTTGTTTTTACCTTTGTTGCGTTCATGTGGTACCCCTGTTTGTTTTTATGATTTATTGCAATTCACGTTTACGTGCCCAGTATCTGTCAATACTGTCCATAATCAACTTATCCGCAGTTGCCCGGTCGGCCCACCCCAGAATTTTAGACCATGAATTTGGCTGTAAATCTTTATAATGCAAAAAGAAATATTCGATTTTAGACCGCAAAATTTCTGGCAACTGTTCAACAAATTCTGTTTTTTCATAGTATGGGTCAATTTTATCACGTGGCACACAGATAATCTTTTCATCACCACCGGCCTGGTCTTCCATCAATAACGCACCAATTGGTCGCACTTCAATCAGCACCCCTGGACGCAGCGGTGCATTACAAACAACCACACAATCCAACGGGTCACCATCGTCCCCCAGTGTTCCCGGGAAATAACCATAGTTCGCAGGATATGCCATTGGTGCATGCAGAATTCTGTCCACCTTTAACAAACCCGTTTCTTTATCAATTTCATATTTCACATGTCCATTTTCAGGAATTTCGATAATCGCATTCATTTTTTTTGGTGGCAACTTACCTGGTGCCAATTTTTCTAATGTCATAAATAACCTCTTTTGATGTTGGACAGAATATATCATAAAAATCCAGATTTGCAATTTTTCCTTTGATTTTGTTCCACATACAAAAAATAAAAACCGCCCCGTGCGGGGCGATTTGCTTATTCTGCTTGTGACTTCCACGACATTGGGATATTTGCATAGTCTGTCAATCCAGCGCAATCCAAATACATCCCTTCGAATACACCCGTTGTATTTGCATATTCATCATACAAATACATTCCATTTATCTTTGCTGATTCGCCATGCAGCCCTGAACATCCCGCAAACATGTACTTAAACATATTTGTTGGCGGCGTCTGCCCTAATTGCAAATCCAAGAACAGATTTTCTGGAATTGTTTCCAGTGCCGTACAATTATCAAATGTAGATTCAAACATAGATTCTGCCGGCGTTGTTATACCCGCAAATAAATACGTTGGAATTTCCGTCAACCCTGAATCCATAAATGTACCATAGAACATATATGGCTTTGCCGTGCCAGTGATACCACTAAACAACGTTTCTGGAACCGTCGTCAAATTTATTGTTCCTGCAAATGTTTCTAAGAACACAGGATTCGACCCATCTGCCAACGTTGGGAACACGGCACCTAAACTGCCATCCAGACTGGCAATCAAATCCGTTGACGCCACATAAAATGTTGTCGCCCCTGTACCATCATAATACATTGTCGGCTTTGCTGCTAATTTAATGGTATATTCACCTGCTGTTTCATATGTATGTGATGCCACAACATCACCCAATCCACTGTTCACAGAATATGTATTGTACGTTCCATCCCCCCAATCAACATACGCTGTGCCCCCAAAATTAAACAGCATTTCAAATTCATCACCCGCCGCCAGATTTGTCGTTTTCATCGAAAACGGCCAATTTGCCAAACATGCCGGCCATTTTTTGGTACCACCACCACCCCACGTTGTCGGGATACATGCATAATCGTCCATTCCGCTGGCACGTGAATTATACGTTGCCTGATTTGATGTCATATCCCAGAATTCATAGATAAAACGATTTTCTGTCGAACCGTCTTCATTCACGATCTGCATCTGGGCAGATGGCCCGGTCAAAGCACCACCTGACTTATTAAATGTGGCATAAAACATATTCGTTGCAGCCGCACCACGAATATCACCAAACAATGGTGCACCTATTGTCCCACTCCCCCTCGTAGAATCAAATGTGCCATAAAACATATATGGTGCCGGTGCCCCAGAAATACCTGCAAACAATCCAGCCGGAATTGATCCCAAACTATTCCAATGGAATGTTCGATAAAACATATATGGTGCCGGTGGCCCTTGGATTCCATCAAACAGCCCTGCCGGAATTTTATTTACCTGACAATCAACAAATGTTTCATAAAAAACAGCATCTGCAGGTTCACCCTGAATGGTCGCAAACAATCCTGCCGGCAAATTACTGCACGTTCCTGTTCTATTAAACGTCTCTCTAAAACTGTTTGCACGTGGTGCACCACTCATACTGGCAAACAAATTTTCTGGCAGTGGGCTACCTAGACTTCTGGAACCGCCAAATGTTGCCCAGAATGCCCCTGGCCCTGGCCGTCCCGTTACCCCCTTGAACAGGTTTTCTGGAATTCTTCCCGACAGCTTTGTACTTGCAAATGTTTCTGCAAATGAAGATTCCTGGGATTCACCATTCAAATTTTGAAACAAAGTGCCCGGAATAGAACCGGTCAACCCAGTATTTCTAAACAACTTATAAAATCCCGCAATACCTGGCTGTCCCGTAATAGTTTTAAACAAATCCCCCGGAATTGAACCTGTCAAACTGCTGCAGTTTAAAAACGTCATGTTGAACAGATAATTTGTCATATCACCTTCAATACTATGAAATATCTTTTCTGGAATCGAACCCTTTAACGACGAACAATTCCTAAATGTTGCCTCAAACATTCCCTGCACTGGATTTCCTGTCACACTGGCGAACAAGTTTTCTGGAATCGGTCCCTCTAATTTAGAACACCCATCAAACAACAATGCAAACATATAACTCTTATCTGCCTGACCACGAACGCCATCAAATAAATCCGTTGGAATCTTGCCACGCAGATTTGAACAGCCCGAAAAAGTACCATAAAAACTTGGTTGACTGCCATTGGCCAATGTCGGGAACACGGAACCCAACGATCCATTTATTGTTGCCAATGCAGTTGGTGTCCCAATTTTAATCGATGGAACAAATCCATTACCATTATATTCTGTTGCTGTGCCACGTGGTCTAATATAATAAACGCCCGCCTTGTCATATGTATGTGAATACGTTGTCTGGTTTACAGTTGTTTGATTGATTTCCTGAACATTTCCATCGCCCCAATCGATTGTAAAATTACCCTTGGCTGCAATTTGTATCGAAAAATTAGTTGTTGTTCGCAGTGTTCGAAAAACCAGAACCTCTTCACGAATCAGGTTATTAATTGCCGCATCCGCCGTTTCAATATCCGCGGCAAACTTTGTCGCATACTTTGAATCTTTGCGATATTGTGTTGATTCAAATCCATTTATAACATAATTCGCCCGATCAACCGCCGTCAATAAATATTCCATATTTGATACATACCGCGGATTTTTCAAATCTGCATGATATGGAATTTCCACACCCCAAATATTATTTATTGCACCGTGCACCCATTCAATATTGGCCACCGGGCCCGCATATGCCGCCGTAAACCCAAACAACATGCACAAAACTGCAAAAAATTTCCGAAACATCTGTTTTCCTTTTCCAAAAGAAAAACCACCATTTTTCTTGGTGGCCAGGAGGTTCAGAACAATTACCAGAATTGTGTTGTGTATTCAAATATTCCACAAACCCTCCTGACCCAGATAGAATCAGGAGTTTTTTGTCCGCATCACTTACATTGATCCAGACACTGGTAACGGGTTCTGACACCCCATCACAGGAACACCCTGTGACAAACAGATTATACCATAAAAAACGAATCGTTCCCAGACAAAAAACCGCCCCAATTGGGGCGGAATATAAACCATTCGAATAAATACGAATTACATTCTCATCGGCATCAAGATAAACAACGCATCTGTATCTTTTTCTGTCGATTTGATAATCGTTGGCGACAAAGGATCCTGCATTTCCATCTGGAATTTATCACCTTCGACCTGGCCTGCAACGTCCAGCAAGAATTTCACATTAAATGTCACTGTGAACGATGCATCACCATTGTATTCGATATCCAATTCCTGGGTCGCAGTACCGGCATCTGGACTGGACGCATTAACAACCAATTTGTTCATGCTGAATGTCAACTGAACAGATTTTGTTTTATCAACACTGGCCACAGAAACCAAGTCAACTGCATTAACAAAAGACTTTCTGTCCAGAATTGCAATCTTGTCATTACCCTTTGGAATAACCACACGATAATTTGGATACTGGGCATCAACCAATTTGCTGGTCAATGTTGCCGCCCCAACTGTAAAGCGGGCCTTGGTATCTGACAATTCAACGGTCACATCATCAACGGTCGCATCTTCCAGCAACTTGGACAATTCGCCGATAACACGACGTGGCAAAATAACAGCCGGCATTTCTGCACTGCCTGCTGGGGCAGCCATTGCACACAACGCCATACGCTGGGCATCTGTTGCAACCGCTGTCAAACGTTTTTCACCACTGTCATCAGAAATATGGAAATAAATCCCGCCCAAATGATAACGAACATCATCTGTTGGGATTGCAAACTTAGTCTGGCTGATTAAATGTGCCAAATCCCCAGTTGTCATCTGGAATTTAGTGGTCAAATTGCTGCCCGCCATCGCAGGGAAGTTTTCTGCCGGCAATGTTGGCAAACGGAAAACCGCACGACCGCTGGAAACGACCAACTGGTCCCCAGATTGTTTAAAGTTAATTTCTGCATCATCTGGCAATTTACGCACGATATCATACAGCATCTGGACCGGCACAGTAATCTTGCCCCCCAGTGTGATATCGGCCGCCACATGTTCGACCAATTCCAGGTCAACATTGGTCGCAGACATAATCAAATCGTCTGCAACTTCTAATTTAACATTCATCAGAATTGGTAACGTCGCACGTTTTTCCACAATCGATTGCATGTGGCCCAGTGCGCGTATCAATACCTGACGGAATACTGAAAATTCCATAACACGCTCCTAATATTTTTTGTGTTCCTACACACTCTTTTATTTGATTTTACCAAAAAATGCCGATTCGGGGCAAGCGTAAAAACACCCCACCCAAATGGGGTGCAAAATACACAAAAAATATATTTGGAAACTATTTATTCAGTACCTTTTCTAATTTAGCACGCAATTTTTTCGCATCATCATACTTGGTGAACTTTCCTTTTTCCGCAATCGAAATATCACCACTTTCTTCTGACACGACCAAAACTGTTGCACGTGAAACTTCACTCATGCCCAATGCCGCACGATGCCGTGTTCCATACTTCCAATTCAGGTTATTTTGCGACAATGGCAAAATAGCCCCTGCATACGCAACACGATTGTTTTCAATAATCACCGCACCATCATGCAGCGGCGTTTTATTAAAGAATATTGTTAACAGCAATTCACTGGTAATACGTGCATCAATTGCAACACCTTTCTTGTCAATGGCACTTTCATCTAATGAAGACGGAAACACAATCAATGCACCTGTCTTTTTGCCCGACATATATTCCACCGCAGACACAATCGCATCCAGCGCAGCAGTATCCTTGGATTGCACGACACCTGCCCTGAATACACGCCGCCATCCCTGAATATTTCCCATCAATGCCATAAATTTACGCAATTCCGGTTGAAACACAACAATCAAACTTAACGACAGGAACAATGCCGTCCAATGCAAAAACGCCGCCAGCAAATCCAGATGGACCCAACTTAACACAAAACTGGATGCCCACAGCCCGGCCAGCCCCAACAAACCACGCACCAATTTTTCTGATTGCGTATTTTTAATAAAACTGCGATAAAACAACCACAGCATCGCTACAATAATCACAACCTGAATCAAGCCAATCCAATTAAACATTTTACTTCTCCTGATTTGTATTGTTTAAAATTCCACTAACTAATTCTGCCATTGGTGCATCCATCCATTCTGGATCATCACGCATTGCCGGTGCCCCACGTTTCATTGCAGTTTCACATGGATGAACATCTGCCAACCAATTTTCCAGCAAATCACCTGCCAGCCATCCAACGCCGGCCCCCGCAACCAAACCAATACCACCTGTAAACGGTGCCAGCAACAACCCAATCCCCGTCGCAGACGCAACCTTGCTGGCTACTGCGGCACCACTGATTGAAATGGATGGCTCTGCCAAACTGCCCGACAGCTCGATTGAATTTACCACTTTACCTGTCAAAGACAACTTTATCCCACGCACCGGAACGGTTGTCAATGCCAACCGCATACTTTCACCACCCAAATCCAGATTACCCGCCAAACGCATATTAATTGCATTCGTTTCAACGGCAAATCCCTGCTCTGTCTCCAGACGTCCATCACGCAGTTTTACATTCAATGCCGCACAAGAAACCTTGATTTGATTATGTTCACTTTCAGAACTAAATAAATCTTCAATACTGTGCCGCAGCGATGTTAAAAAGTCTGTACCATACATATATGACACCAATGCAGAATGTGCATACCCCGGTGCCACAGAATACAACTGAACCGGTCCCGTTATCGTGTTCATAAATTCAGATAAATTCTTGCCATTGGCCCGAACATACAATTCAAAGTTTATCGGCAAATCTGACAGCAAATCATTCGCATGAACCTGGTTCAAAATTTCACCAACATAAATCCGTTCACCAATACCGCCAACCTCGGCGAAAATATGTCCGTCTTTGTCCATAGAAATATCAGCAGCAATTTCAACATCACCATCGGCAATATCTGCATCTAATTTTATACGTCCATGATTTTCACGCAACGTTACATCCAATTTAACATTATCTACAGACAAATCTTTATATACCAACAATGCACCCAAATCAATTGCGACATTTGCATTCATTCCATACAGCATATCACCATACAGCGGAATATCTTTGAACACATTTAATTCACGATTTGGTCGAATCCATTCATTACCATAGGCATTTGGGAATAACTGCATCAGACTGACACGTCCCGCCGACAGTTTCAAATTTATATTCGGCACCGCCTTGCCCCAATCATAATCACCAGATATTGTAAAATCTATACCACGCACCGCAATCGATGATTTACGCAACGTAATTTTATTCCGGTCAAAACCACCCGCCATATTTACAGAAAACGCCGGCAGTGTTTTCAAATCAATATTAAATAAATCACCAAACGCACCTGCATCTGGAATATCACCCTTGATAATAAAATCTATTGGTGCTTTGCTGGTACCTTCTAATGCAACATTTGCAATCAACGCATCTCCACCGGTTGACAATGCGATTCGCATTGGATAGATTTTTCGTTCCGCATTATATTCAGAAAAATTTACAATAAATGGAAACACATGTTCTGCATCTGATTTAATCCAGCCTGCATACTCACGCGATTCACGTCGCTGAATATATCGCACACTTAAACCATCATATGCGTATGTATTATCCAGAATATGTGCAACCAGGTTTTTAATTTCTACCCCACCCAGACCATAATTCCTGATTGGATACTTTTCCGGTTGGGCATTAACATCATTATTTGGCTTAGATGGCGATTGCGAAAACAAAGACATTGAATATTTACCATCGACGTTTTTTTCCACACACAGCGTCGCATCATAAATCTTGATATTTTGAATGGTTGGTCTGTCACGGAACAGCGACACCAGATTCAACGTCACATCAATTCGTTCTGCACTGAACGCATAATCATGCTTGGCCCAATCCGGATTTGCAATTCTAACCTGATTCAATTCAATTTTTGGTCGCAAAGACAATTTCCATGACACCGCACCTTCGACCTGAACCGGCTGACCTGTTGCAGTCTGCAACATCGATACAACATTTCCACGCAACGATTCTAAATCAATCTGGCTTAATGCGAATGTAATCGCCACAACCATCACGCCTATAAACAGGCCAACGATTCGCATAATTGGAAAAAATAATCTTTTTCTTACAACCATGTATTTATCTTAATCCATTATGGCACTTGAAATTCCAGGAACTTTATCACAGGCACCATAAATTCTGGCAATTCTGCCCGCAACGTAATCATACGTCCCGTTGTTGGATGCTGGAACGTAATCTTATACGCAAACAAGAACAAATTATTTGTCGCCAACATAGAACGCAATGCATCATCTACATTACGTGTTCTGCCATATAAATCATCGCCAACAATTGGTGCATTTAATGTAAACGCACTGTGCAAACGTAATTGATGTGTACGCCCGGTTTTCGGCGAAAACAGAACCCATGATACATTTCCCGCCTGGGACAAAACCTGATAATTTGTAATTGCACGTTGTGGTCGTGGTCCCGTACCATCATTTAATCTGGTTGGTGTATCAAACACCTGACCTTTGATAACAAAATTATCAATTACACCACGATTCGGCTTTACCGCACCATTTAACAGTGCCAGATATTCTTTGTGTGCTGTCTTGTTCTGGAATGCATTTGCCAATACCTGGGCCGCCCGTTGATTTTTTGCCACAACCAACAACCCACTGGTTTCTTTATCCAAACGATGCACCAATGAAATCTTGTCATACGGGAACAATGCCGCCGCCATTTTATCCACAGACTTTCTAATACCTGTTCCCCCCTGCACCGCCAATCCCGCAGGCTTGTTAAACACAACGATATCATTGTCATTATGAATAATTGCTTTACGCAACATTTCCAAATCTGCCAGTGAAAATTTATCCCCACTTTCAGATTTCTTTTCTGTTGGCTGCATATAGCCAGCAATTGTTGGTGGCACCCGAATTGCATCGCCGGCCCGCAAGATTTCTTTACCCTGAACACGTTTAGAATTTAATCTAATTTGTCCACCACGACACAGTTTATAAAATTCACGTTGTGGTAAAGACGGATACCGCCGCACAAACCATCGCAGCAATCGTGTTCCTTCTTCTACTGATGAAACTGTAATTATTTCTGCCATCTACAAACCCTTGGCCTGAAATAACGCCGAAATTATTCGCCGTATATTATCTGAACCGTATTACGCCCATTGGCATTTGTACATGTCCCTGTTGCACCACTGCTTTTGCCATCTGACATTTGATATCCAACCGAATCAGACCACGCCTTGGTCAAGAATGTTTCACAATCTGATTTTTTCAACCCTGTAATTGAAACAATAAATTGACGTGCATTGGCTGGGTCAACCGACACCTCGTACAAACCACCATATGGATTTTTATTAGACATCCCCATCGCACTGAAAATAGTCGATCCATTAATATTTGAAAAATCATCATATTCCCCGTGCAGGTTTCGCACCTGGGTCACAATTTGCAAGACTTCTTCGTTAACCGTATTACGTTTTTGGGTATTCATTGCCAACTGAATCATTTCAATTGCACCAACGGTAATAACCCCCATAATGGCCAACACACCCAACATTTCAATCATTGAACGTCCGGATTCTTGTCTCATAATAATAACCCCCATTTGCTATTTGTTTTTTTTATTATATCATAAAGATTATGAATATTCAATTTTCTGATTTGATAGAATCCGCCCCACACGCCCCCGGTGTCTATAAAATGTACGACGCCGATGCAAACCTGCTTTATGTTGGCAAAGCCAAGGATTTATACAATCGCCTGCACCAGTATATTGATGTTTCCAAACTGGAATTACACAAACAGGTTATGCGTTCACTGGTCACACGTGTTGAATGGGAAAACACACCTACTGAATCAGATGCACTTATCCGGGAACAAGAATTAATAAAAACCCAAAAACCTAAATACAACATCATGTTAACCGATGGGAAAATGTACCCAATGCTGGCACTGACATCGGGTGACTTTCCACGCCTGCTAAAATTCCGTGGCAAGATATCACAACGCCGTGACGTATATGGCCCATACCCATCTGTTTCTGCATTAAACGAAACAATAAAAACAATTCAACGTGTCTGCCAATTACGCACCTGCACCGACACATATATGCGTAACCGCAGTCGCCCATGTTTATTACATCAAATCGGCCGTTGCAGTGCACCATGCTGCAATCCCGACAAACAAAAATACGCAGAAAACGTGCGTACAGCACGAAAAATTCTAACCGGCAACAGTGAACCACTGGTCGCAGATTTATCCAGACAAATGCAATCATTTTCCGAAAAAATGGATTTTGAAAACGCTGCGATTGTACGTGACAAAATTGCTGCATTAACACACACATCAAATCGTGGTATACGCCGGAAATCACCGTATACACCGAATCTAGATTGGGACAAAAACGTCACAGAATTGGAAAAATGGCTGGGTATAAAAATCAACATGGCGGGGGTATTTGATAATTCACACCTGTTCGGGAAACAGCCCGTCGGTGCCATGATAACATTTGGTCACAACGGCTTTGAAAAATCTGGATACCGCCATTTCAAATTGGTGGACAAATCACGTGCCGGCAATGACATTGCAATGATGTCTGAATTCGTCCACCGTGCAGTTGCCCGTGGACCAAAACTGGATTTAATTATCGTGGACGGCGGGATGGCCCAATGGAACATTGCCAACCGTGCCGCCAATGGCATTCCTGTCTTTGGCGTGACCAAGGGTATCGTCCGTGACGGTGACGAACATTTTATATTGCCCGATGGCACCGAATATTTTGACCTGCCCCATGACAGTCCGCTGTTCTTGATGTTGCGTGCCGTCCGTGACGAAGCACACCGTTTTGTAATCACATACCATCGCAGTGTACGTGCAAAACAATTAACCGCATCCGTTCTGGACGAAATCGACGGCATTGGTCCCACACGTAAACGTGCATTATTAAACCACTTTGGGTCTGTCCGTGCGATTATGGATGCTGACCTGACCGCCCTAACCCACACCCCCGGATTGGGAATGGCGGCCGCAAAAAAAATATATGCCCATTTTCATTCAGAAGTGTTATAATACAACCATCGTTCATATACATTTTATATAAGAAAGGAGTAAACATATGAAATTTTTTGTGAACTTTTTGTCTGCATTCCGTATTGCAGCCGCATTCGCCATCATTCCCACATTATTGTTGGGCTGGTATTGGGTATCATTCGTATTGTACGCATTGGCATCTATCTCAGACTGGTTCGATGGATACCTGGCACGCAAATACGACGTTTGCACAAAATTAGGTGGCGTAATGGATCACATCGGCGACAAATTATTGGTTGCCAACACATTGATTACACTGTCTGTAATCCTGACATTCATCTTCCCAATGTTTATCCCAACATTACCAGGCTGGGTAATTGTTGTTCCAATCATCATCATGATTGCACGTGAATTATACATTTCTGGCCTGCGTGAATTTTTGGGCACCCAGAAAATCGAAATGCCTGTACCCAAGGCACGCTTTTCAATGGGCAAAATTAAAACCACATTGCAAATGGTTGCAACATGCGCATTGCTGCTGGCATTGGGCATGCCACGCCTGGTATTGATTCCAAGTATCGAAGTATTTGCCATCTATGCATTCTATACATTGGCATACGTCGGTATGGCAGGCCTGTGGTTGGCATTGGTTGCATCTTTGTGGTCTGCAACCCAGTACACACGCACATTCCTGGGGCATTTAAAGAAATTGAAATAATACCAACAAATAAAAGAACCGCCAACCGGCGGTTTTTTTTTATTTCTGCTTTTGCTGACCCAAATTTCTTATCACATAGAAAGCAGTGCTTGGCACTTGCTTCAACACCAACATATCACCACGGATAGGCAATTTAACACTGTCCATAAAAACAACATTGTCTGTTTTTACAAACGCACCATCTTTACCAACAAATGTAATTTCACCGGCTGAACGTGAATCTGGCAATTTGTAATCAACCACCAAGACCGTATCATTGGTATCATTTGTTGTATTCATCTTTTCTGTCGCCGGTGCATTCTTAGCCGCCCCCAGCGCACACACCAAAACCAACCCAACGGCCGGTATTTTATGTAAAATCTTTTTCATAGGCTTAACCTCTTTTTTACAAAAACTATCACAAATAATATTATTTGTCAATTAAACAAGGTAAAAAAATACCTGCCCCATCGGGACAGATACTTTTCTTTTTTATCTTTGCCAGATACGGAATAAATCCATAACATTTTTCTGTTGAACATCAACCGTATCTTTTTTTGTTATCATGTCAACAACGTTAACTTTTTTGGCCGGTTCTTTTACCTGCATTTTTTCAACTATCCCTTGGGCATTCCCCAAGATTGCCAATCCGCCCAGTCCAATTACAACAATCGCAAACACAACTGCATCTTTATCCAAATTGGCCAACCATCTTTTATTTTCTTTGTTTTCCATTTTTCATTACCTTTTATTTTCTTCTAAAACCAACTTTTCTTATCTGATTTTACACCTGAAAATTCATTCAGCAACTTTTTTTGTTTATCCGTCAACTTGGTCGGTATTTCAATTGCTACATCAATGTACAAATCACCGAACGTCCCACTGCGACGTGGATTTGGCATCCCGTGCCCACGCACACGCAATTTTTCACCAACCTGGGTCCCCGCCGGAACCTTGACCGACAATTCCTTGTCATCAATTGTTTTGATTTCAATTTCACCACCCAACGCCAACGTTGCAAATGGCACATTGACCCGCATAATCAAATCATTGCCCTGGCGGGTAAACACTTTGTCTGGACGCACCCGAATATCCAAATAGAAATCACCGGCGGGTGCCCCATTAGAACCGGCCTCGCCCTGGCCTGCTAATCTTAAACGGGCGCCATCTTCGATACCGGCTGGAATTTTCACTTCCAATGTTCTGTGCTTATGCGTTGCGCCCGTACCATCACATTGGGAACATTTTTTATCAATCTTGTGCCCCAGACCATTACATTCCGGACATGGCGATTCCATTGCAAAGAATCCCTGACGTGTATGAACAACACCCGACCCGCCACAGTTTTTACAGATTGGTGCCTCTTTACCATCGGCGGTACCAAAACCATGACACTTTTCATATTCTACATTACTGGAAAATTTAACAGTATGCGTTTTACCAAAGAACGCATCCTTTAAATCAATAACTACTTCGTCCAATAAATCACGCCCTGCCCGCTGTGCAGATGCCCGTGATGGCCCGCCACCAAAATCACCAAAGCCGAAACCACGCATGGCCTCGCGCAGAATATCTTCCATACCGGCGCCCCCACCCATATTAAAATGGAACGCACCATTACCAAATGGATTACCGCCAAAGCCTGCCCCCGATGCATTACCACCGGCAAACGCAGCATCGCCAAAGCGATCATATGCCGCACGTTTTTGCGGATCTTTCAGTATATCGAACGCATTATTTACTTCTTTGAACTTTTCTTCTGCGTCTTTGCTATCTGGGTTTCTATCCGGATGATATTTCATCACCAACTTATGATAAGCCTTTTTAATATCTGCATCAGACGCATCACGGGCCACGCCCAAAACTTCATAGGGATTTTTATTCATATCCAGTATCCATAAATTTCGTTATCAAATATATAGACCACTATTATAAAAAATCAAGCCCCGATAACAAAACAAGTTTAAATTCTTTGGACTTGCGAAAATTTGAAAAATGTTCTAATAATAAAGGCATCATGACAGAGAAAAAGACAAATACATACGATGCATCAGACATCCAGGTTCTAGAAGGTTTGGAACCTGTTCGCCTGCGTCCCGGCATGTACATTGGGGGCACAGATGAAAAAGCATGGCACCACCTGCCCATTGAAATCATGGACAATTCCATTGACGAAGCGGTTGCCGGCTTTGCGAAAAAAATTACAGTAAATTTAATAGATTCTAAAACAATTGAAATTACCGACGATGGACGTGGTATCCCGGTTGACGAACACCCAAAATATCCTGGCAAGTCCGCATTAGAGGTTATTTTAACCACACTGCATTCCGGCGGTAAATTTAATAATAATGTATATAAGACCAGTGGTGGTCTGCACGGGGTTGGTTCTGCGGTTGTGAACGCATTATCATCTGAAATGATTGTTGATATTGCCCGTGACGGCTATAATTGGCACCAAACATTTTCCCGTGGCATCACCACATCACCAATGCAACGTGGCGAGCCTACAAACAAACACGGCACCAAAATCCGTTTTACAATTGACGACCAGATTTTTGGTGAAAATGCAGTATTCAAACCAATAAAAATCTATCGCATGGCCCGGGCCAAGGCATTCCTGTCCCGTGGTGTAAAAATAGAATGGCATTGCAACCCTGCATTATTAACCGAAGATATGGGAATCCCTGCGGAAACAACATTCCTGTATCCAAATGGTGTGGCGGATTTCCTGGCCGAAAAGACAGATTCTAAACCACGCATCTTGCCACGTATATTCAGCGGTTCTGTTGATTTCCCGGACGATTGTGGACGTGTGGAATGGGCATTAACATTTTTGACCGATGAAAACGGTGCCGCATCTGACGACGGATTCTTTTCATCATACTGTAATACAATTGCCACAATCGATGGCGGCACACACGAAACCGGCTTTAAATCCGCCATTACCAAGGGGATTAAAGCATACGGCGAAAAAGTCAACAACAAAGCCGCCGCCAACATTATCGGCGAAGATGTATTTGATTCTGTTGCTGCAATTGTATCTGTGTTCTATAAAACACCACAATTCCTGGGCCAGACCAAGGAAAAGTTATCAAACCCCGAAGTTGCACGCTATACCGAAAACGCATTGCGTGACCCATGGGAAATGTTCCTGGCATCTGACCCAAAAACCGCAAACGCATTGTTGGAATTCGTTATTAATTTGGCCAACGCCCGTATCAAGACCAAGGCCGTCAAAGACGTGGCCCGCAAAACCCCAACAAAACGCAATCGTATGCCGGGCAAATTGGCCGATTGTTCCAAACACGGCATTGACGGCACAGAATTATTCATCGTCGAAGGGGAATCGGCGGGCGGTACCGCTAAACAGGCCCGTGATCGTGCAACCCAGGCAATTATGCCACTGCGTGGTAAAGTTTTGAACGTTATTTCCAATTCAGACGAACGCTTTGGTGCAAACAAAGAATTAAACGACCTGATTGATATCATCGGTGCCGGCACCGCCAAAGATTGGGACGCATCAAAATTACGTTATGAAAAAATTATCATCATGACCGATGCCGACGTCGACGGCAGCCACATTGCATCGCTGCTGATGGCATTCTTCTATCAATTTATGCCACAATTAATTTATGGGGGGCACCTGTATTTATCATGTCCACCATTGTATAAATTAACACATGGCACAGAATCCATCTATGTCGACACCGACGAAGAATTAGAAGAATTAAAGAACACAAAATATAAAAACAAACGTGTTGAAATCTCTCGATTCAAAGGGTTGGGTGAAATGATGCCGAACCAGTTAAAAGAAACAACCATGTCACCAAAAACACGGCGACTGATTCGTGTTGATTTGCCACCACGCACCGAAGACGGTGCCGAAGACACCGAAAAAACACGAACAATTGTTTCAGAACTGATGGGCAAGAAACCAGAATTCCGTTTCAAATTCATCACCGAACATGCCCAGTTCGTCAAAGATTTATTCGTATAACCAAACGCCCCACACGGGGCGTTTTAAAGCCACACAACATGCTGATAACACTCACATTACTCTTGCTTGCGTACGCACGTGCAAATGGAACAATGGACGAAACAATCAAACAAATTCGCCCTATTCTGGCACGCTATAAAAACAATCCCCAAAAATCCATAAATTACATATTGGCAATATTAAAATCCAAAACGACTAAACAACGCCAATAAAAACCCCGCCCAATGGGCGGGATTTTTGTCTTCCTCATCTTACTATTGGATACCGACTTGGAACTCGTCACCCCAACCGGCAACCGTTTGGCCACCGATTATACACTGGATATCTTCAAAACCGCCCTTGACCTGGTTCTTTTTCACAATATTACTTGTGACCAACGCCCCGGTTGTTCCCAATACCACACCCGCAATCGAATCCGATGCCAAACGGGCTGTATTGAAATCGCCATCCTTGTCTTTCCAAACACTTGTATCAAATCCTGCTACAAAGCTGTCAATTTTCGAAACACCTTCGGAAATTTCTTTCTTCTTCCTTGCAATCAGTGCTGCGGCACTTCTGTCTTCACACTGTTCTGGTTTCAACAAAATCAACGAATTAAACATAGATTCAAACACCGCCTTGGTCATTGTGCCATTTGTGCACATTGTCATAATGTTTGAAATTTGATTCATAATTGTTGCTTCACCAACACATTCCGCCTGCCACTTCAACAAAGACGCCATTTGTGTTACCATAGTACTGCAATCCAATGGCTTTTCTGGTTCTACAACTGGTTGCCCTGGCTTTTTGCATGCACCGCACTGGCACACATTTCCTTTCCACTTGGCACATTCAAAGTTTTCGCCATCCTTGCACTTAGTCGGCGATGTAATCTTGCTGCTACTGCCTTCTGGACAGGTCGTTGTTGAACCGCCGCCACCATTACCCTTGTCACGACATGTGCCACATATACATTTTCCAGATGCATCTTTCTTGGCGCACTGGAATGTCTGGCTGGATTTACAGTTCGCCTGACTCAAAACATTTGCAGAACTGCCTGCTGGACACTGATTCACAACATTATCTTTCTTATCACACGAACCACATTTACATTTACGTGTATTCACATCTGACAAATGACACACAAATTGTTCATCCGCCGCACAATTCTCTTGACTCAAAATCTTGTCCGAACTATTACCCGGGCATTGTAACACAGGTGGTGTCACACTATCGCCCAGCGGATAACACACCATCTTGTTTTCACCATTCACCAATTCACACTTGGCATTAAATCTCTTGTTTATATCTGCTGGATTCATATCCTGGAATTGTGAACATTGGGCATAATCCAAAGAAACTTTATTTCCAACACTGTCTTCATACCAATCTCCAACAGATATATGCTTTCCCATATATTCACAGCCTTCGTAAATACGTACCCATTTATCTTCTATCGTTTCTCTGGCAAAACCCCCAACGATACAACGATATTTGGCTGCTTCATTTACAACCTGGCCTTCAAAAACATGACCTGCTGGAACATCCTGAACTGTATTGTGCGTACAATGATCATTATCACATTCATAAACAATTCCACCTGCAATTGTCCCACCATCTGGACGATTCTTAGCAGAATTAAACGCCATCTGTGAACTGTACAGGAATTCATTATCCGTTGCTGCTTGATTTCCATCATAACTGATATGTGTTTCACCACACATTGCTTCGGTCACTTCATATTCCCAGTGGTCATCCGTACCACTTGTATTACAAAAATATGTACGATATTCATTTATAACCTGGCCTTTAAAAACATGACCTGGCCCCAAAGAAACACTCTGGCTATTTGAACAGTACTCATTATCGCATTCATATACCTTACCACTAATAGTATGTGTTCCATTATTATCTGGTGCCGAATCATAAGCGGCCTTGCTATCAAACAAGAATTCATTATCACTTGGATATTGATTAAAGCCAGACAATGTTATCTTGTTCGTCCCACAACTTCCTGCCTGGGCTGCAACAATTCCCATACCCAAGAACATAAATAAACTTACAGAAAAACAGAAAAATTTTTTCATACTTTCTCTCCACTACTATTGCTTATATTTTATCATATTTAAAATTTTATTCCAAACAATAAAACCGGCATTTCGCCGGTTTTTATTAAAACTATTTGCATTCATTAATCATCTGTGCAATCTGTGCAGACAAAACCAAATCCGTTTGTTTTTGTTTTTCAATTTGTTTGATTGAATACAACACTGTTGCATGATCACGCCCACCAACATAATTACCAATTTCAGACAAAGACAAAGATGTCGCACCCTTTAATACCGCCATCATCATTTGACGTGCCATTGTCAAATTACGGCTGCGACCATTACCACAAATCGCTTCGTATGACACACCCAATTTTTCACACATTGCACGAACCATTGACATTGGTGTTTTTGATTTTTCCAACGTATCTGCCAACAAACGTGATGCAACATTCATATCAACTGTTGTTCCCATCAGTTCTGAGTATGCCTGAATTTTTTTAGCAACACCTGAAATCAAATGACCATCATTTGCAATACGACCGGCCAATTCTTCGGCCACTTCTGCAGACACACCACTGCGACGCAACAACACAGATTTAACATGATTATTTGGATTCGCAACATCTACAACCAAACCAGACGCCATCAACGATTGTGCATGACGATCAAAACCTGTCAAATTACTTGGCATTGTGTTGGCTGTCAAAACAACATTCTTGCCGGCGGCACGCAAATCCATAACCAACTGTAAAAATTCAGTCATTGTTGCTTTCTTGCCACCCAACGCCTGAACATCATCTAAAATAAATGTATCACAATTACGGCAATAATCTTTGAATGCAAAAACCGCATGATCTTTTACACTGCGTGCAAATTCTGCAACAAATTGACCACCCGTCATCATAACCACGCGACCATTTGATGCACCACGCACACATTCCATCAACAGTGTCTTGCCACAACCGGCCGCCCCATGAACAAACAAAGGTGCAAATGCAACCGCCCCCATTGCAATTTTTTTACATGCCTCAACAACAAATATGTTTTCTTCGCAAACGACAAACGAATCAAACGCCGCCCCAACCGATTCGTTTTTTACCACCGGTGCTGGCGAATAAGATTGTGTATTATTATCATTTGCGATTGCAGATGATTTTATCGGTGCTACTTTGCGTTGTGCATTTGCAACACAGATATTTAATTCCAAACCATATTCTGCGGCAACTGCACGCAGTGTCTGTGCATGTCCTGCATTAACAACGTCTGCTGCGAATTGATTCTGTGCACCTAATACTAAAACAGAATCTACAATTTGAAAATCTAATGGTGCAATCCACGAAACAAATGTTGCAGTATCCATTCTTGCAGCGATGGCACCTTTGATTACATCCAAACTCGCCATCTCTTTGATTGCTACTGCCTGCATTCTGTTTCTCCTTTCCTTCCCTTGTCGTTATGCTTTCATAACTATCAGAGTTTTTTTCTGGTCCGGGTTATTTTCACATTTATTTTTTTGTATGAATTACAAATTAAATTTGAAACCACACAAATTTTAGTTTGCAAAAATCACCTGCACACAAACGCTAAATCGTTCCTTCCAAAAACAATTTAGTGTTTATGTCTGCCCTACTTTCTCTCTCGCTTTGCGGGCGGATTTCTCTGCCCTAATTTTATAAAATCCGCATTCACAGATTTTATATTTCGGTTAAACATTTTTTTGTTCCAGAAAATTTATCATCGACATTTGTCTTGACAATTTTCGTTAAACATTTTATTTATGCCTAACCATTTTTTTGTGATTGAGTTTTTATGTTTCTCAACCGTTTTGGATACACCTAATAAGTTATAAGATTTAATTCGATTTACAACTAAATTAAAATCGTTTTTCTGCATTAATTTTTTTGACAACGATTCGCAATTTTACAAAATCCAATTTCATGTATGGACAAGAATAGATTCACACACGAACATAACCACCATCAACTTTTCGCACTAACCCCTGTAATTCCAACACAACCAGCATACTTTTAATTTCCGAAATCGACTTTTTGACAATCTGTGCCAATACAGTTTCTGACACAGGAATCATTCCCAATTTATCGATTAAAATATTTTCCGATTCGTTTTTTTCTGGACCAGTTTTGATATCTTTTTCAACTTTTTCGTCCCTAAAGAAATCATTTACCCCCATACATAAAATTGCATCACCCGATTTTATCAACGAATTTGGTCCATGTGATCTCGAATCGGCTGGATGCGATGGAATGGCAAACACTTGCTTTTCCGCCTCTTTTGCGAATCGGGCGGTTGTCATAGACCCCGATTTCAGGTCTGCTTCACCTAAAATCAACTTATCACACAGTCCCGAAACGATTCGATTTCTTTGCACAAAATTCGTTGCAACCGGCGTAAAACCAACGGGCATCTCGCTGATTACTGCACCACGTGAAACAATTTCCCAATACAGCGATTCGTTTTCCAACGGCCAAATATAATCACACCCACCTGCCAATACCGCAATTGTTTGTGCATTTCCATCTGCACGCAACGCACCACGATGTGCCGCAGTATCTGTTCCTATGGCCATGCCAGACGCAACTGCAAAACCATGATCTGCAAATGCATTTGCAATATCTGCAATAAATCCCATTCCGGTTGCCGTTGCATGACGTGTTCCAACAATTGAAACAATCGGCTTATTTAATACATCTAAATTACCACGCACTGTAATTACCGGTGGGTGATTTTTCATCTGCTTTAATTTTTCAGGATAAAACGAATCAGTATCTGCAACATATTTAATACCTAATTCATTTGCCAAATCCATTTCACGCAAAACACGATTACGATGTTCTGTATCTGCATTCAACGATTCTGCTGCCGCCGCCACAGACCCAAAACGTGCGACCAAATCATTATATTTTGCCGCCCCAATTTTTGGTGTTCGTAATATCAATAGTTTATGAAACAAATCTGTCATACACACACTATAAAACGACGAACCCCAAAAAATCAAAGATAAAAAAATCCCCACATGGGGGATTATTTTTATTTCATTACACTTAACAGATATTCATAGTCATACTTGGTACAATCTTCTGGCAACTTGCCATCTGGCCATTCTGTTTCTGTGCATAACTTTTTTATATTCTGCATATGCTGTTTAAATTCACGATATTCCGACGGTTTGTCATCTGCCAACACCGCCAATTGTGATTTCAGCAATTCATTACCTTCCAGTGACTTTTGTCCCTGAACCGCACCACCAATCAGCTTATTTCCAAATAATTCCATTGCACCAACACCAATCGCGGCACCACCAACGGCCCCACCAACGGTTGCCCATGTACGTGCAGATTTTTTAGCATCCAAAATACGATCTTTCAACTTACCTTCATCTGTCCACGCACCACATGTAATTGTATCGCCCATCATATAATATTTTGTTGGAATATCAGACACATCGATTTTAGAATCACTGGATTTCAAACCAACCTTGACCCAGCAAATATTATTTTCTGGATTATCAATATCTTCAATCATAGACGCATAGTTGCCTGTATTGCTGTACCGTGATGCCCAAACAAAAGTCGCCCCAACACCAATATTATTATTGATACACGCCATTTTTTCACGTTCACGCATATCTTTTTCTGGTTCAACTGGTTTTTCTTCTGGCTTTTCATCTTCTGGCACATCCGTCTTGACCGGTGCAGAAATATATTGGTTTTCCTGCTTAATCATTGCCATAGACGCAATCTGTGCCTTAGACGCTGTTGCACGTCCCGTCATTTTATCTGCCATCCCGGCACGACCACGCCCTTCGGCTGGCACCATTGCCACCGCCGGCACAGCTATCAAACACATCACAGCCCAAGAAATAAGTTTTCTCATTACTATTGCCCCTACATTACTTGTCACGTATTATACCACAAAAAGGCACAAAAATAAAGCCCTAATAAAAAACGGGCCATGATTTTCATCATGACCCATATGTTTTACTTCTTCCACTTCCACTCTATTTTCGATTCGTTTCCATGGAACAAGCGTTTGATATTTTCACGATGCCGCCACATACACAGCAACCCAATCGCTAAAAATGCCCAACCAACTTGTGTGGCAATACAAAATCCCAACACCGGCAGCAAACAGAACACAATAACCGCCCCCAGTGATGAAATCCCAGACGTTAACGCAACCGTCAGCCATTCAATCCCACATACAACAAATGTCAATGGACTTACCGCCAACACAACCCCAAACAGCGAAGATATTCCTTTACCACCTTTGAAACGCAACCAAACCGGATAACAATGCCCGACAATTGCCGCAAATCCGCACCATGCACCGAATGCATCACCACCGATATATTTACCAATAAACACAGCCGCAATCGCCTTGGCCATATCTAAAATCCACACCAAGCCTGCCATACGCAGTCCACCGACACGCATAACATTTGTTGCACCAATATTACCACTGCCGACTTTTCTTAAATCACCCTTGCCCATAAATCGTGTTAACAGCAACCCCATTGGAATCGAGCCCAACAGATATGAAACAATAATTGCAAATACGTAATTTATCATGTTATTTTTCCTTGATTTTATGTTTGTTTTCTATAAAATATCAAAAACATGACGAAAATAAAAGGAAAATAACGTGGCAAATCACAAGTCATCTGAAAAAAGAATTTTGGTAACAGCTAAAAAGAATGCTATCAACACTGCTCGTCGCAGTGCAGTTAAAACAGCAACTAAGAAAGCATTGGTTGCAATCGAATCTGGCGACAAAGCGGCTGCAGTATCTGCAACACGCAACGCAGAAAGCAAAATCATGAAATCTGCCGGCAAAGTTATGCCAAAGAAACGTGCCGCACGCAAGATTTCACGTTTAGCCAAGAAAGTTTCCAAAATGGCTTAATGCGTAATCGCAAACAAATTTGCACGCCGTTGGCGTGCTTTTTGTCGTTATAAAAAACGCCCCAAACGGGGCTATTTTTTTTAACCAAATCGATAAATTCTGACATACGATACAGAACTGCTGCCTGTTGAACCACTGCCACCGGCACCACCGTTTACACCAACACCACTACCAAACAATCCGCCTGTGGAAACAGAACCACCGCCACCACCACCATACGAATAAATTGTCTGGGTCCCACATGTATACGCCACATTTGCACCACCGGCACCACCGGTTGCACTGGACGAACCCAACAATCCACCCATTGAACTGTTTCCGCCGGCACCACCCGCTGTATCTGTCGCAGCCGCCCCCGCAGAACCATTATACAAAAATCCAGACGATGTTGCACCGGCCGCACCACCAACGGCACCACCACCGCCACCGCCACACACAAATCCATTTGCCCCCAGTGCATCTGAACCACGTGCCACCCAACCATCACCACCCGATGTGGCACTGCCACCACCGCCGGCACCACAGGTCTGTTCTACCCCAGAACTGTTATAACCGCCAGCCCCCTGGGCACCATCGCCACCCTGGGAAACAATATAATCTATACCAACCTGGAAAAAACTGGGAACACCAGATGCACCGCCGCCACCGCCAGAATAAATACTGCCCGACGAGTTAACGCCACCATTCTTGCCATCACCACCACGGAACAAATAAACTGTTGTATCAACCGAAATCGAAAAACTTAATGTTTCTGCCTGGGCCAATCCACTGGCTTCATCTGCATTATTACCACCCTGACCACCACGACCACCCATTATTTCAACGGTATAGCACCCCGGAACCAGGGTCACCGTTTCACACGTATCAAATGTTGTGACTTCGTAATACAATGAACGGGAACCAATGGTATAAACATCTTCACCATTTGAAACTTTCAAAGCATTGGGACATTCACCAATAAATGCATTTGCATAATAAATAACCCCGTCTGCACCCATGATTTTCAGCGACGGTTGCGTTTCCTGAACCGTCTGTACAATCATTTGAAAATCACCGACATTCAATACAGGCATTCAATTCAGCACCACTTATTTATGCACCCTATGATTAATTAAACCAGATAAACACCTGACCTGATGGTGGTGTACCCGATGGCTGGGTTGTTGGAATTGTATTAAAACGCACATCATTACCCGCTGCAACAGTACTGGCCGCGGTACCAACCGGCAAACGACCATACGCAACCGTCCCAGACGTCAAATTACTTGCATTTGTCTGATCAACATTTTGAACATTACCCAAACCAACCTGGGTCTTGGTCACTGCATGCGGATTTTCAGTATTCGCAATATGCCCTGACAAATCTGTTGCATTTGCCTTGGCTGAAATCTGTGCCGCATAGCCATCATATGTTGAAACTTTATCTGCTGTAATACCAGAATCAACCGCCGCCTGTTGCGCGGTGGTCAATGTATCTTGCTTACCGGACAAGCCTGTTGTTAATGCAGTATTTGTTGCATAATCACCAACCGCTTGCTTACCTGCAATCTGTGCCGCATAGCCATCATATGTCGAAACTTTATCTGCTGTAATACCCGAATTAACCGCATTTTGCTGCGCTGTGGTTAATGTAGCTTGCTTTCCGGCCAAGCCTTCCGATAATTCTGTCTTGGTCGCCAAAGAATTCAATTCAGTACTATCTGCCTTGGCCGCTAATGCCGTATTCATGGCAGACGTTGTCGCATAATTTGCCAAATCACTGGTATTTGCCTTCTTGGCCAATTCCGTATTTACATCTGCAGTTTTTGCATAATCTGCCAAAGCAGCATTGGTGATAAAACCACTGTCATTTGTTAAATCAGATGTCGCCGTTGGCAATTCAGACTTCAGCGCATAATCACCCGCCGCCTGCTTACCTGCAATCTGTGCCGCATAGCCATCATATGTTGAAACTTTATCTGCTGTAATACCTGAATTAACTGCATTCTGTTGTGCTGTGGTCAATGTATCTTGTTTGCCCGACAAACCACTGGTCAAAGCAGAATTCGTTGCATAATCACCCGCCGCCTGCTTACCTGCAATCTGCGACGCATAGCCATCATATGTTGAAACTTTATCTGCTGTAATACCTGAATTAACTGCATTTTGCTGCGCTGTGGTCAAAGTATCTTGCTTACCAGACAAGCCTTCCGATAATTCCGTCTTGGTTGCCAATGAATTCAATTCAGTGCTATCTGCCTTGGCCGCCAACGCCGTATTCATGGCAGATGTTGTCGCATAATTTGCCAAATCACTGGCATTCGCTTTCTTGGCCAATTCCGTGTTAACAGTTGCTGTCTTGGCATAACTGGACAATTCTGTCCCCATTGCAGTTTCCGTCACATATTTTGCATCATTTTCAAATTCAGAAACCTTGGTCGGGACATTTGGCGCAGACGGAATATCAAACGCAGTAATAAATCCAGAATCATTTTCCAAATCAGATACTTTTGTCGGAATCTCAGACTTAGCCGCCAATGTGCTTACCTGGTTTTTAACATGTTCATCAACATATTCTTTACTGGTAATTGCGGCAAAAACAGGCGTGCAAAACGCCGCACTGACAGCAAGCAGTAAAAATCCAAATCGCTTTAAGTACACCCTACTCTCCCGGACTTTATGTAAAAAGCTGAAAAAAGTCCGTTGCACTTATCTTTTCCAGAATGTCCGCTTAAAAATATTTTACCAGATTTCCACCCCCATAGCAAGCGAATACGACATTAATATTTCAATCAATAAAAAAAAAAAAAGCAAGAAAAATATTCAGTAATTTCAATACGTTATACAACATACTTATTGGGGTTTATATGCCTAAATATAACAATATATCCGCACCCCATACAATATACAAAAAAAGAATGACCCCAACGGGCCATTCTTAATTATTTTTCACAACTACATTAATTCAGTGGCGCACCCCAATGCTGTTGAATTGTTCTTTCTGCATCCATCGGGCTGACCAATACCTGTGGTGTCAGGATTACAACCAACACTTCACGGGTTGATGCCGTTTCACGCGAACCAGACAACGCCATAAAGTCCGGATCACCCAAACCATACCGTGTATCATTATTGGTCTGCTTTTCAAACCCAGATACAACCAACATCTGGCCAGATTCCATAATGATTTCCTGCATGAAACTGCGTTCTTCAACTTCTGGCAACTGCAATGTCACTTCACCAATTGTTTGGGTTGACATCTTTAACAATTCACGTACCGACATACGGAACAACAGCAAGATTTTCCCATTTTCCAAAACATTTGGCAACAACTGCATTGTGAACCCTGTTTCCAAATCATCTTGGTCAACTGTACTGGATTCAACCGTTGTAAAGTTACGTGATTCAAAACGTTTAATATAACCTGTTGTGCGGGTATTGCTGACCGGTGCAACACGATTTGAACGGGTTGTGACACCTACATTTGTGACCAACGAAACCTTGCCCTGTTTTGCCAACGCTTCGATTAACGCACTGCTGCCTGCGGCGGCCGACAAAGAACCATTTGTAATCTGATCCTGGGTATATGCCCCTTCTACTGTCGAACCATTTTCTGTATGTGTTGCCCCCGTCAACGCAGACAAAGTATTCGACAAAACAGCGATATTCATCGAACTGGCTTCGGTTGTGGCCAAATTATTTTTTGGATTCGCAACAATATTCAACCCAGATGCCGAATTAATTGCCGCCGCCAAATTCAACCCAAACGCAGTATCATTTGAAATAGATACCTGTAAAACCTTAACATCAATTGTCACCAACTGACTTAAACGTTTGTTTTGACGTTCAATATAGTCACCAACACGTGCCAAAACCGATGGCGGTGCCGTCACTGTAATTGTACCCAAACTGCGTGACACTGTAAATTGTGCATTATCAGACGAACCAACAATCGAACCAATCGTCTTTTCTACTTCGTCCCATTCTTTTAATGTAGATTCCAATGAAACCTGGTTTCCATCATCTGTGGCAACAGCCGTCTGGTACGAAACATCGGTCCCCAACGCATACAATGTAAATGTCTTGGTTTCCGTTTCATAGAACACAATTGCACTTTTATCATAATACCACAGCAAATCTAAATCTGTCGCAACCTGGGATAATAATCCAGACAACTTACCAGTATATGCAACATTAACCGCATTCTTTAATTTTTCAGCACTGACCTGGCTATCGATACGAACTGGAATACCTGTAATAGAATGAATATCATTCGCCAACACCGGCAAAGCGACCGCTTCATTTAATAATATAGTAACACCTGTATCCGTTTCAAATTGTGCCGGCAAATTGTTTTTATGTTCCAACAAAACAGACTTATTACCCAACCAAACACCTTCGGACATAGAAACAGTATCACCACTGGCCACCTTGGCACGTGGATTTTTTGCCATTTCGAACGCATCATACGCATTCACAAAGTCCTGGTCCACAGATGCCGCAACCTTGGCAGATTCTTTGTGTGCACAGCCTGCAACCATCATACAAACCGCCCCACACACCACGAACATTTTAATCAGGTTTTTCATATATCCTCTCCTACGACATCTTTCTTTAATTTAACCGGTCTTTATTCTTCGCCTGTTGAAACAACCAACACACGATTCCCCTTATAGAATTTTGCATATGGCACTGGTGTCGCACGACCAAAATTACGCACCAACGCAGACGCTACGTCAACAAAACGCCCCTTGAAAACCGCACTGGCTTCGATTGGGTATTCACGTGATGTTGCCCAAACCAAATCCCAACCTTCTTTGTTGCACCAAGACTGCAAAACTTCACGCAATGTCTGACCATTTGCAACAACCCATGAACGCACCTGGTCTTTGACTGCAACTGGTGCTTCTGCATCGGCCGACACATCAACTGCGATTTCTGTTTCTTCTGTGCTGACAATACCCAAAACAGCATCTGGGTTATCTGGATCTGCTTCGGCGACTGACACAACTGTACCATCTGGACCAACAGTTGTTCTAATACCTGCACGCTGGGCAAAGGCCGCATAATTATCTGCGTATTTACCACAGTTTTTACGCGAACTGCGTGAAACACTTAAAACCGTACCACCATCATCTTCCAGCATTTCACGTGTCAACAATGGCATTTCACCGGCACCTTCACATTCATCAACAAAACCCATCGGTGCCTGGGCCCCGTGCAACATATTTGCACCACCCGACCAGCCCGAGAATTCACCACGTGCCCCCAGGTTAAAATTATTTTCCACAACCAAATCTGCCCCAATTTTGGAAACGATTTTGATATTATCCGATTGTTTTTTCTTGGAACAAACACCACTTTCACAGGAAACTTCTACGTCTGCCTCTGACCCTGCCAATGGCCACACCGGCACAGGCATTGCCTGGACATCCATTTCCTGAAAACCTTCTACAACCTGAACATCTTCATCGACATACTTATCCTGGCTATAAAAAACTTCTGATGTGACAACCTGGGGCTGATTTTGTGCCGCAAAGCAGTATCCTGCGGCGGTCCCAAACATTGCAATAATCAAAATTTTACGGAACATAACGACTTCCTTTCCTGTGAATTTCCTTTACTTTAGTAATTATTATAACAATTTGACCGAATCTGTGCAAGGGCTAAAAACACATAAAATTCGACTAAATTCATTACCCCAAAAGATAAAATCGCACGAATCGACAAAAGGTGTTATACTGCATACAGAAATTACAAACATTGGGGGAATACAAATTATGCAGAACACTTTGATTTTAGTCGGTATTACATTAGTTATCATTATGGGCATTACAATGACAACATTTATGTTTCGCATAAACCGCTATATCCGTGACATGAACAAGACCCTGGCCCACCAATATAACCTGATTGTAAAAATCCAATCCGTCTTGAAAAACAAATCTGCAACCAACGCCGTTGCCGAAAACGCAGAAATGATTTACCAAGACCTGTTACAAAATCTGATACCAATCATGGCTGCGATTGACGTCATGCCACGCAACACATCCGAACATCCATTGTGGCGTGCACTGGGTGGCATTATGGACGAATACGCAAAAAATCCATTTGCACTGGAAAAACTGCGCAGATGTATTAAACTGGATTCTGAAATCGCCCGCAGCATTGACAATTACATGCGCCGTGCGGACGCATTTCTGGTGCATTTGAACTCAACCGAACCTGACGGCATTTTGTCTGCCACATTTACAGATGGCCTGTTGGGACAATCATTGACCTTCTTTGCCCAGGCCAAACAATTGGCGACCCAAGAACACTAACAACGGACACATGGCAAAGTTAACGGAAAATCTTATTCGTGAAATATCTTCTGTACGCAACGAACCACAATGGCTGCTGCAATGGCGATTAGATGCATTTTGTGCATGGCAAAAAATGCAGGAACCACATTGGGCTGAATTTGATTACACACCGATTGATTACGACAGCCTGAATTATTATAACGAACCGGGCGAAATCGATAATTCTGACCTGGCCGCAGTGTATGACAAAATGGGTCTGCCCGACAGTGAAAAAAAAGCACTGATGGGAATGGCAACAGATACCGTCATCGACAGTAAATCTGTACACACATCCTATACCGCTGAATTAGAAAAACTGGGCATCATATTTCTGCCCATGTCCGAAGCGGTCCAGAAACACCCCGACCTGGTACAAAAATATCTGGGAACTGTTGTCCCACAAACAGACAACTTTTTTGCCGCACTGAATGCCGCCGTATTTTCAGACGGCACATTCGTCTATATACCACCGAACACCAAATGTCCCATTGATTTAGCCAGTTATTTTAGAATTGAAACTGCCAAAATTGGTCAGTTTGAACGCACATTAATTATCGCCGACCATGGTGCCGAATTAACGTATATGGAAGGTTGCAGTGCCCCCCGCCGCCCCAATCACCAATTACACAGCGGTGTTGTAGAAATTATCGCACACGACGACGCAACCGTAAAATATGCAACGGTCCAAAACTGGTTCGCTGGTGAATTTGATGGCAAAAAAAACAATGGCGGCATACTGAATTTTGTAACCAAACGTGGCCGTTGCGACAAAAACGCCCGCCTGTATTGGACCCAGGTTGAAATCGGTTCTGCCATGACATGGAAATATCCATCAACCATACTGGCCGGCGATAATTCGCACAGTGATTTTTATTCCCTGGCAATTACCCGCGGCGCCCAATTGGCAGACACCGGAACAAAAATGATACACATTGGCAATAACACCGTATCCAACATTGTGTCATACGGCGTTGCAACCGACCATTCAAACCAAACATTTCGTTCATTGGTATCTTTTTCAGGCCACGGCTGCACCAACGCATCAAAATGCGACACACGCATAGTTGGCCCAAACGCAACCGCCAACACATTACCAACAATCGTACACAGCAACCCAGACAACCATCAATCACACGAAGCAACCACCGGCACAATTGATGCGGCCCAGTTATTTTTTCTGGAACAATCTGGCATCGACACCGACACTGCAACCGCATTGATTATTGGTGCTGCGGCCGGCCCAATTATTTCACGTCTGCCGATGGAATTTTTGGTTGAATCAAAACAACTTATTCAAATGGCATTATCAAAGGATTAAAAATGCTGAACATAAAAAATTTAACAGTGTCATTGGGCGACAAAAAATTACTGAACAATATTCAACTAAATATTGCCCATGGTGCACGTCATTTATTGGCCGGCCACAACGGTTCTGGCAAATCAACAATTGCACAAACAATCGCCGGAAATCCTGCGTACAGCATTGATTCTGGTACCATTGAATTTAACGGCACAAACATCACAAACAGTGACGCAACAACCCGTGCATTAAATGGTATTTTTTTGGGCTCTCAACACGTTCCAGAAATCAATGGATTAACCGTATTATCATTCTTGAAGCATTCATGTGCCGCACACCGCAAATTTGAAACAAATTTAGATTTACCAATGGGTGAATTTTTATCCAATCTGGAATCCGCACGTGACAAATTAAACATTCCAAAACAATGGCTGAATCGCAGTATTAATGTTGGCTTTTCCGGTGGCGAACGCAAACGATTAATGTTATTGCGATTAATCTTAACACAACCAAAACTGGCCATTCTGGACGAACCAGATTCTGGTGCCGACATTGAAACACAAAAATTAATTGCAGACACAATCGCAAGTATGCCAAACACAACATTTTTAATCATCAGCCACCAGGAACAATTTACAAAAATGATTTCACCAACTGCGACTACCACTTTGTCTGGTGGGCAAGTTGTGATAGAATAAAAACTAATAAAAAACAAAAGGAAGGACAAACATGAAAACCACACCAAACAAATCCATTACATCATGGTTAATCGGTGCACCGTTACGCTTTTCCGTATTTTGCACAGTATTCACACTTGGCCTAACAATATTATATGGATTTTTGGCAAAATATATTTCCATCCTACGCCTTGTTAACCCCGTTGATATATTTTTGTTCATTGGATTAATATCCGTAATCTGCGGTGCAATATTCAGTGCAAAAAAATTAAACACACAAACACTAGACAAACGTTCTTTTGTCGCAATAACAAACGCTACAACCGTGTCTGGTTGCCTGATAATGTTTATATCGACAATGATTTTATCATTATCACCATCAATCTTGATTGCCCTGCAATCCCTAACCGCCCAGGGCATTTCCGCATCTGTTTTAACCACAGCCGTACTGTTGTCAATATTCTTTATGTACATCATTGGATTATTCGCAGTGGCCGCATATGCAAAATTACGTCGTGCACAAACAATTGGTATTCCAACATGGAAAATCATTTTCAGTATTCCATTTGGTTTTGGCATGACATGGATTCCAGGCTATTTTATCGAAGATAAAAAATCCACCACACACGTTGAAATAAAATCCAAATGGTATAACAAATTAACAGACGCAATTATCGCCAAACCAATCGCAATTGCATTGGCATTTTGTATAACCGTTGCTGCATCTGGTATATTCTTTGGTTTTTCATCTGTGCTGTTAACATTTGCATCTGCAATGCTGTTTTCAATTTGCACAATGTATATCAAGCCAAACGATTTCATCAAACGAATTGGCAAAACATATGCAACATGGGCCGTGATTATTAATATTGTATTTATTATTTCATTGACCATATCATTTGCCATGGCGATTAACCATGCACACAAAACAATGCATGTAAACATTAACGATACAGTCATTGAACAACAATTATAAAATCGTGCTGTACGCATGATTTTCTGGACTTTTTAGTCAAAGGGGAGAATTACAATGAACGGAATGATTTTATTGGCTGGCATAATACTTGTCCTGTGGTTGGGACGTTCTATTTTAATCCCACTGCTGGTCGCCGCTTTCTTATGGTACCTTATAAACGCAGTTGCAGACTATATGCGCCTGCTATTCCCATTCAAGACCCCAACAAATCGTCATGAACGTATTTTTGGATACATTTTTGACTGGATATCACGCATTGGTGCATTGGCATCTATCTGTGGGGTAATACTGTTATTCGTAACCCAGGTAAAACCCATGTTCACCGAATTGTCATCTGCCCTGCCCGGGATTCAACATAAATTGATTGCATTGGGTAATTACCTGACTGATTCCATAGGGCTGAAATTTGATGCAAACATGATTCCCAACATCACCAAGATTGCAACCAACATCGGTTCATCTGCGGCAAACATTGCAACATCAATTGGCATGATATTTATCTATATGATATTCATGTTTATTGAACAAAGCACATTTAACAAGAAATTCGATGCAATGATTCCAAATAAACGCCGTGCCAAGAAAATACGCTTTATCATCGACAGCATTGACCACAACATGAAAAAATACCTGTTTATCAAAACAATCATTTCTGCCATCACTGGTTTGGCATCATTCGCATGGTTGCAAATGATAGGTCTGGAATTCGCAGGTGTATGGGCATTTATCGTATTCGTAACCAGTTATATTCCAACAATTGGTGCCATTGTCGCATGCATGTTGCCAATTTTATATTCATTCACAGTCGCCCCAGGCTGGGAATTACCATTACTGACCGCCGGCGGATTAATATCTTTGCAGATTTTGTTCGGCAATATTATCGAACCAAAATTCACCGGCCAATCATTAAACCTGTCAACATTGGCAATATTAATCAACCTGGTATTCTGGGGAATGTTGTGGGGCGTTGCCGGCATGTTCTTCAGTGTTCCATTATTGGTTGGCATTTACATTGCCGCCGCCCAGTTTGATTCCACACGTTGGCTGGCGGTATTGCTGTCGGCGAATGGTAAAATCCCTGACAAACGTGAAGAATAAAATTTATATCTATACGCATAAAAATCGGGCTTTTTCATTTAAGCCCGATTTATAATTGCAATTGCATTTTCTAATATCACCCGTGCAGATTCAGAATCTAATTTTTCTTTTAATTCACGCACACGAACCCGCCCCATATCTTCTTGGGCTGTCGCCGATGTTAAATTTTCTTCTATTGTGCAAATTGGCAAATCTGTTTTCTGCGACAACGCCAAAACAAAATCACGTACCATTTTGGTCGTATCACTGTCTGTACCATCATTTCGAACCGGCAACCCAACAACTATTCCACACGCCCCCTCTTCTGTGGCAAAGCGTGCAACAACATCTGAATGATTAACCGCCCCACGAGGCATTGTAATTACATCACGCACAAAAACAAACTGTCGTGATGCATCTGATACCGCAACCCCAATTCTGCGTTGCCCCCAGTCAATCCCGACAATACGTCCTATACGTGGAAAAGCCTTGAAATCTGGCAAAATCATTGTATAATTCCTTTACTTTATAAATATAGGATTCAAAATGGCATTTAGCAAGCAACAATTACAAAAATTCGCAGACTTGATAAAAATCGAAATTTCTGATGACAAACTGGCCGAAATGAACATTGATTCCGTTGTAGAATGGCTGGATAAATTACAGAAAATTGACACAACCGGTGTTAAACCACTGTTAAACCCATCTGAACACCCATTACCCCAGCGTGATGACATTGTTACCGATGGCAACATTCGTGATTTAGTGTTGGCCAACACACCAGACAACGCCGGCACATCCCGCGGCTATTTCGCAGTACCAAAAGTTATGGACGGAGAATAAAAATGATTAATTTAACAATTAGCGAAGCACTTGAAAAATTAAACAGTGGCGAAATTTCTGCCGTTGAATTAACCAAATGTTATTTGAAGCGTATTGAAAAATATGGTGCGGATTTAAATTGCTATATCACAACCACACCTGAACGTGCATTGGCCGATGCCGCTGCATCTGATGCACGCCGTGCCGCCGGCACCGCATTGCCATTGGACGGTATTCCAATTGCGATGAAGGATTTATTTGCCACACGCGGCATTCGCACAACTGCTGCATCACGCATGCTGGAAAATTTTGTTCCTGAATATGAATCAACCGTATCCCAGAAATTTATCGATGCCGGCACCGTATTGTTGGGCAAGGCTAACCTGGACGAATTCGCAATGGGCACATTCAGCAAGACCAGTTTCTTTGGTGCACCTGTTAACCCATGGCAAATGGAAAAACGTTTAACCGCCGGCGGTTCATCAGGCGGTTCAACATCTGCCGTTGCATCGGGTTTGGCAATTGCTGCAACCGGTACCGACACCGGCGGTTCAATTCGCTTCCCTGCGGCAATTACAGGTATGGTTGGAATGAAACCAACATACGGATTGTGCTCTCGCTGGGGGTGCGTTGCATTTGCATCCAGTCTGGACACACCTGGTCCAATTACACGCACCGTTGATGACGCTGCATTAATGCTGTCTGCTATGGCGGGCCACGATCCCAAAGATTCAACCAGCAGCACCCACGGCTTTACCTGCAATGGTCCATTGGAACCAATCCTGGGCGATGGTAAAAAATTGCGTGTTGGCGTTATCAAAGAATTTACAAATGTTGAAATTTCGAACGACATGAAAACATTGTTCGACAAACGCATCAGCGATTTAAAATCTATGGGTGCAGAAATTGTCGAAGTATCCATTCCAAACATCTTGGATGCATTGGCGGCATATTATATCATCGCCCCAGCCGAAGCATCATCTAACCTGGCACGCTATGACGGTATGCGTTATGGTCTGCGTGTCGAAGGTCACGATATCTATGACACATTCAAAAAGACCCGTGCCGCAGGCTTTGGCGACGAAGTTAAACGCCGCATGATTATCGGCACCGCTGTTTTAAGCAGTGAATCATACGATGTATATTTCATGCAGGCCGCCCGTGTACGCCGCATGATTGCAGACAGTTTTAACGCCGCATTTGAACAATGTGATTTAATCATATGCCCATCATCTGCTGGAACTGCAATGCCATTGGATTCTGGATTATCACCATTGGAATTCTATGCATTGGACTTGTTCACTGTTGCAATGAACCTGGCCGGCATTCCTGCGTGCAGCGTGCCATGCGGATTGGCACAAAACGGTCTGCCATTGGGTATGCAGGTTATGGGTCGCCGCTTTGACGATATGCGTGTTTTACAATTGGCAAAACACATCGAAAGTGTTGCATCTGTGGACAACCGCCCAACAACAATTATGGGGAAATAAAAAAATGAATAACTCGACCATCTCCTTGGGCAATAAAAAAACGACCGTTTCGGTCGCGATAAGAAAGGAGATGGTGGCTAGGGACGGAATCGAACCGCCGACACAGGGATTTTCAGTCCCTTGCTCTACCAACTGAGCTACCTAGCCAACGCGGGACAAATAATAAGATACAAAAAATAAAAAAGCAAGGGAAAAAGATAAAATGTTTACAATAAAAGGCAAAACAGGTGATTGGGAATTGGTAATTGGACTGGAAACACATATCGAAGTCCTGTCTGAATCCAAATTATTCAGTGGTGCATCCGCTGACTATAATCCAACCGTATCCCCAAACACCCAGGTTTCAATGGTTGACGTTGCAATGCCTGGCATGTTACCGGTTATCAATAAATATTGTGTGGACCAGGCAATCAAAATGGGTCTGGGGCTGAATGCAGAAATTTCACGCCACAGCCGTTTTGCCCGTAAACAATATTTTTACCCTGACCTGCCCCAGGGCTATCAAATTTCACAACCTGCCGACGAAGCACCGGTTGTTGGCCGTGGCTGGGTCGAAATTATGGGCGACGATGGCAACCCTAAAAAGATTTTGATTGAACGTGCCCACCTGGAACAGGACGCTGGCAAATTAAAACACGATGTCCATCCAACAAAATCCTTTGCTGACTATAACCGTACTGGTGTAGCCCTGTTGGAAATCGTCACATACCTGAATACCAAAGATCCTGAAAACAATTCTTATATCTCGTCCCCAGACGAAGCCGAACGCTATCTGCGTGAAATCCGTGAAATCGCACGTGCATTGGGTGTATCCAAAGCAAACATGGAAGAAGGCTCTATGCGTGCAGACGTAAACGTATCCGTCCGCCCAGTCGGTTCCAGCGAATTCCGCACACGTACCGAAACCAAGAACATGGTGTCATTTAAATTTATTAAATCCGCCATTGAATACGAAGCACGCCGTCAAATCGAAATTTATGAAAACGGCGGCACTGTTTCCCAGGACACAATGCGCTATAACCAGGGCGAAGGCACCACATCCGTAATGCGTTCCAAAGAAGACGCACTGGATTACCGTTATTTCCCAGACCCAGATTTATTACCACTGGAAATCAGCGACGAACAAATTGAACGTATCCGTCGCACAATGCCTGAATTGCCATCTGCGACCCGTGCCCGCTATACGGCGGAATTCGGGCTGTCTGAATATGATGCGGCACGCTTGACTGAAAATACAGACATTTCACATTGGTTTGATTCTGCTGTTAATGGCAAGGCGCAAAATGCAAAACCTATCGCCAACTGGATGATTTCTGAATTGTTTGCCCACCCAGAAAATTGGGATGTAAAAAATGAAAAATCTGGCATTGTTGACGACATGCGTATTATCACCCCATGTGATTTACGTGAATTGGTTGAAATGATTGCAGAAAACACTGTCAACGGTAAACAGGCCAAAGAAATCTTTATCAAAATGCTGGATGGCGAATCGGGTTCACCACGTGAAATCGCCGATAAATTCGGCATGAAACAAATGACCGACACAGGTGCTATCGAAGCAATCGTTGACGAAGTAATCGCCGCTAACCCATCCCAGGTTGAACAATACAAATCTGGCAAGGTTGGATTACTTGGATTCTTTGTTGGAAACGTAATGAAGAAAACAGGTGGCACCGCAAACCCTGCGGTTGTAAACGAAATCCTGCGTGGCAAATTGGCATAACAAATGTCCACTATCAAAGATTTGGCTTTTGAACTAATTACAATAACAGGAAAAGACGTGTATTCATTACTAAAAACCATCAAGGAACT
This sequence comes from Alphaproteobacteria bacterium, assembly GCA_017502865.1. Taxonomy (GTDB): domain Bacteria; phylum Pseudomonadota; class Alphaproteobacteria; order Rs-D84; family Rs-D84; genus Enterousia. The sequence continues at coordinate 218,592 of JAFVUD010000006.1, read as the reverse complement.
TTCCACCAGCGAAGCAAACGCCAAAATCCGCAGTCGTGAACAAAAGTACGCTGCCCAGGCTGCCTGGAAACGTGCCAACACACAATATCAACAAGTATATAAAACATATCGTGCAAAATTCACCAGACACAAATAAAAAAGGAGTGCACAATGGCAAAAAAACAAACAATAAATGTAGTTGTTGCGAAAACAGATCCAATCATGGGCACAACATATACAACCGAACCACATTTGGTTCAAACTGACATTCATCACGCCAAAGAACAATATGCCAAGGTACAATCTGTCAAAGCACAAAAACTGCGTGGCGAACGTACAAAACACAAATAAACAAAATGACAATGAAAAAGTTTTTTATCCAAACATTTGGTTGCCAAATGAATGTGTATGATGGATGGCGTATTGCATCCATGTTGACACACCACGGAATGACCCAAACCGACAATGTTGCCGATGCAGACATTATCGTATTAAACACCTGTGCCGTCCGTGCCAAGGCAACCGACAAAGTCTATTCTGCACTGGGACGCATTCGCCGTGCGAAAAAGCCATCTGCCCTGTTCGGCATTGTTGGTTGCGTTGCCCGTGAATCTGGTGCCGATGCATTTCGTCGCATCCCAGATTTGAACTTTGTTCTGGGCCCACAGAGTTATCATAAACTGACCCAAATTTTGGATAACCCAGACGCCCGATTATTAAACATCGACCTGGGCGGATTGGAAAAATTTGATGAATTACCCCAGATGGAAAAATCACCAACCGTGGCATACATCCCAATCCAAGAAGGCTGCAACCACTGTTGCACATATTGCATTGTGCCATACACCCGTGGTCGTGAAATTTCACGTTCTTTTGATGATTGTGTTCGTGACACAATCCATGCTGCAAAAACAGGTGCAGTAGAAATTTGTTTCCTGGGCCAAAACGTAAACGGCTATAAATACACAGACGAAAACGGCAAAACATACCGCCTGTCTGATTTGATTCGTGCCGCCGCAAAAATCCCAGAAATCATGCGTATACGCTTTACTTCCAGTTATCCAACAGAAATGACGGATGACCTGATTGAAATGTTTGCAGTTGAACCAAAACTGTTGCCATTTTTGAACATGCCAATCCAAAGTGGTTCCCAAAACGTTTTAACACGCATGAACCGACCATACAGCCTGGAACTGTACACTGATATAATCGACAAACTGCGTGCGGCACGTCCAGACATTCAAATCTCGTCCGATTTCATTGTTGGCTTCCCTGGCGAAACCGATTCGGATTTTGATCAAACAATGGAAATTGCGAAACGCATAAAATACATTAATTCATACTGCTTTAAATATTCACCACGCCCACATACGGCTGCCGCCCTGATGACGGATCAAATCCCCGAAAATATCAAGGCCACACGCCTGGCACAACTGGATGAATACTTAAACAGCGTACAACGTGAATTTAACGAATCATGCGTTGACAAAACATTATCATGCCTGCTCGAAGGACCTGATAAAACCGGTCGCCACCTGGTATATCGAACACCATACATGCAACAGTGCATTGTTGTACGTCCCGATGGTGACGCACCTGTATTGACCGATATAAAAATCACCGCCGCAAACAAAGCATCTTTGCGTGGGGAAATTGTAAAATAATATAAACTTAAAATACAAACTTTACATCGGCGCAGAATTCAAAACTGTGCCCTGTTTTATTATCATCTATTGTCATAATTGATATCCGGCCACCAATTTCATCCCATGGTGACAAAAACTCTGCCCACACCCCAACTCCAATATTCGCATCTGTATTGACATCCAAACGCATACCATAATTATATTCAATGCCCAACATTTCATAATTATATCCAACATCAATACCAACCAACGGCATAAAATCAAAATTAGTTTCATCTAACAAACTGATACCATCTGCATAGATACCAACATATGGCTTCAACATAAAATCACTATATGCAATTTTATAACCCGCCTGAACATTCATTATACCCGACCAGCCAACCGGACTATCAACAACCAAATTGCCATCTATAACGTTTTCTAAATCAAATCTAGACAATGTAATCCCGAAACCAGAACGAACAAAAATCGAATCGGTTTCGTACGCCACACCAAAGTTCCCAGAATATAAATCTGCAGCAAAATCTTCATACCGTGCATTTACATCCAGATACGCAGTATTTAACGCACCCCATACTGCAACATTATTTACATTGAAACCACCATGCACAACCGCCCCATAAATATTAAATCGATTACCTGAAACCAACCGTGCACCAACACCCGTACCCGCCATAAAATTATAGACAGTATACATATTATACACACGCACATATTGCATCATATTAAATGGTTCTATACGCATGGAATCCGCCATTATTTCATTTATTTGCCGCATATCATTTGCATTATCCAACGCCATCAATAATTTATCATTTGGATTTTGCAGCCTTAATAAATTCAGGTATTTTCCAACATCATTCTTTAATATTTTTGCATAGTCTGTTTCACGCACACGTTTCAAATATACATCATCATCAACAAAATAACTTTTTATTGCATACAGCGGATTATCACTGTCCACAGAAACCACAACACGACCATCACCAGCAACATTGGTAATTATCGGCACATCATAAACAATTGCATCCGATTCCAATTCCAAAATCACATCACCATATACAGCCAAATTATCCACACCCGCTTTACCAATCAACACACGGGAATTTGAAACAATCACCCTGGCCAGATTATCATCATAAATCACCCCCGCCAGATTCAATCCATCTACACCATCTATTTTCAAATCATATGAAGCGCCAATATCTAATGGCACCGCCGTTTCAGGCGACGTAATCAAATGTGTTATTGTTGCAGAATCCCCCAAAATAAAATCACCATTAACAACACCCGAATTAACCAACACCAAATCACAATTATCATCCAGATAAATATCGCTGTTAATTACCCCGGCGTTTTCCAACCACAATGATTCAGTAATTTCCAATTTATTTGTATTTATATAAACCCCATCTGCAATAAAAGTATTTTCATTTATCGCATAAATATCACCATATTGATCAAAATAGACAGTATTCGTATAATCCACAATACCCACACCATAACACAGCGGAAAATATTCACAAATATTAAATATAAAAAATCCCGTCACAAAACGGGATTAGCATCAGACTTTACAGTCCAAAAATTATTTTTCCAATTTACCCCATGCGGCCTTGTACCCACCATCACGTTCCAGATAAATTGTTGCACCATCTAACTGTGCCGCCGTCATACCATGAATCATGTATGTCTGGTGCAGTTTGCGACTGGTTCCTGTTTCCAGCATTGGCATTTGTTTGTCCATTGCCAAACGGTTACAACAGGCCGAATCGTTTCCACACCCTGCACATTGATACAGTCTAACATTATATGGCACACCTGGACGCATATCTTTCAAATCCACTGTCATTTTCAGTCCATTTTCTGTTTCATGGAATTTAATATGCCCCATGCGTGACTGACCACCGGCACTGCTGTGGGTGTACATTTTTGCATACACTTTATTCACATCTGCATTTTCATACGTTTGATAAACGACAACTGTATCCGATTCCACCAATTCAACCGGTTGTACATAGCGTTTCTGCATATGTTTTGGATGCTTGTTTGGACATGACATACAGCCTGTCAGCAATGCCGCCGCCCCAACCACAGATGTAAACATAAACATTTTTTTCATTGCGTTTTTCATTTCAAGGACTCCTTTTTTCCTTATGGTTACACAACTTATTTTATATTATTTTACATCACTTTTCGCCAGGTTTGATTCCCTAGGAATCCGCAGAAACCATGCGTACAGAGCAGGAATACACCCCCACAAAAACGAATCGAAAAACCGCCGACAAATGCCGGCGGCCATGCAACACGTATTGATATCCTAGAACATAAATCTGATACCAATATCACCACCAAAGTTATGTAAACCTGATTGGATATCGATATAGTTATAACGTGCCGCTAAATCAACCGCAAAGCGTTCCATATCAAATGTCACACCCATTGTACCCATTGCAGAAAAGCGTGTTTTGCTTTCGCTGTGACGGTCAATCAAGGCACCATCACGTTTAACATCTGTAAACGCAACACCTGCCCCCAGACCTACGAATGGACGAACAATTTTATAGCTGCCAAATTCCAAATATGAATTCCACAACAATGTCTGCAATTTTGTATCAATATCTACACGACCCGCAGCACCAAAGTCCGCACTGTCTTTTGCCTTGGAAAATATTGACCATTCAATTTCGCTTCGAACAGTATCACATATTTCCAACCCCATTGCTGCACGCCCTTGGATAACCGTATCTGTAATAGACTCTTTATTGCCATCAAACTTGTAATTCAAATTATTATACGACACACCACCACGCAGTCCAACATATGGGTCCATGCCCCACATCTGCCAAGAACTGCCCTGGTTTGGATGATTGATGCCCGCAAATGCAGGACATGCCACCAACACAGCCAATGTTGATATAATGATTTTTTTCATTTCTCTTCTCCTTGTTAAATTATGTTTTTCTTTTGTTTATGTTTCATGTCAACACCCCCATTCTAACACCACAAAATCAAACTTTACATAGGTAAGGATACCCATAGGAAAACAAAGATAAAACAACACGTTAACCCACACTTTCAACAGGCAATTTTTCCCAAACAAAAAAACCGCCAAACGGCGGCTTTTATTCTGGTGGACGCGCAGGGACTCGAACCCTGGACCCACTGATTAAGAGTCAGTTGCTCTACCAACTGAGCTACGCATCCAGAACTGAACTTCATCACATCAGCGCGGCTAATTATAGCCCTTTTTCTACAAAATGCAAGTCTTTATAACATGCTTATTTCTTCAGGTACGCCGACGGATTATATGCCTTGGTACCTTTGCGAATTTCGAAATGCAATTGTGGTTTATCAACCTTACCCGTCTTGCCAACCGTACCAATCTTTTGCCCAACAGCCACCTTGGCACCACGTCGCACCGACATAGAATCCATATGTGCATACACCGTCATCCATCCACCAGAATGTTGAATAATAATCAAATTCCCCATTCCTTTGACTTCATTACCGGCATACGCCACAACGCCATTTTCCGCCGCCTTGACTGCGGTTCCTTGATTGGCACTGATATTTATACCATCATTAAACAAACCGTTTGATTTGGCACCATAATGCGATAAAACCTTGCCCTTGACTGGCCATGAAAACTTAGACGAAGAACGTGCTGTAATCGCCGGCAATTTTTTCGAAGGATCAGACGAAATCTTTTTTGTTTCTGTTTTAACTGGTGCTGCATCTTTCTTGGTCGTCGATTTATCCTTGGCAACCTTGGTTGATTCTGCCTTTGCGGATGTATTCTTGTCACCTGCAACCTTAACCGGTTCTACAACCTTAACTGGCAATATTGCTTTATCTGTCTTAACTGCTGGCACCTTTTCAACCTTGGCTGTCACCGCCTGTTTCAGGTTTGGCACACGAATCTTTTGTCCAACAGCCAGTGCAAACGGAGCCTGCAAATTATTCAAAACCGCCAAATCATTCACCGGCACTGCGTACCGCCGTGACAAAGAATACAGTGTATCCCCCGGCTGCACCACAATGTTTTCTAATTGAACCTTGGTCGTGGTTTGAACACCTGTTGCTTTTTTCTGGGGCACTGCAATAACATTTGGAACATCTTCTTTCTTTTCTGTTTTCTGGGCCACAACCGCCGAATCATTTGGCACGGCCGGCACATTTAACTTCTGCCCTATTTTCAGCAAATATGGTTCTTTCAGCCCATTCATTTCAATTATATTATTCGCTGTCGTTGAATAACGTTTGGCCAATGAATAAACTGTATCGCCCCGTGCAACAACAATCTGGTTAACATCTAATTTTTTTACCGGCCCATACATAGGCACCACCAAGAAGTCATCTGTTGGCACATCTGCTGATTTATCTGTTTCTGCGACCTGAACCGATGCATCTGCCCCCGCATCCTGGGACCAAACAATCATATTATTATCCACAGACACATCTTCTGTCGTATTACCATAGACATTATCTGCATCTGTCTGCTGGGGCGGAACAATATAGTCATCAACACTGGCATACATAACGTAATCATCCACCGTTGCCCCATTACCGTACAGTTCTGGTGCCGCATATACGCCATAGTCGGTTGCCGCCGAATTATAAATTTCCGGCTGGGTATTTGGATCCGCCAACAATGCTGGATAACGTGCCGAAATAAATTCCCCCACCGAATCCGGCAACGCCATAATTTTGGGTTGCAAATCACACGCCGCCAATGCAGACAAAATCCCCCCAACAAAAATAATGTTGAATTTTTTCACACACTAATTATAGCATAAAAACAGACCGAAATATATTGCTTTTAATCACGCCGCATAAAGAAAACACTGGCTTCAAACAGCAACCACATTGGCAATGCCAATAACACCTGGCTGATAACATCTGGCGGTGTTAAAACCGCCGCAACAACAACGATTGCCACAATCGCATATCGACGCATTTTTATAACACGGCTGCGACTTAACACCCCTATTCTGTTTAACAAAACCATCACCAGCGGCAATTGAAACGCCACACCAAACACCCGCAACATACCAATTGCAAACCCCAGATAATCACGCACCGCCGGCATCAACACCGCTGGCACAGGTGCCACCTGATTCAATTCTACAAAGAATTTAAACGCCATTGGGAACAAAACCCAGAATGCAAATGCCGCCCCGACAACAAACAGAACCGGTGACATAACCAATATTGGCCAGATAAAACGCCGTTCATTTTCATGCAACCCTGGTGCCACATACGCCCATACATGCCACAACACCACCGGCAAAATCACAATCAACGCAAACATCAACGCCAACGACAGTTGAATCATCATACCATCGGCCAGCCCCGAATACAGCAACGTTGCGTTTGGCCACACACTTAACAGTGGCTGGGTCAAGAAATCCTGCATATACGGTGCAAAAAATAACCCCGCACAAAACGCAATCACAAAAATCAACAGACACCATAAAATGCGTCTACGCAGTTCTGAAAAATGTTGCACCAGGGTCATATTTTTCATTTCTTTTTCGCCCCTGTTTTTGCAACCTTCTTTGGTGTTTTACGCACCTCAGAAAAATCTGCCAGAATATCATCTGTTGTTGTTTTGATTAAATCATCAATTGGTTTTTCTAAATCAATCTGTTCTTTAATTTTTTCAGACGCATCGGTAATTTTCCAAATAACACCACGCACAAACTTAATCGCCCGTGCCAAAAACCGTGCAACATCCGGCCACATGCGTGCCGGAATAACAATCACCGCCACTAATAAAACAATTAAAAATTCAGCCCAACTTATTCCAAACATTTTCTTTAATCATAGAAATCATCACCACCACTGGTGCTAACTGTTTTATGTCTTTGAATCTGGAAATAATCTTTACCAAAATTAGTCTTGGTCACCAATCCATTAAACGCAACATCCGTCTTGGCCCCTGTTGCATCAACAACAGACCATGAATTTAACTTAACAGGGCTTTTGTCAAAAACCACTGTCATATGTCCCAAACCTTCCTGGCCCTTTAGATTCAGTTTCAATGCAAATGCGTTTTTCCAGTCCTGGGTTTCAACAACATTAATATCTGCATTTCTTAAATCGATATTTTTACGAATTAAAATGCCAGCCGGTGTACTGGTCAACGGAACCGTCGTAATCTGGTCCAGCGATTTATCAAAGAAATATAAATCTTTACCATCTGCAATCAATTGCACCGGCATGTTTTTATAGTCTAAACGAACCTTGCCTGGACGCAACATCGCAAATGTTCCACGTTCCTGTCTGCCATTTGCAGTCTGTACAAATTCGCCATTCAGCCCCGTCACAGAATTCAAATATTTTTCTGCCTGACCAACCAATGTGGCATTAACATCCGCCCACGCATTTCCACACATAACAAACGCAAATACAGCAAATAAAAACTTTTTCATAACTACTCTCCCCTGAATAATTCTATTACCTTGGCACGAACATTTTCCAAACTGTCCGCAACAACTGCACCCGCCGCACAAACGTGACCACCACCGCCCAACGCTTCGGCAATATGGTTAACGGGCTTATTACGGCTGCGTATAGATAATCCTATTTGATTTGCTTTTTGTTCTTTCAACATAACAATATATTCAACACCCTGGATTTGTCCCAACAGATTTAATACCGTATCCCCACGTCCATCCAGATATTTGTAATCTTTGTGATAAACGGTCGCAATCGCCAATTTATCGTGATAGAAAAATTCTGCTTCTGCCACGACACCCGATTCGACCAGAATTGACTTCTTAGGTTTATTACGCAACAAATCAAAAATTTCACGCATATTCACGCCATAATCAACCAATTCAGCCATTATACGCATAACCGATCCATCACGCACAAATTTGAAATGCCCCGTATCTGTAATCAACGAAATAGCCAACAAATTTGCAACATTAATATCGAACTTTAAATTTTCTGATTTAATAAAATCATAAACAATCTGTCCTGTGGCGGCGGCCCCTTCGTCATCTATACACAGGTCACCAACCTTTTCATCATTTTTATGATGATCCATTTCAACCACAAAACCTGCATTATCAATTACCGGTTTCGCACCACCAATATGCCGTGGCGTACCATAATCCAGAATAATTGCTAAATCATACGGTGACAAAACATCAACACGTTCAAAGTATTTCATCCAACTACGCAACGGTACCAAATCTAAAAAATCTGGGATATTACCATCATACATACACACCGGACGAATACCAAAATTCAATTCAATAACCTTGGCCAATGCCAAAACACTGCAAAAAGAATCGCCATCTGGGTTTTTATGCCCCATCAGTGCAATTGATTTTGCAGACTTTATCTTTTCTATAAACTGTTTAAACTGTTCTTTCATACTGTTGTTCTATATTGCCATATCTTCCAGAAAGAATTGAGGTGTCACACGTCCCTTGTATTCATTTCCTTTTAATTTACCTAATAACATTACTTTAACACCCGTATTCGCATCGTCCAGTAAAAAATCACCAACCGGTGTCCCCACCATATTAAATCCAACAAAATTCAGGTCTTTTCCACGACTGGTCTTGATTGTTCCACGCAAATGTGCCCCACCACCCATCGGTGTTGCAAATTTTAATTGCCCGCCATGCAATATCAGTACAGGTTCCGGATTTCCCTGGCCAAATGGTTCCAGCGCACTCAGTTTATTCACCATATCCATATTCGCCGCACCTGCATCTAATTCCGCATCAACTTCTATTTCTTGGGTTGGCATCTGGCCATTTAATTGCTCATTTACTGCACGTTCTAAAAATTCACAAAATTCCTGTTCATGTGCCACTTCTAACGAAAATCCAGCGGCCGCCGCATGGCCACCACCTTCGCTAACAATGCCGGCCGCCAACGCATCATGAATAATTTTACCCAAATCAACCCCCGGCACAGAACGCCCAGACCCATTTATCATTCCATCTGCACGTGTTGCCACACATGACGGCAAATTATATTTGTCCTTTAACCGGCCTGCAATAATCCCCATAACACCGCCATGCCAATTATCCCCGCACAGGAACAAACTGCATTTACCTTTCTTGCAACATTCTTCGGCCATTTCCGTAGCCTGCAACATAATTGCATTTTGAATATCAATGCGTTCCTGATTCATTTGGTGCAGCCGTGTTGCCAAATCATGTGCAATCAATGGATTATCGGTCAGCAACAATTCCAGTGCAGGTGCCGCCGAATCCAAACGTCCGGCCGCATTCAATCGTGGCCCCAATGCAAATCCCGCCGCATATACCGATGCCTTTTTAATCGACGCAATATCCATTAACGTTCGAATTCCAACATTTTCCCGCCTATCCATAACCTTTAATCCGGTTACAACAAACGCACGATTTACCCCAACCAGCGGCATCGTGTCACAGACTGTTCCCAACGCAACCAAATCCATACTTTTCATCAGTTCCGCATTATCCAGTCCCGCCCCACGATTTTTCAGTTCACGATTTACCGCCACCAACGTTAAAAACGCCACCCCAACACCGGCCAAATATGTCAGCCCGGACGTATCATCATTACGCTTTGGATTAACCACTGCATGTGCATCTGGCATAATAACATCTGGGGAATGGTGATCGGTTACAACCACCTTCATACCACATTCAATGGCACGTTTAACTTCGGCAACACCACTGATACCACAGTCCACCGTTATCATCAACCCAACACCATCTGCGGCAATTTCTTCTACTGCGGCAATATTCAATCCATAGCCTTCACCTTCACGTGTTGGCAAATGCCAAACCACATCGCACCCAAATGCCCGCAAATACTTTACAAATATCGCCGTTGATGTAATTCCATCAACGTCATAGTCGCCATAGATTGCAATTTTCTGTTTTTGCTGAACCGCATCTGCAATAATAGATGCAGCCTTGTCCATATCCATCAACACAGACGGATCTGGCATATACTCTTTAATAGTTGGGCTTAAAAACTTTCTAACATTCTCGTCGCCTGTAATTCCACGTTGTGTCAAAATATGACCAACCAACTCATCTGGACCGACAACACTATTTTCTCTACATTCAGACACCACCCATGCCCGCCCCAGCATGGATTTTTCTACTATCTTCGCCACTCTACACTCTTTTTTTATTATCAAGTGTATTATAATCGAAATTTATTCAAATAGCAATGGCAGGATACTATCAAGAATTTTTCCCGTTGTTGGCACGGCATTCCACGCAGCCGTTCTCCACCCCCACGAATCCTTGGTCGGCTGTGGTTCATCTAATACAACCAATATTGTATATTGCGGTGCATGTGCAGGAAAGATTCCCGCATACGCCGTCACATTTTTCTTGTGATCGATTTTACCATTTACATATTTTTCAGCTGTTGCCGTTTTACCACCAATTTCAATCCCTGCAATACGTGCACGTTTCCCACTGGTTTCTTCGTTTACCCGCACCATAATCGGGCGCAGTTTTGCAGAAATTTCTTCGTCCAGAACACGTTCACCCTGAACAACCCCCAACGAACGTTTCTGTAATGTTGGGTAAATATAAATACCACCATTTGTAACCGCATTTACCCCCAACATCAAATGCATTGGTGTAACCGACATACCATGCCCATACGACAACGTTGCCCGTTCAACCGGCCCCCACTTTGGCGGCATCAGCGAACGTTCCGTACGTCCAAATTCCAGATCCAACGCTTCGTCAAAATGCAATCGTTCAAAGAAATCTTTTTGTGCATCTTCCGGCAAATCCATCGCAATCTGTGCACTGCCAACATTACAAGAATGCACCATAATTTCTTCGACCGTCAAATATGGACGTGGCGGCTTAAAACTGCGAATATCTGTCACACGTTTAACAATTTTGCCGTTTTTCAATCTAACTGCGAATGGTTCTTTGACATAGTATTCTTTATCAATCCCATTTTCGAACGCCAATGCCGTGTTAAATATTTTGAAAATAGACCCCATTTCAAACACTGCACGCATAGGTTTAAACAAACGATTCGACACTGGATCCAAACGCAGATTTTCTGGGTCATAATCTGGCAATGACACCATGGCCAAAATTTCCCCTGTACGTGAATTCATCAACATACCCATCGCAGCCTTGGTTTGATATGTCTGCATGGCAATTGACAATTGGTCATAGAACACACCCTGAATACGTGCATCCAATGACAACTGCAATGGATCTTTATTTTCGGTCAAATAATCATCATAAATTCTTTCGGCCCCTTCCAATCCACGACCATCGTTGCTAACAAAACCAACCGCATGTGAAAACATACGTCCCTTTGGATACCTTCTGTCCTGTACAGGTTCTATTTCCAATCCCCGCAATTTTGCCTGCTTAACCATCTGTCGCTGATGTTCACTGGCATACTTTTTAACATAAATAAATCTACGTCCTGAATTAACCAGTTCTAATGCCTTGGCCAAAGAATATTCATATGGCATTGCCTGGTGAATCAAATTTGCAACCTCGTCTGGCTTGGTCACTTCACGTGTACGCAATGTAATATGGCCCGACATAACATTTTTGGCCAAAATATCACCATTTCTATCAACAATATCCGCACGACTGACCGTCCACTGCCCATCACTGCCGGCCCGTCTTGACCGATCAGACCCCTGAATTCCCAGTTGCAATGTTCGTGCTGCAAAAACAAAGAACACAACCGTAAACCCCAGATAAATCCAGCGCATACGACCACGATTTTCTGTCCCACCACGTCGTCCCGTAAAACCACGTCTAAAAATATCCTTTCCTACTTCGAACATTATTCTTGTCTTTCTTTCAGTTCATCAATTGAAACAGATTTTTGATAACCAACCGCCACTGCGTTTGGCACCACGCCACTGACCAAATTTCTTAAAACTTCTGGTCTTTTATAGCCTTCGAAAATCGTCTGTGCATCTGCTATTTTTTGTTGGGTTTTAACAATTTCAGACCGCACATGATTACGTGTTCTGTCCTGGGTTCGATAACACACCTGCAACCCGATTGTCAGCACCAACATCGAAAACAGTGCCCCCAGTCCTATTTTAAGCATTTTTTCGTCTTCAGTCATATCCCTCACCCAACATTTATGTTCCCAATACAGTCTATCACAAATTCTGCAAAAAACTAATCATAGAATTCAACCCATTCAATCGGCCCGCCCCCAGATTGATATCCAATGCTGCAAATTCCCCAGCAATATCCATCTGTTTAATTTCCTGTGCACTTTTACCATCAACCATTGCAATTAAAATTGCCACAATCCCACGAACCAATGCAGAATCCGCCACCGCAAAATACCTGTTTCCCAAAACACAAATTTCCACACGTGATGCACATCCATGAATTTCTGTACACACCGCATTATCAGGCACAGGTTCCAATATGCGTCCCAAATCCATAACCATTTCCAGTTTTTCAACCGGATTTTCAATTGCACACAAAATATCTTTTATTTCTGCAAATGTCATTTACCTACCACCCATGTTCAGTCAAATCTAATTGCACACGTGCTTCATCTGACATCTTGGTCAAATCCCATGGCGGATTCCATACCAATTCCACCCGCACAGGCACCCCATTTGCAACCGCCGCAACCGCATCTTTTACCTGTTGCAATAATTCTTCCATCATGGGGCATGTTGGACTGGTAAAAGTCATTGTTATAACAATTTCTTCTGCACTTATATCAACACCATAAATCAACCCCAAATCCCAAATATTAACAGGAATTTCTGGGTCATATACCGTTTTAATTGCCCCAATAATATCTTCTTTGCTAACCATCATTTCACTATATTTTTTACAATTTCAACGAATCGTTTCATTTCATCCATCGTATTATACGCCCCCACAGACACACGAATCGACCCAGACAAATTCATTTTATTATGAATCCATGTCGCACACATATTACCAACCCGCAGACACACATCATACGCCCCCATCAATGCACCAAAATCAATTACATGCATTCCATCTATTACAAACGACAACAACACCGCATCTGGTTGGGTTAAAATACGCACACGTGGAATCCGGGATAATTCGTCATATAAAAATTTAATCAACGCCTGTTTGGGCCTGTTATTTTTTATTTCCTTGACTGCACTGGCCAACCCAGCAATCTGGACCAGCGGCAATGTTCCTGCCTCGAATTTATCTGGGGCGTTTTGCACAGTAAAAGTTCCATCTAAATTCACCACATTTACCATGCCACCACCAAATTTATCTGACATAAAACGATTCGGATTTTTAATCGCCATAACCCCAATACCGTTATCTGCACCAATCTTGTGTCCAGACCAACACACAAAATCTGCATCCCACGCACGCATATCTATATCTGCATGCACAACAAATTGTGCTGCATCAACAATTGCAATCACATCTGGATTTTTTTTACGTGCCGACGCCACAATTTTTTTTACATCCTGGGGCACCCCCAACACATTAGACATAGCCGTTATAACAATAACATCTGCCACCGGAATTGCCGACGCATCAATATTAAAATCTTTGTCCAGTGGACATACAACAACATCTGCCCCTGCTGCCATCCATGGCAAACGTGCACTGTGATGATCCAGATCCGACACCGCCACACGCAAAGGCCAACGCCCAACTGTATTTTGAACAATACGTACGATTCGATTCATTGCATCCGTCGTACCCGATACAAACACAATCCCATCTGCATCTGCATTCATAAATTCAGCCATCGCCACACGACAACCTTTGACCATATCATCAACCGCCGCCACACGGGCACATACCCCACGCCCAGAATTAGCATATTTTTCACGCACAAAATCCGCCTGTGCCCCCATAACAGAATCAGATTTCATGTATGTTGCCGCCGCATCTAAATATATGATTTTATTCATTTTGTTTTTCACTTGCATTTTGCGTTGATTATAATACACTCTTGCCAAATATCAATAAATATCCAAGGGGGAAAAGATGGCTATTAAACATGCAAACGACGCAACAATTGACAGCGTAATCGGCAACGGAATCACATTGGTTGATTTCTGGGCTGCATGGTGTGGTCCATGCCGTATGTTTGGTCCAATATTCGAAGAAACATCTGAAAAATTACCAGATGTAAATTTTGTAAAATTCGAAATCGACGAAACCAACCGACGTACCCCTGCGAAATATGGCATTCGCAGCATACCTGCGGTATTGGCATTTCGTAACGGCGAACTGGTCGAAGCACGCACCGGTTTAATGGATGAAGACACATTGGTTGCATGGGTAAAGGAATTACAAAATGGCTGATAATTACAAAACAATTGAACTGGACGCAAAATACACGCCCAAGAAAAATGAACCATACATGTGCCCACAGCAGTTGGCATATTTCTATCGCATATTAACGAATCAACGTGAAGAACTGCTTAGCGAACGTGACGAAGTATTAAATGCAGTCCGCATGGCCGACAAAACCGAAGCAGTTGGTGTTGGCGACGATTCAGATGCTGCAACATATAACCAAGACATCACAATGGATTTACGTATGTCTGACCGCAGCAACAAATTATTACAAAAGGTTAACGCCGCCCTGGACCGTATTGCAAACGGTACATTTGGTTACAGCGTTGTATCTGGTGACGAAATCGGGATTAAACGTATGATGGCACGTCCATTGGCAACAATGACCGTCGAAGAACAAGAAGAATACGAAGCCCGCAAAAACTAATAACCCAATCCCCCAAATGGGGGATTTTTATTGCAAAACAAAACCGCCCGAACGGGCGGTATATTATTTAGATTTTTTGGCTATCTTTTTTTCAGTCGCCTTTTTTGCAGCTGGCTTTTTGGCTGCTGCTTTCTTTTCTTCTGGCTTCTTTGTGTCCTTTAATTCTTTTTTGAACACATTTACGCCATTGGCCAAATTTTTCATCATGCCTGGAATTTTGTTATGACCAAACAAAATGATAACCAGTACTACGATTAAAATTATTTCTGTCCAACCTAATCTCATTTTTATCCCCTTTGATTATTTTGCAACATAGCAATCCAAACCATCGGACTTGGCATTACGGCAGAACCCATTTGCATCAGAAGATGTCTTGAACGCAACACGCAAACGATATGTTGTCGAACCATCTTTCAACTGTGCAGCCAAGATAACAAACTGTTTTCCATCAAACAGACTTTGATGCTGGGCACGAATCTTTTTCTGTGCGGCTTCTGCTGCGGCACGCGTGCTGTACGAACCAAACTGAACATACCATGAACCCGCTGGTGCACTGGATGCGGTTGTCGTCTTCTTCGCCGCTGGTTTTGCAGCCGCTTTTTTCGCCGCTGGTTTTGCGGCCGGCTTTGGTGCTTCTACCTTGGCTGGATTAAATGTGACTTCTTTTCTGTCCTCAATTACACGCACTGGCGAACTTGGTTCTTCCACTACTGGCTTTGGCTGTGGTTGTGGCTTTGGCTGTACCACTGGGGCGACCGCTGCTGGGGCCGCTGGGGCAACCTGAACCGCCGATGGTGCCGGTGGCATAACATTCATATCCACTGGAACCTCTTCCTGGCCATCAACAACAATTGCAGGTGCATCCAGATCAATTTCCACAGACGAAGACTGGTCCCCACCAATTGTGCGAATAATGATATATGTTGCCAACACAATAATTAACAACCCCACCGTCAACAGCAACCAAGGCTTCTTTGGGCGTGGGCTGGCAAACGGTGTTGCATCCGGTAACGAATCCATAGAACCGTTATCATCCAAATCTAATAAATCCAAATTATCATCATTCATGGCAAAATCTCCCTATTCCGTGTTGCCACTATTATATCACAAAAATGCCCAATAACAAAACACAATGCCGAAAAAATTATTTAGGCATCTGTCCAAAGTTTGGTGGCACAATCAGTTTATGATTTTCTTCTACGATTGGTTCAACTTCACATTTGCTGGCACACCCTGCAACAACCATCGGCACCATAACCAGCATAACCAACAACAATGCTTTCTTCATACTTTCCCCCTTTCTATTTTTTATGGGGCAGATACCCTGCCCCATAAGTTTGTTTTACAATGGCATCTTAACTGAATCTTGCATCATTTTTACAAATTCAGACAGCGGCATAACTTCCTGTTTTTCCACGCCCAAACGACGCAAAGTGACTGTTTTTTCTGCCATTTCTTTTTCGCCTACAACTGCAACGATTGGTGTTTTTGCCAACGACAGTTCACGGATTTTATAGTTCACTTTTTCATCACGCAAATCTGCACGACATTTGATACCGGCATTACGCAACGCATCAACAACTTCGTTTGCATAATCTGCATGCTTTTGTGAAATTGGTGTCACAACGACTGGTTCTGGGCTTAACCACAATGGCAAATTACCACCCGTTGATTCCAGCAAGATTCCAAAGAATCTTTCAATCGACCCCAACATTGCACGATGCAACATAATTGGACGATGCTTTTCACCATCTTCACCAACATAAGACAAATCGAATCGTTCTGGCAGATTCATATCCAACTGAACCGTACCGCACTGCCATACGCGTCCCATAGAATCTTTCAGATAATTATCAATCTTTGGCCCATAGAACGCTGCGTCCCCTTCGGCGATTTCATATTCGATACCATTCGCATCCAGCGCATGCTTTAATGCACCTTCGGCTTTGTCCCAAATTTCATCAGACCCGATACGGAATTCAGATTCTTTTCTGGTTGCCAATTTCATTGTAATTTTATCAAATCCAAACTTGCCATAAATGTCTTTGATAAATCTCAGGATTTTAACAACTTCTTCTTCTAACTGTTCTTCTGTACAGAAAATATGCGCATCGTCTTGGGTAAATTCACGCACACGCATCAGCCCCGACAAACCACCGGCCGCTTCATAGCGATGAACCTTGCCAAATTCTGCCATATACAGTGGCAAATCTTTGTACGAACGCAACCCGTGACCAAATACCAACATACCACCTGGGCATGACATTGGTTTAATACAGAACACTTTACCGTCCTGGGTTTTACCAGAATAATTGTGTTCACCATATTTCGCCCAGTGGCCCGAACGTTCCCACAAACATCTGTCCATAACAGCCGGCGTTGAAATTTCTTGATACCCGGCCATTTCTTGACGATGACGAACATATTCAATCAAGCGGCGATAAATACGATATCCCTTGTCATGCCAGAACACAGCCCCCGGTGCATATTCTGGTTCAAAATGGAACAAATCCATTTCTTTACCCAGTTTGCGATTATCACGTGCGGCCGCTTCTTCCTGCATTTTCAAGAAATCGTCCAATTCTTCTTTGGTTTCAAACGCATCAACATAGATACGCTGCAACATTTTATTTTTTGCGTCCCCCTTCCAGTATGCACCTGCAACACTGCGAATTTTGAACGAATCACGTGGCAAATCTTTGGACGATTCCACATGTGGCCCACGACACAAATCAACGAAATCACGGAAAGTGTAAACAGACAAATCTTCACCGGCCGCATCATATTCATTCAACCATTCCATTTTATATGGTTGGTCTGCGAAAATTTCTTTGGCTTCACTCAGTGAAACATTACGCTGTTCGAAACGCCCATTAGATTTGATTAAATCACGCATTTCCTTTTCGATTTTTGCAAAATCTTCTTCGGAAAAACGATATTCTGTATCGAAATCATAATAGAAACCATTTTCAATTGCTGGCCCCCCTGCGAATTTAACATCCGGGTGCAATTTTTTTACCGCCGCCGCCATAACGTGTGCCAACGAATGACGAATCGTTTCAATTGGATAAGACATAATAAAAACCTTTATATTTTTGTTAAGAATTAATTGATTTGATTATAGATTTTTGTGCGGTCCACCGCAATAGAAATTACACCCCCAAAGGGGTTGTTGTAGTTGTAGTCAAGAATAAATCAAATAACTTCATGCCCTTATCATACGCCCATTTATTGACAAAATCAAGATTTATATTCTCTTATCTCACCTTGCTATGCTTACACGTCATTCTGCACCAAACCAATGCATTTCTGTACAACGCTTCTGCATTACGACCGTCAAAGTTCACCGTAATCTCGTTTGCAAAATGCTTAACACTGGCAAACACACTTTCGTTATACAGTTTTTTATCCCCCGCATACAGTGCCGTTTTGATAACAAACTTTTGTTCACCGCTTCTGGGTTTATACTTCAAATTCTCTACTTCCAACCGCAAATCCAACTTACAGTGTTCACCACACCCATCACAGCATAAATCAGATGGCAATTTTGGACGTTCTTTATACGCCGCCAAAACTTCTTTTTCTGTTTTCTTGTAATCACGTTCATATGCCATAACACACACCCTGTGCCAGATTAATCAGTTAACCATCCCGCTTTCGTCTGCACATCTTTTAACAAATCCGTCAATGCAATATTATCTAATGCCTCGGCTACGATTGGCTGCACTTTCATATTTCCATATTTATACTTAAATCTATATGCATCTTCTTCAAAATAATGGTTCGAACGTATTTTATAAACACCTTCTGTGACCGTAATCTTATCAAATTCATACTCTGCCTTGGTACCATCTGCTTCAAAGAATACAATATCAAACTCTTTATCTGGATAGGCCTGTTTTAATTTATTTAATGCCAACACAGCTTCTTCATCTGAAACAACTTGATCCAAAATATCTGTTTGATCAGAAATACGATGAATCCAAACAATCAAAATCTTCCCAGACAATTCTATTGATTTCATAAGTCTATCTGTACGCCGTTTCATCGTATCCAGAAATTCTGGAAAATATGATTCTATACTCTTATCCATGGGGAAGTGATGAATATATCTTATATTATTTTTTACATCCGCAACAATGTGATGCTCACGTTTAGGTAAACCGCCAACACAAACCAATTTAAAATTATCAATTACAAACGCATCTCTAAACCCACTAATCAACATATCGATTTTCTCATTAAACCTGGAATCTCGATGTACATCTGGCAAACCACACCAACCAACAGGTTCCACCCCTCCTGTCCAATCTAATGGCGTAGAAAATCTTCTCAATTTATGCTCACCTAAAATAGTTGTTACATAACACGTTGACCCAATTCCAAAAATCAAATCATATTCTGCAAACCGCCCCGGTCGCAATGGCGTATTTTCGCCACAAACTTCACGCCATTTTTGCTTCACACTTGCATAACGTTTTTTGAAATCTTCTGGTGTTTCAATTTTTTTCACTTCTATCTTTACCTTACGCAGAATCTTATTACGTACACTACGACGTTTGTTCTTATTCCACACAAAGCCCGCAACCAAATTTGCCAAAAATTTCCTCATATCACACCCCTTTATAATAAATCCGCCACATGGCGGATTTATTGCTATATATCTAAAATACACCCAAACAACACCGCAAAGAAGAAACACACACTGCCCCCAATCACAAACAGGTGCCACACCGCATGCGAAAACTTCATACGCCGCCACAGATAGAAAATAACCCCAATCGTGTATGCCAAACCACCTGCCAAAATAAACCACAAACCACGTGGCGGGATATTATGAATCATCGCCGGCAATATGAACAACAGTGTCCACCCCATCGCGACATACAACCCAACCATCCATCTTGGCTGTTGCTTTGGATTACGGATTTTCATGTACGACCCAAACAAAACAATCGCCCACAAAATTCCAAATACTGTCCACCCAATAATCCCACGCAGATTAACCAGCAAGAATGGCGTATATGTACCTGCAATCAACGCATAAATCGCCACACTGTCCCACACTTCGAAAAAGCATTCGTGCTTTTTACCAATGGTCGCATGACACATCGTTGACCCAAAATACAGTGTTATCATTGTCACACCGAAAATCGCACATGACACAATCGCCCATGGGTCACCCTTAATCCCAGCAAACACAACCAACAGTGTTAACGCCGCAATCGCCAAACCAATACCAATGCCATGCGTCAAAATATTCACAACTTCTTCTGCATGCGTACTTGGCTTTTCCCAGCGGAACAATCCCGTTGCCCGCAAGACTTTTAACAACCTTGAACCATGTTCATCTTTTTTAACGGCCTTGATTCTGGCCCGCTTTGACTGTGTCATTTGATTGCCCCCTTTACTCTTTCAATTACACGTTCACCGCCCATAACCGTCATTATTGAATACAGGTCCGGCGTATTTGTACGACCCGACAATGCCACACGCAAATTCATCGCCACGTCACCATTTTTAATACCGCATTTTTCTGCAACCGCAACGATTTTTGCCCACCATGCATCTTTGTCATCGGCCGGATTATATGTTTCCAAAAACGCATTTAACACATCCGCATTAAATTCATATTCGGCACTTGGCACAAACAATTCATCCCAAAAGAACGCAACATTTTCCAACGTCTGCGACCATGTGATAAAGTCTTTACGCACACGCTTTGGATTATCACGTTCAATGCCCAACACACCGGTCAGGTACTGGGCATCCGCCACCTGCATTTTGTTGGTGTCATTACCATATTCATTTGCCCATTGGGTGACACGTGCAACCAATTCTGGCACCGGCAGTGAACCGATAAATTCCTTGGCCCACCATTCCAGTTTTTTCATATCGAACAATGCACCCGACATTGGGATTTTTTTCGCACGCATTTCATAATCCCAGAATGATTTAACCTGGCCCTTCATCTTGGCTTCTTCATAACCCGACGCCGCAATATTTCCCAGATATTCAATCACAGATTCAACTGGCCAGCCTGCCTCCATAAAGAATGCAACATTTGCTTCTGGATCTTTGCGTTTAGACAATTTGCGTTGCTTGCCAGATTCTTCATCAATTTTATCGATTGTTGATGTGTGAATATACAACGGTGCACGCCATTCCATCATACGGAACAATTGCACGTGCAGCGGCAATGATGGCAACCATTCTTCGCCACGAATAACATGTGTTGTACGCATAAAGTGATCATCACACAAATGTGCAAAATGATATGTTGGCAAACCATCATTGGATTTAATCAAAACAATATCTTCATTATTTTCTGGGAATCCAATTGAACCACGCACCGCATCTTTACAGAAAATACGCTGTTCCGGATTACCCACCGAATACAGACGAATTGATGGAATTTCACCATTATCCAAATGTGCAATAATTTCTTCTTCGGTCAAATCACGGTCACGTGCAAATTCACCATAGATACCTGTTGCGAATCCCGCCGCCTTTTGATTTTCACGAATACCTTCCATATCCGCCGCTGTTAAAAAGCATGGATACGCACGCCCAGTCGCCAATAATTCTGCAACAACACTGTGATAAATATCTTTGCGTTGCGACTGATAATACGGGCCGTACTTTTCGTCATTATTATAGTTCAAACCGAATCGATGCATAGATTCTTCGATAATTTTAACTGCATCTGCAACCTCACGCTTGGTATCTGTGTCTTCGATACGCAGCATAAACACACCACCCGACTGCTGGGCTAATTTACAGTCTATCAACGCACCATACAATCCACCAATATGCATATATCCTGTTGGACTGGGGGCAAAACGTGTCACCATTGCACCCTCGCCCAGGTTGCGTTCAGGAAACTTTTCTTCTAATTCTGCAACCGTATATTTTGGTGCCGCACCCAACACACGTGCGATTAAATCTTTTGATAAACCATTTCTCATCTATATATTCCTTGTGTTTTTAATAAGTCAATTCTATACTAAAACTATGGAAAAACAAGAAATAAGAACATTTGGTCGCCGTCATGGCAAAAAATTATCTGCCCGCCAACAAACACTGGTGGACGAACTGTTGCCAACATTAAAACCAACCACTGGCGACATACTGGAAATTGGCTTTGGTGCCGGCGAACACGTGCGTTTTTTGGCTAAAAACAATCCACAATCTATTATCATTGGTGCCGAACCATTCATGAACGGCGTTGCATCTTTGCTGTCTGCAATCACAGATGAAAAAAACAATACAGTTTTTGACGAATATAAAAACATTCGCATTTGGGCGGACGATGTGCGTGATTTTCTGCGTGAAACCGATTCGAAATTTAATCAAATCTGGATACTGCACCCCGACCCTTGGCCCAAGGCCAGACATGAAAAACGTCGCCTGTTGTCGGCCGAATTTTTGAACACATTATCTAAATATTTATCCACCGATGGTGAAATTATTATTGGCACCGACCATTGGGAATATTTTGATTGGATTTTGGAACAAATTAAATCAACCGATTTAACCGCCACAATCCCAGATATGGAAATCATCGAAACCCGGTACCAGTCTAAAAACAAAGCCGGCACGGATGCCCCAAAATATTTAATTTTGAAAAACTAGAAATTTACCAGGAATATCTGTCCCGTTGCCAAATCATTTCGCAACGCTTCGGTCAGTCTTTTTGCCTGGTCAAAACGCACCATGCTGTTTCCAAATGCCCAACATAACTTGGCATTAAAATCACGTGGCCACGCATCTAACATTCCATAAACCCGCCCCACAAAGTCAGATTTTTTTCCTGTATCCTTGCTGATAAAGAACGCAACCGAATTCGCATTTATTTTTTTCAGCATATCAAACACATGTGCCCAATCATATGCACCAAATTCCATAATATCCAAACCGATACACAATTCTTTGTTAAAGAACAAATCATCACGCACAACGTTCATTGCCGAAACAAAATCATCCAAATCTTTACTGCGAACAAAAACAGTCGCCCCATCTGCACCATTTTTGAACACAGAAATTACACGTTTTGCTAATTTAGATGCCGCCACATCATCAAACCTAGAATCTTCCAGATAAAATCGTGCATTAATGGCAATATTACTGTGTTCCAACCATGGCCAAACTACTGGCACCGCATCTGGGCCAACCGATATTATCGGCATTTTACGTTCCATCGCCATCTGGCATTGTTGTGCCAAATCAGTCCCCTGGGTATCTGCCCCACACCACAGACAAACCCCATCACCTAATTCCTTAAAAACCAAATCTGTATCAATCATTATACTTTTTACTTTACCACAAATATGATACAATAAAAATGAAATGAAAGACAAATTTGAAAATATTTTACTAGGCCTGTTGTGGTTGCTGGTTGCGACCCTGGGCACAACATTTTGGTTTAATACAAAATTCGGCTTTGACATCTTTTCCGGCACACATTGGAAATACCTTGCCACGCACCAGGCCACACACCAAAACATAAATGCCGCATTCTATCCATCTATGGTATTGGCCGTATTTATTACACTGTTTGTATTATACCTGTTGATACGTCCACGTTTTCGCAAAATTAAATTACCTGTTGTTCATAAATCAGAAAATTCTGAACCCACAAAACCCGTGTATACGCCGGAATCCGTGGCATTGCCCGAACCAAAATCTGCATTGGATATTGTATCTGCCCCACAACCAGATACCACGCCTGCCCCCCAACCTGCACCATTTAATATGACCCGACCACCACGTCTGGCAATTAACCCAATGGCCAGTTATGGTCCCGCCCCACAAACACCAATATCACAACCAACACCAACTGTTGCCCAACCGGTTCTGCAACCATCACCCGCCCCTGTGGCCCAGCCTGCCCAAACCAACCTACCGGCCGAAAACCCAGATTTAATAAAAATCTTTACCGACATGGGTTACGAAATCAAAAAATCACCACGCATTGGTGGCACCCAATTCCAGTTATTGGCCATTGGTCAAAACGAAGTCCTGTGGTTGGGCGGTGTTGGTATATCAACAATGGAAATGAACCGTGCCGCCGAACAAATGGCAAACCTGTTCCTTGACACACTGGATGGAATTGAAATAGACATTCGCACATTTACGGTGTATGCTCCTGATACAGGTGCCCCAACGAACCCAAATGTTTTGACATTCGATTCGTTCAGTGCCCTGCGTGAATATGTATCCGAACATCCAAATCCACCATTGGCGGACACAGATGCCGAAAACTTCGCAGCATATTCAGAATATATATCAACAGTTATTGAATACCTTGGGAAAATGTAATGCAACTAAACCAAACCAGTGCCGAAAAAATGCTTGCCGATATGGGCATGGACGATTTGCCCGTTATTGCTGTACGGCCTGTTTTAACCCCTGTTGCCCCTGATTGGTTTGCCCAGTATAAAAAATTATGTAAACAATTCATGACCTCATTGTCTGATTCTGTCCAAGAATTGGCATTTATGAACCTGCCCCAGGACGAATTCATTGGCCTGATGATGGGCCGCACTTTACCAGACAACCTGTCATTTCGCTTTCGCATTCCACTGACATGGGGTGGTAAATTGGAACTGGATAACATGTTTATGTGCTGGACGTTTCCACATTCACAAAACATGGATCGATTTATAATCAGCCAATCTGGCAACGATACCATCTGGTTGCCGAACCCAGAAAAAAAGATATACCTGCCGGCACATACCGCCGGTGGTGGCGATGGCGGCAACGCAACCGAAGATCGCTTGGCACAAATGTCTGCACAAATCGCCGCAGACCGTGACATGTAAACAACATTGGGGACATCAATATGACACGTGATGAATTTTTATCTGCAATGCAATCCCGTGGTGCACGCTTTGCCCCACCGGTTGAATCTGGCCGTATTGCGTTAACAAATACCCAATTACAAAACATTCGTGCTGCAATGCTGCCAATGTTCATAATGGAATTATATGGCAAAACAGGCGGCATTATATTGGGCAACGGTTATATCTTTGGACCCGACGAAATACCAAACGGTCTGCGAACACCGGTTCCATCTATTTATTCTGTAAACTTTGACATATCAAACATTGCAGCGGCACATGGCAAAACAATATTTGGTCGCAATGATTTATTCTGGTTTGGCTTTGACAGTTTTGGCACCTGCTATATGCTGGATAACCTAACCTTAAAACCATTACGCAAATACGACGACCCATATCGGGCCATGACCGATTGTCTAATCGCAGGGAAATTATAAAATGAAAAAAATATCCGTTTCATTATCCGGCCACCAAACCAGTATTACCCTGGAACCAGAATTCATCGACATATTAACCACTGCTGCAAAATCTCAAAACACGTCTGTTGCATCAATAATATCATCCATAGACAACACCCGTGCCCCTGACACCAATCTGTCATCTGCGGTACGTGTATGGATATTAAATTGGGTTATTTCACACAAATAAAAATCCCGAAATAATCGGGATTTTTTTACTAATCATCTCTTTTTGAACCACGTGTTCCAAATACTCCTATACACGCAAACCCCAATATTATAATCAGCCACCAATTCATACCAATCATTCTGTATGGTGTCATATGTGCCCCCCATACAAAACCATCCAGACTGCCGGCTGTGCCAACTGGCAACGCAGACAATACCGAACCATCTGACAAAACAAATGCACTGATTCCAGAATAATTTGCACGAACAATTGGCAACCCAGATTCAATTGCATAACGACGCACCATATCAAGATGCTGGTATGTGCCTGGCGTATTCCCGAACCAGTTATCATTTGTAATATTAATAACCGCCGTCGGCATATCCGACGCCCCCATCGGCACCAAAGAATCCGAAAAGATAATTTCATAGCAAATTGCCGGTGCAAAAACGAACCCACCATTATCAACATTTAAACTAATCAGTTCTGCCCCATCACCTGCCTTTAAATTCACAGGACTGGGCAAAAATCCCAATGGTCTATATTCACCAAACGGCACCAGATGAGATTTGCTGCATACGCTGGTAATCTGGCCATTTTTATCCGCAACAATCATTGAATTCTGCACTGCATTATCAATATATGTTGTTGCACCAATAACAACATTTGTTCCCAATGCCGCCGCCAAAGGCATCATATCACCTTCTACAATTACAAACGGATATGCTGTTTCCGGGAAAACAATCAAATCTGGCTGTGCCGTACTGGATGCCAACGCAACCATGCGACGCAAATTAAAATCAGCATTCCGTATGGCCGTTGCCCTGTCGTGCGTTGCCTTTTGTGCTTGGTCTATTGCAGGCTGAACAACACGAATTAAATGCTGGGCATTTTCCGCCCCCATATCTGCCACACGCATATTTACACGTCCTGCAACGCATCCCGCAAACACTAAAACAGAAAACACTGCAAACGTCAAAACCCTGGAAATCGTGCGTATACGCAACATTTCAACAACCGCCGCAACAAAACCAACAATAACAAAACTTAATCCCAACGCACCCCACAAAGCCATCGAATTTGCAAATAATGGTAATGGCAACATGATATTTGCAATCGGGTTCCATGGGAATCCAGTAAACATCCATTCACGCAACCACAACACTAAAACCCAAACTGCTGCAAACATAAACGGACGTCCCGCCCCCGACATATTAATCTTACGTAAAACGACAAATGGAATACTGAAAATAATTGCACCTGCAATCGCCAGCCCCAACACACCTGGCACGGTCCATATCGCAAACTGGGCGGTTAATTCTGGCACCACATAAATAGAATGCAGAACCCACCAAAACATTGCGACACAATACACCGCCCCAAATGGTGCTATACGGCAGAAAGCACCAAACACAGACACTTTCTTTTTTGCACGAACTGTCAACCAGTACGCCCCTGCAATTGCAATTGCCGTCAACCACCAGGCATTAAACGGTGCAAACCCCAACGATGCCATAAAACCAAAAACAGCATACAACAAATATTGTCCAATTCCATCTTCACGTGGCTTAAATGATTTCAAAAATCTAAATAACCCACTGCCTGGACAACAACTGCCATCTGCACAAACAAATTCTGGTTCTGCATATGGATTTTTAATACCTATCTTTGCCAACGCCTTTACCTCCCTACTCTCCATTTTTTTTGCATCTTTATCATTCATATGGTCATAC
Source organism: Alphaproteobacteria bacterium (assembly GCA_017502865.1). Classification (GTDB taxonomy): domain Bacteria; phylum Pseudomonadota; class Alphaproteobacteria; order Rs-D84; family Rs-D84; genus Enterousia. The sequence goes on along the minus strand of JAFVUD010000006.1, from coordinate 191,031 downwards.
CCCATTAAATGTAATACACCATGCACAACCATATGTGCAGTATGTTCTTCGACCGATATATTCATATCTTTGGCCTCTCGCTTCACCGTATCCAAAGATATATAGATATCACCCAACAGAACATCATCACCCAACTCAAACGACAAAACATTTGTAGGTTTATCTATATTTCTGTACTGACGATTCAGCGAATGAATTTCTGCATCATCCGTCAAAACAATAGACACCTCTGATTCGCTGTATACAGCAGAATCCAACGTAGACACAATTTTCTCAAAATCTATTTTATACTTTTTCCAACGCTTATCATTATTGGATACAAAGACCTTCATCTGCTTTCTCCCTATGCGATATTGCCTTTATGTTCTGCCCCATACAGCAATAAATCTTTCCGTGCATTATCTTGTCTAATCTTTTTAACCCCCGCATTCATTGCCAATGTCTTCATACCTGCAATCTTCTTTTCCACCCTATTGATAGCCGCACTATATACATCCTTGCGTGCCTGATCCAGACCATCCATTTCTGCATTTTCCAGTGCCGTCTTATAGTTATTTAATGCTAAATCATAGTTCTTGATTGCCTTGGTCTTGTCACCCTGGGCTTCATATAATTTTGCAATTTCTTCACGTGCTGTACCTGCATTATAATACGAAGATGCCTTAATCTCACGGTCCAGCAACAGATGCTTATTCGCATTCATACGTGCATTACCGTCCTTAACCGCCTGGGCCGACATTTCATAGTACGAAATCGACTTATGCTGGTCCCCCAGTTTTTTATATGCGTACGCCAACGAACTGTATGCCTGCATATTGTCCGGATCGGCTTCAATTGCCTTTTTATATAAATCCACTGCCTTGGCATACTGACCATTACGAAATTCTTTATCCGCATCATTCATCAGTTTCATAGACGCTTCGATAACCTGCATTTCCGCCTGTTGCCCTTCGTCTGCATGCAGTGCAAATGTCGCCTGACCTGAAACACTTGAAACCTGGCTTAATATATCACGCCCCATTTCAAAATTAGCCAAGAAATCTTTCACATCACCTGTACTTCTTGTACGTGACAACACATAACTGACCGTCTGCGGCCCCAACAAAAAGTGTCCATTTCTGTACACATTGTTTATATTTACCGTACTGAACGCATCACGATCCATACGCAATAAATCCTGGGCACTTATCGCACCAACTGCATACGCCGCACAAATCCAGCGGCGTTTCAATGTGCCATCACGCCATTTTTGCGGTCCTGGATAATACGCAAAGGCATCTGCCATTTGTTGCACAGTCTTTGCATTTGATATTCTTTGTGCAATTCCCGCCATGTCTGCCGGTCTTTGATACCCAGCCAGCACCAACGCAACCTCTTGCTGTGCACCAATATTTTGCTTTCCACGAACCGCCACTTTTAATGCAGGAAATGTTTCATACAGCAAGTGCCGGCGACTTTGTTCATAGTTCTTATCCTTGCTCCATTCTACACCCCAGCCCAGAAGATTTTCATAACGCACCAACTTACCTGCACCGTTATAGTAATAATGATACGTACACCCCAAACCATTTGTTTCACGTGCTTCCGTACCGTGCCGCTTTGACTTTGCGTTATATGTTTCCAGTTCCGTCAGCCCAACTGCAATTTCTGGCCAATATTGTTCCAGTGCCGCCTTGGCATATTTATCCTGTGACAGATTTGGATCAACCGACTGTGCATCAAAAACTATATTTACATGTTCAACCGACTGATGCACATCGACAAAACTGCCTTCATCAATGGCTGCACCATCTGGTTGCCCCTGGTCTTCAATTTCTTCTATAGGCTGGAATTCTGCTGCATTATCGTCTTCTGCGCCATCTTCTTCCTGAACTAAAACCACCTTGTCTTTTGGGTCTTCCGCATCCTTGTCTGCTATTGCCTGGACACCTTTGACGCCCCCAAAGATAATTCCTGCCGACAACATATAGTACACAACATAGGACATAAGCCACGGGTTATTTTTAGAAAACTTCTTTATTGTTTTCCATGCCTTACCTGCCCCAGACTTTGGCTTTGGATTTAACTTGCTATCTGCTATAGCCTTTTCAAGTTTACGCAGAACAACATTATCAACCGCCACCACCCCGATGGCCCGGGTTAAGTACTCCATCATCCACAGCAGTGTTTTTCCCGACAGTTTAGCCCCACTTTGCACATTTTCCGCCAGCCAAACCAACAACTTTTCCAAATCCAGTTTTTTATCCACCACCAATTCATCATAGTGTGCAGTATCTGGAACCTGCCAGTTATCTAATTTTTTACGTTTTTGCTTAACCCAATCCGCAACACCCCGAACTTTATCGCCCGCTTTCTGTGCCGCTGTAATTTTCTTTTTTGCCATACGAAAACCTCATATTAACGGTCAACAAAGGCGAAATACCAATTGCCAACCAGATATTTATTTAATACAATAATTGTACCATAAAATAACCAGAAATAAAAGCAACAGACCATATGTCACGACCACTTGCAGATTTAATGCGTCCAAACACAATCGACGACGTCGTTGGCCAAACAACATTGCTTGGCGAAAACGGACTGGTCCGCCGTATGGTTGATAATAAAAAATTATCAAACCTGATTTTATGGGGCCCGCCGGGATGCGGCAAAACAACAATTGCACGTGCATTGGCAAATTCTGTTGATATGGATTTTGTGCCTATGTCCGCAGTATTTTCAGGCACCGCCGATATTAAAAAGGCAATGGATGCCGCCCGCATGAATCGTGATTTGGGACGTAATACATTGTTGTTCATCGATGAAATTCATCGATTTAATAAAACCCAGCAAGATACCCTGTTGCCATATCTTGAAGACGGCACTGTTGTTTTCATGGGTGCCACAACCGAAAACCCCAGTTTTAATTTAAATAATGCGTTGTTATCACGTTGCCATATTGGGGTACTGCAACCATTGGCCAGCGAAGATTTATTGACCCTGATGTCACGTGCCGAAGAATTTTTGGATAAAAAATTACCACTGGATGAACCTGCACGAATCCATCTGGCCCAGATGGCAGACGGCGACGCACGATTTTTATTAAATACCGTTGAATATTTAATAAACGCAAATTTCAAAACACCATTAACCCCAGACACCTTGGTTGCCGCCGTACAGAAGCGTGCACCAATGTCTGACAAACATGGCGATGAACACTATAATTTAATATCTGCCGTACATAAATCATTACGTGCCAGTGACACCGATGCCGCCCTGTATTGGACGGCCCGCATGATGACCTCTGGCCAGGATCCAATGTACCTGTTTCGTCGTTTGACCCGATTTGCTGTCGAAGATGTAGGTCTGGCCGACCCCAACGCATTGCAAATTGCAATCGCTGCATGGAATGCATACGAACGCCTGGGCAGCCCCGAAGGCGACCTGGCCCTGACCCAACTGGTAATATATCTGGGAACCGCCCCAAAAAGTGTCGGCAATTACAAAGCACAAAAGGCTGCATACGCCGCCGCCCGCACCAGTGGCAGTTTGATGCCACCAAAAAATATATTAAACGCACCAACCAAAATGATGCGTGATTTGGGATACAACGATGGATACATATATGACCCAGACACCGCATCTGGTTTTTCTGGCCAAAATTGTTTTCCAGAATCTATGGGTCGCCAAAAATATTATTACCCCGTTGAACGTGGATTTGAACGTGAAATAAAAAAGCGTTTGGAATATTGGGATACACTGCGTCAAAAGATAAACAGCAACAAAAATTAACGCCCCTGAACCATCTGGTCTTGAATTTCTTTTAACACAATTTTAACATTTGATACAACATCTGTATGCCGGGCTGCACAGCCAACACCCGCACGTTTAATCAGCCCTGTCAACGCACGTCCCGGCCCCAATTCATACGCACGTGTAATATTATATTTTGGAAAAGATTCCATAATTTCCAACCAACGCACACCATTTGTCATTTGATTGCACAACGCATCACTGATATCCACCGGGTTCGACATAAAACCCGCCGTTTGATTTGAAAACCAATTTGTACGTGGTGCTTCGAATTGCATATTCTCCATACGCACCCGCAGCATTTTTTCAGCCCCTGCCATCAACGCACAATGTGCCGGCACCGCAACATTTAACCGCTTTGCAATTCGTGCCCCAAAATTATGTGCCGTCTGTACAACTGTATCCAACGCTTCATTGTGTCCGCTGATAACAAATTGATCAGCCGCATTATGATTTGAAATCTGTGCATAACCCTGCCCAGCGGCCGCAACCAAACATTGTTCGACCTGGGCTTTGTTTAATCCCACAATCGCCGCCATTCCGCCATTTCCCTGGGCGGTTGACATATAACTGGACCGGGCAGACAACAAATTCACCGCATCCTGCATCGTCATACTGCCGACACAGTGCAATGCTGAATATTGCCCCATAGAATGCCCAGACATCGCATATGCAATTTTGTATAACGGCATACCAAATTCAGCCTCTATCACACGTGCAATCGCAACCGAATGTGCAAATATCGCCAAAGATGTATTTTCAGGTGTATTTAATTCAGTCTGTGGTCCATGAAAACAAATATGTGCCATATCACGTTTTGCAATATCTGATACTTCCTGGAAAGTATAACGTGCCACCGCAAAATCATGCCAAACATCGGCCCCCATACCAATATATTGGGCACCCTGACCTGGAAAAACAAAGATTATCTTTTCTTGCATAACAGCAAAAACATAGCACAAAACAAAATATTGTCAAACAAATTAGAATAAAAAATACCATTGCCCAACAAAATTCAGGCAATGGTACAGAAACCCTAGAACAAAATATTTATACGTGCCCCAACCTGGACATCATCAGATTCAAATTCATAATCCAAATGCCCAACATACTGGGTACGTCCATACTGACGAACAACCTTGAAATCAATCCACTCCTGGTCAAACGATGGATTTGTTGCCTTGCGAATAATCAGTCCACCCCCCAAACGCCAATCTGGTGCAACACGGAAATATGCTTCGGGTACAAAATCAATATACGCCATGCCACGTTCATCATCAAAAATCCAATTCGATTGAATTGTCCCCGACAATGTCATGCCCGCCCATTGGCGACCAAATCGCAGCCCTGCATAATACGTAGAATCCGCAAAATACGGCGTACGCACATGTGAACTGCCACCAAATTTCAATCCAAATAACAAATCCGAAATCATATTTGAATTATTATCTTCTGCACGTGCCAATCGATAAATTCCACCCAAATCTATGGCCGAAAAACCATCTTCGTTACCATCGAAATCCTGTTGAAAATGCACATTTGCAGACAATGTTAAACGATTATTCATACCATATGAAATTGTTTGCCCCGCACGCAAAATATTATCCCAATACGTCAGTGTTGTACGTGACACAATTTCTTCGATACTTTGCAGATACAGTGGGTCTTCCATATCACGTGAAACATCTGATGCAAACGCACCCGACATTATCATAACACCCATAAAAACACCCGATAACAACTTACGCATTTTCACCACCATATCTTATAAAAAACCGCAGAATCTATGCGTACAGACCCCTGTCCGGGGTCTGTACATTTTTATATTTTTTGTTTAGAAGTACAGAATTGCCTGGACACCCAATGACATTTCTGCATAGTCTGTAATTTTCGCTGTACCAACTTCGGTCAACGCATTCAAACCAACCGCTGGTTCCATCCAGTACAAATCCAAATCTTTATCATCTGCACTGTCATAGAATGATGTTTTTGCATACAGATTCAATGCAAAATTATCACCTGGCTGCCAGCCGATTGCACCCTTAATAGATGCCTGGTTATGCCAATCATATGAACCATAGACGGCTTCTAAATTCAATGTCCAATCTTCATTCAGCACACTGAATACACCCAAACCACCTTCGATATAGAATGCTGTATCGGCATTTGTTGCATATGCTACAAACATTGTTGCTGCATCTGATGTAACACCATTACCATATGCATCACCATCAAATTCAACATACCATGCACGACCCAACCCATAGATTGTAGAACGTGCAACTTTGTACCCTGCTTTCAAATCCAGAACAAAGTTATTTGCAATGTCTTTCTGCTGCTGGAAATATGCCGATGCCATACCAATCCATTTTGCATTATCTACAAAACGATATTGAACACCCAATCCCCACAGATTCAAACCACTGTCGTCCATTTTGTCATCTGGGGCATTTTCCCAATCAAACTTATAATCAGACATATCATAACGCAACATACCCATAATTGCGAACTGATCTGTGACCCCATAACTGAAATCTTCTTTGATTGAAATCTGGGACATATCCCATGCACCCTTATGACCGGTCAATGGATATTCACTGTCAACCGCATACGTCTGGTTCAGTGTCAAATCATACGAATTTGTGTTATATGACAAATCTGTGATTGAACCAAACTTGCCCTTTAATGGCTGAAAGAATGGATGTGCCAAATAATATTTACGTGTCAGTTTATTTACAACTGTTTCAGAACGTGTTGTGCGAACTGTGCGTGTAGATGCCTTGGCCGATGAAGAATTTGCCGCATCATACTGTTTATACAACGCACTGCGCTGTGATGGCTGTGCATAGTACAAATTACCCGCATCAGATGCTTCGTATGTTTTTGTTGTTGTACGTGTCTGATACTTGGAATAATTAACTTTTTCATTTGAACGTGTTGCCGGTCCACTGGTCAAATCTGCACTGGAACCCGCACGTGTACCAAAGTTTGTCGCTGCAACCGCTGGTGTCATTCCCAACAAAGCCGCCGCACAAACTGCCAATGACAATTGCTTTTTCATAATCTTTAACTCCTTTTGTTAAAAATTATAGCATAAATCCCCCGAAAATTAAAGAAATTTCGCACTAAAATAAAAAACCGCCATACGGCGGTTTTTCTATAAAATATGTCGCTTTCCGGTTGCGTCCGGGGCGGATACAATTCCTTCCTGCTCCATCCGTTCGATAAAGCCCGCCGCCTTGTTATAGCCAACCCCACAACGCCGCTGAACATATGAAATTGTTGGCTTTTTATCACGCAACACATATTCTTTGGCCTGTTCATACAGGTCTGCATTTTTACTATCCCGAACCTCGGCCGCTGTTTGTGCCGGGGCCGCTGCACCAGCATCCACCGGATCACCATCGGTAACGCCTTCGGCATATTCTGGTTCCCCCTGTGAACGCAGGAATTTACCAATTCGTGTCAATTCATTGTCATCAATAAATGCACCATGGATACGAACCGGCACACGACCCGCTTCACTGAACAACATATCCCCCATCGCCAACAGGTTTTCTGCCCCACCTTCGCCCAGACATGTCACACTGTCGATACGGCTACGTGCCTGGAACGAAACACGTGTTGGGAAATTCGCCTTGATAACACCGGTAATAGTGTTTGCGTCTGGTCGCTGGGTCGCCATAATCAAATGAATACCTGCGGCACGTGCTTTTTGTGCAATACGCTGAACACAGGCTTCTACCTCTTTCTTGGCCAACGCCATCAGGTCTGCCACCTCGTCAATAATAATGACAATGTACGGCATATCCGACAAATCAACTTCCTGGGTTTCGAACAGCAATTCACCCGTTTCTTCGTCTGTACCAACTGCAACCTGCTTGGTAATCTTTTCGCCACTGGCACGTTTTTCAGCCGCCGTTTCATTATACGTTTCTATATTACGTGCATTCAAAACCTGCAACTGTTTATAGCGTTCTTCCATTTCATTCACCGCCCATTTCAGTGCATTTACCGCTGCACCTGGGTCTAATTTAACAATCGGTGTAATCAAATGTGGAATATCATCCCAGAAACCAAAGTCCACCCCTTTTGGGTCAATAATCATCAGTTTGCACTTATCCGGTGTAAAATGATAAACAATTGATGTAATCAACGACTGAACAAACACAGACTTACCCGACCCCGTACGCCCTGCAATCAACATATGTGGCATTTTTGCCAAATCAAAATACATTGGATTTCCACCAATATCCACACCCAACGCCAACGGTATTTTATATTTAGAATTTACAAATGTATCACTGGCCACCAAACCACGATAACGCACCGTCTGGCGGTTCAGGTTCACCATTTCCACCCCAATCAACTGGGTACATGGAATATGTGCAATACGGATATTAGTTGTCGCCATTGCACGAATCATATCTTTAACCGTCACAACAACGTCCGCAATTCTTGTACCATCGTCTGGCATAAATTCATACAGTGTCACAACCGGCCCCGGTTTAATCCCAACCACTTTGCCATGCACACCATATTTTGCAAAGTTCGCTTCCATATTGCGTGCTGTCTGCTTTAATTCCGGTGTCACAGAACATTTACTGAACGTTGACAGTTCCAATAACTTTGGATCTGGCAATTCAAATTCACCGGCCCGAACACGACGTGGTGCCACCGCCACAGCGGCACTGGCCGCTACACGCTTCTTAGAACTGCGTTTCTTTGGTTCAGCCGGCTCTTCATCATCACCATCTTCTGTGGTTTCTTCTGTACCCTCTTCCCCATCATCTGTGGCTGATTCATATTCCGCCGCCACCGGTCTGGTCAAATGGAACGCCGCCAACAACCATCTAATCGTACGCCACGCACGCCGTGCCAACATAACAACATGCGACCATTTAATATGCAACAATACACCCGCCATGACACAGAACACCGCCAACGCAACCAGCCCAACCAACACAGACCAACCGCCCAGCACACTGCCTAAATCAGCCGCAACAATCGCACCCGCCATACCGCCATATGTTCCCGACGGCATAATCAAACCAAAACCCGCCGCACCTGAAAACAACGCAATAAATCCACGCAGCAAATTATATTCTGGTGCCACATCTTCGCCCCAGTGCGCCATCAACGCCACACCACCACGCATCACACATAAAAACAAGAATAACGCTGGCACAAACCCGACACCATATCGCACAAAACCCACCACCTGGCCCAGCCATGATTGTTCGCCAAACGTACTGGCGGCGGCAAACCCATCTAAATACGGATTATGAAACAATAATCCCCAAACCAACAAAATCCCCAGCACCAGCAGCATTGCCCCCGCAATGCGTACTGCCAACCCCTTCAGCGCATTTGTAACGCTGTCCGGCAAAAGTTTTACATTCCTATCCATAACGCCCCTATTTTATCACAAAAAAAGGCAAAAAAACAGGGCAATAAAAATTTATTCCCCTGCTTACCCACTTGTATATACAGATTGTATATACAATTATTTATTCAGTTTTACCAATGCCCATTTCACAATATCTGCAACCACCATACCAATAAACGCCCCCAAAATCACATCTGTTGGCCAATGTGCACCAAATGCCACGCGTGACACCCCAATCAGTATCGCCAACCCCCATGTTAAAACCTTGTACCGTGGTGCCAACATACCAATCATAACCAACCCTGCAAAACTGATTGTCGTATGTCCAGACGGCATTGAATTAAACACCCATTCTGTTGACGGTGGAAAGAACCCTGTAAATTCGACCGCTTCGAACAAAATTGGTCGGGCACGCCCTATGAATATTTTCAGTATTCCAACAATTACACCGGCCGCAACAACACTGGTAAAAATAAAGAACGCATTACTGCCACGAATTTTATTCCAAAAATCTGCACAGAACGCCTTGAAACTGAACCGGCCATTTGGGCGTCTAAAATCCCAACCGGCCAAATACGCTTTTTTAATATAGAATAAAACCAAAACCAACGCCGTCGCAATCAACCAAATCTTGGCACTGAACAGCATATCGAACACACGCCACAGCCCACAGTCAAAATTACGCATAAACAGATACAGCCATTTATCATACCATGCGATTCCCAGCGCAACCAACACCGCTGTTATACCCGCACCCCAGCCTATCTTTTTCCATTTCAGTTTATTATCATGCGTCAAAAACATTTTTCACACCCCACAGTTTATTCTGCAACCAATCTGTTATAGACTTTTTTATCTGTCAAAATCTTAACCGACACTGCTGCTGCAACCGCATCTTCATCGGCCCCATTTGTAATAACCGGACAGCCCTTGCGAATTGCATCTGGACTTACAGAAGAATCTTTATTGAAATCTTGTGCACGAAAATCATTATTTATCACGTTCAAGAAAAACGCACTTTGCTGTTGTGCTGTTCTAATATTAGACAGACACACAATCGGGAACACCCCACGCCCATCAATCGCACGACCATTACCTGTCTTGACAGACTTATTCATCAATTCCAACGCACCACCATTATCTAAATCTATTGTTGTCGCAATACGTGCCCGACCCGCTGTCGGTGTCCCGACCAAGACCCCACGTTCATTATCATAGAATGCCGCCGCCAACGCTTCGGCTGTACCACGGGTCATATCACTCATCAAAACAACAACCGGAACATCTGTCACCGCTTCGCCACCTGGAATAACCTCGATTTCATCACGGGCCGTTTCTACAATTCGCATTACAGGCTTTGATCCAATAAACAGCCCCGCCATCTTGGCCGCCGCCCGTTCATCATCACCGGTCGATGCACGCAAATCCATAATAATCCCCGACACATCTGGATAACGGGCCAATGCTTCGTTCACAATAGACACCGCCCCATCTGTAATTTTATGAACTACAACTTCTAAAATACCACCTGTCTTTGGATCACTGCGATGCACAACATCCGCATCTGCCAACACAACTGTCGCACGACGCAACACAACGTCACGATTACCATTTGGTGTTGCTAACTTTATCTTTGCAGTCCCCGAATTAAATCCCGCCATAATTGCCGCCAATTGTGCATCGGTCATAGACACAGTTGGCGCACCATTTATTTCAATAATCAAATCACCTTCACGAATACCTGCGGTATCTGCCGGTGCCCCTTTGTAAATCCCCAGAACCCGGAAATTGCCACGTTCATCACGCACACCTTCGATACCAACACTGGTTAAAATTCTGCCATCTTCATGAACCTGGGCCGCACGTGAATAAATATATCGCCCATTTTCGTCCAGCCCCCGCATCAATGCATCAACCACCACCTGGTACATGGCACTTTCGGACAAATTACGCAAACGTGCATCATTTGCACGCATTTTCAAAATCAAGGCTGTTGTAATTTCACCAAACCCATTCCAGTCATTTGCAGCCGGCCGTGGAAAATTTGCAATAATCGCATCATCCCACACCAACACAACCCGTTCATCTGTCGCTGCAATATGTGCAGATGAATTCAGTTTTTCTAAACTTTCAATGGCGACATTAATACTTTTGCCGCCCCACTTAACATCATCTAATTTTTGGTAAATTTCTGCGAAAGTATCTGACACTTCAAAGACTTTAACACCATCTTGAACTGGCTCGTCTTCAAAGAATAAACTTTCTGCACCTGCATGCGTCACCACTGTTATTGCCATAACAAATGATATAAATAATTTTTTAATATTCATCACATTGCCCCCCAACACCAATTAATGACGCATGCATATATTGTACTATTTTTCGCCACGTAAATCAAAGTTCAATAACACAGCATTTGAAATATAAATACTGGTAAATGTCCCCATCAAGATTGAAAATGTCATCGCAATTGCGAAATCACGCAACACTTCGCCCCCAAACAGATACAGCCCCAACATTGCCAACAATGTCGAAACACTGGTCATCATAGTACGGCGGAACATTTCATTTACAGACAAATCAACCAATTGATCCAACGGCATTTTATGATACTTCTTGATATTTTCTTCGATTCGGTCATAGTTCACAACTTTGTCATTAATCGAATACCCAATACCGGTCAAAATAACCGCAATTGCCGTCTGGTTAAATTCCAACCCCACGATTGAAAAGAATCCAAACATCAACAAGAAATCCAGGAACAATGAAACAAATGCCCCAAATGCATACCCCCCACGATAGCGAACCCAAACATAAATCGCCATCATAACGAACGCAAACAGGATTGCCAAAATCCCCCCACGTACCAATTCACCACCAATTTTTGGTCCAACAATTTGCACCTGGGAATATTGAACACTGTCGCCCAAGATATTTTTGATTTCAGACACTTTCTGGTTCTGGTCCGCATCGGTTGCCCCCTTGGGCAGACCCAAACGAATCAAAATAGATTTGCCATCAATCTGTTGCAGTTCTGGATTAAACTGCGACAAATCCGAACGCATCTTGTCAATGGTCATAGATTCTTCTACTGGTGTCACCTCCATCGAGATACCACCAGAAAAGTCAATCCCATAATTCAAACCACGCACAATCAGCGACACAATTGACAACGCCAACAACGCCCCCGAAATCCAGTACATTAATTTACGATATTTCATAAAATGCAGTTTCATCACATTTCCCCTTTTTGCATTTTCTTATTTAATATATCCAATTTTTTTGTTTTTGCCGTTCATGTACCAATCGACAAATACTTTGGACAACCATACGCATGTGAACAATGTTGTCAAAATACCAATCGACAGCGTGACTGCAAACCCACGAATTGGACCGGCACCAAACTGGAACAATACCAATGCACAAATCAACGTGGTCAAGTTTCCGTCCATAACCGTTTTTAACGAACGATCAAATCCCAAGTTTACTGCACGCAATGGTGGCACACCTGCACGTACTTCGTCACGAATTCTTTCAAACGGCAAAATATTTGCGTCCACCGCCATACCCAGTGTCAGCACGATACCCGCAATACCTGGCAATGTCAGTGTTGCACCGAACAAAGCGGTCAATCCAACAATCATTCCCAAATTGATTACCAATGCCAAACTGGCAATCACACCGAACATACGATACGTCAACAGCAAGAATACAAAGATAAACAATACCCCTGTCACCGCACCAATTTTACCACGTTCAATTGTGTCGGCACCCAAACCGGCCCCAACTGTACGTTCTTCGATAACCGTCAACGGTGCAGGCAATGCCCCCGAACGCAACAGCACCGCCAAATCTTTTGCTTCCTGTAATGAAAAACCACCCGAAATCTGTCCACGACCACCTGGAATTGGTTCACGAATCGTTGGTGCAGACAAAACCTTGCCGTCCAAAACAATTGCAAATCTTTCATTTACATGTTCTGTGGTCAATTTTGCAAATCTGCGTGCCCCAGATGCATCGAACACAGTTGTCACAACTGGCATATTATTCTGGTCAAAGTCCGCCTGGGAATCTTTCAGCGATTCGCCTGAAACCTCTACACGGCTATAAACAGGAACTGTCTGCCATGGCATATTCATGTATGGCAAAAATTCTGTACCATTTGGTGCACGTCCCGACGCCAACTGGTCTGGCGAAACATTTTCATTTACCAAATGGAATGTCATTTTCGCAGTTTGCCCAATCAACTCTTTAATACGTTCTGGATTATCAACACCTGGCAATTGGACCAAGATATATTTTCCACCCTGACTTTGAATAGATGGTTCTTTGGTCCCCAATGCGTCAATTCTGCGACGAACAATTTCCACACTGCGTGCCAGTGCATCTTTAACCATTTCTTCTTTCTGTGTTTCTGAATACGCCAGTGTAATTGTTTTACCATCTGACGAAATTTCAACAGTATTACCAAACGCTGCCTTCAATCGTCCCTTGGCATCAGACACCTGGTCTGCATCACGCACAACCAACGACACAACACCATCGTTATTACGCAAATTAGAAAAACGAATAACGCCCTTGTTTCTGTCAATCAATGCACTGCGTGTTTCATCGTATAATTGCACAGACTTTTCTTGGAACATTGTTGTTGTATCAACTTCTAACAACAACTGTGCCCCACCTTTTAAATCCAGCCCCAACGACACAGGCCCAATCCATGATGGAAAATACGGTGCCAACTTTGGTGACATTGTTGGTACCGCCAACAAAACCCCAAACAATGCGACAAATACAATCGCTAACTTTTTAAACATACCACAACCCTTTTTTATTCAACCAAAGACACGGCGTTTTTATTGACTTCAATAACAACACCTTTTGCAACTTCTAATTCAATTGTTTTTTCATTGATTTTTTTGATTACACCATAGATACCTGCTGCCATCACTCTGTTTCCCACCTGCAGCGAATCCAGCATCTTCTGGTATTCTGCCATACGTTTTTTATTTGGTCGCACCATCAACAGATAGATTATACCAAACACAACGATTAAATACAGAACCATGCCCCACACACTGCCCTGCTGGGCGGCCTGTGTTGCATTATCTACAACTACGGATGTCTGTTCCATGTAATTTCTCCTTGCTTTGATATGCCCACAATAGACAAAAACACCAGAAAAGTAAAGGAAAATAGTTGATTTTTACAGGCGTTCAAACCACCCATCAATTTCCGTCAATGGAATGAATTTATAAACCGGCCGACCATGATTACATTGACCCGCCCGTTGGGTATTTTCTATATCACGCAGCAACGCATCCATTTGATTTATGTCTAATTTTTGCCCTGCCCGCACCGAATGATGACACGCATAGTTCGCCAATTTCAAATGCAGTTTTTCATTCAGTTGTGACGAATGCCCATATACACGCACCTCGTCTGCAATTGCTTTGAACAAATCGCCCCAGTTCAAATCCCAATCCGCAGGCTTTTCAAAAATCGCCACCGCATCACCACCAAACGCATCTACCACCAAACCCGATGCCCGCATTTCATCTGCCACAGATAAAACCGCATTAACATCTTCGCTACGCATATTTATAACAATCGGTGTCAATAATGGCTGTGTTTTAATTTTATGTTCACGCAGTTTTTCATACGTAATTCTTTCATGTGCCGCATGTTGGTCAATAATTACCAGATTGTCATCTTTCTGGGCCAAAATATATTTATTACCAACCTGACCAATTACACGCCCCAGTGCAAAATCATTTTCTTCTTTGACTGTTTCTGGAACCTGATTTTGATTTTCTGTGTATCGTTGCTGAACAAATTGTTCAATCGAATCATTATTGTCTGGACATGCAATTTTCAATTCAGCCTGCACAACCCGTGGTGCAATAACCGGCGACACTTTTGGCACGTCAAATCGCATTTCCTGGGGACGAACAGCGGGCACAAATTCAAAATCCGGTGTATCAGCCTGGATTGGCTGAACTGCTTTTTCTGCCATTGTTTGTGCCAAACGATTTCGCAAAGTCTTGATAATAAACGCCCGAATATGCGACGGTTCCAGAAAATGCACTTCGGTCTTGGCGGGCGACACATTCACATCAACCGCACGTGTATCCATTGTTAAATATAACGCACACAGTGGGAATTCACGTGCATGCATAACGTCCATATACGCTGCCCGCAATGCACCAACCAAAACCTTATCCTTAACCGGTCGGCCATTCACAAACAAATATTGATCAACCGACGACGCACGCCGCAACGTAGGCTCTGAAATAAAGCCCGATAATTTCAACCCCGAACTGGATACAGATTCTGCATCTATATCCAACATACGCCCCCGAACTTCATCGCCCATAACCGATGAAATTCTGTCCATCAAATCCTGATTTTTGACAAAGAACCATTTGTTATTCAACACAAAACCAACATCTGGTCGTGCCATTGCTAAACGCTTAACCACTTCCAGAACAGACATCATTTCTGCCCTGTCACCACGCAGAAACTTTAATCGTGCCGGCGTCCGTGCGAATAAATTTTCAACCCGAATTCGTGTCCCCGCTTCCCATGCAGACGGTTTAATTTCACCCGTTGTCGCATTTAATTGCCAACCATTTGCATCCACACCATTGCACGTATCAATAACCATATCCGACACAGACGCAATCGATGGCAAGGCCTCTCCACGAAATCCCATAAAATTGATGTTCAGCAAATCATCATCTGGCAACTTAGATGTCGCATGCCGATTTATCGCTGTGGCTAAATCTTCACGGCTCATTCCTGAACCATTATCAATAACACTTATCAGTGTTCGCCCACCATCAACAACATCTATAACAATCTGGTCTGCCCCCGCATCCAGCGCATTTTCCACCAATTCTTTCACCACACTGGCGGGTCGTTCAACCACTTCACCGGCGGCAATTTGGTTTATCAAAAAATCAGGCAGCACACGAACTGTCATTATTTTTTCAGTCTTTGAATTTAACTTCTAAAATTTCGTATTCTTTTTCACCACTGGGCAATTTAACAATACATGTATCGCCAACGCATCGGCCAATCATCGCACGTCCAACCGGTGATGTACATGAAATAACCTGGCGGCCATCCGATTCGATATCAGACAAAATTCTGCACTGCATACGATTACCATCTTCGTCTTCGGCAATAACTTTGGCACCAAACACAACCCGATTGCCCGACAAACTGTCCACATCAATAATCGCTGCATTTTCGATAACATTTTCAATAAATTGAATTCTTTTATCGATTTGACGCTGTTTTTCTTTGGCGGCACTGTAATCCGCATTTTCCGACAAATCCCCCAGCGACCGTGCCCACTGCACAGTTTTCAGTATATCTGGGCGTTGAACTTCCTTTAAATCTTTCAGTTCTTTGACCAATCCGTCAAATCCCGCACGTGAAATTGGTTTCTTTTCCATAACAAATCCTATTATCTATTTAGTATGCAAATTATAAGAATTCATTTTAATTTTGCAATTGTGAAATGAACAAGGTATACTTTTAATTGATTATGTATAGAAAAACAGTACAAAAAAATGTTTAGACTGAATATTTTGACACGATTTTTAATGCGCCGATTTTTTTCTGGATTCGGTTTGGTTATGTTGGTTGTATGCGGCATTATCATGGCGGTAACGTTTGTAGAACGCCTGCCATCTAACCCGAATGCGATTGCCGCCCTGACCGATGCATGGATACGATTACTGGAATACGTACCATTGTTTTTACCATTGGCGGTATTTATGGGCACATTGTTGACTGCATATAACCTGACTAAATCCAGCGAAAGCGTTATTGTTTCCAGTGCCGGCCTGTCACCATATCAATCGGCCCGCCCATTCTTGGTTGGTGCCGCCCTGATTGGTATTTTTGCAACAACTGTTGTTAATCCATATTCCGTCGGGGTCAGCACAGAAAACATCACCCCCGACAATTTGCAATTAATAGACGATGAAATCTGGCTGCGTGAAGGTTCTGAACACGGCACCATCACATTAAATGCAGACACAATGACAAAATCTGGCGACGACTTGATTTTCGAAAACGCAACCATTTTCTACCAAGATTCAACGTTCAAGGCAACCCAACGAATTTTTGCAGACAAAATAACCTTGTCTAATTCTGGTCTGTCTGCCGCCAATGCCATTGTTTGGGATTCAAACGGCACACCTAAAAAACAAAAATGGGAAATGCAGACATTACTGAACCCACAAACCGTTCTGGACAGATACCTGCAACCCGACCAGATTTCATTCTGGGCCCTGCCCCATTTTATTAAAAAAATGGATGCAATCGGTGCCCCAACCCGTGGACACCTGGTCCAATTCTGGACATTGCTGTTCTTGCCATTAACAATGATTGCAATGGCAACATTGGGTGTTGCATTTTCTCAAACAAAACAACGCCGCAATTACAGTTTTGGTATAAAATTCAGTATCGGTATCATCACATGCTTTGCGGTATATTTCCTGACCAACATGTTTAACGCATTGGGTGCCACCGGTGTTATTCCACCATTGTTGGCAATCATTGCACCACCATTGATAATCATTGCAGGTGCCGGACTATTTATAAATTCATTTGATTCTATATAAACAAAAACCCAGGGATGTAAAAATGCCACTAAAACGTAAAAAGAACAACACCATTCGCAACATATTTATTTGGATATTGGTTGCCGTACTGCTGGCAATGATGATTATTTCATTTGCCCCGGTTCAACACATGAATGAAATTGTGGTATTTCCATAATGAACTATATCGAAATATTTTTAGAAGCCCTGTCCGCCGAAAAGGGTCGCAGTCCACGCACCCTGGCCAGTTATGCATCAGACCTGAACCACGCCAACGACACGATTTCTGGCGGGCTGATGAATGCAACATCTGGGGACATTCAAAAATATTTATCATCACTGCCGGACAAGGCATCATCCATCGCCCGCAAGGCCAGTTCTCTGCGTGGTTTCTATAAATTTTTAATGTTGGAAAAAATCATTTCACACAATCCAACCGCAAACCTGGAATTACCAAAACGGGGTCGCACATTACCTAAATTTTTATCCATCGAAGAAATCGATTTGCTGATTTCTTCTGCGGGCGACACAAAAAATTCTACCCGCCTGCGTGCAATGATTGAATTACTGTACGCATCTGGTCTGCGTGTATCTGAATTATGTGAATTACCAATCACTGCAATACTGGGTGACAAATTATTAATTCATGGCAAAGGTGCCAAAGAACGAATCGTCCCAATGCACAGCGGTGCCATCGCCGCATTGGAAAAATGGTTAAACATGCGTGGTGATGTCGATTCGAAATACGTATTCCCAACAAACGCAGCATCTGGCCACATTACCCGTGACGGTTTTTTCAAAATATTAAAGAAATGTGCCGTACTGGCGGGTATCGACCCTAATCGGGTCAGCCCACACGTATTACGCCATTCATTTGCTTCACACCTGTTATCGGGCGGTGCAAACCTGCGTGCGATACAAACAATGTTGGGCCACGAAGACATATCAACAACACAAATTTATACCCATGTGATGCCAGAAAAATTACAAGAAACTGTTTCCCTGCATCACCCATTATCATCAACCAAGGTATCAAACAAATGATAAAAAAATGTGATAAACCCGGCTGCACCAAGGCGGGCACATGCCGTGCCCCAAAATCACGCGACCTGCGTGAATACTGGTTTTTCTGCCAAGAACACGCCGCCGAATACAATAAAAATTGGAATTACTATGCCGACATGACCCCCGATGAAATCGAAGCCGATTGGGAACGGCAAACATTTGGCGCATCTTTAAAAGACAAAGAAACCGCAAACAAAGACGCATCTGACTATGCTAAATTCATCAACGATTTTATCACCGGCCGCAGTGCATTTGACCGCATCCCTGCCAAAAGTAAATTACCTACAAATGTCACCGGTGCATTAAAAGTATTCGGGTTGGGCATATCTGCCACATGGCGTGAAGTCGGTGCAAAATACCGCACATTGGCAAAAAAATACCACCCCGACACCGCCATCGACAAACAAAATGCCGCCACAGAATTCGCCCGGATTTCTGCCGCATACGAAATATTGAAAAAGCATTTTGGTAAAAAATAAAAAAACGGGAATCTTTTGGTTCCCGTTTTATTTTCATAACTTATTGCATTTTGTTTAAAAATGCCACCGCATCCATACCGGCCGTACACCCCGTACCAACGGCTGTTGCAATTTGCATTTTAATATCCGAATGAACGTCGCCTGCAACAAACATACCCGCTGGCAATGCATCTGGTGCCAAACGTCCCATGGCATCACGCTTGATATCTTCAGTCAGGAAATCTGTATTTGCTTCGTGTCCAATGGCAACAAAAATACCATCGGTTACAATTTCTGTACCATCTGTTGTTGTTGCAATCAATTCACCATCTTCTGAATCTGGCTTTGCTGCAATCTTTACCAAATCTGTATTGAACAAACATTCGATATTTTCACGCTGTGCCACACGTTCACGCAGAACCGCTTCTGCACGGAAAAATTCAGATTTTCTGTACACAATTTTAACCGTTTTGGCCAAATCTGCCAAATACAACGCATCATTCAACGCACTGTTTCCGCCACCCATAACAATGACTGTCCGTCCACTGTAAAAGAATCCATCACATGTCGCACAATACGAAACGCCACGTCCCATAAATTCACGTGCCCCTTCGATATCTAACTTGCGTGGGCTGGCCCCTGTTGCAACGATAACCGTTTTACCAGAATATTCTTTGCCATTATCACATTTCACAACGAAACCATTTTCCGCATCACCCGAAATATTTGTTGCAGAAACAAATTCCACCTCGGCCCCAAATGTTGTTGCCTGATTTTTCATAAATTCAGCCAATTCCATACCACTGCCGGCCCAACCTGGATAGTTTTCCAGCACGGCAATCCCTGCGGTCTGACCTCCTAATCTGTCGCCCCCTAAAACCAAAGTCTTTTTATTTGCACGGGCTGTATACAGTGCCGCCGTCAATCCTGCCGGACCCGAACCCAAAATAATAACATCATACATAGTAAAACCTTCCTTGTTTTCGGGGACAACATAACACAATATATCGTGCCACGCAAACAAAATTCACATATATAAAAAAAGTTGCCTTTATATATATTTTTGTCTATAATCAAACACGAAATGCACATCAGATTTGTATTTTCATCTGCTTTTTCATCATCCCCGTTGGGGGAATAATTTGCACAGATTTTTTCATTAAACAATTGCGATTTCAATCGCATCGTAATAACATAGACCACATAAATATATACCAAGGGAAAAAATAATGTTGGATATTAAATTTATTCGTGAAAACCCAGACGCCATAAAACGTGCCTGCGAATTAAAGGGATTCGAAGATAAATCAGATGAAATTCTGGCACTGGACGCACGTGTCCGTGAATTAAAAACAATTACTCAAAGCAAGACTGCTGAAAAAAATAAAATCACACGTGAAATTCCAACCGCCACGGACAAGGCACCATTAATTGCCCGCTCCAAAGAAATCAACGCAGAAATCGCCGCCGACATGGCTGAATTGGCCGACAAAGAAGCCGCCCTGGACGATTTATTGCACCGTGTTCCCCAGATTCCATCTGCCGATGCACCAATCGGTCGTGACGACACAGAAAACGTCGAAATCCGCCGTGTTGGCACACCACGTGAATTTGATTTCACCCCACGTGCCCAGTGGGATTTATTGGAAATGAATGGCTGGTGGAAACCTGAAAAAATTGCATCTATCTGTGGCACCCGTACATACGCCCTGTTTGGCGAAGCGGCCGAACTGGAATTGGCAATCCAAACATATGTTTTGCAAAAATTAATGGCCAAGGGTTTTACATTCGTAAATTGCCCATCTATTACAAAACCACAAACAATCTTTAATGCGGGCCACTTTATGGGTTCTGATTTATCTGTAATGAACAACGATGTTTTCATGCTGACCGATACCGACAGATGTCTGGCTGGAACGGCTGAAATCATCTTGAATTCATTGCACAGCGATGAAGTTTTGAACGAAAAAGATTTGCCAATTAAATACGCCGGCTTTTCACCATGCTTCCGCAAAGAAGCCGGTGCCGCCGGTCGTGACACCCGCGGAATCGTGCGTATACACCAATTTAACAAGGTTGAACAATACATCTATTGCACACCGGAACAATCAGACGAAATGCACGAACATTTGTTGAACAACCTGTGCGAAGTAATGGCTGATTTAGAATTACCATATCGTGTAATTGCAGCATGCACCGGCGACATGGGATTTAACAAAGTTAAAATGCACGACGTCGAAGCATGGTTCCCCAGCGAAAATGCATATCGTGAATTGGGCTCTTGTTCGTCGATTGGTCAATTCCAGGCCCGCCGCACAAATACCCGCTATCGCGATAAAAACGGCAACATGCAATTCTGTGCCACATTAAACAACACTGGAATTGCCCTGCCACGTGCAATTGTACCTGTTATTGAAAACCACCAAAATCCAGACGGTTCCGTAAACATTCCAAAATGTCTGCAACCTTTGATGGGTGGCCGTACAAAAATCGGTGGTAAACACTAATAAAAATCCCCCAAACGGGGGATTTTTTTAATGCTGGAAATTATATGCCAACTGCTTTAACGGTTTTACAAAACAATTAGACTTTTCAATTTCCGCACGTTTAACCATTTCTGCACTTTGATCAATTACACGATCTGCAAACCCTGGTGCACCGAAACGAAAAGATTCATGTGATGATGTTCTGTCATATTCCCACTGCAAAACATTATGACAAAAACGATAATAATCACGATACAAATCCCCTACCACAGCTGGAATTGCCTGATTTGTAACAATTGTATACGGTGTCTGCACAATATAATATGCATACATTTCATTTTTTAAATTATTTTCTCTGGCATAGCCCTGGGCACGTACAACCCAATCATTATATGTCTGTTCACGAGAAAAATACTTGGCTGGATTCTGCTGAACTTCATTCATAAAAGCCAACGCCTGAACCGCATTACGCTTTTCTTTATAAGACAACTTCTTCCAACGTTGCATAACATTTGCACGGGCCAACACATAAAAAGCGACCAAGCCCTGCTTTACTACATCATTCATATTTTTTTCTGAATATCGCATCTTATCCATCAGCAAACTCCTTTTGTTTCACACTTACTCACACTATTTAATATAGACAAATGGCAATAAATGTCAATATTTTTGCAATAAATTCTTGAAAATTGGCTTTTTTAGGTATACCCTGTACGCGATAATGTAAAAATATGGGGTAAAATATGAAAATTCGCAATATTGCAATTATTGCACACGTTGACCATGGCAAGACTACCCTGGTTGACAACATGTTGAAACAGGCTGGAACATTCCGCGAAAACGAACACATTGACGACCGTGTCATGGACAGTGGTGATATCGAACGTGAACGTGGCATTACCATTTCTGCAAAACCTACATCTATCCAGTGGGGCGAATACAAAATCAACATTGTTGATACACCGGGCCACGCAGACTTTGGCGGCGAAGTAGAACGTATTTTATCCATGGTTGACGGCGTTGTATTGTTGGTCGACAGTTCCGAAGGCCCCCTGCCCCAGACAAAATTCGTCTTGTCCAAGGCTTTGAAATTGGGCCTGCATCCAATTGTTTGCATCAACAAAATTGACCGTTCCGATGCCCGTCCAGACGAAGTTTTATCTGAAACATTTGATTTGTTCGACAAATTGGGTGCAACCGATTCCCAACTGGATTTCCCATATTTGTATTCTGTTGGCCGTGACGGTTGGGCGGTACGTAACCTAAACGACGAACGCAAAGATTTGACCCCATTATTCCAATTAATTGTAGACCATGTACCGGCCCCAGATTGCAACGGCACCCGTTGCCAACTGGACGCACCATTTACAATGTTGGCCACCACACTAGAAGCCGATCCATACGTTGGTCGTATTTTGACCGGTAAAATCGAATCCGGTACCGTACGTGTCGGCCAATCGGTCAAAGCAATCAATATGCGTGGCGAATTTATCGAAAACGCCAAGATTACAAAAATCATTGAACATCGTGGTGTTGAAAAAATCTCACGCGATACAGCATCTGCAGGTGACATCGTCGTCGTTGCCGGTTTTTCCAAGGCAACCGTATCAGACACCCTGTGTGACCCATCTGTCACCGAAGCAATCCCAGCAATGCCAATCGACCCACCAACCTTGACCATGACATTCTTTGTGAACACATCACCATTGGCGGGTAAATCTGGTAAAAAATTGACATCACGCATGATTGGCGAACGCCTGTTCAAAGAAGCCGAAACAAACATCGCCCTAAAAGTTGAACAAAGCGAAAACAACGAAGCGTTCGAAGTATCTGGTCGTGGCGAATTACAGTTGGGTATCTTAATCGAAACAATGCGTCGCGAAGGTTTTGAATTAAGTGTCAGCCGCCCACGTGTTGTTATGCACGAAGATGAAAATGGCAATCGTCTGGAACCAATCGAAGATGTTGTTATCGACGTTGACGATGAATTCAGCGGTGTTGTTATTGAAAAAATGACCAAACGCAAGGCAACCATCACAGAAATGAAGGCATCTGGCGGCGGCAAAACCCGTATTGTATTTTCTGCCCCATCACGCGGCTTGATTGGTTATCTGTCTGAATTCCGTACAGACACCCGTGGCACCGGTATTATGAACCGTGTATTTGATAAATACGACCTGTACCGTGGCCCAATCCAGCAATATCGCCCAGGTGTTTTGGTATCTATGGAAAAAGGTTCCGCCGCAACATATGCACTGTTTAATCTGCAGCCACGTGGAACATTGTTCATCGACCCACAAACCGAAGTATATTCTGGTATGATTATCGGCGAACACAGCAAAGAAAACGATTTGGAAGTTAACCCGATTAAGGGAAAAGAATTAACCAACATGCGTTCTGTAACAGCGGATGAAAAATTATTCTTGGCCCCACCACGCCGTATTTCATTGGAAGAAGCCCTGTCCTATATCTTGGACGACGAATTGGTCGAAGTGACCCCAGACACAATCCGTCTGCGTAAAAAAGAATTGGACAGCAATACCCGCAAAAAATTGAAAAAACATACCGAAGAATAACTACCTTATAAACGCCATGACAAAAAACATGGCGTTTTTTACACAAAAGATGTAAAATAAGTACACACATGAAAACAAAACGCCTTTTTTTATTTGCAGGCTATAACCCAAAAAACTTGGTTGATGATGCACTGGCATACTATGTACACGAACTGTCGAAATGTGGTGACGTTATCGTTGTTATGGATTGCGACTGTCCAAAATCAGAATTAAAAAAAATCGACAAATATTGCGTACACGCATCTGGTGCACGCCATGGCGAATATGATTTTGGTTCATACAAACGTGCATACATTTGGGCAACCAAGAATCTAAATTTGTCTGATTATGATTTTGTTTACATGGTCAACGATTCTGTATACGGCCCCATGTATCCCATATCCCAGTATCTAAAACAAATGGAATCATTACCACATGATGCATTTGGCATTGTGTGCAATCCACACAAACACCACCCACATATTCAATCGTGGTTTATCGGTATGAATAAAAATGTATTCACATCAAAATGGTTAAAAGAATTCATACTTAGCGTCACCAAATTATCCAGCAAGGGTGCCATAACCCGCCAATACGAACATGGATTTTCACAATTGCTTACAACACATGGTCATGGCTGGACATGCCTGTACACTGTTCGTGGCCGCGGTGTTTATAACAAGATAAAAAAACTTTACAGAAAAAAAATGCCGTTTATGAAACGTGTCGCTTTTACCCGTACACACGGTTCACTGGGCAGACAAATTGTATATATACTTAACCACATATCACCAAAATTACGCGATGCAATTTTGAACTCTGTCACAGATTTATATGGCACAAAATATGTAAAATGGCTGCTGACCAGAAATCCACTGCGAATTGCCTGTCGCAAAATTCATCATATGTTCCACAAAATATATTCAGGGGGCTTTTAAAATGAAACAAAAACAATTAAAACGAATCGCCGCCATAACAATGGCCCGCAACGATGAATTCTTTTTATCCCGCTGGATTAAATATTATGGCGACCGCATTGGCACAGAAAATCTGTACATCTATCTGGACGGCCTGGACCAGGTTATCCCCGACAATGCCGGCAATGCAAACATTACTAAATTACCACACACCGACATGTCACGTGCCGCCGGCGACAAATATCGAATCGGTTTAATGTCTGATTTAGCAAAAAAATTATTTGAAAAATATGACATAGTTATCGGCTGTGATTGTGATGAATTCTTAATCGTAGATCCAAACACAGGAATGGACCTGGCTGAATACCTGTCATCAAAAAAGATTAACACCACCCTGTCTGGATTGGGACTGGACGTTGGCCAAAATATGAATTGCGAAAAAACATTGGACCCATCAAAACCATTTTTATCCCAATGTGAATACGCATTTCTTTCAACACGCTATACCAAACCCGTGGTATTAAACAAACCTGTACCATGGGGTTCTGGATTCCACCGTGTACTGAAACACAATTTCCACATAGATAAAAATCTGTACCTGTTACACTTTGGTGCCATCGACATGGAAATGTTATTGACCAAGGCCGCCAACCGTGGCCCCGATTGGGTAAATCACCTGAAACGTCGTGGCAATGGCACAATCAACGATTGCACCAACCGTCCGGCACGTTCTGAAAAATGGATGCGCATTGCACGTTTTGTTCAAACATATATTCGTGCACCATACGCATGGAACAAGCCAAATATGCTGGGCAAAAAAATCGTTGTTAAAAATCCAGAACGTTTCAAACGCCGTAACATTTAAACAAATCTATAACCTGGTCAACAATTTTACCAGAATCGAATCGGTCCAGCGAATTTGTTGCATTGTCAATCATCTGCTGGACCGGTATTTTTTTATGCCACACATCCGCCATATGATTTGCCAACGCCCTTGAATCACCGGGGACAAACAATAACCCTGCTTCACCCCCCATCAGTATTTCACGGGGACCATTTTTACAATCTGATGCAATATTCAATGTACCGACCGCCATCGCTTCTATCAACACCATTCCCATACCTTCACTATAACTTGACAGAATATTCGCCAACGCACCACGCATATAACTGAACGGATTTGATTTTGCCCCAACAAAAATAATATTTTTAGCCGCCGCACATTTATCTGCGATTTCACGATATTTTTCGATTTCACCACCGCCAACAAATACCATTCGCACATCCGGTTGATTATTTTCAACCCAAAACAAATTAAACGCATTCAACACCGTCACAATATCTTTGTCCATGGATAATCGTGCAACTTTTACAAAATATTCACCGGGGAACTCTTCGCCCTTGTCCATGCGTTCAACAATATTTGCAACATTAACAGGATTATAAATACGCATAACCTTGTCCGCATATTGTGGCCATTTTTCCTTGAATTCTTCTGCGAACCCGTCTGTTAATGCAATTAACTTATCATAAACATGGATATGCTTAACACAGCCGCAACCTATGAATTTATTCACAGACGAATGCCACCACACAATTTTTGGCTGCTTAATATTTCTCAGTTCGCTTTTGAATCCAAAATCATAGAAATCCACAAACAAATCCACATCACTTAATTTGTGCTGTGCAATTGCAACCCGCTTAAACCATCTGTACACATCACGCATTAAGTGCTGAACAATACGCACCAAAAAGAAACGTTTTAACTTGGTTCCCAACCACTTGCACGGATATAACGTATAGCATTTTACCTGGGGGTGCTGCTCAAACCATTTTACAAACACAGGTTCCGTAATATCAACATATGTCAACAACACAATTTCCGTATCGCCACGCCGCAATAATTCTTCCATCATACGCAGCAAAACGAATTCGACACCGCCGACCTGCATATCCCGCAAACAAAATGCTATTTTACGTTTTTTCATACCCGATTAATCCTTGATAAAATCAAAAATATCATCACGAATTTCTGTGGTCCACTTATTTGGTGGACAATCCAACGCCCCTATTTTACGCAAATTCTTAAAGCATTCACGTGCCGTTGCGAAATCAGAATCACTGTCCAGATATTTTATCTTTCTAAATGCCCACTTGATAAAATACCATTGAAATTCTTCACGCCAACGTTTCATCTGGTAATCAGACGCCTGTTCTTTATACACATTGAACGCCGTTTCAATCCCCGTACACAGACTTTGCATAATACGCAACTGTTTGGCCGACAATACAATTCCACCGAAATTCGGTATATAGAAATACAACGGCAATGGTGCAATTGTCACCCGTGGATTACGCAGCATCACAACCGACCACCATGGAAAATCTTCAAACAAAATACCCTTGATAAACGGAATATCTGCAATCAGTTCACGTTTATACATATTTTTCCAAACCTGACAGTGTTTAATCAGCCACTTACGCTTTGGATTAAACATGTTGTGCGTGCGTTCTGTTGCAAATTCATACACGTCATCTGTAACCAGTGTTGGAATCCGTGCCAGATTATATTTTTTATGCATACGCCGTGGCACCACATTGTCTGTATCCATCCCCAGTTTATATCACACCAACAACTGTGGCCGATAAATTCTGTCATACGTGAACGACACAATATCTGAACCATCACGTTGTGCCAACGAATACGCAATTTCCATTGTCTGTGGATGAATAAAATCATCACTGTCCAGATACATAACATAATCACCTGTTGCAACCGCCATACCGGCATTACGTGCATCCGACAGCCCCCCGTTTTCTTTTGTCACAACCACGAAACGTTTATCACGTTTTGCATATTCATCCAATATTTCTGCACTGTTATCTGGACTGCCATCATTAACACAAATGGCCTGCCAGTCTTGAAAAGTTTGATTTAACACACTGTCCAAACATCTGCGTAAATATTTTTCAACATTGTAAACAGGGATAATAATAGAAATTGCTGGCATATCTAATCCTTACATTTTAATCATTTCGTCTGCAAAAGAACCCGGAATTGGATTTTTCGCCTGTTGATATGTTGTCTTTTGAAAGAACGCCCCACTAGTCACTTCATCAAAGGTTTTCTTATCAAATGGTTTATCATGATATGCCCACCACAACGCATGCGTTGGATCTTGGTCAACATGTGGCATCTGGGCAAAATATTTTTTTGCACGCGGGTCATTTTCAACCATTGTCTTAAACAACAACTGGTGCATAAAATAATCAAAGTTAGAATTTTCATGCATCCAGTAATCCAGAATCATTGCACGCCACGCATCCAACAGATATGCCCCCTTGCGTGAACGGATAAAGCAGTTTTGCATAAAACTGTACGGACTGCCGACAACCTGGCCCGCCATATAAACAAAGAAGTCTTCATCTGCAATCCATTTTGGAATTGGTTGTGTTGCAAATCCTGTTGAATCCAACCAGTACCCACCATGATTGTACAACAATTCTACACGACAAATATCGGCAAAATGCGCATGCCCAATTTTACCCGCCTTGTACTTATCCACAATTTCCTGGGGCAACGTGATATAGTCAAACACTGTATTTATATCCAATACAACCAACTCCTGCTTACAGTGCTTGCGAATATTTCTAAAACATGCCTTGACCAATGGTGGTGCATTATCTTCACCCTGCAACCACAGTGAAAAGATTTTATCATTCTTGTCATTGTTTTCGACCGGGCGTTCAACCACTGCGGCCGCTGCCGGCAAATACCGTTTAAAATACTGTGGAATCACCCTGGAAATTACATCACTACGCACAGCCCGTCTGTGTTCACGTGATCTCCATGGCCAGTTTAATATATGTCCCTGAACGATAATTTTTGTCATTGCCCACATACGCGAAATATTCATCCACAACCCCTTTTGTTTTTATTGTTATCCCAGACAAATTTCCCCAGTCAAATTGGCTGGGGATTTTATCTTTTATTCTTCAATTGGCATTACATCATCTTCTTCATCAACAGGTCCTGTTGTCATTTCTTCTGCGATGCCAGACGAACGTGCCATAATTTTATCCAGCAATTCCTGTTGTGCTTCTGGATGGTCTTTCAGCCACTGACGTGCATTGGCTTCACCCTGGCCCATACGTTCACTGTTATACGAATAGAAACTGCCCGCCTTTTCAATCAGGTCATATTTCACACCCATATCCAGAATTTCACTGATGCGTGAAATACCTTCGCCATACATAATTTTGAAATCAACTGTACGGAACGGTGGTGCAACTTTGTTCTTTACCACCTTGACACGCGTTTCATTACCGACAACATTTTCTTTGTCTTTAATCTGCCCTGTACGGCGGATATCCAGGCGTACAGACGCATAGAACTTTAACGCATTACCACCCGATGTTGTTTCTGGATTACCAAACATAACACCGATTTTCATACGAATCTGGTTAATGAAAATCAGCAAAGTATTACTGCGTGAAACAGACCCTGCCAATTTTTTCAACGATTGGCTCATCAAACGTGCTGTTGTACCAACGAACGAATCGCCAATATTACCTTCTAATTCTGCCTTAGGCACCAGGGCCGCCACACTGTCAATAACAACAACATCAACCGCGCCTGATTTAATCAACGTATCTGCAATTTCCAACGCTTGTTCCCCAGAATCTGGTTGGGAAATGATTAAATTTGCAACATCAACACCTAATTTTTTAGCATAACTGGGGTCCAACGCATTTTCGGCATCAATATACGCACATGTACCACCCTTTTTCTGGGATTCTGCCACGGCATGCAACGCCAACGTTGTTTTACCAGAACTTTCCGGTCCATAGATTTCAACAATACGTCCCTTGGGATATCCGCCAATACCCAACGCAATATCCAACCCCAAAGACCCCGAAGAAATCGCTTCGATATTCTGCTGTGACCCATCACCCATTTTCATGATGGCTTCTTTACCAAATTGTTTTTGAATTTGTGCCAACGCAGATTCCAACGCCGGATTTTTTCCTGCGGCTGCTGCATCTTTACTTGCATCTTTCTTTGCCATAAAATTCCCCTTTATTTCTAATGGAAATCATACAAACAAACCTGTGAAAATGCAAGTCCTCACTTTCGCCCCAGCAAAACAATAATACTTATCAAACCAACGACTGCTGTGACCCACCAAACTGCGGCCGTTGCACCAAAAGCTGCAATCATTGCCGCCCCCAGAATTGGGATTAAAACATTTGGCAAATTCGCACTGGTCCGGAACACGCCATAGTATTTTGTCTGCTGTGATTTTTTCGCCGTATCAAAGAACAACAAATCATGCACAGATTCCATCAATGCACCGGAAATCTGCCAGGCAACAAATATCACCAACAACGGATACCCCGTCATAAACGTCGCACACGCCGACAGTGCTGCAAACGACCCAAACCCCAGCACCAGCCATATATTTTTTCCATACCGCCGCACCGCATGCCCCATAAATTCACTAAGCAGTAAATACGGAATAATCCCCAGTGTCAAAATCCAACTTAACGCATCTTTGGAAAAACCATTTTCAATCACCACAATCGGCACGTACAGCACACGCATTGCCCGCAATGAATAGTATCCAAAATTAACCAGATACGCCCGCCCCATTCCTGGCACCGCAAAGAACTCACGTGTATTTTTCCACAACGCTTTGAATGTACGGCGTGGATTAACCGGTTTAATTTTTTTATCTTCTTGGACAATCCCCAGATACCTAAACATTGCCCACGCCACCAAATATATAATCGCCGACCCAAAGAACGCCGCCCGATTATCGAATTGATTTGCGATTGCGACCGCCACCATTGGTGCAAACAACGCCCCCACATTCAGCCACAAATGATACCGTGAATTTAACCGTGCCATTCCAATATTTCGTGAAAAGTCCGCCATAAACAGCGGTATTAAAACCGTGACCAGCGTCGCCGCAATCCCGGTTGTATAGTCCAGAATAATGAATGTCCGTGGCAGAATAGAAAAACTCATCATCGCATAGCAAACCGCCAACATCCCCAGCGCAAAATAGAAAACTTTGACCTTGGAAAATTGTCTAAATATTTCATTGGCGAACAACCCCACCACAAAACAGAACACCGCATAGATTGCGACATAGATACCCACAACCGCACTGTTCATAAAAATATCCATCAACACCAATGAATAAACAGCATTATAAATACCGTCTGCGAACCCGGTAAACAGCCCCAGATTTGCAAACGAAAACCCACTTACATTTTTACCAATTGAAATATATTTATCACGTGCCATAGCGATAATTATATCATAAAAATCCCCAAAACCAAAACCGCCCCACATCCCACATCGCAATTTTGTCATATTCTGACTGGACCGTGGGTAATTCCCCTCCGGCGGAGGGGTGGGCACCGCCCGGGGAGGGTCCCCCATTCGCCCACACTACGAAGCCCCCGGCGAACGTGCCTGCACTACGAAGCCTTGGCGAAGTAGTGTCATATTCGGGCTTGACCCGAATACCCAGGCCATCCTATCTATTCCCCCTGCCCCCTGGCGGGGCAGGACAGTTTTACTTTGACGAATGTCATTTAGTAAAACTTGGATGGGGGGATAAAAAACGCCCCGTATGGGGCGGTGTGTTTATGCTGGCGGGCATCCTGTCCAGGCACCTGGGATATTATCCATATCTGTATATTGTGAACCATTACAATACATGCCTTCTACCTGTCCCCATGTTGCATCTGGCCATACTTCATACAAATATCTGCCATTTGCATCACGTGCAGAACTGCCCGTCATATTGTCCGAGTTAAGAAACGTATTACCAAATGTATAGCTTCCTAAATCACCCGTCAAATTACCAAACATTCCATCTGGCAATGGCAAAGACAATTCATCACAACCTGAAAACGTCCACTGATACAAACTGTTTGTTGGCGTACCACTTATCCCCGCAAACAAAGGGCCCGCAAACCCGACAATTCCAGATAAGTAAAATGCATATTGAAACATATGTGACACTGGCTGGCCATAAATTCCATCAAACAAGTTTTCTGGCACAACAATTGTCATGTTTGTAGCTCTACGGAACAGATTCAAGAAACGTGGTTGCGAACCATCGGCCAACGTTCCAAACACATGTCCCAAACTGCCACGAATATTATATATATAATCTGCACCACCTACACTTCTTGCACCGAACGCAATCGCCGCACCCCTATCACCGTCAAAATAATCAGAAAAGTCTGTTGGATATGCTGTTGCCTGGCCACTGATACCAAACACATAATCCCCGGCATTGGCATACGTATGGGTATAATTTACACTGTCTGTGTTATCTTTGACGATTGTTTCAACATCGCCATCACCCCAGTCAACGGTAAATTCACCGGCCGCCCCCAAACGAAATCCAAATGTTGAATTTGCACTGGGCGTTTTAACATGTACCAAAAACTCCGCATCACTGTCACACAGTGGATCTGCAACACCACGCCACACGTATGGTATCTGGCACCAATCACTTAACCCCGTTGCATTCTTGTACGTAAAAGGATCCGATGCATCGGGCCAGATTTCATACAGATATTGGTCGCCAATTTTTGCAGATTCCCCCGTTAAATCTACACAGTCTGTAAAAGTATCTATAAAATGTTCCCAACCATTATTCGCATCATACGTTATACCACCACCATCAAACAGCCCCGAACCAATTTTGGTAAATTTTGATTCAGAAAAGGTGTTAAAAAACAAACTCATCGGGCCATTTGCATAGGCATCGTCTGGATTTTCTTCAAAGTTTACTTCACCATGTAAACCAGCAAACAACGTCCCTGGAATTTCCCCCGTTAAATTTGACGTCCTAAATGTGTACGCAAACATATTCTTGGCGGGCGTGCCCCGAACATCTCTGAACAACTTTTCTGGAATCATCCCCGTAAACCCAGAATTCATAAATGTGGCATAAAACATACCATCACGTGCTTCACCGGTCAAACCATAAAATAACGATTCTGGAA
Organism: Alphaproteobacteria bacterium; assembly: GCA_017502865.1. Classification (GTDB taxonomy): domain Bacteria; phylum Pseudomonadota; class Alphaproteobacteria; order Rs-D84; family Rs-D84; genus Enterousia. The sequence continues at coordinate 157,720 of JAFVUD010000006.1, read as the reverse complement.
TTTGCTGATTCAAATTACTGGTACCAGAAAACAACATCGCAAACGAAGGATTTGTTCCATCCGCCAGGGTTGGGAAAATTTGTGGTAAATTGCCACCTACCTGTGCAACCATTTCTGGTGTACCACAAATCCAATAAGAACAGAAAAACAAAACACCCCCCGCTGCACCATTCCATTCATAAAGCATCGGGGGATAAAATGTTGCACGCCCCTTTAACCGAACCTTGTATTTCCCAGATTCATTATAGTTATGTTCAACCAAAATATTCGTTCCATCAATACTATCCTGTTCAGTAATTGCAATGTTCTGGATTGTACCATCACCCCAATCAACCATATAATTTCCAGCCGCACCAATCACGAATGCAAAATAATCAGTTTCCATGGTTTCCATCCAAAAGGGCCATTCAACACTTATCAATTCATGCACGGCCTTGTTCGTGACCAATGTGTCTGCAATATATCTGGTGGCATATTTTGGGTCCGATTTATAATCTGTGGTCTTGTACCCATTCAGCATTTCATTCGCAACGTCAACCGCCGCCAACAGATATTCCATATTCGCCGCATACCGGGGATTTTTCAGTTCTGGGTTATATGGAATTTCCAGTCCCCAAACATGTGCAATCATTTTATGCACATATTCAATATTCGCCGCCGGCCCCGCATGTGCCGCCGTCAAAATTCCAAAAAACATACAGAAAACAGATATAAATTTTTTAAACATCTTTCCCCCACAAAGCATAAAAAATATATATCTATTATATACTTATACAAAAAAAAAAAGCAAAAAATTATTCAGTAATTTCAATATGTTATTTTTATAAATACCGCACCATGTTTGTATGTGCCAATGCAATGGCAATTGCGTCCGCTTCGTCTGGTGTTTTTGGGTGTGCATTTGGCAACAATAATTGCACCATTTTATCCACCGCAGACTTATCCGCATGCCCCGCCCCGGTCAGTGCTTTTTTAATAACATTTGGTTCGTATTCAAAAACCGGAATATCATAATTTCCCACTGCAACAATTGCCGCCGCACGGGCCTGGCCCAGTAATAAAGTCGTCTTGGGATTTTTATTTACAAAAATAATTTCGATACTGCATTCGTCCGGCTGAAACGTTTCACAGATTTTACTTAATTCACGGAATATAGTCGTTAATCGCTGGGCCATTTCCATTTTTGGTTTTGGCAAAATAACACCACTGGCAATATAGCGGCGTGTTTGCCCGGCGGTATCAACCACCGCCCAACCTGTATGCAATAAACCCGGGTCAATCCCCAACACACGCTTTGTCATTTTCTAAAACTTATTTTTTCAACTGCATCACGACCAAAGTATTTATTTATTCGTTCGATAATTTCATCTTTCATATACGACAATTGCAATGTCATTGCCGGATTAAATGGTCGAATTACAACATTATATTTATTTTTTGGGGTCTTTTTAATCGCTGCCAACTGGGCCACAGATGCAATTTCCGGCCCCATAATTTTTTCCCACCGATTTGCCAAATCTGCATCAGATGCCCGAATTCCCAATATATCAAACAGATTTCCCAATGCCGCCCCAATGGTCTGCGGTCGCCCGTGTCGGCGGTCAATTGATAAAACCTTGGGTTTGCTATCTTGGTTTGACATAATTATACACCTTTGGCATCAGGATAAACATCTGTCCCTGTGCATGCTGACCATGTGCAAATTTATACGCATCGTCCCCCTTGCCAAAGAATATATCTGCACGAATCCACCCACGAATTGCACTGCCCGTGTCCTGGGCAATCATCAGCCGACGGAACGGCCGCCCATCCGACAGGTTCGTGTTCACATACACCGGTAACCCCAGTGTATACAAATCATCGTCCATTGCAACACTTCTTATCTTGGACAATGGTGTCCCCAGTTTTCCAACAACATCTGGTGGCACAGATTCATAGAAATAAACATAACGTGGATTTGTATAAATCACATCACGTGCTAATTTTGGATTTGCCTTTAAATGTGTCCAAACCGCATCTGCCGAATATCCACCCGATGGGCGAATTCCACGCCGACGCAGTTCTTCACCAATTGATTTGAATGGCATATCATTCACTGCGGCAAAGTTCAATTTAACATCTGTCCCATCTTCCAGTTTCAAATTACCACTGCCCTGGATTTGAATATTTTGCACATCAACAATATTTGCCCAGTACAAAACCCGCCCTATTTTCTTTTCTACAATGTCTTTCTTGGACACACCTTTGTATGTTCTGCCATCGGTCGGCACACCCATCAACGGTTCATTACACTGGGCTGTTTTTGTACGACACGCCGGGATAACCGGTGAATAGTATCCGGTGTATGTCCCCTTGTCCCCGCCGTTTTCGTTAAAGATTTGATATGGCTGGAAATGTGATTCAAACCACGCACGCACCGTTGCAATATCCGCCGATGCAGACGGCAACATTCTGCACTTTTCTTCGAACAGTTGTTTATCTGGGATTACCCGACCGGTATATTGGATTTTCGCCTTGCACGAATTACGAAATGCCTGTAATGCATACCGCACATCATCATCACGCCACCCCGGCATATCTGAATAAGAAACCCGTTTGAAATTAGATGGCACAACGGCGTTATCTGTACCTTCCATTGGGGTGGACAAATCACAAGACGCCAACACGAACGCAGCACAAATCCCAACTAAACCACGCAGCAGAACATTTTTTAACAAATGTGCCATTTTTCTTAATCCCCCCACTTGTAAAATAATTTTATATTGCTATATTATCATAAAACAGGGACGCAAGTCCAGACCTAAGGTCGCCATAAATCACCAAGGAGAAAACATAATGGCAAAATTTAATATCATCTCTCAGTTCTTAAAAGACATTTCTTTTGAAAGCCCAAATGTCCCAGAATTATTCTTTAAACAGGACAATGGCCAGGCAAAATTAGAAATCAACATCGACATTCAAATCAAGGGTGCAGAAAACAATCTGTTCATGGTCGATTTAATTACCAAAGTACATTCAAAATTGGAAAACGGTGAAAAATCTATCTTCTTGATTGAATCAACATATTCTGGTCTGGTCCAAATGGAAGAAGAAAAAGACGAAGAAAAGAAAAAACGCACATTGTTGATTGACGTACCAACATTGTTGTTCCCATCTGTACGTGCGTTGATTACACGTTTGACATCTGAATCCGGCTTCCCAACATTTGCAATGCAGCCGGTTGACTTTGCCGCTTTGTATGAACAGAAACAATCAAAATAATCAACATTCGATTATTACAAAATCCCCCGATTGGGGGATTTTTTTATTCCATATACAGGCCTGTCCCCCCGGCGAACGTGCCCGCACTACGAAGCCTTGGCGAACGTGCCTGCACTACGAAGCCTTGGCGAAGTAGTGTCATCCCACGGCTTGACCGTGGGACCCAGGTTATCCCCCCCCCTACGGGGGGCCACATTAAACAACAGAATAACCGCAATAAAAAACCGCCCAAATTTGGGCGGTGTTAAACAGATTTTTTATCCTGTTGTAATTATTGTTATACAGCATTTGATCCGCTGGGCTCATTCCGCCATTGAACGACTGAACAACCCCATTTGGAAATTCTGTATTTATAATTGTGTACGCACTTTCGCTGGCATCTGGGAAATTACTGCCCGATGCATTTGGACCTGCGAAATACAGAACTGTTTTTGGCGACAATTTCGTATTCATTTGACCTGCAATTGTGTCAATGAACGAAATATCTGCCTTGGCCGGATTTGGACATGTGTTAAACCAGCCACCATTCGCACCAATTCCCAACAATGGTTCCCAACGTGCCGATGCCGAATTTACCCAGAATGGGAATTTGTGGCCACGATATTCCACAACCGCAACCGCACGTCCACCGATACGAACGATTGGTGCCATTGTGCCATTGGTTGTTGGTAATGTAACCAACTTTAATGCATTACCGGTTATAAACCCGAATGCACCACTGGCATTCCGCATCAGTTCATCTAATTCCTGTACCATTTTGTCATCAGCAACCGATGTTGCGGCATTTTTATTATCACCATTTTTGCCAACCAAACCACCGATTAAGAATCCTGCACCAACCGTACCCAACACAGCCGCTGTTGCAATCAACCCTGTATTAGATTTCTTTTCCACAGTGTGTGAAATGTTAACACTGGCCGGTTTTGTTTCAACTGTTGGTGTTGTGCCAGCACTTGGATTTTCATTGCCACCCGGCGTTGTGCCAGCACCTGGATTTTCATTGCCACCCGGCGTTGTGCCACCACCCGGATTTTCATTACCACCCGGCGTTGTGCCACCACCCGGATTTTCATTGCCACCCGGTGTTGTGCCACCACCCGGATTTTCATTACCACCCGGCGTTGTGCCACCACCTGGGGTTTCATTACCACCTGGGTTTTCATTACCACCTGGGGTTTCGTCACCACCTGGGGTTTCACTGTCACCTGGCTCTTCCTTGTTCTCAGGTTTCACCACAAAGAAATCTGCATCATCCGGACTGTGATATAACTGATTTCCTGCCCCAACAACAATTGGCACCAGTCCTGCTAAATTAACACCCGAACCAACCGAAACAATAGTTTGTGTTACAGGATTCCACCACAGTTCCTGGCCCAATTGCCACCCCATGGCTTTAACCAACTGAGAATTTGTTGTAATTCCCGTTTTCCCAAATTGTGCTGCAACCTGTGGTACAATTCTGTTCGGCATTGCAATCCCCTGTGTACCCCACGCATTCACCTGGTTCACTGTCAAGGTTCCATGTCTCGGCATGGCCTCTACTCTTAAACGCACCAAATCCCTGGTCTGTGCAAACGTAGAACCAATCGTGGCAAACATTTTCAAAAATCCGCCCGCAATCATCGCTGTATTACCAACGGTACGTGCCACCTGCCAAAATTGTGCAGATTCTTTGACCACACATGTGGTTGGATCGCTTGGCACCGAACAGTCAAAGAATTCAGGATTCCCAACAAAGTCCGTCCAGAATTTAGAATCATCTGGAATCAAATTGATAAGTTTTACAAAAATTTCATCCAAACCACGTGCTTCAGCTTGGTTAAATTCTTTGGAATAACTCTGCATACGGTTTAATTCATCAATTACCAGACTTTCTGCACATGCAGAATCCTTGTTTTGAATGCAAAGATTTGCCTTTTTCACAAACGGTTCAAAAACACCATATGTCATTACCGCTTCTGACGTCACCTGGGTCGCTGCACCTGCGATAACCAAACCGTTTGCAGTCGCCGCAACAACCGCCCATGCACCTGGGGCCGCTGTTCCACCTGAAAATACAGTCGCCGCCACCGCAACCACCGCAACACCGGCAACGGTCCCAATTTTCACAGCCTTGTCCACATTGGTTGCAAATTTTGCCGCACCCAATACACACATTTTATTTTCTGCATCCCATTTGACCGCACGACAGTCTGGACAATCCTTTGTATTCAACTTTTGCATTGCTTCGCAATTCTGTTGATCCAGACCAACACAGTTTTTACCATCAAACGTACCATCACTGTTGATACATGGCATTGCCTGCTGGCCTGCATTTGCAACATACTTAAACGCTTCGTTCACGTCATCAAAAACAAAGTCAATCTGTTGCCCATTATAATGACACGAAACCACGTCATCTTTTGGTGCCATCCATGTTGTTGCACAGCCTGGCCCTGTATACGTTTTAAATCCAGAATCACAGCGAATGTCCGAAATATCTGCATTACATTTTTTCGCAACATGTTCACGCATATAATCAATCGTCGATAAATTAGTATTTATCTGGATTGAACGACAGAATTCAAAATTATCTATCCCACATGCTGTTTTTAAATCTTTCTTTTCTTTTATCGCATCAAACGAAATATAACAAAATGTTTGACCATTTGCTGCTGTTGAAAGTCTGGTTGTCGCACCAAACAACAACGCACTGCGTTCTATTTCTTTACACTTTGCTTCACTAACAGAAAGCCCTTTAACATCATGGATATAATAAATTCCATTTCTTATATCCTGCTGAATTCGCGAATCCACAGATTCACGCACATCATCAAATTGAAATTCATAATACTTTTTTGTCTTCAATGATTTACAGCGAATATAATCATCATTTGACGATGTTCTGTATTCTTTCGAGCAAACAATTTCATCACCCAATTTTACACGTGCATATTCTTGGGCCAATGTGACCGCAGACGCAACCTGAACATTTGTCTTTAAATCACCATAAAACACCCGCAGACATTTTGTTTGCGACTTAATACTGCTTCCCTTATCATTTGGCATTTTATAATTATCGCACGGCATATAATAGGTACCCGTTGCACCCCACAAAACAGAATTTGTAAACTGGGTACATTTTGCGTTATCATCGGCAATACCACCCGCTTCACACATAGCCTTGAACACAGACCCCACATATTCAGAATTCATATTATCACGATATGTTGCCGCAACCCTTGCCTGCGCCGCCTTATCACCCGGAAAATACATTTCCAAGATACGCTGAAACGCATCAACTTCTGTTATACGCAACCCTGCCCCCTGACCAGGCATCACCATCAGCAACCCAAACAAAATAACAAAAATTCTCTTCATCATCTCAAGACCCCCGTGCATTTTTCTGCAATTTCCGCTACATTCTTAATCGCTTTAATCTGTGTTGCATTAAATACAGTTGCCGTTGCCGATGCCGCCGTTGTCGCACCCGCCAACACGTTCGCCGTTGTATTCAGTGTCTTTTCTTTCTTTTTACCACCATCAGAATTATCATTACGAACGTCGTTTGAATTCGCAGTCGCCGAAACAATTGTACCAACCACACCGGTTGCCGCACCAATACCTGATGAAATCGCCGCACCTTTGGCCTTGGTATTTACTTTGGACAAATCTGCAAAATCATATTCACCACAAACATCGGCAATATGTTGTGCTTCGGAAATATCAACACCATTCAAACGTGCCTGCATCATGGCCGACCTCAGGTTCACCACTGCCGCCTTGCACGCATTGATTGATGCTTTAACATCACCATCAATTTTATTACCACTGGCAATAACTGTACCTGCAACGTTTGCAACCGCACTGGTCGCCATTAAACCCGTACGCCAATTACCCAAATTCTTGGATTGCTTATTTAATTTAGCCAATTCATCTTCTATTGATTGACTGGACGTTAACTTGGTCACAGAATCTTTATGAAAATCAGCTATTGCGACTTCTATTTCCACCTCGGTCATTGGGTCCAAATTCTTGGTTTTTTGTTCAATTTCTTCCAAGATTTTTTCCAATTGATCTGCCTTGGCATCTTTGGATGCTTTGACCAACCCTGTGACTGTTGCACCGGCACCAGCAGCAGTCGCCACCCCGGTCACAGCGGTATTAATCCCCGCCATTTTTTTCAGCTCGGCCAATTCATCATCAATCCCGACACATGCGGTATATGTCGCACGCAATGCTTCGTCCAACGCCAATTGACTGTTCGCCACAGCCGGCAAAACAGCCGTAAAAACAAATAAAAACGGTAAAAATTTCTTCATAACATCTCTCTTTACTTACGCAAATTATATCAAATTCAGGAATTTAAAGAAAGGGGAAAACGAATCGCCCCAATAATTTCTAAAACGATTTAAACAAAAAAATCGGGGATTAAAATCCCCGACTCTCTTAGATTAAAAATAATGATTTATGCAGCCGCTGTGAACACTTTCTGCACATCATCATTCGCATCCAGCGCATCAACCAACTTTTCCAATTTGGCATATGTTTCATCATCCAAATCCATTGGCATATTTGGCAACCATGTCAATTCTGCCTGTTCTGGTTCACCCAGTTTATCTGCCAAATATTTTTGAACATTGATAAAATCTTCTGGTTTTGTTGTGATGATAAAGCCTTCTTCGGATGCTTCCAAATTATCTGCATTTGCATCCATAATAATTTCCATCATTTCATCTTCGGTTTTACCGATTGATGCTGGATACATAATCTGGCCTGCACGTGTGAACATAAACACAACACTGCCTTCTTCGCCCATATTTCCGCCGTTTTTAGCAAATATACTGCGAACTTCTGGCACTGTACGACGTGGATTATCGGTCAAGGCTTCTACAATAACTGGCACCGCCCCTGGGCCATAGCCTTCGTATCTAACTGCTTCATAGTTTTCTGTATTTGACCCCGACGCTTTGTCAATTGCACGTTTAATATTATCATTCGGCATAGAATTTTTGCGTGCTGTCAAAATTGCCAAACGCAAACGTGGGTTATTATCTGGGTTTTTATCACCCAACTTGGCCGCCATAGTAATTTCACGTGCCAATTTTGTAAACAAACCACTGCGGGCTGCGTCTGCTGCGCCCTTCTTATGCTGAATATTATGCCATTTACTGTGTCCACTCATATTTGACCTTTTCAGTTATTTGGATTAAAATTACCCCAAAAGGATAACAAATGATTGGCAAATTGCAAGGCATAGTTGACTATATCGGCGATGGATATGTAATTTTATTGGTCCACGGGGTCGGCTATAAAGTATTTACATCTGAATATTTAACCCATAAATCAACTGTTGAACTGTGGATTGAAACTGTTGTCCGTGAAGACTCTATCCGCCTGTTTGGCTTCACCAGCCTGTCTGGACAGAACCTGTTTAACATGTTGACCACAGTATCTGGCGTTGGCCCCAAAGTGGCAATGGCAATCCTGGGGACAATCAGCGTTGACACATTAATGTCTGCAATTGCAACAGGCGATGCAAAAACAATTGCCACCGCCCCGGGTGTCGGCAAGAAAGTCGCCGAAAAAATCATTGTTGAATTAAAGAATAAAATTGGTGGCACATCGGCTGACCTGTTTGCACCAACCGCACCAACGGCTGCTGGATCCGCCCTGCCCGACCTGTTGATGGCATTAGAAGCCTTGGGCTATCGCCGTCTGGACATTCTGGAAATGGCACAAAAACTGGTCAACAAAAACCCAACTGCCGATGTGGCCGCCCTGGTCCCAATGGCATTAAAAGAAATAAGTGGAAACAAATAATGAATAACAACGACACAATTTTCGCACTGTCATCTGGCCATGGTAAATCTGGGGTGGCCGTAATTCGTATATCTGGCGAAAACCTGGGCGATATATTCAAATCATTTATAACCAAACCAGAAATCACCCCCCGCCACGCATATTTTTGCAATCTGACAGATGCCACAAATGATTTAATCGACCAATGCCTGGCAATATATTTTCCAGGCCCACATTCCTTTACCGGCCAAGATGTAATTGAATTGCACACCCATGGTGCCCCTGCCGTTATAAACGCTGTATTTGAATACCTGATGACACATGGAATGCGTATGGCCGAACCTGGGGAATTTTCACGCCGTGCATTCTATAACAATAAAATGGATTTGGCCGACGTCGATGGATTGGCGGCATTGCTGGACGCCCAAACCGATATCCAGCGTAAACACGCCCTGCGTTCTATGATGGGATTTGACAGCGAAATTTATAACACGTGGCGAAATTCCATGGTTGAAATATCTGCCTATGCGGCGGCAATTCTGGATTACAGCCCCGACGACCTGCCCCAGAATATTGGCGAAACCATACGCACACGAACATACAATTTATACAACGAAATCGCCAATGCGTTAAACAAATACAAAACCGCACGTGCAATTCGTGGTGGTATAAATGTCGCATTGGTCGGCGAAACAAATGTTGGAAAATCATCTATATTCAATTATATGGTTGGGTCCAACCGTGCAATTGTATCAGATATTGCCGGTACAACCCGTGATGTCGTATCCGCAACAATTGATATAGACGGATATATGGTCAACCTGGCCGATACAGCCGGTATTCGTGAAACGGACGACGAAATCGAAAACATCGGTATAGAACGCACAAAATCTGAAATCAAAACCGCAGATATTATATTACACATCTATACCCCCGATAATTTCCCACGCATCGCCATCGATGATTCACGCATTGGGCCAAACCCCGTTATCCGTATTGTGAACAAATGCGACACAACCGACCAAACAAACTTCTTTGACGCATTACCTATATCTGCCAAGACAGGTATCGGCATGCAAAATTTGATGAACGAACTGCGTGCAAAAATCCACGAGATGTTTGATGGTTGTGAATCAAATTTAACCATTAACACACGCACCAAATCATTGCTGGAATCGGCGGCGACAGAATTATCAAACGCACTGAAGGCCGGCGACAATTATGATATCTTTGCCGAACATACCCGCCGTGCAGCGGATGCAATTGGCAAAATATTGGGCACCATCACCGCAACCGAAGTATTAGACATGACATTCGGCCAACTGTGCCTGGGTAAATAAAAATTATCCCCCAAATGGGGGATTTTTAATTTATTTCATCACACGACAAATATAATGCAAATGGTTCATTTGATGGAACACCCAATGCATATTTTGTTGAATAATCCCGATTTCCAATTTGCAAATTATACCATGGGTTCATACTGTAAAACGCAACTGGTGCATCATATTGCTGGGTCAAAAAAGTCAACTTACCATCTACATTTAAAATTGCCCCGTCTTCTAAAAACTCAACAGAAACAGTATATTGCGTTCTGGTATCTGGACTTAAACCCTTATGCTCGGTATAACAGTTCAGATTTACTGTCTGGGCCGATGCCACCCCCGACACAAGACACGCAATCACAAAACAAATCTTTTTCATACTCCCCTCTTTTTTCTAACCAAATTTTATCAAAAAAAACTTCTTCTAACAAGCGTTGAAAATTAAAGATAATAGTGTAGATACGCACAAACCCGAAACCGTAGTGTACAGAAGTTACATGAGGTTTCGGGTTTGTTCGTAGATATACTATTAGATTTAATTTTTATTCGTGGCGGTCTGGATACTTACCCTCAATCAGATTCTGACGCACCACATGGTGTTTAACCTTCTGCGTGCTGGTCGATGGCAAATCTTCGGTTGTCATTGCATAGTGGGTCACCCACTTATAACTGGCAACTTTTTTATTTGCTGCAATAATCCCTGCACTTAACTGTTCCATGGTCATACCTGGTTCAACACTGAACACACCATATGTAACCGTTTTGTCTTTGACCTTGTGTTCGAACACAGCCACATTTTTAACACCTGGGATTGTGATAAACAGCCCTTCCAGTTCGTCTGGATAAACATTTTTACCACTGTCCAAAACGATAACCTGCTTTTTACGACCCGCAAAGTGCAATTCACCGTTTTTATCCATCGATACCATGTCACCTGTGTTAAAGAATCCACGTTCGTCAAACACTTCTTTGTTCACGGCTTCGTTGTTCAAATATCCACCGAACACCTGATGCCCACGAACCCACAGAACACCGACACCTTCTTCGTTTTTATCACGAATTTCGCATTCGTTGTTCATTGTCGGACCACCAAAGGCAAATGGGAAACGTTTTTTAGTTGGCTTTGAAATACAGATTGGCCCAACTGTTTCTGTCAAACCATAACCCTGAATAAATGTCAGCCCCAAACGTTCATAGAATGTTTCAACTTCTGGCTTTGTTGCCGCCCCACCTGCAACCAACAGACGTGCACGACCACCAAACACATCCAAGATTGGTTTCTGAACTTTGCGAACCAACGCGCCCAATCCAATCTTTTCCAATGTTTTACCATACTTCAAAATAAACGATACCAGCCACCATTTTTTCTGTGCCTTTACATTATCGATAATTTTGTTACGGAACACTTCCCACAGACGTGGAACTGCTGGGATAACCTGGGGACGGAATTTTTTAAAGTCCGCCATAATTTCTTTTGGATTGACCGTTGGTTGTAAAACAACCCCTGCACCAAAATGCAACGTAGCCAAGACTTCAACTGCAAATCCAAACACATGATACATTGGCAAAAATCCATACAAATAATCACCCGGTTTGAACCATTCTGCCATATCTTCTAATGAATTTGCACATTCTGTCAAATTAAAGTGTGTCAATGGCACAACCTTTGGCACACCGGTTGACCCCGATGTAAATGACATTGTTGCAACATCCAGTGTTTCAACATCAGCCGGTTTCAAATCTGGATTAACCTTGCCATCTTTTTTGGTGATATCAAAGAATTTGAATTTATCTGTTTTATAAACAAATGACTTTTCTGCACAAACCATTTTGCAGTCTGCAATTTCCGCCATATTATCATATTCATATGGTGTCAAATTTGTATCCAGCAGCAGCACTGTTGCCCCCAGATACCACAACGCAAACATAGTAATTGGAAATTCTGGGATATTATGCGACAGAACACCAACCACATCCCCTTTTTTAACACCGGCCGTGTCCAATGTAGATGCACGTGCCTTGACCAAATTTAAAAATTCTTTGTACGAAACATTTTCACGCACCAGATACAAATTATCTGGATACTTCGCTACTGTCTGTTCCAACAGTTTATACATATTCATTTCAAAAAATTCCTTGTTGTTTTTATATTGGACTGTGTTTATTATAATCAACATAATCAGGAAAGCAAACATGAAAATTTTAACCTTAAACATAAACTCAATCCGTGCACATGCACAAAGTTTCTTGGATATTTTAAGCCGCGGTGAATACGACACCATCCTGGTCCAGGAATTAAAAGTCGAAACCGCAAACTTTCCCCACAACCTGTTTGACGAATACGGATACAACGTCAAAGTATTTGGTCAAAAATCATGGAACGGGGTCGCAACATTTTCTAAATATTCCATCGAAGACACCACATGTGGCATGCCAAACTATGCCGATGTAAACGCACGCTTTCTGGAAACCGTGATTGACGGCCGCATTCGTGTTATAAATACATATATGCCAAACGGCGACACTGTTGAATCACCAAAATTCCCATACAAATTGGAATGGATGCGTGCATTCACAGATTACATAGCCGGCTTCCTGGATTCCCCAGAACCGGTAATCATTGGCGGTGACTTTAACGTCGCAATCGAAGATCGTGACATCTGGAAACCCAAAAATTACGAAGGAATCGCAATTTCTGCCCCGGCCGCCCGTGAAATTATGAATCAATGGTTAAACGCCGGTTGGACCGACGTATGGCGTCATTTCCACCCAGATGATATTGATTACACATGGTACGGATACCGTGGCCGTGACACCGTTGGCAACAAACAGGGCCTGCGTCTGGATTATTTCCTGGCAAACAAAGCCGCCATGGAAATGATTAAAAATTGTGAAATTGATATTGAACCACGCCTGGCTGAAAAACCAACCGACCATTGCGGTTTAATGTTAACAATCAAATAAAAAATCCCCATTTGGGGATTTTTTAATCATACGCACGTACCAAATCATCATAATTTCTATACTTCTGATCTGAATTTGGTCTGTTTTCATATTCTGCCCCACCCGCAGAATACATTTGAAACAATTCCTGGGTTTTGTTGTATGCAGCATCTATCATCATCTGGGTTGTTTGTGCATCATATTCAATCAACCGCACATCATTATTTTTCAGTTGTAAAAATTGCATTATCGGCAACTGACTGATTTTAGTTGTTTTAATCTTAAACCCACCCGATTTCAGCATCAACGCCTCTAACGGCAACTGTGGCATATTCCCTTCTTTTAATTGGCTTTCGCTGGGGGCAGAACCCGTCTTGATATCTAAAACCCCACCGTCCCAGACCCAGTCTGCACGTGCCCGCACCACACGTTCTGCATTCTTGCCAACCGGTATTTTAACCGATGCCCCAATTTCTGCCCGGGCCCCATCTGGCATTTGACCGAACACTTTTTCAACCAACGGGGCAATTTCACAAAATCTTTTATGCCAAAAATGAAACAAAATACTGCCCCGCCCCAAAATTTCATGTGCCCGTGCATCCATCTGGGCAATCAAAACATCGGTGCGATAATCTGTCGCTTTTTCAATAACTTCATGAACCAGATTTCCAAAATCCCGTGCATCTGGTGTTAACCAATAGTCATCTTTTGTTTTTAATCTTAAAATATGTTTAACATAGAACGAATACGGATTATGAATCAAATGTTCCAATTCCGTCACATAAACATCACTCCAATCCGCTGGTGGCGATGGTGGTGCATATGACAGCGGACATAAATTTGGTGAATCATCTGCAACAATTTTGGCAATAATATCTGTGCCCACGGCCGTATCAAAATCTCCACCACGTGCAATTATTCGGGATAAAAATCTAGATTCTGTCATCTGGACACCGCCCGATGCCCCCGACCGCACCCAGTACACTTCTGGCCCACATGACAAATTCATAAAATCCAACGCCTGCAAAGATACCTTTCTGTCGGGCGACGGCAATCCAATCTGCTGGGCCAGCGCACGTGGCAACCACGAATTTTCGTACCCACGTGACGGAAACATGCCATCATTCAGCCCCGTTAAAATCACAACATCTGCCGTCTGCATACGTGATTCAATTGTCCCCAACACAACCACACCGGCCCCATCATTCATCGCACCACGCACAGACACACCCGACAACGCATCTGCAATCAACGCCCGTGCATCTGCGACATCCAAATCAACCACCGCCACATTTAACGCATCAGACAAATCTTTAATCGCATGCCATACCAACACAGAATCCGCATCGTCTATGACACATTTTGGTGTAAATTGCGGATGGTACCGTTCTACAATATCTGCAATCGTATCAAATAAATTTCGCCCAGATTTAACATATGCCAAATTAAATTCATCCGCCGATTTTTCAATCCAGGCATCTAATAAATTCAGTATCGCACGACCTGCTGATGTTGCCGCCCCAGATTTTCCACCCGAAAAATCCGCATCTATATTTCTGTGTGCCAATGCCACGGCTATACGCTGGTTTCCTGCGGCGTCTGGCGTAATTACCAACACAGACTTATTATCTTTTATACTGCGTTCTGCAATTTCTGCAACGGCTTCGGCCTCTTGTGCTTCACGTCCACAAACAACCAAATGACAATGCCGCAAATCATTGCTGATTTGTGTTGGTGCCGTATCATTTCCCATACAGTAATTCATAAAATCAATTGCAGACTGCCCTACATCAATTTGAATTACATCTGCTGGTTTTACCCCAACACGTCCCAAGAATTTATATTCTGCATTATATGGATTTGTGTCTAATTCGAAATCAGATTCACGCCCGTCAATTTTCCCAGACAAAATAATCCGTCCGTGCGGTTGTGCTGCAATCGCAACCATCAAATCTGCTGTTGCAGGAACACTGGCGGTTGAACCACAAACAATTACTAATTTATATTTATGAAAATAATTTATCCAGTTACGAATTTCTGCATTTCTAACCTGAACAGACGTTTGACGCCCATTGGCATATTCACGCATAACCTGGGACAAAATCCCCAGCATCTGTGCCTTGGACTGAAAATGTTGTGCATACTTTTCATCAACCAATTCCATCCAGTCAATATCTGCGGCATCCACACCTTCGTTTTCCAGATAATCCTGCATACGCACCAAATCACGTGCAATTGGCAACGCCACCGACAGCCGTCCAATATTTGCGTCTGCAACCAACAACTTGGCAACAACAATTACCCGTTCTGTATTTGAAATTACATCGTCGCCGGTAATTTCTGGCACATATTCTTCGTCATCGACCCCTTCGCCCAGTGCAACCAGATGCGGCAACATAACCGCATGTCCCACACGGCGAACCAAATCTTTTTCAACCGTACGCACTGCACGACGACTGGGCAAGAATATCAGCATATCTTCCCATTTTTCCCCACTGTCTTGCATAATACGCACCAACGCATCTGCCATATGCGCCGGATTTGTTGCACAAAAGATATTTTTATTTAATGCCAATTATTGCCCTTAATGGTTCCAGCCCTGTTTTCTTTTCTGCCGATGTTTCAATGATTTCAGGCACCATTGCACCATGATTTTCATGCGAAACTTCTGTTTGATTTTTTTCACGCACCCGCTTGTCTTTTTTTGTATAAACAATCTGGTACCCAATACCATTGGCATCACAGAAATCCATCAAATCCAAATCTGAATCCCGCACGCCAATTCGTGAATCAATCAGTATAAACAGCCGGGTCAATTGTCTGCGATTTAATAAATAGTTTTCCAATCTGTTCAACCATCGCATTGCATCGGCCTTAGACACCTTGGCGTATCCATATCCTGGCAAATCCACAATCATCGCCCGATCATCCAGATTAAACAAATTCAAACTTTGTGTACGTCCCGGTGTATTAGATGTACGTGCAATCGGTGCCCCAACAATTGCGTTTATCAGCGAAGATTTTCCTACATTACTGCGTCCAATAAACGCATACTCTGGGAATTGTGTCCGTGGCAAAGATTCTACCGTTTCAAAACTGCCAACAAATTTAATCATCTGTGCCAACCTCTTTTTCCAATAAACGTTTATATGCTTCTTTTTTAGAAATACCTGCACGTGCCGCCAATTCTGCTGCCGCCGACTTGGTTGACCCTGCCACTACATCATTTACAATTTCAGCAATTTCACTGTCCGACATTTTTTTATCTGGTGCCGGTGCAATAACAATAACAATTTCCCCACGTGGTGGCTCTATACGCAACAAGTCTGCCGGATATCCAATAATCGTTTCTTCGTGAATCTTGGTTATTTCACGCACAATTGCAACCTGACGTTCTGGCATAACACGGGCCAATGCCGCAATTGTATCCATAATTCTGTTCGGGCTTTCGTAATAAACAATCGTATGCCGAATTTTATTGTCATCACGCAATTTCTTTTCATCAAAGAAACCACAGAACGTAAATCGGTCCGTTGGGAACCCAGACAACACCAACGCAGACACAACCGCCGTTGGCCCTGGCACAACAAACACCGGCACCCCGGCGGCACGTGCCGCACGCACCAAACGAAATCCCGGATCACTAATCCCCGGCATACCTGCATCACTGACCGTTGCAACCGCCATACCCGATTGAATTTTCGCAATAATATCATCAACGATTTCACGTTCATTATGTTCGTGACATGCAATTCGTTTTGTCTTGATATCAAAATGCGATGCCAGTTTTGCAAACACACGTGTATCTTCTGCTGTAATCAAATCAACATTCTTTAACACATCGATGGCACGTGGTGACATATCCGACAAATTACCAATTGGTGTACCAACAATATAAAGCCCCGTTTGCATTCGTAATCCTTTTATAGTAAAATAATACAAAATAAAATGGATTTTTCAATGTATATGAACAGAATTTTTGGACTTTTTGGCTTGATTAGCATCTTATCTGGGTGCACCGGCACATCGAACAACGATGGCTGGTTCTCGGGCTATGGCGAATTACAGACCGGCACCCCAATTGAAATGCAGTACGGCACATTTTCACCAACCGATGATGGCACAACACATAACGTGGCGGTTTTACTGCCAATGTCTGGCCCAAACGCAGCGGTTGGCAACACAATTCGTGCATCTATTGAAACCGCCGTTTTACAGCGTGCCCCATCCAATATATCATTTACATTTTATGACACCGCCAAAAACGCAACCACTGTTATGACCGATGCCGTTTCCACATCACCCGATGTTATTATCGGCCCTGTGTTTGCTGGCAACGCCCGCATACTGCGTGAAATCAAACCTGAAACCACACCTGCCCTGTCATTCACATCTGATGCAACAGCGGTCGGTCGTGGCGTTATGACAATGGCCCTGATGCCCACCAACAGTATCGAAGCCATTATCAAAGAAATGCAAACCGACAACGTCAAGAAATTCATCATCTTGGCACCAAACACAGAATCTGGCCGCCTGATGGCCGGCACCGCAAAAAGTGCTGCCGAAATGTACAACATCGGTTTATCTGGCCTGTTCTATTACACACCCGATGATTCAGAATCTATCAAGAACACAACAATCCGTGCCACAATGAACACGGCCCGCACAGCGGCAAACACACGTGCACGTGAAATTCTGGCCGACATTTTGACCAAAGAAACCCTGACCGCAATTGAAAAATCAAATCTGAACATCCAATTGGAACGCATATCACGCACAGACACATTGGGTGCGGTACCATATGACGGTGTATTATTCTTGGGCGATGCAGACGACACAACCAAACTGGCATCATTTATGCGTTACTATGGCGTGGCCGCAGGCGATGCAAAAATGTACGGCACCGCACTGTGGGACGGAACAAATATCGTTAACGACATAACCATGTCTGGTGCAAAATATGCCGCCCTGCCACCTGTAAACGAAAACTTTACCCAAATCTATGAACAGGTTTCTGGTGTTCCTGCATCTCGCCTGGCAACATTTGGATACGACGCCGCTAACATGGCAATGGGCATGATAAATTCTAATAAATCAGATGCCGCATACCTGCTGGACCCCAGTGGCTATATGGGCATGGACGGCCTGTTCCGTTTAAAACCAACCGGCGACAACGAACGTGCATTACGTATTGTTCGCCTGAACGGTGCCGGCACATTAACACAAATCAAGCCTGCCCCAACAACATTCATGTCGCCACTGTATAACATCGAACAACGTCATATCAGTCCTGCGACCGAAATCACATTGCGTTCACCTGGGATTAACCCAAACAGTTATTTAAATATCCCTGAACGTTTTCGTTCTAAATATCGCAGCAAAACATACGGTGCCAATATGACAAATACCCCGGTTGCCCAACAGCCAACCGAAATCGTCACCATCATGCCCGAAGACGATCGTGACATTATCACCACATCAGATTACACACCCGTCGAATTGGAAAGTGTTTCACGTACCTTTATCGACGAATACGAAGTATATGAAGATTAACAAAAGGTTAAATATGCACAAAAATCTAGCAGTTTTTTTTACTCTAGCACTAATCAGCGTACATTCTCACGCAAATGCTAATGATGTAAAATTTGTACCCATAAAAAGCACATTTTCCGAAAATATATCCGCAGATTTAGACCTTAAATATAACTTACTATGGGCCAACATGGAAGCCGCATTATTATCCCTAATCAACCAACCAGCAACAACGATAATAAAAAATCTTGGCATACCAGATTCGTCCTACAAAATAAACGATACAGAATTTTTCGAATACACCTTACACACATATACAACGGACAACCATTCAACAAACTGCAACATTATAATTACATTTAATAGCGAAATCGCCACAAACGCAGACATTTTAAACACCCATAATTACTGTGTAGACCAAACATATTTACCAGAATATTTTACAAGAAATTTTATACAAAAACAAACAAACTAAGGGGAACCCGCCATGGCAGATATCGTAAATGAACGTGTAAACATTGCACAACAAGAATTGGAAAAACGTGCAGACGAATTAAAACGTATTGTCGCAAAATCAAAAACAAAAAACCTGGGTCCTGCCTTTGCCCAAGGTGTCAAATTAGTATCCCAGATGATTGAAAGTCATGCACAATTACTGGACACCGTTGTTTTCGATGCCCCAAAAACCAGTTTGGAACAGCACCGCAACTTGATGCTGATGACCGGTAATATGAACCAGTCTGTCCAAGAAGGTATCAAATCCGCAACAGATGCAATCGATGCAATGTTGCACACACTGAACGAAATGACACGTTAAATAAAACCGACCAAATGGTCGGTTTTTTCAAACAAAAAACCCACGAAACGTGGGTTGTTTTAATGGTGCCAGTGGCTGGATTGTAATTCCCATTTTCGCCAATGCTTCAATGGGCCCCTTTCGCCTTCGGCTCGAACCAGTCGTCGCTTTGCGACTTTCCCCGCTGGTTCTCATCTCAGCACCACAACCCATTAAAAAAACCCACGACACGTGGGTTGTTTTAATGGTGGGAGTGGCTGGATTCGAACCAGCTCAGGCTTAAGCCAACAGATTTACAGTCTGCCCCGGCTCTCCAACTCCGGCGCACGCCCGAACTTATCGCCACGCATTCTTGTGGCTGTGCCACACGAAGCCTTGGCGAAGTGTGGTGCGGGCAGCGGGAATCGAACCCGCATTTCAAGCTTGGAAGGCTTGCATACTAGCCTTTGTACTATGCCCGCAACAAATTCAGAGCTTTCTGATTATATATCAAATAAAAACAAAATCAAGCCCTTATTTACACAAATTCCTCTCAAAATCCCCCACCCCTTGCCTGTTAAAAATAAATTAGAATGATTTAGATAAAAGAAAATCGGGAATCGTAGTGTACACGACGCTACATAAGATTCCCACAAACAACCCACCCCCTTGCCTGTTAAAAAATAAATTAGAATGATTTAGATGTGGAACGGTCCCGACAACGTAGTGTACAAACCGCTACATGAGTTGTCGGGACAGCCCACAGATGAATTATTATAATTTATTTTTTTATTGGTGGGAAACAATCCTCGGCCTTCTCCCATCCTTTGGGGCAACATGCGAAAACTGTATTACCCAAATCCTTGAACACTTCTTCGCCACAGCATCCAAACTGGTTTGGTTTACTGCCATCGGCACACAGACCGGCCTCGATATTCTTGGCAACATCTTCTGGGGTTGGGGCTGTCTTTATTGGCGGGAAACAATCACCACCGGATTCTGGACAACAATTAAATCCCAATTCCCCCATATCAACAAACTTTTCACCCGGACAGCAGCCATTTTCATCGGGCACATCACATGTCTTGGGTTCTGTGTCGGCTGGTGTTTCTGATACAGCCACCGTATCCGCCACGACATTAGTTGGTGCCAGGGTTGGATTTTTAATTGGTGCACCACGGCCACGTGTTGCAGACCGTGCCGCACGTACCCCTGCCCGGCGCATACATGATTTTCTTTGTTGTGCTTTTAACTCTGTCAATTCCGCTACGGTCGCTTCATCCGGTTCTTCTATTGCCGACAATTCTGCAATTTTGACTTTGATTTCTTCACAATCCACCCTGTCCGCCACAGATGCATCGGCCACTGTTTCTTCGGCCACTTCTTCGACCACAACCTCTTCTGCATCGGCTGATGTTGCATCAACTTCCTGGGCAAATGCAGCAACGGCAAACCCCGCCACCAGGGACGCAATTGCTATTTTATAAATGCTTTTCATGCGCACGTTCCTTTTACTTTTCGTTTATGATTTTTTCGACTTCCAATATAAAGTCAATTGCAGGATTCGTCAGTTTTTTAGCCGTTTCAAAAATTTCTTCGGCTGCTGCCTGCATATTTAATCTTTTGTATGTTTCGACAACTTCTATTGTTTCGCCCTGGTCAAATTCATCATCTTCCAGTGCACGTGCTATTTCCAGTTCTTGCTTAGCCATTGCGACATATTTCTGGGAATTTTCTGCACAACCACGTTCTGACAGATTTGCAAAAATCTTGGCACGCATAATACGATTATCTGCATCGGCATCTGCCACTGGTAATTGTTCCGTTAACACTTCTTCTATAACTGCACACGTTGGTTCCATCTGTTCTGGAACAGCCGCTGGCTGGGCCACTTCCGCCGCCTGGGCAGATTTCACATGTTCTGGTGCACGACCACTGTTGACACCCCAACCAACCATAACACCGCACACAAATAACGCCACAAAACCCAATATACCCAACAATCTCTGTTTTGGGCTGTGAACAACTGTGTATGTTTGCTTTGCAGATTTCTGTTGAATCTTTTTCATATACTCTCTCCTTTTTTTTATAATTATTCCACAATCCCGTTTTTAATTGTAATTATTCTGTCTGCACGCTGGGCCAATCCCATATCATGCGTCACAAACAACATTGCCATTTTATTCTTACGCACCAAATCCAGCAACAAATCAAACACAACTGTTGCATGGTTTGGGTCCAAACTGCCGGTTGGTTCGTCCGCCAACAAAATATCTGGATTGTTTGCCAATGCACGTGCCACCGCCGTGCGTTGCTGTTCACCACCACTCATTTCACCTGGCACATGTGTCGCACGATGTGCAACATTTGCAGCCTTTAACAATTTCATTGCACGTGCATAGGCCATATCTTCGGCAACACCATTTGCCAACAGCGGCAACATAACATTTTCCACCGCCGTAAAATCAGACAACAAATTATGCCGTTGATAAACGAACCCTATCTTTTTCCGGCGAATTTGCGTACGCATATCTTCATCCATTTTCTGGACAGACGCCCCACCAATTAAAATACTGCCACTGGTCGGCTTATCCAGCAACCCAACACACTGCAACAGTGTTGATTTACCAGACCCCGATGGTCCAACCATCGCCACAATTTCTCCACGTCTTAAATCAAAGCCCCCACCCCGCAGAATATGTAATGGCTGCCCCCCTTCGATAAAGGTCTTTTTAATATCACGCACCGACATAACCACGTCGCCTGCACTAACTTTTGATAAAGAGTTTAATATATTCGCCATTTATTCCAGTCCTTTTTCTTGGGCCCGCTGCGCTATTATTTTTTTCACTTCTGCTTCTGCCACAAGCAACGCATCAAGCCTTGACGGTGCCGGTATATGACCATGAGCCAAATTCAACCTATCAGTTTTTTCTTTATACGCCAAAAATTCTTCCCTGGGCGCATTCAAACAATAATCTATATCTTCTGGGGCAAAACCATAGGCAACACCATTAAAAAAATCCAACAGCACCCCGCTGGATTTTACAATACCCATTACGTTGCTATTCTTACCATCTGTTTTAATGCTTGCCAATTCTGGGTTCAGACGTTTAATTTCGGCTATCATTTTATCCACCGGCCAAGCCTCTATCATTTTTAGCGTACACGCATAAATCATAGCAAACTGTTCTTTTGAAAATGTCCTATAATACAAAACAACATCTCTGTTGACCCCCGCTGGTGCTTTATCAACATCGACATTTTGAATCTGTGTCCAAATCTCTTCAAATGATTCCTGTTTACAAAATATCATCTTGACCCAAAATAAAAATCCATACTGCGATTCAAATTCTGCTGGAACCTTGTATTCATAATGAATTTTAAATGGTAATTTAATACCATATTTTGCATATGTCTGTTCCACACGAAGTGCAGACGGCGGATTACACTTATACTCTATCGCAGCCCATCCACGAATAAACTGACGAAACAGCATTTCGGCTGATGCATCTTCAAAATTCTGTTTTTTATTCATTTCTCAAAACCTCTACTGGATCTGTGTTTGCTGCCTTCCACGCTGGGTACAGTGTTGCCAAAAATGCCAAACCGATTGCCAAAACCGCAATACCCACAACACTGGCAAATTCTAATTTCGATGGCAATTCAGACAAATAATACAATTCCGCTGGGAACAAATCACGTCCTGTTAACCATTGAAAGAACTGACGAATTGGTTCAATATAAATTGCAACCAGCACACCAAATATCGTACCAAAGAACGTCCCAATCACACCAATCGATGTGCCCGACAAAATAAATATTTTCATCATAGATTTCCGTGACACCCCAAATGTACGCAGCACCGCAATATCTTTGTTTTTGTCTTTAACCAGCATAACCAACGATGACACAATATTAAACGCCGCCACAATCACAATCAGCATTAAAATCAAGAACATAACATTTGATTCCACCTGTAACGCACCAACAAACCCACGATTTAGTTCACGCCAATCACGCACAACAAATCCATCTGGCAATAACCGTTGCAACGATTCCTGAACCGCCGTTGTATTTTCAGGATCTTTCAAGAACAAATCAATATGTGTAACCGATTGACCGATATTCAAATACTTTTGGGCTGTTTCCAACGGCATAAATATATATCCTGAATCATATTCATACATTCCCATAAAGAACGAAGAAACCACCGGATACGACATAATCCGTGGCATAGACCCAAATGGTGTCGGCGTCGCCGCATTCGCAGACACCAATGAAATATTATCACCCATACCCACACGCAACGCACGTGTCAAAGCCGCCCCACCAACCAATTCACCATCTTTTACATCGGTCAGTTTTTTACCATAAACCTTGGTCCCGGTCTGGGCCTTGGCTGCTAAATCCGCCATGCGAATACCACGTATCATCGCACCTGTATTGTTGCCACCGGCGGTTGCCATAACCTGGCCTTCGGCAATTGGAACAATACCGGTCACATTCTGGGCAACAACCTTGTTCTGCTTCATTTTATCGATTAAGAAATCAAAGTCCCCAATTGCCCCATCTTGGTGATAGACAACCACATGACCATTCATACCAACAATGCGTCCCAACAAAGTATCATGGAACCCACCCATAACCGACATAACCACAATCAGTGTCGCCACACCCAACATAATCCCAATCAACGACACCCACGAAATCACCGAACCAAAACCACGTTTCTTGGCCCCCAGATATCTAAATGCAATTTTTCGTTCCAGTTTTGAAAACATACCCGTGCCCCTATTCTTCACTTAAAAAGTCACGCAATGCATCACCAACCAATGGTGCATCCATGTCCACCTGCTTTGGTGCATCAACAATTGAAATAACCCGTGGCGACATAAACACAACCAATTCCGCATATGGTGAAATCAGTGTTTCAGGTGTTGTCACAAACGAATGTGTTGGAATACCAACGATAACATAGTTATCACCAACACTGCTTGGGATATTAAAAGATGTTAATTCGCCCGCCCCCGTACGCAGAACAATTTTAGCATCTATCTTTTTCTTGCCACCAAAATCACCGTATGTACCCTTGGCCCCAATAACCAAATCTGTTTCCAGTCTTTCTTCTTTACCGCATTGGCCAATATCAAAACGTGATTGCCAACCATTTGGAATTACAAATTGCCCCTGTGAAATCAGCACAACATTCGCCTGCTGATACAAGAATTCCTGCAAAGTCTTGGTATTAATTTCTGAACTGACCACCAGCGCACGCCCAACCACACCTGGCACAGACATATGAACATTGCTTTCACCAAACGCAGGCAGCAAATTCATCCAAACAATTGGATTATCTGTACGTGGATAAACACGATACACATCAACATCCCAACCAATCATATATTTTTTACTGGAAATATCTGCGATAATTTTGGCCACTTCACGTTCTGTTTGATAATTACCTTCGAACACCAATGTTTTATCTTCCCAGTCCACCAACAGATTTCTTACATCCGCACCACGCATTGCATCTAATAATGCCATGATAATACTTTCATTCTTTGGCATTTTAATCAGCCACTTACCCCGATGTTTCAAATGAATTTCGCCATGCGTTTCATCATAACTGTAATACACACGACCCATTTTAGACATCAATTCTACGGCTTCATTCAACGCCCCTGATGAAATTGTCCCTGTAATTTTTTCATACAAATCTTCATCTTCGACCACCGCAATATCTGTCCCGTCCAACAACTTGTCCAACGCCTGCTTCACGGTCAGTTGCTTAAACTCGTAATCAGACACCTTTAAATCCGGTAATTTGTCCCCCATTTCCAGACGAACTATTTCGATTTTTTCTTCTGGTACAACCGACATCACATTTTGATTATTCCAGTCAACCGAACATCTTTTTGGCAAATCAATTGCAAATCTGCGTGCAGTATCTGTGGTCAACGCCGCCATTTTTGGAAAAATCGGCACAGAATTTTCATTTATCACCAACGTATCTTCGACCACAACGTTATCAAATTGCGGTTCTTCCTGCTTGCTATTCACGCACCCCACCAGCACGGACACCACACATGTCCACCCAATCATACACTTAATGTATTTTGTGATAATGCTCATAGGTTTCTCCTTGTCCTTGTTTTGCACTAAATATTCATAACCTTTTCAAATTCTGCCAATGTCATTTCATGAATTGGCTTCTGCGAAGGTGTTGTCAAATCCCGCACCCGTTCGTATTGCTGTTCGAACCGCCCAACCAGTGCGACAATTTCTTCTGGTACTGCTACACCTGATTTTACCAGACGATGGCCATATTCCACAACAAATTCCAGCACATCTGCCATATAAAATCGCCCTACATAGTTTTCCATGGCAATACCGCCCTTTTGCACACAAATCGCCGACATCGTCTTTGCGGTCTGGTTATAATAATTGGCCAGTTTTATAAAGTTTTGAACTGTCAATGCCATCTCTCTGTCCTTTGTCCCTTTTTTGCTATTATAAAAACTATTGCCCCCCAAAGGCAAATAAATTATAATATAAAACATGAGAATAAAATTATTATCCGCATTTTTATCATTAATTGTACTGTTCGGGTGCGCATCCCCCAACCGTGGCAGCATTGATAACGCCACCGTTTTGAATTGGGAAAACGAAGCCGTCACCACAGAACAATTTGTTCGTGACCACAAAGCATGCCTGGGGATTGACCGCCCATCATATTTACCACGTTCCCGCATTGCCAAATTAATTTCCCCGAACCAAAGTGCAATTATGCCCGAATGGGACGGTTTATGGGTGACATTCCAATCAAACGAATATCGTGACGTTGGCCAACGTTCGCTGATGTCTGTTCCACGCAACACCGCATCAAAATCTGTGGGTGCATATCGCCGTTGCATGTTCAGACGTGGCTATCTGTTGCGTGCAATGTAATAAATATTTTCGCCTCCCTCTTTTTTAATCTATAAAAATATGATATAATGTTCCGCATGAAGCGTTCTATCTGGTTTTGGCTGTGTTTTGCCGTTGCCATAATTATGGCCATCTATTTTGCAACCCGTATAATTATGACCGGTATGGGCCATGGCTCGGTCGCACATGTACACAACATTTCAATTACCAGCGATGCTGAAAAATCTGATTTATCTGCCCTGCGTGCGGCGGCGGGCGGTCTGGTACGCAACACATACGATGTTGATTTGGCTGAATTAAACGACCGCATTGCGAACGTCCCCGGTGTAAAATCATCTGCGGTACGTCGCCTGCCAAACGGCAATCTTAAAATAAATGTAAAAATGCACCATGCTGTTGCCCTGTGGTGGAATGGCGAATATTATTTCCCACTGTCGGCCGATGGCACGGTTGTCAACCGTCCCACCCCCGAACGTGATACATCGGCGGTTGTATTTTCTGGACCAATTCCAAACGACATCACCGAAATTACCAAGGCTGCCCACACAATGCTGGCCGACATAGAATATTTATCATGGATTGAAAATCGTCGCTGGAACATAACGACACCTGCCGGCATCACAATAATGTTACCCGAAGAAGACCCAATTTCCGCAATCAGCAGCCTGATTGCCATGAATAAAAATCACAAAATTTTATCCAAAGACATTGATGTTATCGACATGCGCGACAACACCAGAATATTGGTAAAATAATGCGACCATAATTAACAGATGAACATGTTCGACTCTTCTTTTCTGTGTCTGGACATTGGCACCAGTGGTGTCCGTGGTATTGCACACCATGTAAAATCTGCCCGAATTGCAAAATCTGCCGTATTTTCAATCGACAGTACAGATACTGTTTTTGCAATAAAATCTGTGGTTGACGAATTGGAAAAACAATTGGGTGTCAACCTGGACAGTGCGTATATCACCGGAAATTTTGGTCCTTCTAAATTTGACATATCTGCCAAGAATACCATTTGGAATGGCGAACATAAAATCAGCCAATCTGATATTCAGCATCAAATTGCACAAATCGTCCCACCCGACGAATATTACCGTATGCACATTATTCCATTGGCATACAGTCGCCCTGGCGCACGTGACATGTTAACACCGGTTGGTTCTGTTGATAAACAATTAACGTCCATATTCGGTTCTATATTTTATCAGTCCATATACCTGGATGAAATCTATGCAATTTTACGCCGTGCCTTTATCCAACCAATCGCATTCTATGACCCCCAATTTGTCCAGAATTACGCATTTCGTCCCCGCAAACAAACAACAATGTTTATTGACCTGGGGGCTGAATTCACCGGCGCATCTATCTGGACCGACCGTGGACCGGTATGGCACACAAAAATTGCAATCGGTGGCAAAACGATAAACGACGCAATTTCATCCGCCACCAACATAACCCCTGACGAAGCGGACCGCATCAAACGCAGCGTAGCCAGCATGATTCCCAAAGAAATGGACCGCTTTACCCCGGCTGACACAGCATATGGTTTTTCACGTGGCGACATCAATGACATTGTTTTACCAATTGTTGTTGACCTGATTGCAAAAATCCAGGCCCAGTCATCATCTGCACTGTCTAAATATAAACCAACTAAAATTGTATTAACCGGCGGCGGCAGTGAAATGGACGGCATACGTGATTTCTTTGAAAACACATTCGGCATTCCAACCGAAATCATGCACAGCGACGCATCGGTTCGTGCCCTGTCCGCCCACATTTGGAACATGGAAACACCACACCGCCAGAAATTCTTGGCATGGGCCGAAAAACGCAGTCGTCTGGTTGAACGTCTGTCATCACCGTTCCGTCGTAAAAAGCGAACACGTCAACCAAAATTCATCCCTATTTTACCCAGCACCCTGTGCTTTAACATGAAACGCCCCGACACATACAGCCTGTTCAAATCTGGCGGCATTTCAATGATTCACGTCGACATTATGGATGGCTTTTACGTAGACCGCATCGCCGGCAGTATTGACCAAATAAAATTTATACGTGCCCACACAAACGCACATTTACATGTTCATTTAATGACCGAAAGTCCCACCGTCTGGGCCGCTGATGCCATAAATGCCGGTGCCGACACAATAATCCTTTCAACCAATACATCTGGGGTTCGGGCCGCCCTGCGTGGTATTCGTGCGGCGGGCAAACGTGCCGGAATCGCCCTGAACCCAGAATCATCTGTTTCTATATTAAAAGAAGTCTTGCGTGACATTGACGAAGTAATGGTAATGACCGTATCACCCGGTGCCGCTGGCCAAGAATTCCAACCATCATGCCTGCATAAAATTTCTGTATTAGCGGCAACCCGCAAAAAATATGGATTAAAATTCTTGATATCTGTTGATGGTGGCATAAATGATAAAACCGCCCAAATGTGCTGGGATGCTGGTGCCGATTTATTGGTCAGTGGTTCTTACCTGTCCCGTGCCCCAGATTTCCCATTGGCGGTTCACAGCCTGCTGAAAAAAACACAACAATAAAAAACACCGGCAATCACCGGTGTTTTGTTTTAGGGATGTGGGTTTGGGATTTCGAAAATTCATTCTTGCATTGCAACAACTTGTTTCGTCATCCGCAAAGCAATTATTACTTTTTTATCCGCACTATTCCACAGGGTCCTTTTCCCAGGTATTATTTGATAACAATTTTTCGGCCATCTTCATATTGCGTAATATAAATATGAATTGTATCTGCCGGCAACATATCCGCTGCAATTTCTGGCCATTCAATCAACGTAATATCATTTTGCATTGCGTGCTGCAACCCCACCTCGACCAGTTCAGATGCATCTTCCAGCCTGTACAAATCAAAATGTGAAATCCCATCATACGATTGCACAATCGTGAACGTAGGACTGGGCACAACTGTATCTTCACCACGCAACGTTTTTATGATTGTACGTGCAATTTCAGATTTCCCCATACCCAAATCCCCATGCAACGCAACCACAACCGGTGACTTTAAGTTTTTTGCAAACTTATTCGCCCAACTTCTTGTTTCTTCAATATTTTTTGTAATTACTTCCATTTTATCCTACTCCACCAACAACAAATCATCTTCTAATTTATGAATCTGGTCACGAATTTCCGCCGCCAATTCAAATTCCA
This sequence comes from Alphaproteobacteria bacterium, assembly GCA_017502865.1. Classification (GTDB taxonomy): domain Bacteria; phylum Pseudomonadota; class Alphaproteobacteria; order Rs-D84; family Rs-D84; genus Enterousia. Next base: position 127,991 of record JAFVUD010000006.1, on the reverse strand, counting down.
GATTTTCTGCTGCATCACGCATCTTTTTATTCAATGCCTTGATTTCTTTACGCAGCGAATCTGCATCCATCACCCCACCCGATTTGTCATAAACAAATCTGCGGGCTTTGTCTGTCTTTTCTTGTCTGTCACCCACCTCGGCAAAGATGGCCTTGGCAACCGTAGTCGGTACAATCCCATGTGCTGCGTTATACGCCATCTGCTTGGCCCGACGTCTTTCTGTTTCCCCCAGCGCATCTTTCATAGAATCTGTAATTTTATCTGCATACAAAATCACACGACCATTTGCATTTCGTGCCGCCCGCCCTATGGTTTGAATCAGCGAACGTGTCGAACGCAAGAATCCTTCTTTATCCGCATCCATAATTGCAACCAATTCACATTCCGGCACATCCAAACCTTCACGCAGCAAATTGATACCAACCAACACATCAAATTTTCCCATACGCAGTTCACGCAACAATTCAATACGTTCCAACGTTTCAATATCGCTGTGCAGATATCTGGCCTTGACCCCATTTTCAATAAAATAGTCCGTCAATTGTTCCGCCATCTTCTTGGTCAATGTTGTCACCAACACACGCCCACTGGTCTTTTTCACCTGGTCTAACAAATCATCAACCTGGTGTTCTGTTGGTCTTACTTCGCATTCTGGGTCCAACAATCCTGTTGGTCGAATAACCTGTTCTGATACAATTCCACCTGCCTGGTCCATTTCCCATGCGGCCGGTGTTGCCGACACAAATATAGTCTGTGGACGCAACATATCCCATTCTTCAAATGTCAATGGCCGGTTATCAACACATGCCGGCAACCGAAATCCATACTGCGACAGTGTTTCCTTGCGTGCACGGTCCCCACGTGACATCGCCCCAATCTGTGGCACCGTCACATGGCTTTCATCTATAAATAAAACCGCATCTTTTGGTAAATATTCAAACAATGTTGGTGGTGGCTGGCCCGGTGCACGCCCAGACAAATATCGTGAATAGTTTTCCACCCCACGACACGTCCCCGTACTTTCCAGCATTTCTATATCAAACCCCACCCGTTCACGCAGACGCTGTTCTTCGATATATTTCATATTTTCATGAAAATAATCCAACCGTTCTTTCAGGTCTTTTTTTATTTCCCCAATCGCCTGCAAAACAGTTGGCATTGGTGTTGCATAGTGGGTATTTGGATAAACCGCAATACGGTCAACCCGTTGTAATTTCGCCCCAGTTAACGTGTCAAATTCCCAGATTTCTTCAATTTCATCACCAAAGAAAGAAATCTTCCACCCCCGGTCCTGGGCATGCGATGGGAACAAATCCAGCGTATCACCACGCACCCTAAAATCCCCACGTGCGAACGCCATATCATTTCGCTTGTACTGAATATCGACCAGACTTCTAATAACATCTTTTTGTGAAATCATATCGCCCGCATTCAAGACCAAACGCATACCTGCATATTGTTCTGGCGACCCCATACCATAAATAGACGACACACTGGAAACCACGATAACATCACGTTCTTCCAGCATTGCACGTGTTGCACTGTGACGCATACGATCCAATTGTTCATTTATCGATGCATCTTTATCAATATATGTATCTGTTGTCGGCATATATGCTTCGGGCTGATAGTAATCATAGTACGACACAAAATATTCCACATGATTATTTGGAAAAAACGCCTTCATTTCCGTATATAACTGTGCCGCCAGAATTTTATTAGGTGCCATAATCAACGCCGGCCGTCCCAATTCTGCAATAACATTTGCCATTGTGAACGTCTTGCCAGACCCCGTCACCCCTAATAAAACCTGGGATTGTCGCCCCTCTTGAACCCCCGCCACCAATTCTGCAATAGCGGTTGGCTGGTCACCCATCGGTTTATAATTACTTTCAAGATTAAATATTTTTTTACTCACATTTTTTAGTATAATCCATTATAATCAAATTACAAGGACAGAGAGAATGGCACTTAAACCCAGACACAAACGCAGAATTGCTTGGTCAATTACCATTGCAATTGCTACATTTATATTGGCTGTAATTATTGTACCACCAATGATTACCCTGAACCGGTTCAAGCCGGCTATTGAAAGTGCCGTCTATGCACAAACCGACGTACCCGCCAAATTGAATGGTGATTTAACATTCAGTCTGTTGGGTGGTGCAACCATCGTGGCACATGATGTCACTGTACCAAACACAAAAATCGGCACTGTATTATTCTCGATACCATTTCGTGACATGTTCAACCTGAACAACATACAACTGGAAAGAACCGTCGTTGTTTACGATGCAGAAATTAATATTCCAAAATTGGCCCCTGCAGATTTTAACCACAACATCATTATCCATAATTCTATTATCAACTTTATGGACCGCCATTTTCATATTGTCCGTGGGGAATTTTCAGACGGCAAATTCCGTGGCATTGTCCGTACCCACGAACATAAATACGATGTTGAATTTTCTGGCGACACATTCTTTATTAAAAATAAAAATAACCGCTTAACAATCACTGGCCAAATATTTTCAGACGGTTCTGTCCGTGGCCACATGGATCTGGAAACATACGACATCGGTTCATGGATTGGGTTTGGTTTTTCTGTATTGCCAATTACCGCCCTTATCAAGGTCAGCACAGATTTCGAATGGGACGGCAAAAACGGTTATAAATATTCCAACATTATCGCAAACAAATTTACCGGCGATATCCAGATTTTACCCGACGGATACAAAAACATTCGTGTCCGTTCAAAAACAATCGACTATGACTATTCATTCTTGATTAATAAAACAAGCCTGATGTACAACGCCACAATTGATTTGGACTTCTATGGAAAAATCCGTATTGATGGCCGCACATTTAACCACATCTTGCTGGACACCGTCGGTGAAAAAGACGGATATAAAATTAATAAAATCATCGGCGACGATATTACATTGACCGGCGGTTTTGTGAACCCAGACGGTGCACACAACGTGTTGGTCGCCATGCCCATTAATGGCGTAAACACAACATGCATGTTAACTGGAAATAAAAAATCATGGCGTTGTTCAAAATACACATACGGTGACATTTCTGGTTCCCTGTCTGTATCTGGTGACGCATTTGAAATATTCCTTAATTCCAAAAACCCCGTTCCCCCAATGGAAGAATTGAACAAATTAATCAAACAACTGGGCAAACGTGGGCGTGTTCACTTTAACTTTGCAGACATGGCCGGCACATATGAAATCAGCCCCGACCACACATCATCAACATATAAATTTGCAGATAATAAAAAACTGTCCTGGGGCCAAATTGACCTGCCATTTATTCCAAGTGCTATGCAAAACGAAATTGGAAATTTCATCTGGACCGATAAAACACTTGAATTCACCCCCCATTCTAACAAATGGCAATTAAAAATATCTGGCAAGAAATTTGTCATCAATGGCAAATCTATTCGTGATTGGACTGGAAACGCCGACACCCGATTTGCCAACGATGGTGCATATACAATTTCTGGAACATACGATAAAAAGCGTATTTCAAATCTAAATATCACATTCCAAAATCATGAATTTACCGGTTCTGCATCTGGGAAAAATATCACATTAAAAACCCCTGTGTTTAATCTGGATTCATTCATATCCCAGAAATATCTGGACAATTCCGCAGAATTAGAATTCCTGACCAATTCGCCGGTACTAACCCTATTCGATGCCCCCACCAATGTATTCTTGACCGCAGACCGCGTGATATACAACGGCGAAGAATATGAAAACTTTGTCTATTCATTAAAAGACAACACCCAAACATTTTCCATCAGTGACGGTGCACGTGGAAACCTGTTGGCAACAATCGCCAAAGATAAATCCAACTATGACATCTTTGTTCAACTAAATCGTTTTTCAATCGCTGGCACATTGCTGTCATCAACAATGCCATTAAACATTCGTGATTCTGTCATCACGGCCGAAATCCATTTAACAACGAATGGGAAAATCGCCCACGACATAAATTATAACATGGCTGGTTCAATGGATTTAACATTCGATGGTGGATATCTGGTCGGCATGTCATTTGATGATTTCTATGCATCTGCGAACGACATCACAATATTAAATTCAGAATACGCAATTTCCAACGCCCTGGAAACCGGCGAAACAAAAATCAAGAAATTACGAATTGTTGCAAAATATTCACACGGCACATTCGAAACGACCCAGCCATTCACCCTGTCTATGCGACACGTTGATGCAATCGGTGCATTAAAGATTACAAACGGCAATATGTTTGTCGCCATGGATTTGACATTGCGTGGCACGGCCCCAACCCCTGCCCCAATTGAAATGAACATTTCACCAAGCGGCACACGCCAGTATTCATTGTCTGATATCGTCCGTAATTTTGATGCAGAATATATGCGTCAGTTTATAAAAACACACGATAAATTTTAATAATAAAAAAAAGCCGGTGTTTGCCGGCTTTTTTTCTCCTTTGTACAAAACTGAATTATCAGTTTTTCTTTCGTACCTGAATATGAGCTTCACGTAACTGTTTTTCTGTAACAGTTGTTGGTGCGCCCATCATCAAATCCTGGCCACGTTGGTTTGTTGGGAAAATAACAACCTGACGCAGATTTGGTTCATCTAACATAATCTGCACCAATCTGTCCAAACCGAACGCACACCCACCGTGCGGTGGTGCCCCATATTGGAATGCTGTGTACATACCACCGAACTTTTCCTTAACCACATCTTCGGAATAACCGGTAATATCAAAGCATTTCAACATAACTTCTGGGTTATAGTTACGCAGCCCACCACTGCAAATTTCGGCCCCATTCAACACCATATCGAACTGTGCAGCCTTGATTTCCAATGGATTTTTTGTATTCAATTCTTCCAATGTTGCCATCGGGAACGAGAATGGATTATGCGTAAACGCAATACCTGTTGGTGATTCTTCATCTTCTTCAAAGAATGGGAAGTTTTCAATCCAGCACAACCGGAATTCTTTTGGATTGATTAAACCTAAATCATCACCCAATTTATTACGCAGTTTACCTGCTGCCTTGGCGGCGGTATTTTCCGCATCACAAACAAAGAACAATGATGAATTATCCCCTGCGATTTCACGCAATTTTGCAATACGGGCTTCATCTAATTTCTTTGCAACAGGCCCCTTGGCTTCTTCTGCGAAAACGATATATCCCAAACCACCAAGTCCCAATTCTTTCACTGCATATTCACCCAGTTTATCGAACCAAGAACGTGGTTTATCTGCTGTGTTTGGTGCAGGGATTGCACGAACAACACTGCCATTTTCAACCGCATTTGCAAAGATACCAAAATCAGACCCACGGAATATTTCTGTCACGTCATGAATGATAATTGGATTACGCAAATCTGGTTTATCCGAACCATATTTCAACATTGCTTCATCAAAAGAAATATGTGGAATATCTTCACAAATCTGGGCACCTGGTACAAATTCGCGAATCATCGCCGGCATCAGCGTATTACCAACCGCCTGAATATCTGGCAAATCAACGAACGACATTTCCAAATCCAACTGATAGAATTCCAGCAATCTGTCTGCACGCAAATCTTCATCACGGAAACATGGTGCGATCTGGAAATAGCGGTCAAACCCAGAAATTTGAATCATCTGTTTGAACTGCTGTGGTGCCTGGGGCAACGCATAGAACATACCATGATGATTACGACTTGGCACGATAAAGTCACGTGCCCCTTCTGGACTGGACGCCGTCAAAATTGGTGTCTGGAATTCCGAGAAACCCATATCCCACATTTTGTCACGAATAAATTTCATAACACGATTGCGGAACAAAATATTTTTATGCAGACTTTCACGACGCAAATCGATATAGCGATATTTCAAACGCAAATCTTCTGCCACAGAATCATCATCACCGAATACCTGGAATGGCAAAACTTCTGCACTGGTCAACACTTCAAAACTTTCTGCCTGAATTTCGATACCACCTGTTGGGATTTTATCATTCACTGCATTTGCATCACGTGCGACAACATTACCTGTAATTTTAATCACAGATTCTGGACGCACTTTTTCCAATTCTGCATCGCCCCCATCAAACACAATCTGGGTAATACCATAATTATCACGCAAATCCACGAACAGCAATGCCCCATGGTCACGTTTACGATGCACCCAACCCGACAAAACAACTTTTTCCCCAACATTAGATGTATTTAATTCACCACATGTATGGGTTCTGTACTTTGATTTCAAAGATAACATTTTGGTCCCTTTTTTATTTTGGGCACCTGAAAAAATCTTTATGGAAACTTTCGGCACCCACATTGTTATTTAATTCACAGGGGCGCAAGTCATATTACGGCTGCGCGGTGCCACCCTGATTTATTACTTATTACCGGGTTCAAGGACTCTGTGATTGTCAGACACTTCAACGCCCCGCCCCCAAAAAACTGTACCCGTATGCTAAACCAAAAAATCCCATTTTGCAAGAAATAAAGAACGGCGCCGAAACGCCGTCATTTTATCTATATTTGACATCCAGATATTTTTCAACACTAACTTTCAATCGTTCTACTTCTTTCTGTAATTCTTTCGATGCCAATTTCAGCATATTTTGCTTTTTACCATTTATTTCAAACACCATCATTTCATTCATCAGTGTCTTTTTATCTATCATTACATCCTGAACCAACGGATCATTGTGTGCATACAAACTTGCTTCTTCAAAGATATCTGCAGACACTTCAAATGTCTGGTCAATTTCTATCAAAGCCTTTTTTACAAACATATTTGCAATATTCTGCAAATTATATTTATCGCTTATCTTATACGACACTGCCGACGACATTTTTCCAGATTTCATTGGCTTTTTTTCACTAATTCTGGCCAGTTCTTCTGCAACACGTGCCGACACTTCGTCCATTACAAAAACATCTGGACTTAAAACCCCATTATAACGCCACATCAAACGTGAATTGTATGCATGTCTTAATTCATGATACGATGCAAATTCCTGGGACTGATTTACCGCGCCTGTAACCGCCTGTCCCATTTCTGTCCCAGTCAAATCCCTATAGTGATATTTATGTACCACATTATTCATACGATCATAGCTGCCTGCATAAATCACGCCAAAAATAATCTGATCAATCGCTTCTGGACAGTCCACATCAATTGTATCACACACATATGTTGTTGGCGTCAACCCCGCCACATAATGCAGCGCATCTTGTTTTGCCTTTTTCTGTGCGACACCGCCCCACACCAGCAACCCCGCCAGCGCAGCCCCAGTACCCGCAACAGCCAAAATTCTTTTAAGACTCATCTTTTTTACCCCAGACATAACATATCCTTATTATTAAATCTTGTCTGGGCTAAATATAATACAAATTATTTTATTGTCAACATTATTTATAATACTTATCCATAAATAAACGCCCCGCTTGGGGGCGTTTTACTACATAGATTTACCTGTTTTTGTTTCGATATATTGTGCCAACTTCTTTGGTTCAATGCCCATAGACTTCAACTTTTTAATCGCATCTTTAAATTTATCTGCATCTGGTTCTTGCTTTATCATTGGCCCCCATGCAGCTTTTTGTACCTTTTCATTTCTCAAATTCTTTGAAAACGCCATATAATTATCTGTCTTGTCATGCATTGCCAACGCATAGTTCCACACCGCCAAGAAATCATCATCTGCCCTGTCAAACTTGGCTTCGCCCTTTGGTGTACGAACAACATAATAGAACCCATTATCTACTTCGTATTCCTGATTACCTGTTTTTACAATGGTCGGCTTGCGATGAATTCGTTTAATAGAAATATCCTTGCCAATTTTGATAGATTTTGCATGAATTCTGCTTAACGACGCAATTCCATTAAAAGTATTTTTTGTGCGTCTTGTTGGGATTTGTGGCAAATTATCATATACCATACCATGTCCAATATCCCGGGCATCCAGTGTTTCAATTTCCACTTTTTGATTTTCCACTCTTAACGCTAATGCAACTTCTGCTAAAATATCATATTTATCTTTTTGAACTTTTGGCATAACAACCTCCCTTTCTCTGGATAATTATATCACAAAAAGCCCTATTTTTACATATTATATTTTATTCTTGATTTTTATCTGCTGGCACTTATAATTGCAACATTACCAATCGCCCTAATAGTCTAGTGGTAAAACACGTCCTTGGTAAGGACGAGTCGCAAGTCCGATTCTTGCTTAGGGCACCACGATTCCACCGCCCCCCGGGCGGTGTTTTAATTAGATTATTGGAGAGTTTTACTAAATAAAAAAATCCCGGTTAACCGGGAAATTCTGGTAGCAGCGGAGGGATTCGGACCCCCGACCAAAGGATTATGATTCCTCTGCTCTACCACTGAGCTACGCTGCCAAACGCCACGCATTATAACAAACTTTTTTAAGAATGCAAGCATCAAAATCATTCCTATGAATTCGTTCTTATAAAAAAATATTAAAAATTATAATAAATTGTCTTGAACAATTTTTCAAAAACAGATATATTTGCGATTATGAAAAAAATCGTATCCACTTTATCATTTTTGGCATTCGCGGCGGTTGTTGCGAATCCTGCAAACGCAAACCCATTTTTCAATGGCTATGATAACCAGGTTGGCTTTAATTTCGGCTGGGGTGTGAACCACGGCTTTATCGTTCCACCACCAACCCAGTGGGTACCTTTTAATATGTTTCAATTCCAGTATGCCCAACCAACAACATTTTTCCGCCTGCCCGCACGTATGTCTTTGGGCGTTGTGCAAACATTGGGACATGGCAAAAAATATGGATGGCACTGGGACAAATACACAATACCAATCGCAATGCTGTCCGAAGATATTGCCCTGGCATATGGCAAATACTGGTACACATACACCGGCCTGTCTGTTGGTATGCAATTACAGCAAAACGAACGCATTGGTTCCAAGTTGATATTTGGGTTTAAATTGGGGGCCGGCGTTCACGTATCTGAATGTACCGCTATCGAAGCATATGTCCAGCACTATTCCAACGGAAACACCGCACCTGAAAACCATTCATATGCGTTCTATGGTTTGGGCATCACATACAGTTTTTAATCACCATTCAATTGGTGTTTTGCCCACCGATTCCAGGTATTTATTCGCCGCACTAAAATGCTTGCATCCAAAAAATCCACGATACGCCGACAACGGCGATGGATGCACACTTTTCAGTATCAAATTTTTATCTGCATCAACAATGGCGGCCTTCTTTTGTGCATAACTGCCCCACAGCATATATACAATATGTTCACGCTTTGCAACTGCACGAATTACCGCATCTGTAAATTGTTCCCAACCACGTCCACTGTGCGAAGCCGCCACATGCGCCGCCACCGTCAACGTAGAATTCAGCAACAAAACACCCTGTTGCCCCCAGTATGTCAAATCACCATTTGTAACCGACGGTCGCCCCAAATCAGACAAAATTTCTTTGTAAATATTTTGCAAACTGGGCGGATTTGGTGTTGGTGGCAAAACTGAAAAACACAGCCCGTGTGCCTGGCCCAGTTCGTGATATGGATCCTGGCCGATAATAACAACCTTGACTTTTTCCAGTGGGCATAAATTAAACGCATTAAAAATATTCTTGGCTTCTGGATAAACCGTTTTTCCTGCTAAATATTCCCCACGTACAAAATCCGTCAGTTTGATAAAATAGTCTTTATCAAATTCTGCTGCCAATGCATCTTTCCACGATTGTTCAATTTTCACATTCATAATTTTACCAATCCTTGTTGTAAGGCCTTCCACAGAACAACATCAATATATCCCCGTGGCATTCCTGTTTCATGAACCAAATGTTCAAACATCGCATCACATGCCGCCTGAATTTCTGGATTTAATTTTGCATTATTTATTCCCAGTTTTTTATTCGCAAACACACACCCCAACCGCTGAATCCAGACATCATATTTCACAATATCTTCGCCCAGGTTGCGTGCCAAATGATTTGCGGTAATCTTTCCAATATGCGGCAATTTCGACAAATAATTTAATCGTGAATTCAAATCATTACACCGATAATATCCATCACACAAATCTGCACGATTTTCCCAAATTTTACATATCGCATTTATTTTATTTTTATTGTTGAACAGTACAATTAAATCATCAAAATTTGCACCAACTGATTTTATTTTTTCCATAATAATTGCGTGAATTTTCTTGGCTGTTTTTTGTGAAAATCCACCTGCTAAAATCACATAGACACATTGTGCTGCAAATTCATCTGGGGAACAAATTTTTCGTTTTTGTAAATTTTGTTTAATTTCATCAAAAGTTTGGGCATCAGAATCCAAACCTTGCCTACGCAGTTCTTCATCTAATGCCCAAAACCATTGTGCTGAAAAAATTTTCATTACGCCGACATACCACCATTATTTTGTTGCATCAACCGTTGCAAATCAGCGGTATTTTGTGACGACATCTGCGATTTCAATTTATCGTTTGCCTGTGCGAATTGCTTTGCTTTATCACCACCGGCTAACTCTTTATCAATCGCAGCAATTCTGGCACGTTTATGCCAGATTTGTGCATCCGCAACCCGTGAACCATATTCACGAATTTCGTCTTCTAATTGCTGTTTTTCACGCAGCAATTTATCACGATTTGTTGGTTCTTTTTTTTCTTCGCCTTCCATCACTTTCCCCTATTAAACGTCCAGATTTGCATCCAGCGCATTTTCAACGATAAAGTCACGACGTGGTTCAACAACATCCCCCATCAGCATAGAAACAACTTCGTCTGCCTTGGTTGCATCTTGCACTGTGACCTGGAACAGCGAACGATGATTTGGGTCCATTGTTGTTTCCCATAACTGTTCTGCATTCATTTCCCCCAAACCTTTGTATCGTTGGATTTTCAGGCCTGTCTTGGCATATTCGAATGCAGTTTCCAATAACTTTAACGCACCCCAAATCTTTTGCGATTTTGATTTCACACGCAAAACAGTTGGTGCCCCAAAGACTTCGATTAATTCATTTCGGTCATCCATTCTGTGCCATGCACGAATTTCTGGCCCATTGATTTTTTCACGTGGCAAGAAATGTGTTTCCTTTACACTACGCAGTGTACGTGTAATTGTAATACCACTTTCATCACCTGAAACCTTCCACCCACGTTCAAATTCTAATTCCTGGGCATCCAGCATTTTTTCTGCACGTGCAAAATTTTCCGCAGATTCACTTTCGAACACATTGTTCAATGCCAACGCTTCTACGAAACGCAATGGCATTACATGATTCAGCCCCTGCAACGTATTACGCATATTCAGCACAACACCCAAAATACGTTTCAAATCGGCCCCACTAATCTGCATACCATTTGATGTTTCAACAACGCCATCGGTCGCCAACTGTTCCATCAAATAATCGTCCATTTCACGTTCGTTTTGCAGATAAATCTGGGTTTTACCACGTGTCACCCCATACAAAGGTGGCTTTGCCACATAGATATACCCACGTTCAATTGCCTGTGGCATATGACGATAGAAGAACGTCATCAGCAATGTTTGAATATGTTGACCGTCAACGTCCGCATCGGTCATGATAATAACTTTGTGATATCTCATTTTTTCGATATCAAATTCGTCTTTACCAATACCGGTCCCCATCGTTGTAATCAGTGCACCAATTGTGTCTGAACCCAACATCTTGTCAAAACGTACACGTTCAACATTCAAAATCTTACCACGCAGTGGCAAAATAGCCTGGGTCTTGCGGTCACGGCCCTGCTTTGCTGTACCACCCGCCGAATCCCCCTCAACAATAAACAGTTCGCATTTTGCTGGGTCACGTTCACTGCAACCGGCCAACTTTCCTGGCAATCCGCCCAGTTCTGGCCCTGTCTTTTTACGTGACAGTTCACGTGCCTTGCGTGCTGCTTCACGTGCCGTCGCCGCTTCGATAATTTTATCAATAATCGTTTTGGCAATCGCTGGATTTTCGTCCAAGAATTCATACAGCATTTCAGACACTGTACTTTCAACAATTGGACGAACCTCGCTGGATACCAACTTATCTTTTGTCTGTGAACCAAACTTAGGATCTGGAATCTTTACACTGATAATACTGGTCAAACCTTCACGGAAATCTTCCCCCGACAGGTTAATATCTTTCTTGGTACCCTTTTCACCGATATATTTATTAATCGCACGTGTTAAACCTGCACGAAACCCGGCCAAGTGCGTACCACCATCACGGTTTGGAATATTGTTTGTAAAGCATAACGAAGTTTCCGTATATACGGTTGTCCATTGCAGAACAATTTCAATATAGGTATCTTCTAATTGCTTAATCATTTGTATAGGTTCTTTGTTCAGCAATTCTTTAGATTTATCCAAATATGTTGCAAAACCCTTTAACCCATCAACAGAATGGAATTCACGTTCTTTCTTTTCTTCGCCACGTAAATCTTCCAAAATAATTTTAACATTTGCGTTCAAATAAGACTGTTCACGCAACCATGTTTCCATTGTATCAAAACTAAATTCTGTACCTGTAAATGTATCCGGCGAAGGCAGGAATCTAACCTCGGTCCCGTGTTCGATACCCGATTTATTTTCTGTTATTTTCAAATCACATGTTGGCACACCATCTGCGAACGCCATAAACGCTTCTTTGTCCCCACGCCACACACGCACTTCCAGCCATGTAGATAACGCATTTACAACCGACACACCAACCCCGTGCAAACCACCAGAAACCTTGTACGCACCGTTGCTTTCGTTATCAAATTTACCACCTGCGTGCAGTTCACACATAATCAGTTCCAACGCACTGCGTCCTGTTTCATGATTAATATCAAACGGCATACCACGACCGTTATCACGTATTGTCGCACTGCCATCTGCATTCAACGAAACATAGACCGTATCTGCATAACCCGCCATGGCTTCGTCAATAGAATTATTGACAACTTCGTAAATCATATGATGCAGACCGGAACCACCCTCGCCCACGTCACCAATATACATCCCTGGACGTTTTTTAACCGCTTCCAGCCCTTTCAGAACCTTAATCGAATCCCCTGTATAATCATTATTCACAGCCATTTAAAATTCCTTTCTTTTTTCTGTGTAAAACATAGCAATTTCTGGTATAATTATCAAGAAAAAAGGGAATAAAAATATGCCATCAGTCACACAAACAACATATACAAAAAAAGACTTTTTAAACGCAAAACAGCTGGCTGAAAAATGGGGCTGTGATATCGAAGATGTCAACCGTGCAATGATTCACGCATATAAACGTGGCACCACCATCCTTATCGGCAGCAGCCCACGCCCCGCTGTAACATTGGACCGCACAAACCATACCGCCCTGTCCCAGGGTACCCGGTTACGGTTGCATCCACTTGCCCACGACAAAATCAAAGAAATCATGGCCAAAGGAAAATAATATGAAATTCAAATTACTATACTTTGGGGATATTTTAATAAACCCTAAAAAACGGGCCCAGCATATTGCCGACATCCGTATGCAGTTTCATCCACAATTAAAAAAATTGGTTGAACACAGTCCATGGAATAATCTAACACAATACATGGTACCCAACCCAACCAAAAGCCCAATTACAACACGCCATGTCGGTGGCATAGATTGGAACCCAATCATTACACCAAATTTGAAATTGATTGCCGAATTGGATATCCAAATGTTACACCCTGAAATTGTCGGTGTTCCACGCAGCGATATCGACAACCGTGTTAAAACAATTATGGACGGCCTGCGTTGCCCACAAAACGAACACGAAATCGGCACAAACACACCAAACAATATCGGCCCAATTTATACATTGCTGGACGACGACCATTTAATAACCAAACTGTCTGTAAATACCAGCCACTTGCTGGACACCAATATATTTTCAGACAAAATTCCACAATCACCTGACTCTGTCTTTATGATGATTGATGTGAATGTCCGTGTCGCCGAAGGCACATTAGAAAACCTGCCATTTATGGTGTAAAAAATCCCCCACTCCTATCAGTGGGGTTTAAAAATAAAGATAATGGTACAGATGCGTTCAAAACCACAAACGCAGTGTACATGACGTTACATAAGATTGTGGTTTTGAACGCAGATATGCCATTAGATTTATTTTTTTCACGATAATACTGCGGTAATCTGGTCCTGCATCTGGAAAGTCCCCAACACAACCCACGCAATAATAACAGACACTAATAAAATTCCAACACTGTTCATCACATTGGACACAGATTCCATCTTTCGCACAGATTCTGCCAGATAGTCATTTGCAACATTATTTATATTTTCATCAAAACCATTCATATCGGCATAAATCGTTAAATCACCAATAATATCTTCATCTGGGAAATTACGTTCTGTATTTTGCAATGCAGCACCCAAATTATAACCATTTGCGATATACCGTAACGTGTCGTGCAAAATACTACGCAAATATCTGTTTGCGTTATCGGCCAACATACGCATTGCATCTGGAATCGCAACACCTGAACGCACCATCGCCGCCAACGCCATCATCCAACCAACACCAATATGAATTTTATAGACACTCCATGGTGGCAACTTGTCAAACGCCGCACGTGTTTTACCCGACCAATTTGACAAACTGAACCATACCAGCAATACTAGCCCTGCAAACACCGCCGCAATTATATGCCAATATTGAATTGAAAAATCCGACAGCCAAATCAGCGACCGTGCCGACCCACGCCACACAACATTATCACCGGCAACATCTGCCAACGGCGGCACCAAATAAATACCCACCATTAAAATAATAGCGAATGTCAACACCAACAAAAACAGCGGATATAAAATTGCACTGCGCATTGCACGTTTGATACGTTGTGTTCCATCAACAACACGCCCAACATTTTCCAACGCCAACACCAAATTTGAAATATTACCCGATGTCACCAACAATGTTTCTTCGGGCGGCACCCAACCACGTGTTGCATCTGAAAAACTCATCCCCTGTTCCAGATTCTTTTGCCATTGACGCATAACTATTGCGAACGGTTCGTTTGGTTTTTTACCACCCTTGGATTCAATCATCTCCAACCGCCCCAGCGCATCCATCAATGTAAAATCATTCCGCAACAGCGATGCCAATTTGCGGCAAATCGCCATACGTTTTTCCGTATTTAATCTAAAAACTAATTTTGCATACAGTAATTCTAATTTATTCATAATCAGTACGCCCCCGGTTGATCCAATTGCCCGACCCAACGTTCTAATTCATCAATACCAATTACACCCTGCAACATCAACGCAGTGGCCGCTTCTTTTAATGTACGACCATCCATTTCTTCTAACCAATAACGCACCGCCGCATCTGTATCACCAGACACCGCCAATCTTAAAAATTCACTGTTTGTAATAATAATTTCACCGGCCTTGATACGCCCCAGCGTACCTGTCCCCTTACAGTGTTCACACCCCTGGCCACGGATAAACACCTGACGCAGACCAATATCACCCAACATATCTTTCACACGGCGATATTCTGGCAAATGTGGATGATCGGCCAATCTGCGTCTGCAATACGGACAAACCTTTTTGAACAAACGCATAGACACCAACCCACGCATCAGTGTTTCATCTTTTATTTTGAAATCTTCAATCCCCAAATCCAGCAAACGGGTCAATGCCGCCATTGCAGAATTCGCATGCAATGTTGTCCAAACATTATGCCCCGACAACGCACCCTTGATTGTCAATTGTGCCGCCGCCAACGTACGAATTTCCCCCACCATCAATGTATCCGGGTCACTTCGCAACGCCGCCGCCAACGCTTCTACATATTTTTCTTCACGCTGTTCTTCGGTTGTGGTATTCATAACCGGCATTTGATGTGCACCAAAAATCTTTTGTTCAACCGGATTTTCCACAGTAATCATATTGATTTCGTAATTACGTTCTTTCAGCATCATTGCCATATTACGAACCAACGTTGTTGATTTCCCAGAACTGGTTGGACCGGCAACAACAACCAATCCTGTTGGAAACGCACGCATACGTGTCAACAGTTTTTGTTCATATTCGCCAAATTCCTGTTCTGTTTTGATACCTTCGGACGGGTTATCATACAGCAAACGCATAACCACATATCGTGTACCAAACGCAATCGGGTTAAATTGCATACGAACCGCCGTCACCCCCGCTGGCAGGTATAAATCCTTGGTTCCACGCAGCGGTGTTCGTCCATCTTTTTGTGCCGATTGATATTCATTCTGGGCATAGTTCGCATTTGAAATATCTGCCGACGCAAACGCCGCACGAACAAAGGATTCCCCCCACCCCGAATTATATTCCAACACCGGCTGCATACTGCCGTCTATTCTAAAATATATAGTGGTCTGGTCTGCAACTTCGATATGTACGTCTGATACTTTCTGGGCCGCTGCACGTGCAATAATATCAACAAACGCACGCTGCATTTGGTTATCATAATCCTGGCGGGAACGCACCCCACCCCCCAAACGCATTTCATACGATTTATATATTTCAGAAACCAAACCCAAATCAGAATAGAACGGTGCCTTGAACGCTTTATTTTTCTTTTGCAATAAATCCAAGAACGCCAACACACGTCCATCATATCTGTGTGTTCTGGAAATAATAATTTCACCACCTGAAAAATACGCAACCAACCCCTGGGTATCACGTGGCAATTCCAGTTCTGCCCCCGTTGCCGTCAATAACCGATTACCATTTGCGAACAAAAAATCGATAATATCTTTGCTTTCCGCATTTTCCAGCCCGGCTGGCACAGACGGTTTATTCACATCCATTAAATTGTTATCAGACATTACCATTTTTATGATTCCAAATTGCTTTCGTTATTCATCAACACCCAGGCTTTGTTCATCTTCTCCTTTTGTGAAGACAATACCTTCGTCCAGTGAAATAGATTTTACGGTATATCCATCTAATTTTTTGCCTACACTGATACGTTTTGTCTGGCCGTTATTTAAATCTTCTATTGTCGCCTGCAATTGATTGCCCGCCCCAATAACATTAATCAGTCTGTATTTATCAGCAAATGAAATATCTGCTTCCTTTGCTGGTTCTTTTTTCTTGGCCCGTTTAATTTCCTGAACTTCTTCTTCGACCTCTTCTTCCTGGGCCATCAATTCTGCCTGTTCTTTGACCAAACGATTGGCTTCGTTTTCTAATTTTACGATTTCAGTTTCCACCTGCATCTGCTGCTGTTCTGCACGACTGGACAATGTATCAATTTCCATATGCAACTTGATTTTTTCTGCCGCCAATCTGTCCAGTTCCAGATCCAACTGTGCACGTTCTTTTTCCAACTGCATCAAAACCTTTTCCTGTTCCAAATCTGTAATCTGCTGGAACAAAGAACCCTGCACATCATAGTTTTCAATCGCATCTGCCGACAGATTTTCCATCATTTCTTCTGGACTAACATCTGCCATATCGATTGTTTCTTCGATAAAAACCGCATCATCTGCACGTGCACCGGCAAACACCGCACACAGTCCAAACATTGCAACCAAAATCATTTTTTTATTTTGCATATATAATCACCTCATAGTTCCATGTGCGTGATGACGCGTCCCATGTACAACCCGTCATATAAACACCACCAAAATCTTCGAATATCTGCATAAATTGCATTGGCACCATCTTAGAACTGGCGGCAACTTCTACGATATTCAGTGTTGCTGTTTCAACACCATTGGTCAAAGTATCCACAACAATTTCAGATTCAAAATCTGTATCTATTGCCTGGAATTTAGTCGTTATATCCCGAACAATTGTTTCTGCATCACGTTCGTCTTGGGATGCAACTGTTGGAATCTGTGGCAATTTGGCACGAACCTTTAACAGGTTTTCCGACACTTCGGTCACAAATGCACCGGGCATTAATTCCGTTGCCACATCATAAAATTCGCCCAACGTTCCAAAACCACGTCTTATTTCAACCGACGCATGTGTTTCGCCACATTCTGCGAACACCTGGTTCCAACCAACAATCGGCTGCATTAAAAATCCAATTGCCTGATAACACTGTTCTGCACGTGCCACCGGATTTGGCAACGCTTCGTACGGCATAACAATCGGTGCCGGCGGTACAGGTTTTTCAATTTCGAACTGTGTATCTAATTCTTTATTTTTCTCTTCAACCTGGCGTTTATATTCGGCAACAATTTCCGGGTCAACATTTGCCATCTGTGGCCGTGGTGCCATCATCTGGCCAATCTGGTCACGGAACGCCCACAACAATAAAACCCCAAACAACACAATCATCAACACAGACATCATACCCGCACCAAAGCGACTGATTGTGTGTAAATTTGAACGTGAATTTCCTGAAACAATATCCCCCAGATTTCTTTCAATTGCACGTGGCATTCCCCATGCACCCGGTGCAATCAAAACACCCCAATCTGGAATCTGTGATAATTTAGTATACGCCTTGCGTGCAGCCGCTTCGGTATCGAATAATTTATCTTCTAAAATAACACCATTTCTAACCGCAACCAGAACAAAATTCTTGCCGGCCGCAAACACAGACAGAAACGAAGTATATTCGGCCAACGCTTCCATTACTTCGGCTGCAATCGACAGCATACCCGACTTATGCCCCATGCGTCGTGCACCCAAACCAACCATCGCCCTGTATTCCGTATACAGGTTCAGTTTTTTATCAACTGTACGTGACAAATTTCGTGCATAATTTCGTGCGACAAAGCCCGCCCCGACGGGTTGCCAAAACAAACCGACTGCATATTTTTTGCGATTTATGGATACAACTTGATTAATCAATTTTTCTCTCTACCCTGGGTCTTGGAATAATTATAGCACAAAAATATAAACTATGGCAAACACAGATTTTGAAATTTTAATCCCTAATCAATAAAAAAATCCCCCAACCGGGGGATATTTTTTTTAGTTTTCATAACATTCTATCAGTTGCCCATAAACAACCTGGCCACATGGGGTGGCATTTGGTGCCGGCGTTTGATACATGTTTGAATATTCTGGTGCCCGATAAACAACTTCGCCCGATACAGTATCTGGCCCACCATCCTTGGCGGTGCGAACACGCTGTGGATTTGGACAATCATAAACATTAGCCACCAAAACAAAAGAACGTTCTGGGCCAAAAATCACCCATTCATTTGGTTTTGTACGCTGTGATGTAATCCAATACGCATTACCCGGTCGTGCCTGGTCAACAATGCGGTTTTCCAGATATCTGCGTGCATCATCTGCATCATAAACAGACACTTCTGATTCCAGTTTATACAAAAATGTACAACCAATCGGTTCCGCATCCAGTTGCACCAGATACTGACTGCCGTTTTGGTTTTTAATCATACCACCACATGCCGCCAATCCAAAAACAACTGCGAAAATTGCAAAAATCTTTTTCATAACACCAATCCTTACCTAATGTCACTAGATTATATCATAATTATCTGGATTACTGAATAACTTTTTCAGCACCAAATTATTCATCGCATGACTGCCCTTGTATGATTCCAGATTTCCACACACCATACCACCACTGGTGAACATATCCCCAATTGCATCAATAATCTTGTGACGCACAAATTCATCTGCCCAAATCAGTTCATTCAATGTGCCGTCCCCCGCATCATTCAACGCAATTACATTAGATTCATTTGCACCACGCCCCATTCCACGTTTTTTCAAATACTCCCATTCAGAATACTTGCCAAACGTTCTGGCCCGTGCCACATCTTTGCGAAAAACATCAACAGATTTTTTCGTTCCATCAAACGAATATTCATACGATTGATTACCAATGATTTTTTCTGGATAAATCAAAGTCGCCTTGATATCCAGACTTTTTCCATCATTTGGACTTAACTTAACAAATCCATTTGATTTACGCCCTGCAATCTTGTTCATAATCCACAACTGAATCCGCACAAACCATGGCAATTGTTTCAGTATTTCTGCCGCATGTGCTGTCACCTCACGCTTTACAACAATGCGTTTCATTTTTGATTTATCCGCATCAACCGCTGCAACAATTGCATCATAAAATTGTGCGGCACTGCCGTCCAGAATTGGTGTTTCCACCCCATCAATTTCAACAATTGCACTGTCCACCCCGGCCATAAATAACGCCGCCATCAAATGTTCAACGGTTTGAACATGTGCCCCATCTGTCATACCAACGGTTGTATTACGCATCTTGGTTTCACCAACATTATCATATACCGCTGCAATCAAATCGGTCCCCGCCATATCAACCCGGCGAAAGAAGATGCCCGGCTTATCACTGGGTTTAATCACCAGATTTACCGGCAACCCCGAATGAATCCCCTGTCCTGAAATTTTCACTTCTTTGTTCACAGTTTTCATGCCAACTTCTCCTTTAGCCAATCATAAAACGCATTTTCTATCACAGTCTGCAATTTAGCATACTTGATTTTATCCTGCACCTGCACCGGCAACCGCACCCAGTCTTTTTCTGTGGTAATCAGTTTTGCACCCTTTTTATCTGCCCACATAATCAACCGTTCAATATCTTCATCTGTATATTGATAATGATCTGCAAACGACCGTGTTCCCACCACATTATTCAGCGATTTAAAGAATTTTTTTGGATACCCAATTCCCGCAAAAGCCACCACTTTTTCTTCTTCATCATACGGATTAAATGTCTGGTTTGTTGCATAAAACACCGGCACCCCATCTGGCAATTTGAAATTCTTTTTAGGCTTATTACTTTTTACAACAATAATCGCATCTGCTTTTTTTGCCGCCCGCTTTGGTTCACGCAAAGGCCCTGCTGGTAATAAAAATCCATTACCGTACCCCAGTCCCTGATCAAACACCAAAATCGACAAATCTTTTTTTATTGTTGGATTTTGGAAACCATCATCCATCAAGATTGGTTTAACAGACTTTTGTTTATTTAACAAAACGATATTACTTTTTCTGTCACCAACATGAACCGCCAACCCATCACGTGCCAACATGGTCGCTTCGTCCCCGGCGTACCCAGTCTTGGCACTGCGTTTATACCCCCGCATAACAACCGGTAAATCCAGACGATTTGCAATCGCCCGCACAATTGGTGTCTTGCCCACACCACCGGCCAAAATATTACCAACACATACAATTTTGCGACGTGATTTTAATGGCCGCAAACTGCGAACAAAATAAACAGTCCTACTTATTATATAATACAACCACGACACAGGCACCAACACACATGCCAAAATCGTCTTGTGTCTAAACCACCATGGCGTTTTCATATTACCCCCTGTGCTTTTTTGCCGATTTTGCTTCGGCCCGCTGTGCTTTTAATCTGCGTTTATATTCAGATGCCTTAATCCCCTGTTCAACCTGTTCCAGATTAAATTCAGCATCCATACGTCTTAATTGTTCCACCATAACATCTTCGATATATTGACGTTTGGCTTCAAAATCTTTGGCTGAAATCTTAGACTCTACAAATATCGGCTTGCCAATTTCACATGTCACCTTGGAAAAAGGCAATGCCACCAAATATCTGTCCCATCTTTTCTGGAACAATGGCCGTGAACATGAAAAGCAAACTGGGATAATCGGTGCCCCACTCATCTTGGCAAAATATAACGCCCCATCATGCATTTTCATCGCTGGCCCACTGGGACCATCTGGCGACAGACAAACCGTATACCGCCCATCACGCAATACACGCACCCCCTGCTTTAACACAGACACGCCCCCCTTGGACGTAGAACCATAAATCGCCCGCATACCAAACAACTTCTGGATTTTAGCCATCATACGTCCATCTTTATGTTGACTGGTCACGACATACCCCCGCATCCCCCCCAGCAACATAACCGGTGGCAACATCATACTGCGTCCATGCCACGCCACGAAAATAGCGGGCTTTTTCTTATACTCTTCAAAAATTTCCATACCACGAAATTCTTTACGTGTTGTCAAATACGAAAACCAAATTGGAATTGCCAGACAAATTGCAATAATCCACTGAAACGGCCAAAAACCCCAAAAATCACGCCAGAAATGCCGCCATTTCTTCTTAAAATCTATTTTATCCGCCACTTAATCCTCGGTCTTACACACTTATATATACGTGTACCATAGCAATAAAATAAATTTATTTCAACACAACTTAGGATAACTATTCATAACACCCAAAAAAACAGTTGAAAGGACTGGCTTTTTATCTTATAATCCCCAGACAATAAACCCCCAGGATTTTATCATGCCAAAAATAAGTGTCATTGTACCAGTTTTTAATACTGAACCCGAATACATCCAGACCGCACTGGAATCACTGTATAACCAAACACTTTCTGATTTAGAAATCATTGTCGTAAATGATGGCTCTTCTAATCCTGACACCATCGCATATTTAAAACAATTGGAAAACAATAAACATGTCACGGTTTTAAATCAAAAAAATATGGGGCAAAGCGTTGCTCGTAATTCTGCACTTGATATTGCAACTGGGGATTATATCGGATTCTTGGATTCAGACGATTGGCTAGATAATGATTTTTATGAAACTCTTTATAAACAATGTGAAACAAATGATTCTGATGTCGCTTGCGGGGTATTAAGGATTGTTGAAAAGTTTAATACACACAGTATTGATAAACACCCAACATGCGTTATAAATGATTTATCATCGGCGTTGTCGTATATAACCAATGGGTCTGTATGCTCAAAGTTATTTAAGCACAAATTGTTCCAGAACATTCGCTTCCCATCTGGCTTATATTACGAAGATAATATAACATTACTTGAATTGCTTTTTGGTGCAAAATCAGTCAGTTTTAACAATACGGTATTTTATCATTATCGTTCAAACCCGAACAGCACTGTTCACGATAATAAAAGACACGAAAAACGCGTTCGTGACAGTATTGAAATACTATCAAAAATTAACCAATTATCAAAATCACGCAATTCAAATGAACGCAATGCTATAAATCGCACTTTCTTGAATATTTTATTTATGCAAAGTGAATATTTAACCAATAAAAAGTATCGCGAAGATTTAGAGAGAATGTTCGGTAAAAGATATATAGAATCCTTTTTACCGGTTCCGTCCAAAAAAACATTTTTAGGCAGGATAATTAACAAAATAAAGCGTTTTGTATTCAGGATACAAAACGGTCGTGTAAAAATTTTCAAAATAACTGTATATAAAATCAAGGGTTAAATTATGTCAAAATCACCACGTGTATCTGTATTAACACCAATTTATAATACAAACATTGGGCATTTATGTGAATGTATTGAATCAATTATAAATCAAACATTTACTGATTTTGAGTTTATTATATTGAATGACAGTCCAAATAATAAACAATTGAAAAAAATCATCCAAACATATGATGACGATCGTATCAAATATTACGAAAACGAAAAAAATATGGGTATTTCTGCATCACGCAATCGCCTGTTGGAACTGGCACGTGGTGAATATATTGCAATATTTGACCATGACGATATATCTGTACCAGACAGACTAGAACGCCAGGTTGAATTCTTGGACACACATCCAAATGTTGGGGTGGTGTCGGGCTGGCTGCGATGGTTTGGGGACAGAAACTGGACACATATAACACCGGAATATGATATTGATATAAAAATACATTTGACACATGAAAGTTATTTATTGCATACCGCTGCAATGATACGAAAATCTGTTTTGGATGAACATAATATAAAATACGAAGAACAATATTCCCCCGCCGAAGATCATCGTTTGTGGGCACGACTGTGGCCTTTTACACAGTTCCATAATATCCAGGATGTTTTAGTTAATTATCGTTGGAATGGCAACAATACATCCACAACATCTTTTGAAAAGATGCAACGTGCAGCCAAGGCTGTGCGTCTGGAAATATGCGAAGAACACCCGGCTTTTTATCAAGAATTTTTGAATTCACACAAAGATACACCAATAAATACAGTCGTAATGCCTAAGCACAGCAAAAACTGGCGTTATCGTTTGTTTGGTGTAATTCCATTGTTAAAACGTAAAAAGAAATGGATTTTATTATTTGATTTTCTGCCGATTATTAAAATAAAGGATTAAAAATGCAAAAACAACGCATTGTTTTTTGTATGAATCAAATTGTTATGGGTGGGATTGAAAAAATACTGTTGCAGTATTTATCTGAATTACGTGATAAATACGATATAACTGTATTATCCCGTCACAAGGTTTCAGACAAATATTTTTTGGATTATTTCACGTCCAATGGCATACATTTGATAGATGATATATCTGTGCATCCCGAGAAGCATATCCATTTCTTTTTGTGGAAAATTTTATTAAAACCTATACGAATCCTGACCAGAAAACGGAACAATTATCAATATATATTGAACAAGTTTGATATCATTATTGACTTTTGTAACTTTTCTTTTGAACCAGAATTACGCAATATAAACAAAACAAAAATTGCATGGTGTCATGGCAGTATTTTATTTTTTAATCGTAATAATTTAATTCAGAAATTATCTTCATACGATAAATTAGTTTGCTTATCAGATAATTTTCTAAATGCTTTTATTGATATATATCCAGAACACAAAAATAAAATTGTCCGTCTTTACAATCCATTAAATATTACTGAAATTCAACATGCGGCAAAAAAACAAACACCACCAAATGAAAAATATTTTATACATGTTTCCAGACTGGATGGTGCCGACAAAGACCTGATTACGGTTATCAAAGCATTTGATTTATTCTATAAAAAAAATCAAGATGTTAAACTGTATATTGTTGGCGACGGTGTCCAAAAAGAACATCTTGAACAATTGGCTGCGAATAATCCAAATATTGTTTTTTGTGGACGAATTGATGAACCATACTATTTAATATCTGGGGCGTTGGCATTAATATTGTCATCATCCACAACCATTGGCGAAGGATTACCCGTTGTTTTAACCGAAGCCCAGATTTTACAAACACTTGCAATATCGTCAAATGTTCCATCTGGACCATCTGAAATATTGTTAAATGGCGATGCGGGAATATTGTTCCCACCCAAAGATTATGAAACATTATCTAAAATTTTATTAGACGTTGTAGAAAATCCAAAAAAATATGAAAACCAAATCAAAAACGCAACCAAAAACTTATATCGTTTTGATGTCAGAAATATAGACTTGCAAAAAGTCTTAAAAACATCAATGAAAAAATAAAAATCGGGGGATGCCCCCGATTTTTATATCATTTTACACAATCTTATCTCATCAACGTTTTCAAATCTATAATAACACCCCTTGGGGATAATGGCTTGGATGTCAAAAAATATTTGTCCTGCAGCAACAATGAAAACTTCTGCAATACGAACTGCATTCGACATATCTGCATTTTGTGAAACATGTAATGTTGCTTCATCTCCCACACCTTTGGCCATTAATGCCAGGTAATCGCAATCAGCATAGTAAATAATACCATTTTGTGCTCTTGTTCTATTAAAATAATCGGGTCTTTTCATATAACTTGATAAATCCGGAATTTCTGTTTTTTTTGCTAATACCGTACCACCAACTGTGGCACCGTCATGAATTCGTAATGTATTATTTGTTGTATCCATGGTCACTTCACCGATTTTTCCGGTAAAATCCGCATGCTGCTGGGCTGTTCCCCGGCGAATTTGAATTGCACGTGCCATGGTTAAATCTCCATTTTTTTCATTAAAATCCTTTGCAAGGTAAAAAAAATAGACCCAACGATTTTCGTTGTGTCTTGGCCGCATTATATCACAAATCGCCATTTATTTCAAGTAAAAACCGCAGAAATCCGGTATTTTTAATTTTTATTTGACTATTACTCAAAAAAATATATAATATGTGGGCTTTATCGCGGAGTAGAGCAGCCCGGTAGCTCGTCAGGCTCATAACCTGAAGGTCTGTGGTTCAAATCCACACTCCGCAACCAAGATTTATAAAACCGTCCATAAGGGCGGTTTTATGTTTGGTTTCCAACAACTACAAAAAGTTCAAAAGTTAAATGATGTTTTTTCACCACGTTTGAACTAAATGATAACAAAATAAGTATAACTAATTTTTTATTATCATAATTTTTTACAATCCAATTTTATAATCTGCATTGGTTGTTTTCCTGTTTTATCTGTAAAATATTTATCCGCAGAATTAACAAAATCCATATTGTCGTATTTAGATTGCACAAATTGGTTTAATTCTTTACTAGAAACAATTTCATGCTTTTCTTCAATTCTTTCTTTTATAGAAGATTCTATGATTTTCCATTCATCACAGGGAGCATCGCATAATTTTTCTCGTGTCCAATCGTAATATTTTATGATAATATGACAATCATATTGCTCATTAGAAGAACACGCGGTCAACAAACATACAAAAAACAACATTATAGCTTTCTTCATGTCGTATCCTTTTTATAAACATTATGATTATATTCCAACATATTATTTTTTCAATATTATTATAAAAAACCGGCCATACGACCGGTTTAGTTTTATCTGCCACGATTACATAAACCAGCAGCAGCAACAGATTTCGTCTTCGCAGAAGTGCGCTTATCTCTTAAAAGCCCCGAAGCTTTAGAAGCAACACTTTTGGAAGTACGAATACCATTCGCTTTTTTCGCCATGGTTTTACTCCTCTTATTAGTCAAATTTTCATTTGACAAGTGAATCGGAGCAAAGTAAGCTTGTAACATCCACTTAGCAAACTTACCTTGCTAGTCTCGAAAGCCCTTTTGGGCTTTCTTAATATATTGGATAACACAATATTCCCAATAAAATCAACCGATTCTTTCAAGTGGTGTTTTTATAGTAAAAACAATATATTATAATCACATCGTCAATACAACACTATTCAACCGTTTTTAATAATTTTTCCAATTCTTTTATATCTTCTTTATGCTCTATTTCCGATTCTTTCTTTTCTGATATTTTTAAATTTTCACGATATTTAAAATATTCATTATGGGCCTTTTCTAACGCTTTTTCTAAAGAAATCGACCCAGCCCGTGGCAATATTTCTTTTTTATTAAAAGACAAAAAGTCATCTAATAAAATTTCCCACTCACGCATAAATATCTTTTCTTCGGATTCCGCCTTGTGTTCTGCATAATCCAGAAATAAATTTACTATATACCGTAGTTCTTTCATTTCTGGCTCTTGCAGATAATTTTTTGCTATTTCAACATCTTGTTTTGTGACTCTACCATCTGGTGAATTTTTAAATGATGTAAGTCCAATATTTTCTTTATTTGAATCAACCCTACTATGAATTATTTCTGGCCCAGTTTTGCCAGATATTGCAAACAAAAGTTTATTTTGAACTTTTGCGAAAAACAACATTGTTTGCTGACGGTTATTATCATAATCTGCAGATAAAGCATAAATATCCTTAATTTGTTGATACAACATTCGCTCGCTTGCACGAATTTCTTTGATTCTTTCGCGCAATTCTTTGAAATATTGCTTATCATCAGGATAACCTTGCTTAAACCTTTCGTCATCCAAAGCAAAACCTTTTTGTATATATTCACGCAATACATTTGTCGCCCAAATACGAAAATCTGTAGCTTTTTTAGAATTTACCCGATAACCGACCGCAATTATCACATCTAAATTATAAACATCTAGCTGCTCTTTAACAGCACCCCTAAAACCACGATTCACGACCGATTCATTTTTGGAATGAGTCGTGATTTCTGGTAATTCCCTATCAGAATAAATATTTGTAATATGTTTACTGACGTTTCCCTGAGTTGTATCAAATAATTGGGCTATTTGATTTTGTGTCAACCACATATTGTTATTAAAAAAATGTGGATTTATTACAGGGCTTCCATCTTTTTTATCGTATACGAATATCATATCTGATTTACTCATATTTTTCCTTTTATTTCGCGGAATATTATACAATGAAAACCGCAAAAAATCAATATTTTTGATAATATTCAGTGTAAATTCTATAAACCTAATTTGTCTTTAAAAAGTTGTATTTCGTGTCCAAATGATATTAAATCCATATAGTTATTAGTTCGAGGACCGCACACTCCGCAACCAGTTAAATAAAAAATGTACCCCTGTGGTGCATTTTTTTATTTACCCTCCCACCCCCACCATGATTTTTTTCTTTATTGCCAAAAATCAAACATACATATAAAATAAAATTATCAACCAAACGGATTTATGATGAAAAAGTTATTTTTGTTTTTCGCATTACTGATTTCAACAAATGCATTGGCCGATAATTTCAAACCATACATTGGAATCGACCTGGGAACAAATATCGCAGATTATAATTATCAAACCGAACTGGACGATATTTACTATTCCGCATCATTGAACGCCGGCCTGAAAATAGGCAGCAATTTTGGTGCAGAATTATTTTTCACCCATTCATCAACAAATGAACTGGAACTAGTTTCAGATGTACAAACACAAAATCATGAATTTTATTACATGGCATATGGATTTGATATTTTTGCATATTACCCAATGACACATGAATTTGATTTCTTTACATCATTCGGTGTTGCAAATTACAAAACATATAATGAATATGATTACATAGGCCTGGTTAATGAATCCGACAAAATTTCTGAAAATGATGTGACCACACGATTTGGAATTGGCATCATGTTCACCCTGCCCCATGATGGAATATCCTTGTTGGCCCAGTATCAATACATACCAATTAACAACGAACTAATCCATACAATGTCTGAATTTTCAATTGGTGCACGCATGAATTTCTAGACAATAAAAATCCCCAGAAATCTGGGGATTTTTATTACTTCAAATACCATTCAACTGTTTTTACAATACCGGTATCGAACGTTTCATCTGCACGCCAACCCAGTTCTTTTTCCAACTTGGTCGCATCGATTGCATATCTAAAATCATGCCCCGCACGATCCGCAACAAAAGTAATCTGTTCTTCGTATTTTTTACCATCACTGCGTGGTTTCTTTTCATCTAATATTGCACAGATTGTTTTTACAATCGTGATATTATTTCTTTCGTTGCGTCCACCAATATTATATGTTTCGCCCGATTTACCATTATGATAAATCAAATCAATTGCCTTGCAATGATCCAGAACATATAACCAATCACGCACATTTTCCCCACGTCCATAAATTGGCAACGGCTGACCCGCCAAGGCTTTGGAAATAATATGCGGAATTAATTTTTCATTATGCTGTTTTGGTCCATAATTATTAGAACAATTTGATGTCGTCACATTCATACCGAATGTATGATGATACGCCCGAACCAAGAAATCCGATGATGCCTTGGATGCAGAATATGGACTGTTTGGTGCATATGGTGTATCTTCGCGGAACATACCTGTTTCACCCAACGCCCCATAAACTTCATCTGTTGAAATATGATGAAATCTGCAATTTTCATAACCTGGCTTTACCTTACCCGGTGCATCCATCCACTGCTTACGTGCCGCTTCTAATAAATTGAAAGTACCAACAATATTAGTATTTATAAATGCACGTGGTCCCTTGATAGAATTATCTACATGACTTTCTGCGGCGAAATGAATTACACCACGAATATCATTTTCTGCAAATAATTTTTCAATCAAATCTGCATCACAAATATCCCCCTGGACAAAAGTATAATTTTCCATACCGTCGCATTCTTTCAAATTATCCAGATTACCTGCATATGTTAATTTATCCAGATTGATAATTTTATATTGTGGATATTTTTCACAAAAATATGGCACAAAGTTTGAACCAATAAAACCTGCCCCACCTGTGATTAAAATTGTTTTAGACATTTTTCCAATCCTTTTTTCCAGTGTTCAATTTTTATTCCAAAAACATTTTTAATTTTATCTTTGTCCAACACGCTATAGAACGGACGCACCGCCCGTGTTGGATATTGATGTGATTTAATTGGATTTACCACACAATCCAAATTTGACATTTCCATAATTTCACTTGCGAAATCATACCAAGAACAAACGCCTTCGTTTGTAAAATGATAAATGCCTGAATTTTCATTATTCATCTGTGGGATAATTTTCACAATCGCATCTGCCAAATCACCTGCAAATGTTGGTGTTCCAATTTGATCTGCAACCACATTCAGCGATTCTTTTTCTGCACCCAATCGCCGCATAGTTTTTACAAAATTATTTCCATGTGCCGAATATAACCATGCTGTACGAATTACAACTGCACATTTTGCATTTTCCAGAACTGCAATTTCACCGGCACGTTTTGTTTTACCATATACCGAAACAGGATTTGTTTCATCATCGGCCGCATATGGTTTATGCCCCATACCGTCAAACACATAATCCGTTGAAATATGTATAATTTTCGCCCCAGTTTTGGCCAGATTTCTTGGCCCATCGACGTTAATTTTTGTTGCCAAATCAATATCATCTTCGGCTTTATCAACCGCTGTATATGCCGCACAGTTTATGATTACATCAACATTATTTTCATCTACAAATTTTTGCACCGCCGCCGCATCTGTAATATCCAGCATATCAACATCGGCACAAATTGCATCTGGCAACCGTTGGGCAATTTCCGTTCCCAACTGTCCTTTACATCCCGTTATCAGGTACATCTTTCAATCCCTTGGCTATATTATCTTTTGCAGATGTAATAATTTTATCTGCCGGCACTTTCCAGTCAATTCCAATATCTGGATCATCAAATCTGATACCAAATTCAGATTGCGGTGCATATAAATTATCACACTTGTACGCAAAGACCGCTTCGTCCGACAACACAGAAAAACCGTGCAGAAAACCACGTGGTATAAACAACTGTCTTTTATTTTCATCACTCAGTTCAACTGCAACATATTTACCAAACGTTGGTGAATTTTTTCTAATATCAACTGCAACATCTAAAACACGTCCATGCAAAACACGAACTAATTTTGCCTGGGCATGTTCCCCCAATTGACAATGCAGTCCACGCACCACACCATAACTGGATTTTGATTGATTATCTTGAACGAATTTATTTGGAATTCCATTTTTTGCAAATTCCGCTTCGTTATAACTTTCAAAGAAATATCCACGTGCATCTTCAAACACGCGTGGTTCAACAATGATAACCCCATCTATTTCAGTTTTAATAAAGTTCATGTTTTTCCTCGTACACTTTTTGTAAATATTCTTTATAGTTCCCAGATTTTAATTCATTTATCAATTCCAACATTTGTTCGTCATTGATAAAACCTTGGGTATATGCGATTTCTTCGATACATGCAATTTTCAAACCTTGGCGTTGTTCGATAATTTGAACAAATTGTCCAGATTCCATCAAACTGTCTGGTGTACCTGCATCCAGCCATGCATTTCCACGTCGCATCGGCACAACCGACATACGACCTTCACGCAGATATGCATTATTCAAATCTGTAATTTCCAATTCCCCACGTGCAGACGGTTTAAGATTTTTTGCTTTTTCAACAACATCACCTGGATAGAAATATAATCCAACCGATGCATAATTAGATTTTGGATTTTTTGGTTTTTCTTCAATTGAAATTGCATTCAAATCTTTATCAAATTCAACAACACCAAATCTTTCTGGGTCGGAAACATGATATGCAAAAATCGTTGCACGCTTTCCCATATTCTTTTTTACTTCTTCTTCGAACATTGGGAATTGTCCACCCATATAGAAAATATTATCACCCAAAATCAAACAGACATCATCATTACCAATAAAATCTGCACCAATTGTAAACGCCTGGGCAATACCCTTTGGTTCTGGTTGAATTGCATACGAAATATTCAAACCAATTTTTTTACCATCACCAAATAACTTTTCAATATTCGGTGTATCTTGTGGTGTAGATATAATAAGAATATCTTTGATACCAAATTGCATCAATGTTGACAGCGGATAATAAATCATCGGCTTGTCATAAACTGGCAATAATTGTTTAGATGTTGTTTTGGTCAATGGATACAAACGTGTACCACTGCCACCGGCTAAAATAATCCCTTTCATAACATTTCCTTTTTATATTAACAATATTATTGGAATTATTTTATATAAAATCAACTAATAAAAAATTTACAAAAACCCAATTAAAACAGTTGGTTATTTTTTCATTCAAAACACTTTTTCAATCCCGCACCGGTATCCATCAAATCAACCCGTTTATTTCTAATTTCTTCTTCGGCTTTGATTTTTTGTTTAACTAAAATTAAATCAGGATGTGCCTGCAATTCTTTATTCAATTCATCAATGGCCGCATCAAACAATTCCATATCTGGAACAAAAATCGGCATCACAGAATCCGCCGCTACAAAAACAGATTTATGCAAATCTTCTTTGAAATCATCTATGACAGATAAATATTGTCTGATATGCTGATCTTCATGTGCCAGTATTGCATCATACGAACATGTGTTTGGCGTATGCCGAATATCAATCCGCACAGAAAAATCAGAATACCCAATTGTCGCATGCACAGATTTTAATCCAATACAAAAACCATCTTCGATTGATGTGACATCTGCAACAATATCATAGTTATCAACCATTGTTGCAACCACATTACCATGCCACAAATCCATCGGTTCCAACGGTTGTACAACTTCTTTGACCCACGACGGATTATCAATTGTAATTTTTGGTGTTAATTTATATGCAACACAATCATCTGCCATGGCTGGTACTGAAACCCCAACAATTAAAAATGTTAAGATTTTTTTCAGCACACCCATCACCCTATTCTAATGCACCCTGCTTTTTCAGGTATTCATCAACAAATGCATTACCATACGATTTGTATAATTCTTCGGCCAACAATACAGACGATCTGCCCGATTCAAACAATCGCAACATATTACCCAATCCACCCAGTTCTGTATTCAAAATAACAGATTCACCATTAACCGGTCTTGATAACAAAACTGCACGTTTCAAATTAGGATATGCTTTACCCTGGATAAACGCCATTTCCAGCGGATTCAAATTCCAATGTTCATAGTCACGCAAATCCGCCGCCGGATTACGGAAGAATAAAACAGTCTGTGCCTGGCCACGAACGACATCCCCAATTCCCAACTGGTCCAAAACATTTGCACGTTGGAATGCCGCCATATATGCCTGGCGATTTTTTCTTCCTTCTTGCAGACCTGCGATAAAATTATCACGGAACATTTTGTTTTCCAGCATCGGTGCCGTTTCGTCAATCATAATCAGTGATGGATTTCCACCCGACACGGTCGTATTATTAATACGATGTAATATATATGATATAACTGCCGGTGCCAATGTTGAATCCTGCAAAATATCTGTGAAATCAAATGTAGTTAATCGTGCATTCAAATCCAACGTATCTGCTGTTTCGTTAAATATGTCACCATATTGTAATGGGTCAACCCACTTTTTCAACGCACTACGCATATTACCCGCAGACGAAAAACAACTTTCCCACAGGTTTTTCAACAATCTGTCTTTGTCACTTAAATAATCAAAGTTAACCGAAACCGCACGTGCAATTTCATCGGCTGACATTGCATCATTTTGCCCCGAAATAATTGCAAACCATCTGCGCAGGAAAGCCCGATTTGCCGCCGTGTCTGGCATTTTCAACGGATTCAAATGTGTCAAGAAACTCTGTTCCATTGGATCGGCTTTCTTTTCTTTACCCTGCATAGTGATATACTTACCACCACTGGCCAGTGTAAATATTTCTGCCCCTTTATTTCTGTCAAAGAAAAATGCTTTTAATTTTGGATACCGCAATGATTGTGCGATTAAGAATGAAAACAGTGTTGTTTTCCCACCACCTGTTGGCCCAATTGTTAATGTATGTGCCACCGCCGCCGGTTTATCCGACACATGGAATTGGAATTGATACGGGGTTCCCTGTGCTGTTGGGAAAACAACCAATGGCCCATTGCCCCAGTCTGAATTTGCAATCCCCCGTGGTGTACTGGACATTGGAATACTGATTGCCGCTGTTTTCGACAACAATTTGAAACTGCGTGGGAAAACATTGAACCCTGGAATTTGTGCAAACCACGAAACCTTGGACGCAAATGTTTCGATTACTGGCGAAATCCCGAACGAAGCCGATATTTTCTTAAACTCTTCAACATACGTTTCCAATTCTGCCGGTGTTTCCGCCGTCAAAATGAACAAAGGATAATAATTAACCAGTGTTTGATTACCTGAAATATTTTCATCCATCGATGCTTCTACTTCACTAATCTGTGTTTCTGTTGACGCCTGGGATTTTTTATCCATGGTCGCCAATGTTTGATTAATCGTAGATTTTACATCGGATGCCCCCATAATACGAAAACCATTCATACAAATCATTTCCGTCTGGATTGTAGAAACCGTATTAAAGAATTCTTCATCTAAATAATCCGGTGCCCCCTTGAACGAAGCCATTGCAGCAAACATCTGTTGGCCACCACTTTCATATTTCACCAAACCATTTTTCTGGAACAACACATCATCAACTGAAACCGCACTACTTATATTATTATCACAGTACAATGGTTCCGGTTTAGAAATCGGTGACAAAATACGCCCGAACAAGCGTGCCATATTATCTTTGCTGGTGTTTTTCAACACAGTTGGTTTATAAGCCGCCAACACAGATTCCACATAATTACCATATTGATGCAGTTTTTCCCGTGCATCATTCCCCGCCGCAGAAATCACAATATAATAATTGTTCTGGAAAATTTTCAGTCCCTGACTTTTCCACTTATTATATATACGCTGTAATGTTGGCTGGTCAAATTCATAGTCTGTATTTTCCCGCACCGCATCACGCACCATATAAAAACGCAGTGTCACGTTTGGATCACGAATTTGATTAAATAACTGTGTTCTTAAATCCAGAAACTTTACCTTGGTTTCTTCATCTTGCATACTGGTCTGGACCCCTTGGACCCGATATGCTTTGATAATCGCCCCATCGGTCAATTCGATTGTATTATCATTATATACTGTTTTGAACGGCAGATAGTCTGCATACTTTGCATAACCGAACCGTGGCAAGATACGTTTTGACAACGTCGGCACATACATCAACATAACAATAAACACAAAAATCACCGCCATAACCAATACGGTCATAGTGATTGTAAATCCACTTCCTGCGAAATATTCAAAAAATCCATTCATTTTTACGCCGCCAATTTTCCAGGTATCTTTCTTTTGAACAATTGAACTTTTGCCGAAACGATTTGCCCCAGCTGTGGGTCACGCTTTGAAAACACCGCCAAAACAGAATGTACAACAATAACCGATATCATAAAATACATCGGGTTGATTGCGACATCGCCTTGGGTAAAAATAAATCCAATTAGAAAAATCGCCATAAAAACAATGAATTGTACAACAAAATTCAGTATGGCCAACGAATACGGCACATAGAAAATGCGCGATGGATTTGCCAATGCTTTCAAAACTTGCTGTTTCATATCTCCCTCGGGTACTAAAATTATAACAATTTCAACAATTTTCAACAAGCATAAAAACACTTCCCGGTCAAAATGTTAAAACTGTTGAAAAATACCGACTTTTTTAACTGTTAATTTTTCCCGGTGTTTTTTTAACAATTTACAAAAAAGACCGGAAAATCCAACAAAAAACTGTTGAAAACCTGTTTAATAAAATTTGAAATCCATTTTCAACAATCTAAACGGCCCCAATAAAAACAACAATAATTAATATATACGAATTTTTATTTTTTCTTTTGTTAAAAACCACATAAACACAATCAATTACAACCAACAAATAAAGTCATATATTGAACATTGAATGAACACGCATCTGTAAATTCTTAACAGATAACTAAATGAATATAAATGATAATAATATTTGATTTTATAAAAAATATGTTTATAATAGCCCCGTACCAAAGGATAAAACATGAAATTTTTAAGTTCATTAAAGGCTTGGAAAAAACGCGGAAATGTTAAACAAATCCGCCGTGGCAAGCAGGTTATCTTGATTGATCCAGATAATCCAAAGTTTAAGGCCAAACAGGGCTTTAAAAAGAAATAAAAATTCCGCCGCTTGGCGGTTTTTTTAATATATTAAAATAAATCGTTACTGTTCAAAAACGCTTCTTTCATAATATTTTTAACCGCCGCATTATCTAACCCCGCCTGGTTCAGGTATTGAATCTGGGCATCTGCTGGGCGGAAAATACCGGCACTGTGATCGGCACGTGCGGGTTCTGCGGAAATACGCTGGGCGGGCATAAATTGAATTTTTGCCCCCTGTTCCGCCATTGCACTGAATCCAATATCAGATTCACAATCTGGGCAATCCCGGTCAATAATGGCAACACCACTGATTTTAGAAAAACTGTTTTCCCCAGCATATAATTTAGTGTGAATTAAAATACCGGTGTTTTTCAACAAATGGCGGGCATTTATATTTAATTCCAGATTTCCACTGTTTTTAATCATCACATTTCCACGAACCTGTGAATTAAATCCTGCGTTTTTAACATCTATGTTCAGTGTTGCAGACTTTTCAACATCCACATCAACACTGATAAATACGTTTTGATTATCAACCCCAATATTTACATCCAACGCACAATTCCCATCAATCTTGCCAACATATATAACATGAATGGGCAAATCATATCTTGTTGTAATTATGTCGTTTTTTAATGTTGATAAATCTGGGCAAAACAAACCATCACGGTAAACGATTGTTTCCGCGGGAAAAGTTTTTATGTTGAATTCGTCCCACATGTATGACATATTATGCGCATTATAAAGGATTTAAAAATGGGATTCAATTGTGGAATTGTTGGATTGCCAAATGTAGGCAAATCGACATTATTTAATGCTTTGACACAAAGTGCGGCCGCCGATGCCCAGAATTATCCATTCTGCACCATCGAACCAAATACCGGCCGTGTTGTGGTACCTGATGCGACATTGCATGAATTGGCACGTGTTGCAGGCTCGCAAAAGATTATGCCAACCCAACTGGAAATTGTTGATATTGCCGGCCTGGTCAAGGGCGCATCTGCCGGCGAAGGATTGGGGAATAAATTCTTGGGCAATATCTTGTCCACCGATGCGATTATCCACGTTGTACGTTGCTTTGAAAACGATGATATTGTGCATGTAAATGGTCGCATTGACCCACTGGGCGACATTGAAACAATTGAAACAGAACTTATGCTGGCTGATATAGAAAGCCTGGAAAAACAGATTAAAAACCTGGAAAAGCGGGCACGTGGCCTGGACAAAGAAGCCGCCAAATTATTGGCAGATGCAAATACAATTAAAACAAATTTGGAAAATTCAATTCCGGCCCGTAATGGCGATATTGATTCCAAACCATTTAACCTGTTGACATCTAAACCGGTTATCTATGTCTGCAATGTCGAAGAAGCATCTGCCGCCACCGGCAATAAATATTCAGACATGGTCAAAGAAAAATTTGGCACCATTGCAGATGTGTTGGTAATTTCATCAAAAATAGAAATGGAAATTTCCCAGATTGTTGACCCCGATGAACGCAAAATGTTCCTGGACGATTTGGGCTTAACTGAATCCGGCCTGGACCAGGTTATTAAAACCGGTTACAAAACATTGGGCCTGCAAACATATTACACCATCGGCCCCAAGGAAGCACATGCCTGGACAATCACTGTTGGTATGACTGCACCAATGGCGGCCGGCAAAATTCATACCGATTTTGAAAAAGGATTTATCCGTGCCGAAGTTATATCACCCGACGACTATATCGCATTAGGTGGCGAAGTTGCCGTCAAAGAAGCCGGCAAAATGCGTCTGGTCGGTCGTGATTATATAATGCAACCGGGCGACATCTGCCACTTCTTATTCAATACCTAAACAAATATTAATTGTTGAAAAATTACCGGCTTTTTTATCAAAATTGTTAAAAAAAGCCGGTGTTTTTTTATTTTATCGAACTTTTGTTGAAAAATATGCGTTTTTACCGGTGTTTTTATCAAAAATGTTGAAAAAATCCGGTGTTATCGCAATATCTTTTTGGGTCATTTTATATGGTTTTCCCTTCAGGTTATACACATAACCATTATGAATTGTTCCAATGGTATAGATACTTTTTTGCCATACAGTTTTTGTATCTTTTTCACTGGAAATTTGTACACCAATTTGAAAACGAAATGGTGATGCGATTGGCATTCCACGTCGCATTAATTTGAATAATTCATCAATCGACATTGCACATTGTTTATGTCCATAAACCCGTCTAATAATATTACCGGTTTCTGGATTTCTTAACAAATATACATATTTTAGATTGCTCATATATTCACTAATGCTTCTAATCTGGCCTGGGCTTTTTGAATATCGGCATCAACCCCGGCCATTTCCGCCCGTAATTCATCTGCATCCCCACCCGATAACATCTGGGCTGTGATTTCCCGTTTGCGAATATTTAACCGTTCCAGATACCGTTGCAGTTTTAATGAAACGATATATTTTTCCGCCTGGGCCTGGTCCATGGATAAATCAACCACATTTCCCCCGAAATCGATATTCAGTGTTGCCAGAAAATCCCCATATCTTTCGACTAATTCTGGATATGTATTCACAATAAACACCAGCGTATTGCGTGTCAACGTATCCACATCTGGCAATTTAATTTTCACGATATCGTCTGTTTTTTTCCATTTACGCCATTCATTAAACTTGCGTCCTGCGTATTCTTTCTCCATTTCCCGCCTCAGATCCACATCTTGTATTTTTTCCAATTCCGCCTGCAAAAACTTTTCTGCCTGCACCCTGCCCCCTGGGGTAGATACCACAAAATTTTCATTTGTAATCTTCCACAGGAATTCTACCAATGGCATTGCATCGTCTATGATTTTTTGCATAGCGTCCACACCACCATTTTTAATAATTTCGTCTGGGTCTTTGCCACCCGAAACGAACGCAAATTTTACATCTGACGTATCACGCAGGAACGGCATTACAATACCGCATGCACGCTGGGCGGCCTTGTATCCCGCCTTGTCCCCGTCAAAGCAAAATGTAATATTTCTGTTGGATTTGCACAGCAACGCAATATGATCTTCGGTCAGTGCTGTTCCCAATGGTGCAACGGTTTCTGGGAATCCATTTACCTGCATTTTAATTGCATCAATCTGACCTTCGACAACGATGCTGCGATTATTTTTATAAATTGCATCACGTGCAAAATTAAACCCAAATACAGTCTGCTTTTTATGAAAAATTTCCGTATCTGCTGTATTTATATACTTTGGTTCTGACCCGTCCAGCGAACGCCCTGAAAACGCAACAATATTACCACGTGCATTGAAAATCGGGAACATTAATTTGTCACGAAAGAAATCATATAACCCATAATCCCCACTGCGACACAGGCCCGAACCAATTAAATATTCTTTTTTTGTATCTGCGAACCTTGTCGCAATAAATTTATTTTTTGGTGCATACCCGATACGATATTTTTTTATCATTTCATCGGTAAAACCACGGCCCCGCACATATTCCAACGCATGTGCCCCATCGGGTGTGAATAATTGTTCACTGTATGCAGTTGCCGCCATATCGCACACCTGGAACAATGCGTTTTCACGCTGAACAACATCGGCTGGGCGTGGATTTCTTTCTGGCATTTTCAGTCCCGCCATATCCGCCAATTCTTTCATTGCCTGAATAAAATCCATATGCTGGGTTTCCATAACAAATGAAAAAATATCACCATGTTTACCGCATCCAAAACAGTGATAAAACCCTTTGTCTTCATTAACAGAAAAACTGGGTGTTTTTTCATTATGAAATGGACAACATCCCCAATAATTTGGTCCTTTGCGTGTCAATGGAACCGCCCGCCCAACAACATCAACAATAGACAACCGATTGCGAATTTCATCGGTAAAGTTATTGCCAAAATTGTTGTTTTTTGGTGCCATTAATTATTTCTTTTTTGCCTTGTTATTTATCATTTTGATTGCTTCTTCCAATGTTGGTTGGGCCGCCACCGAAACATTCACACGATTAGATGAAATGTATGGCCCATACCGCCCAGATGGATAAAAGAAAATCATTTTTTTTGTATCTGGATTTTCACCAATTTTAACCGGTTCTGCCTTTTTAACAACATTGGTTAATAATTCACGTGCGATTTCCAGTGTAATTGTATCGGCCGTGTATTGTTTGGCCGCCACATTGCGTGCCCCATCGGTCACATATGGACCGAATTTACCAACACGAAATTCAATTCCATCACCCAATTCAACCGCATCTGATTTTATTGGCTGTACGGCGGTTTCTGTGGCCTGTGGCGATTTGTCATCGGCCTTTAATTGTTTAGTATATGTGCATTCAGGATACTTTTCACAACCAATAAATGGGCCAAACTTAGATAATTTTAATCCCAATTTTGCACCACATTCTGGACAAACATCATTACCATCTGCAAACAAATGTTTGTGCATAAATGAATTAATTTCATCAATGATTTCAGCCGTCTTAATTCCACGTGCCCCATCAATCATTGCATCTGTTGGTCGCCAGAAATTTTCCAGTGCCGCAATCTTGTCCTGTTTACCATTTGACACATCGTCTAATGTATCTTCGGTTTTTGCGGTAAAGTTCACATCAACCAAATCTGCAAAATATTTTGCCAAATACGATGCAATAACCCAACCACCGTTTGTCGGGTGAAAGCGACGTTGTTTATCTTGTTCAACATATGCACGATCAACAATAGTTGACATAATTGTCGCATACGTAGATGGTCGCCCAATCCCCAGTTCTTCTAACTTTTTAACCAAAGACGCTTCGGTATATCTTGGCGGTGCCTGGGTAAAGTGTTGTTCTGGCAACAATTCTGAAATCACAATCGCATCACCAACATTCATTGGTGGCAATTTAGATTCTTTTTTATCTTCATCATCATCTTTGTCTTCGGTGTAAACCTTGGTAAAACCATCAAATGTGCGTGTAGAACCAACTGCATGGAAAACCGCAACCTTGTTTTCTGTTTCGATATCCGCCGCCACAGAATCAAATTCTGCATTTGTCATCTGGCATGCAATTGTACGTTTCCAAATCAAATCATACAGTTTGGCTTCGTCACCACTTAAATTCTTGGCCGGCGCATCAAAGTGTGTTGGACGGATTGCTTCGTGTGCTTCCTGGGCATTTTTAGATTTTGTTGCATAAATATTTGGTGTTTTTGGAACAAAATTTTCACCATATGTATTTGCAATATATTGTCTAATTTCCGCCACTGCATCCGCATTCAGGTTTGTTGCGTCGGTACGCATATATGTAATCAACCCCTGTTCGTATAACTTCTGTGCGGCACTCATCGTGCGTTTAGATGCAAAATATAACTTACGTGACGCTTCCTGTTGCAGTGTAGATGTTGTAAATGGTGCCGCCGGTTTACGTTGTGTTTTTTTCTTGTCAATATTAATAACAGATGCCTTGATTTCTGGCGTACCAATTTTCCCCAGAATATCATCAACCATAGCCTGGTTTTCAACGGTCATCTTTTCAATTTTTTCGCCATTGAATTTGGTCAGCATTGCTTTGAATTCTGCACTTTGTACCCGACACATTGATTCAATTGACCAATATTCAACCGGCTTAAAATCTTCGATTTCTTTTTCACGGTCAACAACCAACTTAACCGCAACAGATTGCACACGTCCCGCCGATTTCCCCAGATTTCTACGCCACAGCAACGGTGAAATACTGAATCCAATCAAATAATCTAATGCACGTCTAACTAAATACGCATCAACCAGATTCTTGTCAATTTCACGTGGATTTGCGATTGCTTCCTGAACGGCTTTCTTAGTAATTTCATGGAACGCAACACGATAAACTTTTTTATCTTTTAATAACTTTTTTGCTTTAAGAATATCTAACAAATGCCACGCAATGGCTTCCCCTTCACGGTCAGGGTCGCTTGCCAGATAAACTTCATCTGCTTTTTTCAGTTCATCTGTAATCAGTTTAATTTGCTTTTCTTTGCCTGGCATAATCTGCCATTTCATTTTGAAATTATTTTCTGTATCAACACTGCCGTTTTCAGGCACCAAATCACGCACATGGCCAACCGATGCGATAACCCGCCACCCTGTCCCCAGGTATTTTTCAATTGTTTTTGCCTTAGACGGAGATTCCACGATAAGCAAACGCATCTTTAACTTCCTTTTGCAGATAACTGTTGATCTTTATGAATATGTGCATTTTGTGCCAGACCGAACCCAAACATCAGTGATAACAAACTGCTGCCCCCGAACGACATCAACGGCAACGGTACCCCCACAGTCGGCATCAGCCCCAACACCATCGAGATATTTATAAAGTAATAAATGAAAAAGTTCAACATAAAACCAAAACAGATAAGTTGCCCAAACCTGTTTCTGCATGTTTTTGCGGCCCAAAACAATACGATAATAATCCACGTATAAATTGCCAACAATGCGAATGCACCCATAAATCCAAACTCTTCACCCAGCATTGTGAATATAAAATCTGTCTGTTTTTCAGGCAAGAATGATTGTTGTGATTGCGATCCTTTCATATACCCTTTGCCAATCATGCCGCCACTGCCAAATGCGATTTTCGCCTGATTTATTTGATATCCTGCCCCCTGGACATCACTGTCTGGGTTTAAAAATGTAATGATGCGTCCCCGTTGATAGTCGTGCAAACCGCCATACCAAACCGCCGGTGCCGCCATCAGCCCCAAAATCGCTGCAATAATAAACCATTTTCTGTTTGCACCGACAATATAGAAAAATCCAACCGTAATCATTCCCAGTGACAATGCAGTTCCTAAATCCGGCTGGGCCACAATCAATGCAAATGGCACCAGCAGCATAGCCCCCGGCACCAGATAATTTTTGAACTGGGTTAATTCCACAGAATTCATCCATGCAAAATATCGTGCCAGTGCCAACACCAGTGCAATTTTAATCAGTTCTGATGGCTGAACGTGAAAGAACCCCAGATTCAACCAACGTTGTGCCCCCATACCTGTATGCCCAACAAATGTCACCAAAATAATCATAATCAACGCAACCGCATAAATCAGGTACGCCGATTTAATCCATGTTTTGATATTAGATAATGCCGCAATCCAGAATACCCCAAAGCCAACGATAATCTTGCTTAATTGCGACAACGCAAATGGTCGCCATGAACCACCACCTGCGGAATACAGTACAACAATAGACAATGTTAAAACCAAACACATTGGCACAAACAATCCCCATGAAAAACGTGCCAGTTTTTCTGAAAACGTCATCATAGATGCATTTGAAACACGTGTCTGGCGGGCCATTTATTTATCCCCCTTTAACAATTCTTTCATCAACGCAGATGCGGTGCGTGCCGCCGGACTGCTGGACCCTGAATGTTCTGTCACAACACAGACGGCGTACTTTGGTTTATCCAATGGTGCATACCCAACAAACAACCCGTGATTTCGCATATTCCACTTTAATTGTTCGTTGGTTAAAACCCCACTTAAACGTTCTGCACGTGAAATACTGCGGACCTGGGACGTTCCGGTTTTGCCCCCCATTTTTTTGCCATCAACATTAATTGCACTGCCTGATGCGGTACCACCGGTCTGTAATACCTGTTCCAGTCCCTTTAACACAAACTTAATATTTTTATTTTGCAGTTTCAGGCTTTTGAACTTTGGTTTTTCATCATCTTCTATCAGCCGTGGCATTACAATCTTATTAGATGCCACACGTGCCATCATTGTCGCCAATTGCAAACAGTTTGCCAAAATGAACCCCTGGCCAATCCCAGAAATAACTGTATCCCCATGAACCCAACGTGCACCGACATTTTTTTCTTTCCATTTTCTGTCTGGCATAACGCC
The DNA here is from genome assembly GCA_017502865.1 of Alphaproteobacteria bacterium. Lineage (GTDB taxonomy): Bacteria > Pseudomonadota > Alphaproteobacteria > Rs-D84 > Rs-D84 > Enterousia. Next base: position 84,074 of record JAFVUD010000006.1, on the reverse strand, counting down.
ACGCATTTCACGTGCAATAACATCGTCCATAAATGTTTCGGTAAATCCCAACCGCACAGCCATTGTTTTGATTGCATCAATACCGATACGCAACGCCAGTTGATAGAAATAAATGTCACACGAATGCTTTAATGCACCGGCCAGATTGACATGCCCATGCCCTTTTTCTTCCCAACAGTGATATCTGCGGTCGCCATAATCCCAGTATCCTGGGCAAAATACTTTTTCTTTTTCTGTGATTGCACCTGCTTCTAATGCGGCCAACGCAACAACAATTTTGAATGTAGAACCCGGCGGATATAAACCTTCGACCGCCTTGTTCATAAATGGCTTGGCATAATCCTGACGCAGTGATGCAATATATTCTTCACCATCATCGGTTGAAAACATGTTTGGGTCAAAACTGGGGGTCGATACCATCGCCAGAATATTTCCAGTTTCAATTTCAATCGCAATACCACAACCCGACCGGTGCATAGACAATGCATCAAACAATACCCGTTGTGCATCATCGTTAATTGTTGTTTTTAAATCCCCACCCATAACCGACGGAACAAATTGTGATTTATCTTCACCTGTGACACGGCCCACGGCATTGGTAATCATAACCGTTTGGCCGGCACTGCCCGCCATCACATCGTTATATCTTTTTTCCAACCCCGTTATACCGGTTGTAAAGAATGGTGCATTTGGTACCGGTTTATTTGGTTCACCAACATATCCAAAAATATGTGCCCCCGCTGGTCCCAGTTCATAGACACGTGCAAAACCGCTTTCTACATGCAACCCATCCAGATTTTTTGCCTGTAATTTAGCCAACGTTGCCCAGTCTGTATTTTCACTAACCAAAACCGGTTGAAACTTTGGTTGCTTTTTAATCTTGGCCCAAATTCTTTTAACCGTCTTTTCACGCAGTTCTAAACTGTCTGTCACAGTTTGAACCAGTGCATCTATATCCTTGGTTTCTTCGGGCACAATATAGATTCTGTAAATTGGCACATCACGTGAAATCGGTGTGTCCTTGGCCGATAATATACGACCACGTTGTGGCATGTTTATCTGGATACGAAACGAATTATTTTCGCTTTTTTTAGTATATTCACGGTAATTAAACACCTGCATTTGCAGCATACGCATAACCAGCACAGATGTTAAAATCGCCCCACCTGTTAAAAACAGTGCAGACCGTCTGTCAAATGTGCGTGCAACTTCTTTATCTATCATCGCACACCCTTTTGATAATTTCGGTTATTGGTAAATACATTGCCGCACACCATGCAAACAGCCAAACCCCATCAACAATATTTGCCCAATTCAGGTGCAAACACATTAAAATCAAAATTCCCAATCCTGTAAAACACATAAACGGCCCAATTGAATTTTTGTCCATATGTGCCACATCAATATATGTTTGAAAACCATTTGCTGCATAAAACACACTGTACATTGCCACCCAGAATGCCAATGTTTCAAATTTATAGTCTAATAAAAAACACATCAGTAATCCAAACGGTGCAAACCACGGTGTATTACGAACAAATGTGCAATAAAAAATTGGGATAATTGCCAACATACCGGCCGGATTCCAAACCGGTGCCGACAAACGCCACAAAAATATGGTCACCAGAAACGGAAACGCCACCCGAAAAAAATGCACAATATTTTCTTTCATTATTTATATTCACCCAGATTATCAAACTGCAACACCATCACACGTGACAGTTTGCGTGGCAACAAAACCCGAACATCTGTTTCATTTTTCATTTCCCCAACCATAATACCGTTTGGCAAAACCCCACTGATATTACTGGTGACTAATTTGATACCTGCATCTGGCTGAAATTCAGGGTCGCTGAAAAATCCCATTGTTGGCGTGTTCGACCCATTGCCGGATAAAAATCCATAAACTTCGGATCCAACAACACGAACAGCGATATTTGTGTCAGAATCCGTCAACGCACGTACACGTGCAAAATTTCCCCCTGCATCAATTACCACCCCGGCCAACCGATTATCCATAGAAACAACCGCCATACCATTGGTGACCCCATCATCTGTGCCACGGTTTATAATAAATACAGAATGATGAAACGCCGTGTTATCGTGCAGAACATCTGCAACAACTGTTTTGTATGGTTGGGCCGCCACCACGTCCAGTTCACGTGCCATTTTTTGATTTTCTTTGATTGCGATTTCGCATTTTGTCTGGTTTGCCAACGCCATATCCAATCTAACACGTAATTCTTCGTTTTCTGTACGCAGTGTGGATAATTCACGAATGTTATCCGCCATATTTCCAATCGCCCGCACCGGCCAAGTGATAACATCACCCACCCATTGTGCAACCGGCAATACCACATGTGCCAACCCATTCAAAATAGTATAATCCGGCTTAGCCACCATGATATAGATAAACAGAACCGGCAAAATCACTGCCATTCCGGCAGATTTTATCAATGTATAGACTCTGGAAGATAATTTATTCTGGTTCATCGGGCACCAGTGTAATCGTAAAAAACAAGATATTCAATAAAAACTTGATTTTTCCACAGAATATGCCACAATAAGCACCAGTCAAAGTGGCAAGGCATTGCCATCAGACGGTAAAACATCTAAAATAAAAGGATATAAAATGCCAAAATTAAAGACTAAGTCGTACTTGAAAAAACGTGCGTCTATGACTGCGACCGGTAAAATCCGCGTTGCCCGTAACGCCCACAAGAAACTGTTGCGTAAAAAATCTGCACGTGCAAACAACGCAGGTTCAAAACCACAGTATTTGAATGAAAACATGGTTGGACAGGCTAAAATCCTGGCTCCATATGGTTTGAAATAATAGGGGGTTAGATTATGGCAAGAGTTAAACGTGGAACAACCGTAAAACAGAAACATAACAAGATTTTGGCGCGTGCCAAGGGTTACTTGGGCCGTCATCATTCAACATATCGTGCAGCGCGCGAAAAAACAGAAAAAGCGGGTCAGTATGCATACCGTGATCGTCGTGTTAAAAAACGCGAATTTCGTGGTTTGTGGATTGTCCGTATCAACGCCGCTGTTCGTGCAAACGGTATGACTTACAGCCAGTTTATGAACGGCTTAAAGAAAGCCGGCATTGCCCTGGACCGCAAGGTTTTGGCCGAAATGGCATACGCAGGTGATGCAAACTTCACAAAATTGGTTGAAACTGCAAAACGATTTACTGCCGCCGATGCGAAATAAACCCTTGTCGGTGGGGCATTTGTTTTGTCATAATAAAAGCCGTCAATAGACGGCTTTTATTTATACATGAATTTAGATAGGTACAGTTATGCAAGAACAAATAAAAAACATAAATACACTTGAAGAACTTCAGGCGCTGTATACCGCAACATTCGGTAAAAACGGCACAATGACCGCCCGCCTGAAAGAAATGAAGAATCTGGACAACGATGCACGTGCTGCGTTAAATCTGGAAAACCAGACATTGCGTGAATTGTTCAAAACACGTCAAACTGAAATTGAAAACGCTGTTTTAATGGCGTCTTTGTCAAAACAGAAATTGGATATGTCGTTAAATCCAATGCCTGAAAACCGTGGCACATTGCATCCATTGACACAAAGCCTGACAGAAATCGCATCTATTTTGGAATCGTTTGGCTATACAATGTACACCGGTCCCCAGGTCGAAGACGACTGGCATAACTTTACCGCATTGAATACACCGGCCCATCACCCTGCCCGTGATATGCAGGATACTTTCTTCCTGCCAAATGGCAATGTACTGCGTACCCAGACATCTGCCATTCAAATTCGTGCAATGGAACGTGATGGTGTGCCAATTAAAATGTTTGGTATTGGTTCTACATATCGCAAAGAAATGGACGCCACACACAGTCCTATGTTCCACCAAATCGAAGGTTTGTATATCAACAAAAACATCACAATGTCTGATTTGGTTGCAGATATCCGTGCATTTTTATCACGCTTTTTCGAAATGGACAATGTCGAATTGCGTATCCGTCCATCATACTTTCCATTTACCGACCCATCTATCGAAGTCGATTTAAAATGGCAGGGTGGCAAATGGTTGGAAATCATGGGGGCCGGTATGGTTCATCCAAATGTTCTGCGTAATTGCGGCATAGACCCCAATGTGTACCAGGGCTTTGCCTTTGGTTTTGGTTGGGACAGATTGGCAATGTTAAAATATGGCCTGAACGACATTCGTCAGTTTTATGATAACGATGTTCGTTGGTTGTCACACACAGGTTTCTAATTTGGGGGTATTAAAATGAAATGGACATATGATTGGTTATTAGATTATTTGAAAACAGACGCAACACCTGATGTGATTGCAGATACCCTGACCCGCATCGGGCTAGAAGTAGAAGACTTGCAATCCCCACTGTCCCCAATTGTGGCGGAAATTGTTGAATGTAAACCACATGAAAACAGCGACCATTTACATGTTTTAATGGTGAACGATGGTTCTAAAACCCTGCGCCAGGTTGTATGTGGTGCCCCAAATGCACGTGTTGGTTTAAAGTCCGCCTTGGCGGTACCGGGTTGCATAATTGGTGGCCATGAAATCACATCTGGCAAATTGCGTGGCGTTTTATCAGACGGCATGATGTGCAGTGCCCGTGAATTGGGTATTGGCGATGACCACAGTGGTATTATCGAATTACCAGCGGACAGTGTTGTTGGCACACCTGTTATTGAAACAAAAACAGTATTTGATGCCGGCATTACCCCAAATCGTCCAGATTATCTGTCTGTACGTGGAATTGCGTTGGATTTGTCTGCGTCCGCCATTGGTGAATATATCGCCCCAACTGACCCAGAATTCAAATCTGTATCTGGCACACGTTCTGTTGAAATTAAAACAGACAAATGCCGTGCATACAAATTGGTTGAAATCCATGGCGTAAAAATCGCCCCCAGCAATAAAACAATTGCATCACGTTTGGCGGCCATTGGTATCAACCCTAAAAACGCAGCAATCGATGCTACAAATTATATCTGTTATGACATGGCCCAGCCTATGCACTGCTTTGATGCAGATGAAATAGACGGCAATATCATTGTGCGTATGGCCCTGCCTCATGAAAAATTCACAGACCTGTTTGGTGGTGAACACGAATTGACCGAAAACGATATGGTTATTGCTGATAATTCTGGCATATTGGCATTGGCGGGTGTAATTGGTGGTGCACGTGGTTCCACAACCGAAAACACCAAAAATATTATTTTAGAATCTGCGTATTTTGACCCCGTGTCTGTTCGCAAATCCGCAAAAAGATTGGGTATATCAACCGATGCGTCATATCGCTATGAACGTGGCATTGACCCAACAATCACAGGCACCTGTGCAATGCGTGCTGCCGAAATCATTATGAATGAATGTGGTGGCAAAATCGTTGGCACATTTGCAGCCGGCACCGATGCCGCACCAAATGTACAAATCGAATACACCCCATCATATTTCATGAACAAAACTGGTATTGATATGCCATCTGCCACCCAGCGGGAAATCCTGAAACGTTTGGGTTATACAATCACAGAAAATGGCGACAAATGGACATTGGTCCCACGTCCTGCCCGTGTAGATGTCGAAATCCCAGAAACAGTTGTGGCGGATTTATTGCGTATTTATGGCTATGAAAAAATCGCAACCGCAACTGGACACACAACCGGCAATGCAAAGCCACATGATATGCATGAAATGAATATCAAAAACGCATTGGTTGCCCGTGGATTGAACGAATGTCGTTCGTTTGGCTTTGGCAATTCATCGGTGGAAGAAATCCTGACCGACAAACCGATTGTAAAAATTGCCAACCCAATCACCACAGAACTGGACACATTGCGTAATGGATTGTTGTACGGGCTGTTGACTGCCGTTTCAAGCAATGAAAAACGTGGTTACCCAGATTTGAACCTGTTTGAATTGGGTGTTGTGTTTGACGGTGATGAACCAAATATGGAACATACATCACTGTGCATTGTCCGTACCGGCGCCACATCACCAAAGCATTGGACCGGTCGCAACCGTGATGTCGATGTTTATGATGTCAAAGCCGACCTGATTTCATTGTTCAACGGTCAACGCTTTACAGTCGATACAACCAATGCCCCAAAATGGGCGCATCCGTTCCGCTATGGTGCGATTGTCCAGGGTAAACGTGTACTGGCCCAGTTTGGTGAATTACACCCGTCTGTGGCGAAAAAATTGCGTATTAAAACCAATACAGTTATCGCCATTGTCGAAGATATAACCGTATTGCCAACACGTCGTGGCGGGAAACAGCCAACATTGTCTGAATTCCAGCCAATAACCCGTGACTTTGCGTTTATCGTAGATGCAGACACACCGGCGGAAAAATTGACCGGTGTTGCCCGTTCGGCCGATTCACGTATTACAAATGTGGTCGTATTTGATGCGTTTGATTTGGCGGACGGCAATAAATCAATTGCGTTCACAATCACAATTCAGCCAACCGACAACATGTCTGATACAGATTTGCAGAAAATCCAGACATCGGTTATTGAATCTGTTGAAAAGAAATGCAATGCGAAAATCCGTGATAAATAATTGTTGAAAAAAAGCATAAAAAGACCGGCAAATGCCGGCCTTTTTATTATATTTTTTTGTCCGTGGCATTACACCATTTGGCAACCGGACATTTTTCACATTCGGGCCGTAACGCCTTGCACACATAGCGACCATGTAAAACCATTACATGATTAACAATTGGGTGATATTTTTTTGGAATTTTTTTCAATAACTTGGCTTCGACTTTTTCTGGCGTATTGTCTGTATCGTCAACCCAACCATATCTGTGTGCATTGCGGAAAACATGTGTATCCACCCCAATATTCGGTGCACCCCATAAAACATTGCAAACGACATTAGCGGTCTTTTGCCCAATTCCCGGCAATTTCATCAACGCATCACGATTATGAAATTTTTCCGGGAAAGTATCTGTAATATTTTCCGCCGCCAGTGTTTCAGCCAATGCGATAATATTCTTGGCCTTGTTATTAAAGAACGAAATAACCTTGATATGATTTTTCAGTCCATCTATCCCCAGTTCCAACATTTTTTGTGGCGTTGGTGCCACCCGAAACAGTTCTGGTGTTACTTCATTCACTTTTTTATCAGTGGCCTGGGCGGACAGAATAACCGCCACCGCAAAGTTAAATTCATTTGTATGATACAGTTCTGACCGAATTGTCATATCGACTGTATCTGGAACCAAATCAAAATATCTTTGCGGTGTCAGCATTGTTTTTCCTATGCCTTGTGTACAGAAATACTGAACGAATAACCTTCGATTTCTGTATCGTATTCGCCATCGCCCACCTGCATATCAACAATCAGTGCATCACGCATGATACGTTTTTTATGCTGGTCAATTGCAATCGCCAACGCAGGATCTGCGGCATATGTCAATACGATGCGATCTGATACTTCCAGTCCGGCTGTCTTGCGTGTATCTTGGATAAAACGCAACGCATCATTCGCCAACCCTTCTGCGACCAGGTCTGCACTGACTTCTGTATCCAGAACCACCACCGCTGTATTATCTGGCAATGCGGCACCCGTCACACCGTCTTTAACGGTCAAACGGTTTTCAAATTCATCTGGATTCAGTGTATGGCCACCTGCAACCAAATTTTCACCATTGATTTCATATTCCCCACGTTTAACAGCCGGGATAATTTCTTTTAATGCCCCGCCCAAACGTGCCCCAATCTTTGGTGTAATCAGGTACACAAAACTGTCTGACACATCATCGACATTTTTAACGAATTTAACTGATTTTACATTCAGTTCATCACGGATAATATCGGCATATTGTGACAAATCAGCCCCCGCCACGGTCATTGAATTCAACGGCAAACGATTACGCAGTTTATATTGTTCACGTAATTGTTTTCCAACCGATACAACCGATTGTACACGACGCATATCATCTACAATCTTCATATCAACATCACCTGCTACTGGGAATTGTGTCAAATGCACAGATTCATTACCGGTCAAATTGCGATAGATATATTCTGTTGCAAATGGTGCAAACGGTGCCAACAATTGACACAGTGTGACCAACACGTAATGCAACGTATCAAATGCCGCCTGTTCTTCGTCCCAGAAACGTGCACGACCACGTCTTATGTACCAGTTGTTTAATACGTCCAAGAATCGAACAAATTCTTTGACCGCCACATCTGGTTTATATTCGTCCAGCGCATCACGAACCACCCCGGTTAAAACATTTAATTCTGCCAAAATGTATTTATCCAATGCATTGCTGGAATCTGTCTTGCCTGATGCAACAATGTTTCCTGCGTTTGCATACAGTGTAAAGAAGTGATACGCATTCCACAGCGGTGTCTGGATAGTCTTGGTAGATTCTGCAAACACTTTACCTTCTTTATCAACTGGCACTGGTTCCGCTTTCATGAAATTAGAACCCAAAATGAACAAACGAATTGCATCTGCACCGAATTGTTCAATCTGCTGTTCTGGATTTACAAAGTTTTTCAGTGACTTAGAAAACTTCTTTTTGTTTTCGTCAACCACCATACCATTTGCAGACACATTCATAAATGCCGGTTTGTCAAACAACGCTGTTGCCAACACCATCAACGCATAGAACCAACCACGTGTCTGGTCTTGTCCTTCGATAATATAATCTGCTGGGAATGTTGCATTGAATTTATCCTGGTTTTCAAATGGATAGTGCAACGATGCCCATGGCATAGAACCACTTTCCACCCAACAGTCTAAAACGTCACTAATACGTGTCCAACCGTCTTTGGTCAGTTTGTCTAATGTTGGTCGGTGCAGGTCTTCTACCTTAACCCCAAAGAATTCTTCCAGTTCTGCGATTGAACCAAAAACTTTGATTTCGCCGTCTTTTTCCCAAATTGGCAATGGCATACCCCAGAAACGATTACGGGAAATAGACCATGGACGTGCGTTTTCAATCCATGAACGGAATCGTTCACCCGCCGATGTCCAGTTAACCTTTGCATTATTCGCCAACAGTTTATCTTTGATTTTTGGCACATCGATATACCACGAATCTGTTGCACGATAAATCAGTTTTTCTTTACTGCGGTCACCAAATGGATACGAATGCTTATACTGTTCTTTTTTGACCAGTTTTCCATTTACCTTTAACCAATCCAGAATCTTTGGTGTTGCTGCGAAAATATTTTCACCGGCAAAATCCAACACAGTTTCATCAAAGTTCCCGTATGTATCAACATTCAACAGTACTGGGAAATGTGGGTCGATGTTTTTTGCCGCCCAGAAGTCATCTGCCCCATACGCTGGTGCAATATGAACGATACCTGTACCGTCACTGTCGGAAACATAATCCGCCGGTATTACCCGGAACAGCAAATCAGATTGCCCCGCATAATATGGGAACAATGGTGTATAGTGCATACCCGCCAAATCTGCCCCTTTGACACGACCAATTTCGGTTGCGTTTGCGAATTGCTTTTCATATGCCTTTAGGCGGCTTTCTGCAACGACATAAACAGCCCCATCATTATCCTGCATACGCAGATATTCCATATTTGGATTAACCGCCAACGCACTGTTTGCAGGCAATGTCCATGGTGTTGTTGTCCATGCAATAACCCGGTCGCCATTTTCCAATTCGAACCAAACAGTCACAGCATCATCAACAATTTCACGATAATCCTGTGATGCTTCGGAATTAGAAACAACCGTACCATTTACCCAGTCATATGGATTTACGCTGTAATCTTTGTACAACAATCCTTTTTCATACAGTGATTTCAGTGTCCACAGCATGGATTCCATATAGTTTTTATTCATGGTTTTATAACCATAATCATCGCCAACCTTGACCCAGCGGCCCATACGTTCAATAAATCTTTCCCATTCGGTCGCATATGTCATAACGTCGCCACGGCACATATCACAGAACGCCGCAATACCGTCAGACGCAACGATATCTTTGGCGGCCCTGCCCTGTTTCTTTTCAACAGAATTTTCAGCCGGCAAACCATGGCAATCCCACCCCAGTTCACGTACAACATGTTTGCCATTCATGGTCTGGTATCTGGACACCATATCTTTAACCGCCGACACACCCAAATGTCCCCAGTGTGGCAACCCATTTGCAAACGGGGGGCCATCATAGAAACTGAACGGATGTCCCTGTTTTGTATTGTCTAATGATTTTTGGAATGTATTATTTTCCCGCCAGTATTGCATAACTTCCTGCTCTAACTGCGGGAAATTGGCCTTAGCGTCTGTTTTATGATATGCCATTTTATTACTCCGTTATTCTATTAAAAAAAGGCGCCCATGCGCCCCAGCCACCGCCAAAGCGCAGTGTGCCTTTATTTAATAATAATTATTGTTGTCTGTTTCATCTGCCCCACACATTACAATGTATTTTGACAAAAATCAAGCACAGATACACACAAATAAAAAAATCCCCAAACGGGGATTTAATAACTGGTGCCGGTGACAGGACTTGAACCTGCGACCCCCTCATTACGAATGAGATGCTCTACCAGCTGAGCTACACCGGCCACGCCCCCGACTGTAAAACAAATTTCCACCCATTTCCAGTATTATTTAATTGCCCTGGCAATATAAATATTTACAGTCGCTGGTGTGCGGTCTGGGTTCTGTGAATCATAGACGATATTATTGCCCGATTTTGTAATTTTTATATCACCACATCCAATCCCAGTTTGTTCACCACTGCGTGTGTCGTTTTTATGGTGTAAACGTGTTGAATCAACAATTCGCAATTCTAATGTATTTTCATTGCGCCCCAATATACTATCAACAATCATCATATGGCCGTTTGCATCATCGTACACAACAACCAATATATCGCCTAGTTTTATATCAAAAATATCCTTATGAATTTCCCAGTATTTCAAATTGCCCGAATTTTGATAGAAACGTTCAAAATCCTGACAATAGAAACGATTTACTTTTATAAAATCTGTATCTTTTAATTGGTTGCGTACTTCGGCCAATGCACGCAGATATCCATTAATTCCAATGTACCAGGCAACAAACCCACTGCAATCAAACTGCAAGAAATCATGGCCATTTACCCGGTCAATTTTATTGCTGTGGCTGTATTGTGAATAAATTTCACCGCATTTAATTTTATTTATGATTTCATCGTATTTCATTGCTATGCCTTTATCCGGCGCATAACAACCATAATCCCGGCCGGTGTCATTCCCGGTATTCTGGTCAGGTCCGCTATATTTTCAGGCCGCACCGCATTTAATTTTTCAATCAATTCATTGGTCAGTCCTGGCAACCCATCATATACAAAATCAACTGGGATTTTCAGGTCTGCATCACGTTTATACGCCGCAATTTCACGTTCATTGCGTGCAATATAACCGGCATAGAATTTATCATTTTCGGCAATAATATCTGTTTTGCCTGCTAAAATCTTTTCATACCAATCTTGGGAACACAATCCTAATTTTACCCCAATCGGTCCCAACCGTGCGATGGCATTGTCTGCACGCAGGCTTAATCTGTATTCTGCACGTGACGTGAACATACGATATGGCTCATCTACCCCCAGTGTGGTTATATCATCAACCAACACACCAATCATCGCATTTGTACGATCTAATTCCAGCCAATCTAACCCACATGCATATGCCGCGGCATTTGCGCCTGCAACCACCCCCTGGGCGGCGGCTTCTTCATACCCCGATGTACCATTTATCTGTCCCGCAAAGAACATATGTGGAATATCTTTGGATTGCAATCTGTCGTTTAATTTACGTGCATCAATCGCATCATATTCAATCGCATACCCATAACGCACAATCTCTGCATTTTCCAGCCCCGGTATAGTACGAATCCAAATATCTTGGACGTCGGCACCAAAACTGGTCGAAATACCGTTGGGGTATATTAAATCGCTGTCAAAACCTTCTGGTTCCAAGAATACATGGTGCGATGTGTGTTCTGGGAAACGCATAACCTTGTCTTCCAGACTGGGGCAATAACGTGGCCCTGTTCCAACAATGTCACCATTGTACATAGGTGCGTTTTTAATGTTTTCACGAATAACATTGTGTGTATTTTCGTTTGTATGGGTTATATAACAAACACTGTCGTAATTATTGTTTTCATCACCATCTGCGAACCAATCATGTGGTGTGTCACCCGGTTGCACTTCGCATACAGTGAAATCTATGGAATCACGTTTAATGCGTGCCGGTGTCCCTGTCTTTAATCGCAACAGTTCAAAGCCCGCCGCCCGCAGTATGTTTGAAATATTTTTATCTGGTGCCTGATACGTACCATCGTCCTGCAACCGTCCAGATGCGATTTTTTCGTTTCCACGTGTCACAACCCCACCCAGGAACGTTCCAGTCGTTAAAACAATGGATTTGGCACTGTATTTGCCATTTACAGTACGACCATCTATATCCAAATCGACCACAGGTTCAAATTTAATATCCAGATTGTCGTATTCACCCAAAATATCAACAATTGCATTGTGATATAAATCACGGTCAATCTGGGCACGCAAAGCCTGGGTTGCGGCACCGTGTGTCGCATTCAGTGTACGCCAATGAATTCCACTGCGGTCGGCGGCCCGCCCCATAACACCGCCCATTGCGGTTATTTCAGCCACCATTTGTGATTTACCGGGGCCACCAATACTGGGGTTGCACGACAGTGCCCCCAAATCAGATTCCGCCTGGGTCATCAACAATGTTTTTGCCCCACGACGTGCTGCGGCTGCCGCGGCTTCTACCCCGGCATGTCCGCCCCCAATAACAATCACATCATAATTTTTCATTAAAAACGACCCATACCACCATTTACATGAATTGTCTGGCCATTGATATAGCCTGCTTCCTCAGATGCCAAGAATACACATGTATTTGCAATATCTTCTGGTTCGCCGAAACGTCCTGTTGGAATCTGTGCCAAATATGTCTTTTTCAGTTCTTCTGGCAAAACATCTGTCATTGGTGTTTTTATAAAGCCTGGTGCAACGGCATTGGCTGTGATACCACGTGAACCAACCTCGGCGGCAATAGATTTTGTCATTGCAATCATACCACCTTTGGATGCGGCATAGTTTGCCTGGCCTGGGCCGCCAATTGTGCCGATAATAGACGCCATATTGATAATACGTCCAAAACGATTTTTCATCATTGGCATAATCGCAGCACGGCACATTTTAAAGCATGAACGCAGATTTGTATTAATAACATCATCGAACTGTTCATCTGTCATACGCATTAACAAAGTATCTTTTGTAATACCGGCATTGTTCACCAGAATATCGATTTTACCGGCCTGTTCGATGGTATTCATAACCAATTCCACCGCAGCACCACCTTCTGCGGCCAAATCGCATGGAATTTTGATATATTCATCACCGAATTCAGCGTCCATTTTTGCAACATTTCTGCCCGACACAACAACGGTTGCACCTGCTTCTTTCATTTTGCGTGCAATTGCCCCGCCGATACCCCCTGTTGCGCCTGTAATCAGTGCGACTTTACCTGATAAATCAAACATGTTATATCTCCAATTTCTTTGCGGTTATTTTATCTGTTATTCTGGAACACAGCCCCGTCAGTACAGACCCTGGTCCCACTTCAATTTGTTCTGTAATTCCCAAATCAGCCATTGCCAAAACACTTTCACGCCAGCGTACACCATGTGTCATTTGATAAACCAACGCTTCTTTAATTTCATCAACATTGGTCAGTGGTGTACACGTCTTGTTTGAAATAATTGGCACAACCGGTGTATTCATCTTAACACCCGCCAATGCTTCCTTCATCGCATCTGCGGCGGGTTGCTGCATACGGCAATGAACCGGCACAGACAACGCCAATGGCATTGCACGTTTTGCCCCTGCTTCTTTGGCGGCGGCCATAGTCGCCTCTACAATTTCTTTTGCACCTGAAATTACAACCTGGCCGGCACTGTTGTCATTTGCAACGTCACAGTCTGTCTTGGCACAGATTTCACGTACCGCATCTATATCCAAACCTAAAATAACGGCGGTCAATCCCATACCAACCGGCACGGCAGATTGCATTGCATTACCACGTACACGCAACAATTTTGCTGCATCCCCAACAGACAGTGCACCCGCTGCACACAGTGCGGTATATTCCCCCAACGAATGCCCCGCTACAAATTCAGGCAACTGTGCATTTGCCGCCCGCATCATCGCAATAGATGTCGCCATAATCGCAGGCTGAACATTCGCAGTCAATGTCAGTGTATCGGCCGGCCCATTAAAAATAATATCTGATAATTTTTCGCCCAACGCCGCATCAACTTCATCAAACACTGCACGTGCAGCAGCATTATTTTCATATAATTCTTTGCCCATACCAACGGCTTGTGCACCCTGGCCTGGGAATACAAAAATCGATGACATATAAAACCTTTTGTTTATTTTTATATGGATTATACTTTGCGAATACTAAATTCGCAACCGCAATAATTTTGTCGGTAAAAATCAGATGTGCGGTTTATTTGAATACGCAATCCTTCGTCCCATTTAATTGGTAAATATTGAATTTCATCACATACGTTTGTTGCTGCCAAATCGACCTGGGATTGGTCTTTGTGTCGTGACACACCCAACACAGACCCAATTGCATCGTATCCATTTTCACGGGCAAATTTTACCGCCCGGCGGAAACGATATTCAAAACACAGACTGCACCGTGCACCACGTTCTGGGGCTGTTTCAAATCCACGAACGGCCGCCCGCCATGCATCATGGTCGTATTCCAAAACAGCATATTTAACACCCAACGCTTCACAGTATTTAATCTGTTCTGCCATACGTTTGGTGTATTCTGTTTCTGGGAAAATATTCGGGTTATAAAACAAAACAATAAAATCAGACACACCGTCCACTGCCCCATCGGCCAACTGCTTAATCGCCCCCGCTGAACACGGTGCACAACACGACAGTAAAACCAACCGCATCTGATTCATACTATTTGCATGTTCTGTAAATTTGATGTGTACGCAGTTTTATTGCACGTTTTGCGACATTTAACGCACGTTCTGCCTCTGACACACTTTTAACCGGTATAATTACTTCTGTGACTGTTGCCCCATGTTTTGCAGACACTGTGTTTGGCATGCGTTCTGCGATATATGCTTCCAGTTTACATGGTGCCCCCTTGATACATTCTGGTACATTCCCAGTCAGCATTTCGCGGCATTTATTGCATTTCATAACAACGTGGTTCAAATTAGTCGTCGCATTAATATCTGTTTTAATATTTACAATAACTTTGTCTTTTAACATAATTCATATCCTGATAATTAAAATTCTGTTCCAACCGGCGTTCCATCTGTGATTTCCAGAATATTGCCATCGTCTTCGCCGCGGCCTAATTCCGCCGCACCGCACATCATACCATACGATTCAACGCCTGCAACCGTGCGCTGGGCCAGTGGCTTCTTAATCTTTGGCAATTGTGCACCAACCGGTGCGAATACCCCAAACATTCCAGATTTTACATTTGGTGCCGCACAAACAACCTGGGCTGGGGTTTTGGCCCCATAATTCACGGTCAAAACGTGTAAATCTTCACGTGTTGGATGATTTTTTACATCAACAATTTCTGCAACAACCGGTTTTGGTGTATTGTCCAGCTTTTTAGGTGCAAATTGTTCTGTTAATTTTGCAACTGTTTCATCATCAATACGATTAAACAGGTTTTCTGGAATTACAAATTCCGCCCCATCTGCGATACGATGTTCGTATTCCGTTGGCCATGACAAATCATTTGTATTCACGAACACGGCCTGCATTTTTTCAGCCGCACTTGGGATAAATGGCCCAGACACACGTGCAAACAAATCAATCATCTGGAAACATTCGTTCAGGCATTTTGCCGCCCCATCTGTGTCGCCATTTTTAACCAACGCCCACGGTTCGCATTTGGTCATGTATTCATTACCAATCGCATACAGTCCACGCAACGCAGCAATCGCATTGCGGAATTCGCATGCATCCAGCGCATCTGTCAATTCTGTGATTTTTGCATCAATCTGTGCCTTTAATTCTGGGTTTATTTCGCCACCTGCCGGCACATTGTTGCCAAAGTTTTTCGCAGTCAGTTTGCAAACACGGCTAACAAAATTCCCCAGCATACCATTCAGGTCTTTATTCACGATATCTGCAAAACGACTTAATGTGAAATCGTTATCATCTGTTTCTGGTGCCGATGCCAGCAACGCATACCGCCAGTAATCAGCCGGTGCGATTTCAATCGCCTGGTCCAAGAAAATACCACGTTTTTGTGATTTCGAGAATTTTCCCCCTTCGAAATTCAGGAAATTCATACCCTTTAACATATCAACTGTTTTCCAGTTGTCATTCATTGCCAACTGCTGTTCTGGGAAAAATACCGCATGGAATTTCACATTGTCTTTACCCATAAACTGTGCATAGTGTGTATCTGGGTTTTTCCACCACGATGCCCAGTCGTCATTTGCATATTGTGATATTGAAACATAACCCCATGGTGCATCAAACCAAACATAGAACACTTTGTTTTCATAGCCCGGTTTATTAACTGGAATTCCCCACGGCAAATCACGTGTAATAGATGTATCATGCAACCCTTCGTTTGCCCACCCACGTGCAATTGCGGCGGCCGATTTAGACCATTTTGGTGCATGTTCTGCCAACCATTGTTTCCATGCATCTTCTACCTTGGATGCTAAAAAGAACAGATTTTTTGTTGGTCTGTATTCAATATTAGAACTGTTTGAAATAGTACTGCGTGGATTAACCAATTCTGTTGCTTCGTATGTTGCACTGCATTTATCACATTGGTCCCCACGTGCATTTTCATATCCGCACTTTGGACAAGTACCAACCAATTGACGATCGGCCAAGAACATATTGTCATCAACGGAAAAAGGCTGGATTGTTTCGCGTTCTTCAATCAATCCCTGTTCGTCTAAACGTGTGAACAAATCATGAATCAGTTTTTCTTGTTTTTCTGTGTGTGTACGCCCATACAAATCGAACGACAGGTTAAAGTCACGAACCGCCCGCAAATGCTTTTCATAGTATTTATTATTGTATTCGATAATTGGCAAACCTTCTGCGGCGGCCCCAACAACGGCGGGTGTTCCATGTTCGTCGGCCCCGCAAACATATAACACATCACGGCCCATTGCCCGACAGAAACGTGCGTAAACATCACTGGGCAGATAGCACCCAATCAAATGCCCCAGGTGCAGTTCCCCATTCACATATGGTAATGCCGATGTAATTAAATGTTTCTTTGCCATATTTCAAATCCTTTTTCCAAAAAAAATAGACGCCAACGGGGCGTCCATTGATTCCCGTTGTTTTTTTGATACAAGATTAATTGTGCATTCGCATAGTTTTATATTATTCCAATAACTTATGGCTGTACCATACAAAACCCTGGTGAAGTATGGTGGGTGGTATTGGACTCGAACCAACGACCTTTACGATGTCAACGTAACGCTCTAACCAACTGAGCTAACCACCCAAAGCCCCCCGATTATAACAAAGAAAATCAGAAAAGCAAATATTAAATATCGTACTGCCTATTCGTGTCTTAAACTGTCGATTGGGTTTAATTTTGCCGCTTTGCGTGCCGGCACCACACCCGACGCCAACCCAACAACTACCGCCACAGACACAGATAATACGACCGGCCAAATACTGAATGGCACATTGTACCCCAAAATACCCCGGCCAACCCCCTGGCTTAAACCGACCCCCAATATCAATCCAATCATAGACCCAATAAACGAAATCATAATAGATTCTGCCAAGAATTGGATTGTGATATGGCTTTCACGTGCCCCAATTGCCTTGCGAATACCAATTTCACGTGTTCTTTCTGCGACCGATACCAACATCATATTCATAATACCAATCGCCCCCACCAGCAATGAAACCGCCGCAATCGCAATCAACAGCATTTTCATATACCCTGTGACCGTGGTCATTGTTTCCATAATCTGCTTCATATCCATAATTTGGAAATCATCTGCGGCATCGTCTTTCAGTCTGTGTCTTTGTCGCAACAGTGCCGTAATTTGTTCAATCGCCAAATTATTATCAGAATCCTGGAACAGTTTTAATGCAATCATTTGGACAGAATTTGGGAATCGGCTGCCCTGGACACGCTTTTTCAGTGTCGTAATCGGCACCAACACCATATCGTCCTGGCTGCCCATTGCAGAATCCCCCTTGGCCTTGGTGACACCAATAACTGTAAAAGGCGTGTTCTGGATGCGAATAACTTCGCCAATGGGGTTCTTGTTCATTCCTAATTCTTCGGCGGTTTCTGGACCGATTACAGCGTATGTAGATGCATTTCTAACCGCCGACATATCAAAGAATGTTCCATATTCCATTTCAATGTTTTGAACGGTTGTATAATCTGGGTACACCCCAACCATCGATGTTCCCCAGTTTTTATTTCCGTAAATAATTTGTGCGGCACCATTTTGAACCGGTGTCACGGCCATAACATCGGGCAGTTTTGCGATAAATTGTGCATCATCTATGGTCAGTGTCTGTCTGCTGCCTGTACGCACGCCGGCCTGCTGTGCCGCACCTGCACGAATCATAATTGTATTTGTCCCCAGGGACGAAAACTGGTCCGTAATTTGCTTTTGTACGGTTTCACCAACCGCCACCATAATAACTACCGCCATAACCCCGATAATAATCCCCAGTACGGTTAAAAAAGACCGAATTTTATTACCGCTTATCGACAGCCATGATTCTTTTAAAATGTCATTAATGCTCATTTGAAAATCCCCGGTTTACAGTTTATCGTCATTGCGTGGAATTTTACCGTCATAGTTTATTTTTCCGTCACGAATATGAATCAATCTGTCTGCATATTTTGCAATATCAAATTCGTGTGTAATCATAACAATTGTAATCCCTAAATCCTTGTTTAATTTTTTCAAGAATTTCAGGATTTCATTCCCCATTTTACTGTCCAGTGCCCCGGTTGGTTCGTCTGCCAAAATCAATTTTGGGTCACCTGCCAATGCACGTGCAATTGCAACACGTTGCTTCATACCGCCGGATAATTGTGTTGGCAAATATGTTTCGAACTTTTCCAGTCCCACACGTTTCAGCATTTCACGTGCCCGTCGTTCACGTTCAGCCATGCTCATTCCACGATACATCAATGGCAACATAACATTGTCCAAAACATTGCGTTTAGACAGCAAATTAAACTGCTGAAAAACAAATCCAATATGTTCATTACGAACAATCGCCAATTCATCAGACGATAATTCGGTCACATCTTGACCGTACAGTTCGTATATCCCCGATGTCGGTGTGTCCAATGCACCAATAATATTCATGCATGTTGATTTACCCGAACCGCTGGGGCCCATAATTGCAACAAATTCACCAGATTTAACCTTGAAATTTATATCAAACAGAACCTGTTGAAATCCACCCACTTCAACCGGGAAACTTTTGTTAATGTTTTTCAGTTCGATAATCGTTTCTGCTGCTTTTTTCATGGAATTACCCCACTATTATCTTGGGCCCTGCATAGGATTCATACGCATATTAGTTTCTTTGGCGGCTGTTGTCCCCATACGCCCAACGACAATACGGTCGCCCTGCTGAATATCATCTGAAATAATTTCTGTTTCAGTCGCCGTGACCAGGCCCTTTTCATATGGCACCAAAACCGTATCCCCATCACGCAGCAATACCAAATGTGTTTTTGGGGTTGCACCGTTTGCTGTTTCGTCGTCAACAATCCCTGTGAACGACCGTACCAAGAACGCTGCATTTGCGGCCTTCCATACATTATTCTTTTCAGAAATGATAACTGTCACAAATGCGGTCATGCCTGGTTTTAATCTTAAATCTGTGTTATCAACATCAATAACCACAGTGTACACAACAACATTCGAAGTGACTGTTGGTGACAATCTAATCTGTCGAACGACCCCTTCGAAAGTTTCCGTTGGATACGCATCAACAGTAAATGTGACCGGCTGACCTTCTTTGATAACACCAATGTCTGCTTCGGACACAGATGTTTCAATCTGCATCTTAGACAGGTCTTCTGCAATTTCGAACAAATCCGGTGTCTGGAACGAAGCCGCCACAGTCTGGCCCACATCAACCTTGCGTGAAATAACTGTGCCGTTCACAGGTGAAACAATTGTTGCATAGCCCAAATTAGTCACCGCCCTGTCATATGTTGATTGTGCACGTTTTACAGACTGTTCTGCCTGTTCGTATTGTGTTTGTGATTGTTCCATTTCTGCACGTGCGATAAAGCCTTCGCCATACAGTGTTTTGTTGCGGTTATATTCGTTCTTGGCAAAGTTTCTTTGCGAAATTGCACTGTCTAACGAAGCCTTGGCTTCATCAACCGATGCCTGTAATACAGACGGTTCGATTTCCAACAAAACATCGCCCTTTTTCACAGTCGAATTAAAATCAACATATAACTTGTCGATTGTTCCCGAAACCTGGGAACCAACATTTACTGTATTCACAGGCTGAATTTCCCCAGTTGCAGTCACAACCTGACGCAGGTCCCCACGTGAAATATTTACCGAAACATATTCGCCCGGTTTGTCTTTGCCACCCGACATAAACAACATGAATGTTGCCCCAACGGCTGCAATTGCCAAAATCCACCATTTTTTACGCCACATCCAACCACCGGCACGTTTGATAAATGATGTCTTTTGATTACTTTTTGTTTTATTTGCCATCTTTTCCCTCGCTTTCTAATTCCGCTTTGATTTCTCCTACTGCCAATGCAACGGCTGCACGTTTAGTGAATAAATCGTATCGTGCGGCATTGTGCTGCTTTTGTGCATCGTTTAATTCAGACTGGGCTGTCTGCCAATCCAGCATAGTCGCCCGCCCTACTTTATACATACCCGATGTGACACGTTCGCTTTCTGTTGCAGATTTCAACAGTGTTTCTGTCTGCTTTAACACCGTCTGTGCCGTCTTGTAGTTTTGATATGCTGTGAACACGTCCAGTGTTGCATTATCTTGGGTCATGCGTTCTTGTTCTTTGGCACGTTCATAGTTTGCCTGGGCCTGGCGTACGCCATAAACATTCGCAAAACCTGCGAATATCGGCATAGACGCACGAATACCAATGCTGGCACTGATGTTATCTTGGCCGGCACCAAATGTTTCGGCGGGTGTGTCATTCCACGACAAAGACCCCGATGCAGAAATGCTTGGTAAATTTTTCAAAAATGCACTGTTTCTTCTGTGCCATGCGGCATCTTTGTTGGCGGTTGCACGCAACAAATCCGGTCTGGTCTTTTTCGCCTGGGCCAACAATTCATCTATACTTTTTGTTTCCTGGGGCATACCAATTTCAGACGGCAAATCTGCAATCTGTAATTCCTGGTCTGCTGCAAAAGATAATTTGGTCAGCAAAGTTCCCTTGGCAATTTCACGATTGTTTTTTGCACGTTCCAATTCCAATTCACGACTGGCCAGTGTTGTTTCTGCTTTTAATACATCGGCCTTGGCAACAGCACCCGCCTTGAATTTTTTAGATGCTGTATCACGTGCTGTTTTAGCCACCTGTTGCAGCATTTCGGCCGACTTGACATCTGCATCCGCATTCAACAGCGAATAATATGACCCAATCAAACCGTAAATATAGTTTTGTACACTTTCGTCATAGTCAAAACCTGTGGCCCGCCATGATGCCGCCAATTGATTCAAGTCAGACAAACGTTTGCCGAAATCAAAAATCAAATAAGATGCCGACAGTGATGCCCCATACGACCAATCACCCCATTCTTCGTTGCGATATGGCAATGATGCCGATGCAGATGCATTCACACTGGGCAAATAATTTGCATATCCTGCATTCTTTGCCAATCTGGCAGATTCTGCCGCCAAATATGCCGATGCGGTTTGTGGGTTTCTGCACAGACCCAATTCAATAATCTGTGGCAGGTTCAGCACATCTTGTGGCACAGTGTTTCGTGTTGCACAATTATCCCCCGCCGCCCATGCTGAAAAGGGCAGAATTCCTAATAAAAACAATGATAATTTTCTCATAAAACACTCTCTCTAAATCACTATAAACGCAGTATAAAAATTTTTCAGTTGAAATACAAATAAAAATTGCTTACTATGTGCCACGCAGTTAAGGCCTGGTGGCAGAGTGGTTATGCAGAGGACTGCAAATCCTTGTATGCCGGTTCGATTCCGACCCAGGCCTCCAAATAAATCCCCGCATGGGGATTTTTTTTGTGGCCCGGAATTGAACCGGCATCGGTTCGGGTATAAGTTGGAATTTGTGCCGGGCATAAGTGCCCGCCCGGCACGAAGCCAAACGCATAGTGAGTCAAGTTGCGTTTAGCAACGTCCCCGTATGGGGTGCGAACATTCCGACCCAGGCCTCCAAATAAATCCCCGCATGGGGATTTTTTATTTGTGGCAGATGTGTTTTTTATCTTGTATCATCCAACCCATGATAAATATTTTAAGCCTGACCGATTTTAGAAATCATTGTGCATGCCGTGTCACAACATACGGGCACCGTAATGTTATTATTACTGGTCCAAATGGGGCGGGCAAAACCGCTATCCTAGAAGCGGTATCTATGTTGTCTGGCGATCGTGGTATGCGTGGTGCACCAATGGGCGATATTGCCCGCTTTAATGCGTCGGGTGGTTTTTCTGTTTTTGCAACATTGGCGGACGAAACCGATGTCTGTGTATATTTCAACAGTGGCGACACCAATCGCCGTGCCCGCATAGATGGTGACAATGCCCCATTATCTGATTTGGCACGTCATTTACGCATGATATGGCTGACCCCACGTGAAGACCGCCTGTTTGTAGATTCTGCATCGGAACGTCGTGCTTTTTTTGACCGATTGGTATCTGGTTTTGACCCATCTCATTCTGGTCGTGCGGCCCGTCTGTCTAAATTAATGTCGGAACGTGCATTCGCAATCAAAAGTGGTGCAGACACCCATTGGCTAAATGCACTGGATTCCCAGATTGCCGGCACCGCTGTTGCTGTATCTGCCGCCCGTATCCAGTATGCCGGCGAATTGAATTATTTCCTGGCCCGTTGTGCGGTATCTGTATCTGGTATGATTGAACAAATGCTTATCGATGGCCGCAGTGCCGGTGATTGTGAACGTGCGTATATGGAATACCTGACGAATAATCGTGAATTGATTGGTGACAAAATGGTGGTTGACGGCCCACATAAATCTGATTTTGGGGTGTTCAATAATGAATTAAATCTGCCGGCACATTTAACCAGTACTGGCCAACAGAAAACAGTCTTGCTGGAATTGATATTGGCACATGCAAAATTATTGCACGTAAAAACAGGCACCCGCCCATTGATATTATTGGACGAAGCCGCCGCCCACCTGGACGCCACCGCCCGCCAGAACCTGTTCACAGAATTGGGGCTTTGCGATGCCCAGGTCTGGGCCACCGGTCTGGACCCCGATGTTTTTCGTGATGTCCCAGATGCTGTATTTGTTGCTTGCACAGACGGGGAAATAAGTAATATACTGCACACGGAGTAAAAAGATTATGGCACGTATAGATTATCAAACATTGCTGGATAATGCGTTAAAATCAGTGGTCAAAGATGCCCTGATTCATGCTCAATTTAATGGTTTGGGTGATGGAACGCATTTCTTTATCACATTCAAAACCCGTGACCCAGGGGTTGTTTTGCCGGATTTTTTACGCATGCGTTACCCAGATATCATGACGATTGTTTTACAGTATTCTTATAACAACCTGAATGTATCTGACAAAGAATTTGGTGTTCAATTAACATTCGATGGTCGTCCATTCTTTATTCGTGTGCCGTTTTCTGCGCTGGTTGAATTCAAAGATCCATCGGTCGATTTTATGTTGTCTTTTCATCACAAGGCTCAAACCGCCGCCGACAACGATATGGAATTACCATTGGATGAACGTTATGAATCTGTTCCTGATACAGGCCGTGTTGTTTCACTGGAAGAATTCCGTAAAAATCGCAAGCCTCAGCAATAAAAAATATAAAAAAACACCGGCAAATGCCGGTATTTTTATTCATCTTTTTTCAAGAAATTTTCCAACCAATGATTGTCAAATTTCAACTGTTTAACATCACGGTTCGCCAACAATTTCTGTTGTAATGGAATTGTTGTTTTGACCCCTTCGATAACAAATTCGTCCAACGCACGTGTTGCACGCAAAATACATGCCGGTCTGTTCTGTGCGTGAACAATCAACTTTGCAATCATAGAATCATATGTTGGTGGAATTGTGTATCCTGTATAAACCGCACTGTCCACACGAACCCCCATACCGCCCGATGGCGCATACAGTGTAATTTTACCTGGGTTTGGAATAAATGTTTCTGGGTCTTCGGCATTGATGCGGAATTCAATCGCATGCCCGTTTGGAATCACATTTGATTGGTTGTATCCCAATTTTTCCCCTGCGGCGACACGAATTTGTTCACGAACCAAATCCACGCCATAAACCATTTCTGTGACCGGGTGTTCCACCTGCAAACGCGTATTCATTTCCAAGAAATAGAATTTACCATCTTCGAACATAAATTCGAATGTCCCGGCATTTGTATAGCCCATTTTCTTGGCTGCACTTTTGCAGACCTCAATCATGTCATCACGTTGCTTTTGTGTTAAAACAGCGGCTGGACATTCTTCCATAACCTTTTGGTTTCTGCGTTGCAACGAACAATCACGTTCCCCAAAGATTACAACATTGCCGTGTTTATCCCCCAGAACCTGGAATTCAATATGTCTTGGGTGCATCAGCAATTTTTCCATATACAGTGTATCATCACCAAAACTTGATTTTGCTTCGGTTTTTGTAATCTGGAACGCTTCGGCCATTTCTTCTGCACTTGCAACCGGACGCATACCACGCCCACCACCACCTGCGGCGGCCTTTAACATAACTGGATAACCAATTTTTTCGGCCCATTCTAATGCAGATTCTAATGTTTCAATGGCACCTTCGGACCCTGGGACAACTGGCAATCCGCATTCAATGGCGGTGCGTTTTGCATTAACCTTGTCGCCCATTTTTTCAATCATATCTGGTGCAGGCCCAATCCAAATCATATCGTGCTGTTCAACCTTGCGTGCAAAGTCTGCCCGTTCGGATAAAAATCCATATCCTGGGTGAATTGCATCTGCATTGGTCAGCAACGCAGCCGTCAAAATTGCAGATTCGTTCAGGTAAGATTCACGTGCCACCGCTGGCCCGATACATACAGATTCGTCGGCCAATTGAACGTGCATTGCATCACGGTCTGCCGTTGAATAAACAGCGACGGTTCGAATACCCATATCACGACAGGCACGAATAACACGCAACGCAATTTCGCCACGATTGGCAATTAAAACTTTTTTTATTTGTGACATTTTTATTCAATAACAATAATCGGTTGATCGAATTCAACGGCCTGGCCATCTGAAACCAAGATTTCTTTTACAACCCCATCTTTGTCAGATTTAATTGGATTGAATGTTTTCATTGCTTCGACCAATGCGACTGTGTCCCCTGCTTTGATTTGTGTGCCAACTGTTGTAAATGGCTTTGCACCTGGTTCTGGTGCCAAATAAACAACCCCAACCATTGGCGATTTTAATGCATAACCATTGATTGTTTTTGCAGGTTCAGAAACTGTATCTTTTCCCTCTGCCATCGGCAGGTTTGGCATTGCAACTGTTGTTCCCTGTTGTTTAGACAGGTGAATATGTTTGCGGTAAACGCCGAACAAAAATTGGCGTTCTAAATCAAGTTCTGTAATACCCATATCATCCATAATCTTTGACATAGATTCTACAGTTGCACGAAATGACATAATATTAATCCTTTTAATTTTTTTACCACTCGTCTTATAATTCTATCACAATGATGCAACTTGTCAAGGGACAGGGTCGTATCCACACCCGCCACCTGGCCTGCATCTGCTGATGCGTTTTATACCCAAAATTGTTCCACGAACTACGCCGTATTTTGCGATTGCCTGGCGTGTGTATTCGCTGCATGTCGGGGTAAATCTACACGCAGCCTGCCCACCGATAAATGGTGAAATACAGACCTGGTACATGCGTACCAACCCCATTGCAGTTTTTTTGATAAAATTGAAATTATTGGGCATCTTTTACTGATTTTGCAATCCAATGCAACGCCTTGGACATTGCAGTAATTCCCTGATCACGTTCGTACCCCAGTATTGCACGCCGTGCAATAAACACATAGTCTAAATCTGGTAATAACTTTTTTTCGTTATGGCGAATCCATTCACGCAATAACCGTTTTGCCCGATTTCTGTCCACCGCCAACTTGAATGTTCGCTTTGACGCAATCAGGCCATATCTGGCATCCCCCGGAAACAGTGTTTTTTTTGCACGCACAACAAACCCCGCATTGCGTGCGATGGGGTCATTGTCGCCCATAACAAAGTGTTCATGTTTTTTTATTGTATCTCGCATGTACCCTATAATAGCAGAATCTACAGAAAATCAAATAAAAAGCATATTTTTTTACGTTGGAACCTTGATTTTTAGCAACTGCCGTTTTATAGTGCAATGAACATATGAATAATTATTTATGGCTAGGGGCGAAAAATGTATAATTGGTTGATGAAATTCTTCTCTGCCGACATGGCGATTGACCTTGGTACGGCAAACACACTTATTTATGTCAAAGGACGTGGTTTGGTATTAAACGAACCGTCTGTTGTTGCGGTGGCTGAAAACCGCCTGTTGGGACGCAAAGAAATTTTGGCTGTTGGTGCCGAAGCGAAACAGATGTTTGGTCGTACACCCGGCACAATTACTGCGGTTCGTCCATTGCGTGACGGTGTTATCGCAGACTTCGAAGTTGCCGAAGAAATGATTAAATACTTTATCCGCAAGGTTCACCGTAAAAACCCATTGGCGGCACCTTTGATTATTATTTGTGTGCCATCATGTGCAACCCAGGTGGAACGTCGTGCTATCCAAGAAGCGGCCGATGCCGCCGGCGCACGCAAGGTGTTTATTGTCGAAGAATCCACCGCTGCGGCCATTGGTGCGGGTCTGCCGGTTGAAAAGCCTGTTGGTTCAATGGTATTGGACATTGGCGGCGGCACGACCGAGGTTGCAGTTATGTCCCTGGGCGGTATCGTATATTCGAACGCTGTTCGTACCGCTGGCGACCAGATGGATACAGACATCATAGATTTCGTTCGTAAATCTAAAAACCTGCTGATTGGTGAAAATACTGCCGAAGAAATTAAAAAGAAAATCGGCACCGCCATCATGCCAAAAGATAAAGCAAACGAATTAACCATGAAGATTAAGGGCCGTGACCTGTTGTCTGGCACACCACGTGAAACCGTTATCACAGAATCTCAGGTTGCATCTGCCCTGGCCCAAACTGTGGCAAAAATCGTTGACACCGTACACCAGGCCCTACAGTCAACACCACCTGAATTGTCGGCCGATATCGCAGATCTGGGTATTGCGATGACTGGTGGCGGTTCAATGTTGCGTGGTTTGGATGCCGCTATCCGTGCTGCAACCGGATTACCTGTTTTCTTGGTTGATAATCCATTGGCATGCGTTGCGTGTGGTTGTGGTAAAATGTTATCCAGTCTGGATAAAAATAAACACATTTTGCAGACAATGTATTAAACAAAAACACCGGCATTTGCCGGTGTTTTTTTATTGGTTTATTGCAATTTTTACAAACCCATTTTTTCTTTCATTTCAATCAAAACAGGGGTTGCAACATTTAATGTTTTTGCACGTTCAATTAAACCGTTCAGTGCAAACAATCCTTCGACTGTGCCGGCCGGTTCTTCGCCACGTGCAATCGCCATACCACCTGCGTAATTTCGGCTGGTTGCAGATGTTGCAGACAAAAACAAATCCCCTATTCCACACAGACGTAAAAATGTACGTTCTTTGGCCCCAGCTGCCAACCCCAGTTCCACTACTTCGTTCCATGCACGTGTGAATATCATTGCACGGTCGTTTTCGCCCTGGGCGGCAATGCTGTTGTATCCGCAAATCAGTGCGACTGCATTTTTGCCCATGCCGCACATTTCTGCACCAATAACATCATCGCTTTCTTCGATATACAGTTTATTCAAAATCTGCTTGCCAATTTTGCGTGCACTTTCTGTCCCGGCCAGTGTTGAACCTGTGGGAACGCCACATGCAACCTCGGCTGCAAATTGTGGCCCCGACAGCACACCAAATTCATGACATTGTGGCAAAACATCGTGCAGCATTTCAGATGTAAATGCACCGGTTTCACGTTCTGCCCCTTTGGTACAGATAATAATTGGTTGGCCCTTATATGAATTTGTAGCCTTGGCCAAAGTTTCGCGGAAAAATGCGGCCGGTGTCACAATCAACCACGCATCTGCATCGCTTAAATCGTCCATGTTTGCGGTTAATTTCATGTTTTCTGGTACGCCTGCACATTCAAAATGTTTGTATTCACCATCATACGACCACAGAACAACATCTGCCCCACCTTGGGCGGACACGATTGCCAGTGCGGTGCCCCATGCACCGGCCCCAATAACACCTACTTTCATTTTAAATTCCTTATTTTCCTTTCTATAAACGGAACGACAACCAATCCATCATCAGACAATTCAATCGCACGCAGATACGCATCACGTGCCTTGTCGTTCTGTTCTTTTTCACTGTACAAATCCCCCAGTTGTTCAAACAAAGAAGAACATGTTGCAGATACTTCACCGACTCTCTCTAATACCTCTAATGCGGCGTCAACGCCTTCTCGTGCATGGATTACAGTTGCCAGTGTATCCCATGCCATAACATCTGTTGGATTTTGTTTTACCAAAGACATTGCATAATCGTATGCGTTTTCAATTTCACGATTTTGCAATGCCCATATTTTTGCCTGTAAAGACAAAATTTCTGCATCTGGGAACGTGATACTTGATGCTGCGTTCAAATCGCTTTGTGCAGAATTCAGGTTCCCGAATGCGAAATGTATTTGTGCCCTGCTCTTTAAAAAGAACGCAGTGCCATAATCATTAATGTTTTCATCACGCAACGCACGGTTAACAACACGTAATGCCGCCCGTCGGTCATCTGTCTTGATATAATGGCCAATCAGTACGTTTGCCGCTGGCACAAACAGCGGATGGTTTTTCATTATTTTGTTCAATTTATCCATATCCCCGCTTTTTTCAGCCTTGCGCAGTTGTGCGAACAAAAAGAACGGACTGTCAGCGGAAATCTTATCGAATTGCCCTTTCCAATCCCCAATGTTATTAAAGAAAAATTGACCAATATAATAATTTAACGCATCGTTATTTTTGCTGAATTCTGGTGCCGTAATCTGGGCAAAACGCAAAAACAGCATCGCCAAATCAGAATACATCATAATCTGGGTATGGGATACAGTTTGCAGCATGTTAAATGCCAACTGGTTTGCATAACCCTGGTACAAAGACCAATCTGGAATATTGTCATATTTATGCATAAACATGCCGCCTGGGCGTGCTGTAAAATCACGCTTTAATCCATCGGCTTTTTCCGGCATATCATGGTGTGTATAGAACGACATTATATACAGATAATCGTTAATATTCATAAAGTCTGTATTAACATTATCGAATTGCTCAGCGGCCTTGTCATGTTCACCCAATTCGGCGTAAATCTGGCCACGAACGAATGATTTCCATGAATCATTTGTTGGCAAACCGTCAATAAATTTAAATGTATTGGAGCGCCAGTCGTTTGCAATTGCAGACCAAATACGCAACGGCGAAGACATCGCAACAGTATCTGTTTTATGTCTGTTGTGTAATTCTTTCCATTTGCCCTGCCCGACCAGATATGCATCGTAAATAATACGTGCCGCCGCATTCTTTTCTTCTTCTAATAATGCGGCATCTTTTGGCATATTTCCGCTTAAAAATTCGGAAATCATTTTGGTGTTCAAAACGGTTTGATATTGCGTCTCACTCAGTGATTCTGTAAAACGCATCGCGTTATCAAAATCGTTAACATAAACGGCATGCTGTGCCGCCAAGAAATTACCAAAACGGCTGTCTGGCACTTCTATTTGCGCTGGTGTTTGTGGTGCGGAAAAATATGACCACATTCCCCCGCCCAGTACCGCTATAACGGCAACAAGACCCACACCGATAAATAAACTTTCAATTTTCTTCATGGTTATGCTAGAATACCGCTTATGGATAATAAAGTCAAATTTGAACGATATGCAGCCCTGCTTCGGGAATGGTCGACCAAGATGAATTTGGTCGCCCCCAGCACGCTGACCGATATCGAAAATCGCCATTTTGCAGACTCTGCACAATTGGCGGACATTTTGCCCCGTGATGTTGAAATTGCGGATTTGGGTTCTGGTGCCGGATTTCCTGGGATTGTGCTGGCTATTTTGGGTTGGCGTGTCACCTGTATAGAATCGATTGGAAAAAAAGTAGCATTTTTAACCGCCGTAAAACAGGAATTGTCCCTGGATAATTTAACAATTTATCATGGCCGTGTTGAAAACTTTGTCCGGGATTTGTCGGCCAAAAATGACAATTTAGTATTCACGGCACGTGCTTTTGCATCACTGACCAAGATTTTGGATTATGTTCACACAACAAAAAGCCGGCTTTTTTTATTAAAAGGCCGGGAAATAGAAACCGAAATTGCCGATGCAAAACGCAAATATCACTTTGATTATAAATTGGTACCGTCAAAAACAGGTGATGGATTTATAATAATTGTTGAAAAATACCGGTAATTTCATATGAAATACTGTGTAAATTGTTGAAAAAATTGCGTTTTTTATAAAAATGTTAAAAAAGACCGGTGTGTGCCGGTCTTTTGTTGTTGAAAAAATCGTGTGTTTTTATAAATTATTTCATGTGAAACAAAAAATAGTATATTGATTTTAGTTGAAAAAATATTGTGCAAATAAAACCCTTGACCGAATCGAATGCTTTTTATACGGTTAAACCGTAATATCAGGAAAGGGAATATGACAAGAATTATAGCTTTTGCGAATCAAAAAGGCGGGGTAGGTAAGACAACAACCGCTATTAATATAGGTGCATCGCTGGCAGCGATAAAAAAACGTGTTTTATTAATTGATTTGGATTCCCAGGGTAATGCCGGGACCGGTTTGGGTTTTGTACGTGCGTCCCATCAACAAAGTGCATATGGTGTAATTATGGGGTGTGCAAATGCGGCGGATAATATTTTATCAACGGCGGTCCCTGGTTTGCATTTGTTGCCGTCATCCCAGGCTTTGGCGGGGCTGGATTTAGATTTGCAGGGTATGGAAAATGCCGAATATCGTTTGCGTGACGCATTGGCACCAATTTTGGAACATTATGATTATATATTGCTGGATTGTCCGCCGGCATTGGGTATGTTGACATTAAACGCATTGACGACTGCGGATTCTGTTATCGTGCCATTGCAGTGCGAATTCTTTGCCCTCGAAGGTATCCAGCAGTTGATGCAAACAATTACAACAGTGAAACAGAAATGGAATCCAAATCTGGAAGTTTTGGGTGTGTTGTTGACTATGTACGACAAACGTTATGGTTTAACACATGCTGTTGACGAAGATGTTCGCAAAACGTTTGGTGACATTGTGTTTAAAACGGTTGTTCCACGCAATGTCCGTGTTTCCGAAGCACCCAGCCACGGAAAACCTGCATTGTTCTATGATTTCAAATCGCCCGGTGCCCAGGCATATCTGCGTGTCGCGACCGAGGTTGTACAACGAACCGAAGGGGGTATAAATGTCGCCTAAATTTGGATTGGGGCGTGGATTGGCCGATTTAAAAAGTGAAATGGGTGAAATCCCGAATATCAGTGTTTTGACCGGTGGTGAACGTGTAATTGTGAAACAAATCCCATTGGTTCAAATCGGTGCAAATCCGGATCAGCCACGTAAAACATTCACAGATGCCGAATTAAACGATTTGGCCGCATCTATAAAAGAGAAGGGCGTTTTACAGCCAATCTTGCTGCGTACGGTGCAAAATCGTCCGTATATGTACGAAATTGTGGCTGGCGAACGTCGCTATCGTGCATCTAAATTGGCGGGCCTGACAGAAATTCCGGCGTTGGTAAAAACATTGACCAATGAAAACGCAATGGAAATTGCACTGATTGAAAATGTCCAGCGTGAAAACCTGAACCCAATCGAAGAAGCCAATGCGTATAAAAACTTGATGGAAAGTTGTGATTATGAATTGGCGGACGTTGTGCGTTTAATTGGTAAATCAGAAAGTTATATCCGTAATTCATTGCGTTTAACATCATTGCCTGATTCCGTAAAATCATTGGTAGAGCAGGGTGATTTATCCGCATCCCATGCCCGTACAATTGCAGTCGCAGAAAATCCCGAAGAATTGGCACATAAAATTATCGCCGACAAAATATCGGTCGCAGAAA
Organism: Alphaproteobacteria bacterium; assembly: GCA_017502865.1. Taxonomy (GTDB): domain Bacteria; phylum Pseudomonadota; class Alphaproteobacteria; order Rs-D84; family Rs-D84; genus Enterousia. Next base: position 51,563 of record JAFVUD010000006.1, on the reverse strand, counting down.
CCGAAATTTTGGTAAAGCAGGGCCCACGTTCCGCATCACGTCGCACGCATGTTCAAAAAACAATGGATGTTGCAACCGTGCGTGATATCGAAGCACGCCTGAAAAAAGCCCTGAATGTGCCGGTTAAATTGACCGAACGTCGGGGTGGGGCGGGGCAAATAACATTGTCTTTTGCGACCCGTGTCCAATTACAAGAATTGGTTGAAAAAATCACACATTTGTAAAAAAATGTTGAAAAAAGCCGGCAAATGCCGGCAATTTTGTTGAAAATTTTGGACTGTTTTAATGTTGATAAAAATACCGGCTTTTGCCGGTGTTTTTTTATTATTTTATAAAAATTCGTTTTGTGTCTATCATACGCTGACGAATTTCTTCATATCGGGCAGATTTAATCAAATCACGTTTTATATCGACAAATGGTCGTGGGGTGCCATCTGGATTACGCCATGTTGTGTGAATTTTTCGCCCCGAATTTTCGCCCAGTGTCACAAATCCCATCGTGTCAAATGCCACCAGAATTGTCCCATCATTCATCATAAAACTAAACTGTGGGTGTCTGATATGACGTGCGTTTGGTAAATTGGCTGCACGTCCCCCGTCGAATAATTGTGCATCCGCCGATGGTCGCAGCAGGACCGCCCCGTCATTAACGGCGATAACTGGAATTCCGTTGCCGTTTTGTCGTGCAATCATAGCAGGAACTAAATTTAACCTTGAATCATTTGCTAATTTGGCCAGAAAACCTTGCATAACATCTGTCTGGTCATTAAACCCAGATAAATGCACCAGAATTCTGCCGTTTTTGCATTTTGCCAATTCACGAATAATTTCGTGATTATTTTCAATTGCATTTGGGTGATATGTATCAACCGATAATGAAATTTGATACTTAGAAATATGGGCTGGATATTGACGTGCAATATCTTTGAAATCTTTAATAATCTGCTTTTTCAGTGGTGTACGCACCCATGCACCATTTGTTTTGATGTCAACGCCCGCCCCAGATTCTATTGCGTGTCGCATAATATTTGGCACATAGTTTTCAGGGCCGAACTTATACGATGCCATGATTTCCCCACCGGTCAGCACGAAATCTTGGCAAAACAGTGGATCGTTGGCTACCTGGTCTATATAGTATTTAATAACACCTTCTGGCATAAATTCACGTGGTCTGTGTGCACCTGCGTTTTCACAGCAATGTGGACAGTTATACCAACACCAATGTGTTGTTTTGAATACAACAGCATATTTAAAATTACGCACAACCCCACCAATCGGCAGGATTTTATCCACAGCATTATTAAAAATATTTGTGATATTTGACATACTGTATTTATAGCACAAAAACAGCCTTTGTCAATACTGTGTGTCACAAAACAAAAAAACGCCCCAAACGGGGCGTATAAATTCAAACAAAACTGATATTATTTAACAGTTGTTGTTGCGTTACGGTTCCATTTCCAAACTTCTTCACCAGAACCCTGGACCAATGGACGTTCTTTACCGTATGAAATTGTTGAAATACGTGCAGGTTCGATACCTTCGTTCACGATAACGTCTTTTGCTGCGTTTGCACGTTTTGCACCCAAGGCTAAGTTGTATTCTGTTGAACCACGTTCGTCACAGTTTCCTGCGATTTGGATTTTAACATCTTCGTGGTTTTTCATATACAATGCCTGGCCCAACAGGTGGTCGTGTGCAGGCTGATCAATTTCAGATGAATTGAACGCAAAGAAAACACGCTGTTCGTTCAAATCTGCTGGTTCTACGATGTTTGAAGTTCCGCCACATGCCGCCAAAACAGCTGCTACGCCGGCTAATACTGCAAAGTTTTTCATTTTCATAAAATTACTCCCTTGAATTTCTGTTCTACGTGGTTTAGTCTATAACACGATATTTGAAAAATCAAGGTTTTTTACAAAAATGGGAAACAGTGCATTACGTGATTTAGAATTGGCGGGTGTCCGTTGGGAAATAACGGATGTGCCCTTGGCACGTGCGGCTGCGGTGGCTGCCGCCATGGCATCAAATGTGCCGGCATCTAATACAGTATCGCCAATTGAAACCGCAACGCCGGGCCGTGTTTCAACGTGTGTTGTACCACCAATTGCACCGATTCAAACCATATCAATGGAAACAATAGAATCTATGGCAATGCGCCCCACAGATATGGCATCTTTGTCACGCATGATTTGCGAATTTAACCACCCATTACGTGCCGGTGCCACAAATCCAGTGCCACCACACGTTGCCCCAACGCCAAATGGTCTGTTGATTATAACCGACATGCCGGGTGCAGACGATGATGCATCGGGTCGAATTTTATCTGGTCCTGCGGGTGAATTAATGGACAAAATGTTGGCGGCGATATCTATGTCCCGTGAAAATGTGTCTATTATGCCAATGTTGTTCTGGCGTACACCGGGCGGCCGTTCGCCATCTGCGACCGAACTGGAAATGGCACGTCCATTCGTGAACAAGGCCCTGGAATTATTAAAACCACGTCTAATTTTAACGCTGGGAACATTACCGGCAATGGAACTGGCATCGGTGAATTTGGGTAAATCACACGGTTCTGTGAATGACACGTCATTCGGTGCAAAACTGATTCCAATTTATCATCCAAATTATCTGTTGTTAAAGCCTGCGGCCAAACGTGATGTATGGAATGCATTGCAAATTGCAGAAAAAATGTTGAAAAGTCCCGAAATATAGTCAATAATCTTGGTCAGAGTCTTACAAAGGAGCCTACAATTAGACCAACATTAAATCGTGATAATCGCCGGGATGCCGGTCCACGTATGAACAATCGGATTTTTGCTAAATCCGTCCAGGTAATCTCTGCCGAAGGCCAGAATCTTGGCGTAATGCCAACTGCGAACGCAATTGCAATGGCGGCAGATTTAGGTTTGGATTTGGTTGAAATCAACGCCAATGGTCCAACACCAATTGCAAAAATTATGGACTATGGCAAATTCAAATACGAACAGAAAAAGCGCGCATCCGAAGCACGCAAGAATCAAAAACAAATCGAAATGAAAGAAGTTTGGGTAAAACCATTCATCGAAGAAAACGATTTGAACATCAAATTGAAAAAGGTTTTAGAATTCCTGGGCGAAGGTAACAAGGTTAAAATTGCTGTTATGACCCGTGGTTCTAAAAAGGTTCTGGCACGTGGCAAAGATGCTGTTCCAGAATTATTTGCCCGTATTATGGAATTGATTGGTGACCGTGGTACCATGGAATCTAAATCAAAGCCAGACGAACGCACAAAATCAATCATTGTTGCACCGGCAAAATAATCAAACGCCCATCACGGGCGTTTTTTTGTATTATATTTATTCAGTGTTTTTTCTATATACGCATGATATACGGCCTCGGTCTGATGAACCAGTGGTACCAGTGCCAGGTGAAGGTTCGCAACTAATTCTTCTAATTCCTGCTTGGTGTATTTATTTTTCTGGGTCCAACGGTGCATGTTATACTCCACATTTTTTATCATAAAAAACCGCCCAGAAAATCATAAGCGGTTGGAGGTTAAGCACAATTATCAAACAAATTGCTGTGTTTATTGGTTATTCACACAACTCCAACCATTTTGGCGGAGTTTTTTACGCCACTCGCTGGCGGTTTGATAAGGGGTGCTTAAGCCCCGTGTAAAAAACTTTACACACTGTAATTATACCTTGATATTTTTGGGCTTTCCACAAAAATATAAAATTTATCACCCCCTTGCAAAACGGAAATAATTTTTGTAATCTGGACCTGAAACAAATCATTGGGGAAATATTATGGAAGAAAACAAATTATCATTCGAAGAAGCCTATAAACAATTGATGGAATTGGTCAAAAAAATGGAATCCGGCGAATTGCCATTGGCAGATTCTGTATCGGCATACGAACAGGGCGTTAAATTAAAGGCATATTGTGAACAATTGTTAAAAGAAGCCGAACTGAAAATCGAAACTTTAAAAGTTTCCGCGAACCAGTAATTTTATACAAAAACGGATTGTATTGTGGCCGAAAAAAGTAAATTAACCCCCGTTATGCAACAGTATGTGGATATGAAGGCTGAAAATCCAGATGCACTGTTGATGTTTCGCCTGGGGGACTTTTATGAATCTTTCTTTGAAGATGCCCGGGTAATCAGTACTGCACTGGGGTTGGTTTTGACTGCACGTGGCACAGATGCCGACGGTGCTGATATTCCAATGTGTGGTATCCCATGGCACGCCGCAGACAATTATTTTGGCCGCTTGGTTCGTGCCGGGCACAAGGTTGCATTGGTCGAACAAATGGAAACCCCCGCCCAGGCCAAGGCCCGTGGCCATAAATTTATTGAACGCCGTGTTGTGCGTGTTTTAACACCTGGGACATTGACCGATGAAAATTTGCTGACACCCAAGAATTCTAACTTTCTGGTGGCGGTAATGCCAATGGCTGGCGGCATGTTTGACATTGCTGGCTGTGATATTTCCACAGGTGAATTTTTCGTTGGCAAAACCGCAGACATTCTGGACGATATGGTACGCCTGTCGCCGGCTGAAATCATCTATCCGTTTTCATCTGCCGAACAGGACAAGATTTTACAACTGCGTGATATTTTCAAAACAACGCCTGTGTTTGAAAAATTATACATACGCACAGACATTGAACAAATTATTTCCCGTGTATTCGGTGGGGCGATGCGTTCTGATTTAATGCCAACAAATGTCGCCAATGCAGTATGTTTATTGGCGGGCTATCTGTTTAATACCCAGCGTGATGCCCCAATAACATTCCGCACCCCACACGAATTTAAATCAGGGGCCCAGTTATTAATAGATTCTGCCACGTGGCGCAGTCTGGAAATAGATGCCCCAATTAACGATGGTGGGTCATGCCTGCTGGATGTACTGGATAATACAAAAACAGCGGCTGGTGCCAGAAAATTGCGTTCGTATTTGCGTTCTTTATCGGGTGATATAAATGAAATTAAAAAACGCCAGAATCATATTGCACACTTTATCTCCAACCCAGACGTTGCATCTGCATTATCACGTTTATTAACATCTGTTCCCGACGCCGGCCGTTCTTTGTCACGTTTGTTATCTGGCCGTGGCACACCACGTGATTTGCGTAATATTTCTGATTTTATGAATCAATTGCCAATGGCAAAAACAATGGCGTACCGTCTGGATCCGGAAATGGGTGCACGTTTTTCATCAATCGATACGCACGATAATCTGGCATTGGGATTGCGTTCCGCATTGGCCGATGAATTACCAACATTTTTCCGTGATGGCGGTGTAATTCGTTCGGGTTTTGATGTTGCACTGGATAATATGCGTGGATTGGCCAACGGTGCCAAAGAAACAATTGCCGCCCTGCAAAGCGAATATGCCACCCAGACCGGCATTCCCACATTAAAGATAAAATACAACAACATCCTTGGCTATTTTATCGAGGTTTCATCCACCCGTGCCGACAACATGATAAAACCAGACAGCGGTTTTATCCATCGTCAAACCCTGGCCGGCAATATGCGATTTACAACCAGCCGCCTGATTGATTTAGACAATGATGTCCGCAGTGCGGCTGAAAAATCATCTGCCATTGAAAACGATATTATAAATAACTTTATCGAACAAATTCGTCAAATCGCAGACAGTCTGCTGTCCACGGCAGATTTATTGGCCGATGGCGATGTTTGGGTTGCGCTGGCCGATATTGCATCACGTTATGATTGGACACGTCCAAATATGACGAACGATTGTGCGTTTGATATTGTGGGTGGTCGTCATCCTGTAATCGAATCTGTGCTGCGTATCCGTGGGGATAACTTTGTTAAAAATGATTGTAATTTGAATGCACGTGCCATTGCATTGCTGACCGGGCCCAATATGGCGGGTAAATCAACATACCTGCGCCAGAACGCAATAATTGTCGTTTTGGCCCACCTGGGGTCTTATGTGCCGGCAACATCTGCCACAATCGGTGTGTGCGACCAATTGTTCAGTCGTGTTGGTGCATCTGACAATCTGGCTGCGGGCCAATCCACATTTATGGTCGAAATGGCCGAAACCGCAAACATTTTGAATCGTGCAACAAATCGTTCATTTATCATATTTGATGAAATTGGTCGTGGAACCGCCACATACGACGGCATGGCCATTGCCCAGGCCGTCTTAGAATTCCTGGACAATTTGCAACCACGAACACTGTTTGCAACCCATTACCATGAATTAACCGCATTGGTCGGCACCGGGGCAGGGCGCCTGAATCATGTTTCGTGCCTGACCATAGACGTTCGTGAACATAACAATGAAATCATATTCATGCACAAGATTGTCTCTGGCGTTGCCAACCGTTCATACGGTATCCACGTGGCACGTATGGCGGGCATGCCATCATCTGTGGTTGCACGTGCAGAATGTGTACTGAATGCGCTGGAATCGCACGAACTGGATACACCGGCCCCAGAATCCGCCACTGCACCCGTTTCTGTGCCAGAACCGGCCCCAAAACCACAACCTGCAATCGCAGATTGCAAGAATAGCAAACCACAACTGACACTGTTTGATTAAAATGGCTTCTGGATTTATCATCTTGGACAAAGATTCTGGTCTGTTTTCCCGAACCGCCGGCGGTCGCATTGCCCGCATGTTTGGCACGAAAAAATTTGGCCATATCGGCACACTGGATCCAATGGCATCTGGCGTGTTGCCAATCGCCATTGGGGATGCAACCAAAATGATACCATTTATCGAAGACGCAAATTCCAACGAAAAAGAATATCTGTTCGATGTTGTCTTTGGTTACGAAACAGATACTTTGGACGTCACCGGCCACGAAACCATGCGTTCAGACATTATTCCAACCATTGAAATGGTAAAATCAGTACTGCCAAAATTGACCGGCCAAATCATGCAGACCCCGCCACAATTCAGTGCCGTACACGTTGATGGTGTGCGTGCATACGATGCCGCCCGCCGGGGCAGGGCACTGGAAATTCCACCACGACCGGTTCATATATATGAATTGGAATTCTTGGGGCTGGACGGCGACGTTTGGCATTTTAGAACCCGTTGTTCCCGTGGTACCTATGTTCGCAGTCTGGGGCGTGATATTGCACAATTATGCGGCACATTTGGCACTGTTTCTATGATACGCCGTACCCAAACCAATGGTTTCGGCCTAAAAAATGCCGTAAAACTTGATTTTTTAGAAAATCTGTTTAATAATGGTGGCGATTTCAAGAAATTCTTGGAACCAATTGATTCTGGACTGGGGGACATTCCGGTCACGAATCTGAACGATAAAGATGCTGATTTCTATCGAAATGGTGGCTTTATCAAAACGTGTGGCCCGGACGGTCTGACCCGTGTTTATTGCGATAAAACATTTATCGGGATTGGCATGATAACGGACGGTGACTTACGGCCCAAACGAACAATATAAAACAAAAAAGGAAATAAAATGTCCGTAACAAAAGCAAAAAAAGCTGAATTGATTTCAGCATATAAAACAACTGATACAGACAACGGCGGTTCCGCCGCTGCCCAGGTTGCAGTTTTAACAGAACGCATTCGCAATTTGACAGAACATATGAAGGCTAATCACAAAGATAACCATTCAAAACGTGGTCTGTTGTTGATGGTTAACCGCCGCAAGAAATTGTTGGCATACATCAAAAAACGCAATGCCGCTGAATACGAAGAACTGATTAAAAAATTGGGTCTGCGTAAATAATAAAAATCCCCGTTTTGGGGATTTTTTTATTTTCCTGATTTTGCATTAAACTTTTGCTTGCGAACAATGATTTTACCATCTTGGTACGTTGGTTTTTCAACTGTGTCAATCTGGGTTCGCCACCAAACGTTTCCGTTTTGTAAATTGACCGCATACAGATAATTATCAGATGCCGCAACATAGCCAACATTATCAACAATTTCAAATGCAACCGGCACGCTGATATTTACGCACCATTTTTTATCACCGGAATTTGCATTTATTTCACAAAATGCATCCCCCAGACCACCCACATACACAGAATTGTCACGCACAACAATTGGTGCCACAATATCCAACACCGATGCACCACCGGTCATATTGCTGCCACGATAGATATCAGCAATCCAAACAATCTGGCGTGTTTTTGGATTAACCTTGACCAGTTCGCCTGTGGTCAATCCCGCATATACGTATTTCCCACTGCATATTGGTTTTTGATTACTTTTTACACTGTTGTTTGTTGGAAATCCGCTGAAAATCTTGCGTTCGCCGTCCCAAATAACGTTTGATGCGTCCTGGGTATAATTGCACGCCACATCTGGCATTTGAAATGCAGTTTCTGGCAAATCAGTATCGATTGTTTTATTTAATACTTCGACTGTGCCTGTATCAAATATAGGCTTGCGTTCACCTGGCAAAATCGGGTCATGTTTATCACATGCCGCAACGGCCATGATGCCTAAAATAATTGCCAAAATGCGTTTCATCTGCAAATCCCCCCTGGGTAATTATCTTAATGCCTGTGCGGCCCCTGAAATAGATACAGGTGCCTTGTCATCTTTGATAATTTTATCCAACCATTTGTTTGCAGTATCTTTGTCGCCAACACTTAAATATTTCTATGCAACGGTCAAAGCCGCTGTGTAATAGAATGGTGAATTTTTTGTATCTAAATCAGACAAATATTCTTCTACCTGCTGGGCTGTCATTGCATCACCTTTGGCACCGATAACATGCAGTTTTGCCAAATCACGGAAATCACGTGTGTTTCCATCTTTGGCCAACTGTTCGATTTTTGCAATATCATTGTCCAGCAAATATGCCTGGAACAAAGCCAAATCAGCGGTTGCACCATCTACATTATCTGCCACCGCCGCAATTTTTGCAGGGTCCATTGTTGTAATGGCGGTTTCATATTGTTCTGCTGTTCTAATTTTTTGCATGGCCTTGTGACGTACGCCAATTTGAATACCGACAGCGATAATCATAATACCGATTGCGACACCTAAAATAACCTTATAGTATTTTTTGATAAATCGCATAGTCTTTTCATTATTCACTTCTTCCCAAACTTCACGATACAGTGCATCTTCTGCATAGTCTGCACGTGTTTTTTTAACTGGTTTAACGTTTTTATTTCTTTCCAACATATTTGCCATGACAAAATCTCCTGTCTTGATAATTCTTATTTTATTGCTATACTATAAAAGTTATGAAAAAGCAAATCAAGAACGCTTTACCGGCAACAACAAACACCAATCTGGTGGCTGCCCGTGGCGTGAACGACGAAACCAGTCTGGCCCAGTATATCCAGAATGTCCAGAAATTCCCCGTATTAACGGCGGAACAGGAATATGAATACGCAACCCAATGGGTAAAAAATCATGATTCGTCTGCGGCTGAAAAACTGGTGGCCAGCCACCTGCGCATGGTTGTATCCGTTGCATATGATTTCAAGAATTATGGGATACCCGTTGGCGATTTGATTGCCAGTGGTAATATGGGCCTGATGCAGGCATTACAGAAATTTGACCCGGACAAGGGCTTTCGCTTTTCAACCTATGCCATGTTTTGGATTCGTGCCGAAATCTATGAAACAATATTGAACAATTGGTCAATTGTAAAAATTGGCACGTCTGCGAACCAGAAACGTGTGTTCTTTAACCTGGCCCGTGCCAAACGTGCATTGGGGATTATGGATAACAATCTGACCGACGACCAGACCAAACAAATTGCAGATTACCTGGATGTGCCGGAAAACGATGTTAAACGTATGGCAACCCGTGTTGGTGCCCGTGATTTATCATTAAATGCCCCGGCCCATAACGACGAAGATTCGCACGATATGTTGTCCAACCTGGCCGATAATCGTGACAGTATCGAAGATACACTGGAACGTCTGGAATTCAAACGTCGTGGATATGAATTACTGCGTAAACATTTGGCAAATTTACCCGAACGTGATCGTGAAATATTGCATGCCCGCCGTCTGTCTGACCCGGTTGCAACATTGGAATCATTGTCCCAGAAATATGGCATATCACGTGAACGTGTTCGCCAAATCGAAGAACGTGCATACAATAAATTGCGTGATGCAATATTGCAGGACGCCAACAAATAACATCAATGGATAAATTTATGAATATAAAATCAGTTTCAATTGCCGCCATACTGTTGGGTCTGGTTGGCATGTCTGGTGCAAACGCATGGACGTATAATATTGGTGACACCACATTAAAATTAACCGGTTATGGTACATCGGGCGTATTCCAAACCGACGAAGAATCCACCGATTTTGTTGGTGATTGGCGTGTCCGTGCCCAGATTTCACACGATATAAATTCAAATCATTCGTTTGGTGTGGTCTATGCGATTGATGCCACCGCCATTGATGACGATAAATTCATGCGTGAAGCGTTTGCGTATTACCAATTGCGTGACTATGGCCGCATGGAAATCGGTTTTACAGATTCTATTGCACGCAAATTGGGGGTTGGGTTGCCCGACGTTGGTGGTTTGCGTATAAACGACCGCCCGTTATTTCACAAATTGATAACCCCAGACGGGGCGGTAATTTCTGATACCACATTAACAACCGGTCGTTCTGCACTGCGTATGAATATTGCATCTGCTTCAAATAATGGTGTGCAATATGGCATGTCGTTTGCAGGCCTGACCGATGATTATGATTTTGCAGTTGATGCCGGCTTAAAAATTCGCCGTCCATCGGGGAAATTAAAATCTGCATTTTCATTTGGTGCATCGTTTATGGATAATCCAGACGGCTTTTCCACAGATGTCTATTCACCATCTGTCACTGCCGATTGGCGTGCCCAGTTAACCGCTGGCATGAATTTCCAGTATAACAGTTGGCTGTGGGGAACAACCGCCCGTGTTATATACGATGAAAACCCAATTGGTCCAATATCTGATGGTCTGGTTGTTGGCACCGGGGTCAGTTATGATGTTTTGAAATACAGTGTGTCTTTGACATATATGCTGTCGGATACAGGCATTTGGAATGCCGATGTTGATAACTATGTCGATAATATGGTAATCGGTTCGTTCCGCTATAAATACAGTGAATTTGTCGATGGCTGGATATCCCTGGGGGCCAGTTCGAAAACCCCATTCCTGTCGGCTGGATTACGAATTACATTCTAATAAAAAAACGCCCGTTTGGGCGTTTCTTTTTTTTGTATATGTATTACAGACATGCAAACGCAGCACTGTTGTTTTTCAGTATAAACCATCCCATGCGGTAATCTGTTGCATATACTGTGATTAAGAATAATGCAATAATCGCAATAACTGCCAAAACACTGCCCCGTTTACCACGCATACAATACAATGCAATGTTATAGAACAAGAACAACGCATAAATATCGACAATCAAACTGATAATCCACATCGATGTGCAATTAAATGCCAACGAATTTAACGCTAATATCACCGGATACATAAAGAACACAGACCCCAATCCCTTGATTGCGATTTCCCAGTCCCGTTCACCACCGGTAATCTCGGACACCAGCATTAATAATCCGCCCATAACGAACAGAACACCAACCGCCAAAACAGGCGTAATAATTACTGCGGAAAAGATTCCGCCCAATGTAAATGTTGCCCCAGTTAATAAATTGATACCCAACACCAACAAACCGCCAAACAGACCATACAAAAACGCTTTGAACATGGCTTCTTCCATGTTTCCGTCTGCTACAATCTTGGTGAAATAGCGTTTTGGGTTAATAATAACATCACGAATGTGTCCAAATGCACGTTTTATTTTCTTAATCATTTTTCACCCCCAAAATTTGATTATTTATATTTTTGCCCTATAATTATAAAAAATCAACGGAAAAAATGATGATGAAAATAGCAATAGCAGGACGCCCAAACACTGGCAAGTCCACATTATTTAATGCCCTGACGGGAACACGTGATGCGCTGGTTCATGACCGGCCGGGTGTGACACGTGACTGTATTGGTGGCGTATTTTGCGACCGTCCATACCAGATTATGGACACGGCCGGCTTGGAAAATGCCAAATCTGGCATTGCATCAGATTCAACCAATATGGCAATTGATGCCGTATCCCGGGCAGATGCCATTTTGTTTGTGGTCGATGGTCGTGTTGGCTTAACGAACGAAGACCTGGAATGGGCAAAATTAGTTCGTCGTAAAACACGTGCACCGGTTTTATTGCTGGTAAATAAAACAGAATCTGCCAAACGTGTGGGCGACGTACATGAATTTTATAAACTGGGCTTTGGTGCACCGGTTATGATTTCTGCTGAACACAAACGTGGCTTTGATGAAATTTATGAATTTCTGGATAAAATCGCAGGCGACACCGCAAACGAAACCGTCCCAGAATCTGCCCCAGATGCACGTATAAAAATTGCCGTCCTGGGCCAGCCTAATGTTGGTAAATCCACATTTGTGAACCGTGTTTTGGGCGAAAATCGTCAAATTGTACGTGATGCCCCTGGGATTACCCGTGATACAGTTAAAATCCCAACCCATTTCTATGGTCGTGACATTTTGTTGATGGATACTGCGGGCCTTCGTCGCAAAGCGGGCGTAACCGACGACGTTGAAACATTGTCTGCATTAAAATCATTGGACGCCATTGATAAGGCAGACGTTGTAATCTTGGTCGTTGATGCCACCCGCAATATTGAAAACCAGGCCCTGGGGATTGCCGCCCGTGTTTACGATGCCGGTAAAATCTTGTGCGTTGCATTGAACAAGTGGGACCTGATAGATCCGGCCGAACGTGATGAAAAATTATTAAAATTAAAGCATCAGTTTTCAAATTCATTCCACCAGATTATTAAACCAATGATATTGGCGATTTCTGCGGAAAAGGGCACCGGTGTCCAGAATTTGTTCAAACGTATTTATCAACAGTGGGATATTTCCATGGCCCAGGCCCCAACCAGTTTAATTAATCGTATCATTGAAAAACTGGTTGCCGATCGCCAGCCACCTATGTCCCGCCTGAAACGCCCCATGAAGATTAAGTTTGCGCGTCAAACCGGTCGTCATCCAATGAAGATAACGATTAACGTTGGCGGTGCATCTGATATCCCAGAATCTTATACCCGATATTTACGCCGTGGATTGGCGACGGCATTGGAATGGGAACATCTGCCAATTGTTATCGAATATGACAAGGCTGACAACCCATACGATGATAAATAATGAATAAAAAAACGCCCAAACAGGCGTTTTTTGTTGTTTGCTTTTTTTACATGTTATTCAAATCTGCAATCAGTGTATCCAGTCTGCTGATTGTTTCTTCATCTGCCAATGCTGCTGCGATTGTGCGTGCAGAATTCAAATCATCTTTTGCAGATGCGATATCACCTTGTTTCAGGTTCAATGCTGCAGATTTTTCGAAATAATTCATTGCCTGTGCAGACAAACGTTCACGGTCGTTCATATCTGTCAAACCCTGAATCTGTTCAGAAATAACACGCACAGCGGATGTATAGTCTGCGATTGCTTCGTTATACATTGCCATTGCTGTGTATGCTTCTGCACGTTCTGCATAAACGTCTGGTGTCACAACACCGTTTGGACGTGCCAAAGAATTGGTAAAGTCTGCAATTGCACCTTCCCAGTTTTTCAGCCACAAATTCAAACGACCACGTTTTGCATACATATCACGTGATGCCAACACAGATGATGGGTTCTTGGCTTCTGCTGCCATTGCGTTGTTGATATCGTTCAGTGCTGCATTATAGTCTTCTAAACGTGTGTTCAACAAAGAACGGTCATAATATGCCACAGAATATGTTGGGTCAATTTCGATTGCTTTGTCGAAATCTGCCATTGCGTTGCGATAATCGCCCATCTGCATATATGCTTCACCACGCAGTGTGTATGTGCTGACGGTTGCAGCATTGCTGTCAATAGCGGTTGTCAAATCTGCGATTGCTTCTTCGATATTACCTGCGACTAATTTTTGTTCGCCGCTTTTGTAATAATCTTCTGCCATCTTCAAGACTTCTTCTGTGACTTCTGCACTGTCATCTGTCAGTTTTGGCATATTGTGTGCACGTCCCAGAATATAGAATGTTGATGCGATAAAGAACAAAATGATAAACCAATACACATAAATAGACAAAGACCATGGATGCATGCATGTCTTTTTTGCAACTGGCTTAACAGTGCTTTTTGCCGCAGAAACCTGGGCTTTTTTTGTATTAACTTTCTTCTTAGCAGGTGTTTTTTTCATATAAATCTCCCTTCCATTTACTTGAATGTTAAAGAGATTTTATCAATTCGTCAATTGTTTTCTGTGTGATTTTAATAATTTTTCCAGCCGGCAATTTTCCCAACTGAATATTCCCGAATGAAATACGGTGTAATTTACGTACAGGACATCCACATGCCCGCAGAACAATTCTTACTTCGTTCTTTTTTCCTTCGGTCACCATAACCCGCAAATCGCCATTTTCCATCACGTCAATTTTCATTGGTGCGTATTTAATTCCATCAACGGTGATACCACGTCTGGCCCGGTCCAGTCCCGAACGATTTGTCCCATTAACTGTTGCGATATAAACACGTGGAATATTCGATGCCGGCAATGTCAGTTTTCGTGCCAATGCCCCATCATTTGTCATCAGCAACAACCCCGTCGTCTTATAATCTAAACGTCCCACGTATCTCAGGTGTTTATATTCATCACCCAAAATATCATAGACCGTTTTCCGTCCATCTGGGTCATGTGCCGTTGTCATAACATTTAACGGCTTGTGAAATGCATACAGTTCTGTGTTTTCACGTGCCTGGATTGGTTTGCCATTCACCAAAACAATATCGCCTTCGTCCACAAAGTGTACAGGGTCTGTGATAACATTCCCATTTATCTGCACCGCCCCATCTGCAATCAGTTTTTCCGCCCCACGCCGTGAAGCGACCCCACAATCTGCGATAAACTTTGCGATGCGTACACTCATATTATTTAATCAACTTTCCCAATGCGACCACAGCGGCAACCTCGGCCCGTAAAATAGTTTTACCCAAACCAATACCAATCGCCCCCGCCGCATCCAGTGCATTAAATTCTGCATCTGAAAAGCCACCTTCGGGCCCGATTAAGATTGTATCTGCATTTGAATCTGTTGGGATTTCTTTCCCATATGCCGCCCGTTCATCTGCGAACACGACATTTGATAAATCCAAATCTGTAAATTTCTTTGCTGGCAAAATCTGTGGCACGCTGTTGCGATTAGATTGTTCGGCGGCTTCGATAATAATCTTTTCCATCCGCCCCCAGTTTATATGATTTGCAACCGTGCGTTCTGTGATGATTGGTTGGAAACGTGCCACCCCCATCTGGGTCGCCATATTCAGCATGTCGTCCATGCGTTTAATCGGTGCAAACATCAGTGTAATATTATTAGATGGGTCACTGTGTGCGGTTTTATCGCCAATTATGATAAATTTTTTATCGTCGCTTAATGTGGCACAGAATTCATTGCCACCCCCAAAACACAGACAATCATTTCGCCGCATAACCCGTGTTAAATAGTGTGCAATATCTTTGCTTGCCGGTATTTGAATACCAGATTGAATATCGTTGCCAACAAAAATTCTTGGAATATTTTTCATAAAATTATAATTCCTGATTTATAAATGTGCTTTTTTCTGTTATAATCATAACACAATGGCCGAGAAGTTCAACTTTTTATCATTATCTGGCAAAGGCAAAGGTTTGAAAATCTTTGCATCTGGTTCGTACAAAGAACACGAACGCACCCCATACGCACAAATATTCTGGTCAATTCGTTGGGCGGTTGGTATTTGGCTAGTATGTGCGCTGGCGTTTGGCCTGTCATTTGTGGTTGAACATATCTGGCGATACGGTTGGTCACCGGCGACCGCACATTGGACGGGTCTGTATTTGAAAAATATGCTGTTCAGTGGCGGTATTTCTGTGTTGGCTGAATTACCAGACTGGTTGGGGCGTTCTGTATGGCGTACAGATTTAATGTGCATGACCCCATTGTTTCCAATTATTGCCTATTATTTCATCAGTGATGCAACCCTGACGGATGAATTTAACCCCCATGGCAAAGATAAATTTGATGAAAAATCTTCGAACAAAGCAACCGAAGCCGACGTTAAAAAAATGGGCCTGATTGGTGGTTTTATGATGGTTTTGGGCTATTTCAAAAAGAAACCATTAATGATGGATGAATGTCTGTCAACATTGTGTGTTGCCCCCCCGGGAACCGGTAAAACCCAGGGTGTTGTTATTCCAACGATTTTGGAATGTAACGAAGTTTCAATGATTATCAACGATCCAAAGCCTGAATTGAAACAGTCTACATCTGCATACCGTTCAACGGTTGGGCCGGTGTTCATTATGAATTGGGCGGGCCAAGATGATCCTGCACGTGGTATTTATTACCCATCATGGAATCCATTGTCACCCGAACATGTCCCATTTAACCAGGAACAGCGTGACCTGTACATCGATTCTATCTGCAATACCCTGATACCAGACCGTTCATCATCATCGGCTGACCCGCACTGGACAATTACCGGTCGTGCCGCCTTGACCGGATTTTTACAGTACATCGTGTCCAAGGTTGAACGTGCCAAGGCCGATGATTACTTCTATGCCCGTATGACATCTGGCACATTTAATGCCGAAGATGCCGCCGTATTATCTGATTATTATCTGTCAATGATGACCGATCCAAATGCGTATGCCGCCCATGCAATGTTGCAGCGTGGCGAATTAAACGCAATGAATTATGTTCATGTCGGCACATGGGAAAATATTCCAGATGCCTGGCGTGGCAAAGAAGCGTCCCTGCCCATGGTATTGGATTGGCTGACGTCCAGCCAAATCGCCATCGCCCAACAAATGGAAGAACGCCGCCGTTCCGGTGACCAAATGGTAATGATGGCAGACCCAATGAAAGATTTGTTCCAAAACGCTGTGGACGAAGCACGCCGCTATGCATATTCTCATCGTGCGGTCCAGGAACTAACCCAACTTAGCAATACCCCCGACAAAGAACGTGGTTCTATTATGTCAACGGCATTGTCTGGGCTGACCATATTCCGTAATGCAGCGGTCCGCAATCGTACCAGCCATTCGGACTTCCACTTTTCCGACCTGCGTGGAATTCGTGACCCCCGTGATGGCAAGATTAAGCCTGTGACCGTATACCTGTCCATCAACATGGTTGATGCCCAGGCCTTGAATCCAATCACTGCAATCTTTATCGAATTAATGTCAAACTTCCTGTTGGCGAACAAGCCGGGCGATATGCACGATGGTGTGGAAATGGGGCCATATCCAGTTCTGTTTGTATTGGACGAAATGCCAAAAATGCAGAAAATGCAGGCCGTGATTCAGGGGCCCGACCTGGGGCGTGGTCAAAAGATTTCATACCTGTTAATTGGCCAGGACCTGAACCAGATTGCCGAAAAATATGGCCACGAAGCCGCCGACACAATCATTTCAACCACCGCAGCCAAGGTTGTATTACGTCAAAACGATCCAAAAACAGCCGAACGTTTTTCGTCTATGATGGGTATGAAGATGAAGAAAGAAAAAGGCCCCGATGGCAAAGAAATCACCAAAGAATCACTGTTGTACACGCCTATGGATATTATGAAAATGTCCAATGATAAACAGTTGGTGATTTTCCAGGGGTGGTACCATCGCCCAATCGAAGCGGATAAACAATTTGCATATAAAGATTCACGTTTGTCCAAAATGATGGCCATGGGTGAATCATCGCCATTGCCTGAATTCTTGATTCCGTCGCACCATCGCACGTTGGGTTATCCGGGTGTTCCACGAATCTATGACCCCCAGACCCAGGAAATACGTGTTCTGGAACCGGCACAGTAATCAAATAAAAACGCACCAAACGGGGCGTAAATTTTTTATTTTGCACAATATTACATCGGCATTTGAACACCGGCGGTTGCATCACCCATAACCTGGTCGATTGTTTCGTCGGCTTTGGTCTTGGCGTCCTTCATTGCAGACAAAACAACATCTGCAACGGCATCTGCACCCTGGGACAGAACATCTGGACGGATTGTGATTTTTAACACATCATATTTACCGGTCATTTCCACAATGCATGCACCGCCTGTGGCAATGCCTTTGATTTTTGTCTGTGCTAATTGTTCCTGGGCGGCGGCCACTTTGTTTTGTAAATCTGCGGCCTGTGCCATCAATGCTTCCATATCCATTTTATTCTCCCTCTGCCTTTATTTTTGTTTATTGTTTATATGCAGCATGTGCAGAATTTTTTCTGGCACGCCACGCATTTTTGCCACATCTGGTTTCAATACCAGTGATGGTATAAATGTATTGTTGGTGTGTTCAACAATTTTATCCAATGGCAAATCAAGATGTTCAGAAGAAACCATTGGAATAAATCTGATACACCCAGACGGTGTGTCGTGTCTAACCTGCACCTGGGCGTATTTCAGGCCAGATTCTCTGTCCTGCCAAATCCCCAGCCAGAAATTACTTTCCAGATACTTTTTGAATTTTGGAACATCCTGGACAGGGCACTGCAAGTGTCCTGCCCATTGTTCGTCTGTCCATTTCAGTTGTTCAGGTGTCATAACCAACCCTTATTTTTTGATTTCTTCACCTGTTTTCTGGTCGATGCCAACCATAGACATGCGTGTTTTACCACGTTTGTCGGCCCCCAGATAGCGTACATAAACTGTGTCGCCTTCTTTGATTTTGGTGTCTTCGATTTTTGCAATACGTTCACCTGTGATTTCAGAAATATGAACCATTGCTTCGAACCCGTTCATGATTTTCACGAACAAACCAAAGTCTTTCATGCCCGACACTGTACCTTTATAGATTTCACCAACTTCTGGTTCTGCAACAATGTCTTTGATGCGGCGAATTGCTTCGTCTGCTTCTTCTTTTGTTGTTGCCATAATTTTAATAGAACCATCATCTGCCAAATCAATCTGGGTATTTGTTTCACGTGTCAGTGCTTGGATAACGCTGCCGCCTTTACCAATAACTTCACGAACTTTGTCCGGATTGATTTTCATGGCATATGCCTGTGGTGCGAATTCAGAAACGTTTGCACGTGGCTTTTTGATTGCTTTTTCAATCTTGCCCAAGATGTGCATACGGCCATCTTTTGCCTGGGCCAATGCGCGTTCCATGATTTCGAACGTAATAGATGTGATTTTAATATCCATCTGCAACGCAGTGATACCCTGGTCTGTACCTGTCACCTTAAAGTCCATATCGCCCAGGTGGTCTTCGTCACCCAAAATATCTGTCAAGATTGTGTAATCGTCGCCTTCTTTAATCAGACCCATTGCGATACCTGCAACTGGACGTTTCATAGGAACACCACCGTCCATCATTGCCAATGTTGCGCCACATGTTGTCGCCATAGATGATGAACCGTTTGATTCCAAGATATCAGACACGATACGAATTACATAGTCGAATTCGCTGCGGCTTGGCACCATTGGGTGAACCGCACGCCATGCCAAATTACCATGACCGATTTCACGACGACCTGGTGATTTCAAACCTTTGCATTCACCCACGGAATAGCCTGGGAAATTATAGTTCAAAATGAAATCACGTTCTTCTGCGCCGTCCAGTGATTCAATTGGCAACGCATCTTTGCCACCACCCAGTGTCAATGATACCAATGCCTGTGTTTCACCACGTGTGAACAATGCAGACCCGTGTGCACGTGGCAACACGCCCAGTTCGATTTCAATTGGACGAACTGTCTTGTTATCACGACCGTCAATACGTGGTTTCCCGGCCAAGATATTGCCACGCATAATACGTGCAGTCAGGTTTTCAACAACTTCATCGGCCCATGATTCCAGTGTAGATGCCGCACGTTCTGTTTCTGGGAACAATTCTGGAATGCGTGCTTTGGCTTCTGCGTGAATGTTGGCCAATGTTTCCAAACGAACCAATTTTTCTTTAATCTGCAATGCTTCTTCGATTTTGCCTGCAAACTGTTCAAAGTCCGCTTCCATTGCGATTTGTTCTGCGGTCTTTTCTGGTGTTGCCCAGCGTTCTTTGCCCGCTTTTTCAGCCAATTCGTTAATGGCCTTGATAACATCTTGCTGTGCATCGAAACCGAATTTAACTGCGCCCAATGTTGTGGCTTCGTCCAATTCGCCGATTTCAGATTCAACCATCAAAACGCCGTCTTTTGTTGCGGCTACAACCAAATCCATTTCAGATTCTTCGGTTGCTTTTTTAGATGGATTCAAAATGTATTTACCATCTGCATATCCAACACGTGCGGCACCGATTGGCCCCTGGAAAGGAACACCCGACAATGCCAACGCAGCACTGGATGCAATCATAGCCAAGATATCTGGCTGGTTCTTTTTATCGTATGAAAATACCTGTGCGATAATTTGAACTTTGTTTTTGAATGTTTCTGGGAACAACGGACGGATAGGGCGGTCAATCAAACGTGCAATCAATGTTTCTGCTGTTGATGCCTTGCCTTCACGGCGATCACGTGACCCTGGGATACGACCGGCCGATGCAAATTTTTCCTGGTAATCAACTGTCAATGGAAAGAAATCCTGGCCTTCGACTGCAGATTTTTCTGCACAAACTGTTGCCAGAACCATTGTTCCACCCATTGTCGCCAACACAGAACCATTTGCCTGTTTGGCCATACGACCTGTTTCCAAACGCAGTGTTTCATCACCGTATGGGATTTCAACTGCAATTGGATTATTCAACTGTGTTTTTTCGTCTTTGTTAAACAAACCAAATAACATTAGTTTTTCTCCATTTTTTTACTTGTTTTTTTAATCATGCGAAGAAAAATCATTCGTTTCTGCACTCTTGTATCCTAAGTGCACAAATGAATAATTTCACCTTCGCACCGGAAATTATAGAGTATATTTAGCCATTTGCAAATAATAATATTTTCATTTGTACAAAACGGACAAAAATTACAAAAAAGCAAAAAAGTACTGGACAAGTGAAAAAAAATGATTTAATATACGCTGGCTTTCGGGTGTTTAGCTCAGTTGATTAGAGCATCTCGTTTACACCGAGAGGGTCGGGGGTTTGAGTCCCTCAACACCCACCAGAATTTGTGTCCGCCATTGGCGGATTTTTTATTTATGCCGGGGCCAAGCCCCAAAAATTTAACCCGATAATTAACCCAAGGGAGCATACATATATGGTATTTGAATCTGGCTGGTTTCTGCGACAAATGAATAAATTCGCCCCACATGGTTTTGAATTCAAGACCGTTGACAACACAAAACGTATCGCATTATATTCTCGCGAAATTATGGGCAATCAAACGCCCCGTGGGCCGTTCATCAGTGAATTTTCATTTGATTTACTGGATTGTCTGTTCAGTGGCATGTTGACCAAATCTGCAACAATTATCAATCCGGCCGAACGTGCATCTGCATATCTGGGCAGTTTTGAAACCACCCGCCGTGAAGAACATCCAGAAACCATAACCCAGGCGGCCGCCAACGACCAGGTTTTCAATATATATAAAAAAATAGTACTGAATAAACGCAACATGGTATATCCGGTACGTCCATTTATGTTCAAAAAGAATGCCGTTTTAATCCAAGGCATGATGGATTCGCATATGACATTGCCATCATACCTGGCCAAGCGTATTTCTAAATATACATCTGATGCCACATGGCATGCGATTTATTCTGTATTTTCATCTATGTCTATTGCCCAAATGAAAGAAAGCATGGAAAAATATGGTGCAAAAAAAGACCTGTTGGGCATAACCCCTGGGGTCGTATCGGACGGTGTGCGTTTACCTGAATTTATCCGCAAAAAGAATTATGAAAACACCGATGCCTATATCGCATGGTTAAAATATGACATTTTGCCTGATTGTACCGCCACGGCCACAGAACAGGTTTCGGCCGAACTGGAACGATTGACCCGGATACGTGATTCTTATGCACCAATTCCGCCAATTATGCCGGCCCGTGATTTTATGCCAGATTTCTTTTTTGAACCAGAAAACGCATCTGCAACGCAGCCCATGTCAACCAATGACCCAGACGAAGAACCAATCGATTTGTTCACAGATATGGATACTGAATTCATGACGTCATACAACAAACCCAAACTGGCCGAAATCCCAGAACGCCCATTGAATGTTCCGGCACCCGCAACCGAAATGTCGCCGAATCCACCGGTGTTCGAAACACGTCGTCTGCGTAAAAATACATTGGCGGCGAAAAACGCATTTGGTCAAATGGCAACGTTAATATCGTTGAATATGAAAAAAACGCAAAAACAAAAATAAAATCATGTCGTCCAAATGGGCGGCATTTTTTTATTTATTTTTTCTTTATATGGTTTAAGATATAACCTGTTCACATACATACCAAGGGAGAAAAACATATGAAAAAATTATTTGCATTATTTGCAGTCTTGGCGACATTGGCGGGCTGCACAACTGTTAATCCATACACTGGTCAAACCCAAACTGCAAAATCCACATGGGGAACTGCGCTGGGGGCTGCAACTGGTGCCCTGATTGGCAGCACGCAAAGCAGCAAAGGTGCCCTGATTGGTGCCGCCGCTGGGGCCGCTGTGGGTGGTGGCGTTGGTTATTACTTGGATGTCCAGGCCGCTGAATTGCGTGCAGAATTGGCATCAACCGGTGTCCAGGTTATCGAAACCCAAGACAGCATCCGTTTGGTAATGCCTGGCAATATCACATTCAAAACAGATTCTGCTGATATCAATTCATCATTCTATCCTGTCTTGAATTCAGTTGCCAAGGTTTTGAACAAATACAGCAATTCAACCGTTATGGTTTCTGGCCACACCGACAGCACCGGCAGTGCAGACTACAACCTGAACCTGTCCAAGAATCGTGCACAATCCGTTGCATCATATCTGCAGGGCCAGGGGGTCAAGGCATCTCGTTTCGAAGTTTTGGGCATGGGCTCATCAAACCCAATCGCATCCAACAGCACTGCTGATGGTCGTGCCCAGAATCGTCGTACAGAAATCAAAATCGTTCCAAACAAATAATGATTTTGACCCAAATAAAAATCCGCCCAATTTTGGGCGGTTTTTATTTTTTATTGCGTGCATTGTTTAATCGCAATTGTCCGCACGCCGAACCAATATCTGTTCCCCGTTCACGGCGAATTCGTGTGTGAACGCCGTTTTTAATCAGTATGTCTTGAAAACGATGAACCGCATTTCCCGATGGTGATGCAAAGTCACGTTCATCAACCGCATTCCATGGAATCAAATTCACCATACAGTTTTTACCATGCAACAACGCCGATAACTTTTCTGCATATTCCGGGGTCGCATTGTATAAAACGGTTTCGCCGTTTTCGTCTTTTTTACCCAACAGAATATATTCAATCATCAATTGGCGATTGTGTAAATCTGTGAACCGCCACGCCGCATCCAAAACTTCGTCTAATTTATATTTATTATTTATTGGCATAATCTGCGAACGCAGTTCATCGGTCGGTGCATGCAACGATATCGCCAGATTTATTGGTCGCCCCCATTCAATCAGTCGGTCAATCCCCGGCACAATCCCGCACGTAGAAACCGTAATTCTACGCCATCCAATTCCCATGTCTGCGTTTGCACGTTCGATAAAATCGATAACATTTTCCGTGTTCTGCAATGGTTCACCGGTTCCCATAATAACAATATGCGAAACATCATTATTGTTTGGGTCACCATTTGGTCGAATTGGTTTGTCGCTTAATCTGTCCTGACGCAGTTCCCATTGTGCAACCAGAATCTGGGCAAATATTTCATTGGCGGTCAAATTACGTTTTAATCCCAACAGTGTACTGGCACAGAATTTGCAGCCCATTGCACATCCGGCCTGGGAACTGACACAAACACTGTTGCCATATGTTGTTCGCATTAATACACATTCAATCTGTTCGCCGTCATTTAATTCCAACAGAAATTTAGTTGTTTCACCATCGCTGGATTCTAATTTCTTTATGATTCTAACCGGCAAAGTCTGGGCAATTTCATCTAAATCATTACGCAACTTTTCCGGCAGATTTCGCATTGCCTGGGCATCTGGCACCCCCCGCATCAGCCATTCACGCACCTGTTTTGCACGAAACTTTGGCTGGCCCATCTGTGCCATTAAATCTGCAATTTCTGCATCGGTTAAATTGAACAGTATTTTTTTATTCATATCTTTATAATTTGTATCTGTTGTCGTTTATAACAATAACGGCTTTACGTCTTAATTGTTTTAATTGCTGGTCTGCACGGAACATTGCGGCCTTGAATATTGCGTTTTGCTTAATTACCTCGTCCAGTTTTCCGTATTCATCTGTCTTTTTTTCATCGCACACCAATAACACTGTGCCATCTACCCTGTCTGACCATGTCAGTTTAGGCAACCCTGCCACACGTTCACGAATATCTTCGGCCAATTCATATTGCTTGGCTGTAAATTTCTGTGGCACCCCACCCAAATCTTCGGCCATTTTAACCGCCGCATCACAGGATTTTGGTTTAGTCAGTTTTTCTGCAATATCTGCTGGAATATCTGTCAATCGAACAATTGTCATTTCAATTGGCAAACCGTGCTGTGCCGCCAAAGATTTCTTTTCTGCCAAGATATCATCTTTTGAAACATCGATTGTTGGAACGATTGTACGTGCCACAACAATCTGCCATGCGATATCAGACTTTAATGCAGACAATGCCATCGCACGTTCAGATGCACTTAATTCCCCCAGGTTCATTTTCTTTAATTCTTTTTCGACATCCTTGTCATCTGGCACGGCCCCAAAATTAGACGCATATGCCAACTTAACACTGTCATCAATAATACCCTGTAAAGCCTGGCGACGGTTATCTGTTGATGTTTTTCCCTGTTTTGCCATCAATGTTGTACGTGCTGTCACGTCTGTGTCTGTGATTGGTTTTCCATTCACATTTGCAACCACAGATGCAGCGAATGCGTTATTTATTCCCATACACATCAAAAACACTAATAATTTTTTCATTTTATCCCATTCCTTCCGTTTTAATAGTGTTGTCCATCAATACTCATACCAAATTTGAATTGGAAAGTAGTTGTCCCGACATAGTCGTATTTTTCGGCATTATCCCGACGGTATTCCACAGACAGGTAATAGCATGGGTGTTCATAGTACACACCACCGGTGTGTCTTTGAAAATCGCCAACCGTCATATTGTAAATTGCGTTCCATCGCACAGACCATCTGTTGGACAGTTTAACCCCAACCCCTGCAACCAATTCATTAATGTCGTTATTGGCGGCCATTGTGTCTGAAAACTGTTGCGACCAAATGTGCCCAATGTTCAAGAAATTACCACCCCGGCCAATATGTGCCGATGTTTCCATATGCCGCAGTGACAAATCGTCCCGCCCCAGACGGAATCGGGTTGCTAAATCCAGCCAATCATTATTGTTATATGCAAACCGTCCAACATAATCGGATGTTCCTTCGTGAAATCCACTGTTTTTGTCCGTTGTTGCACGATCTGTGAAATCATAAGATTGACCGGCAAACACTTCTATTGTGTCACCGTTTTTATTATCAAATGCCGCCCACCGCACACCATAGTCTGCAAATGTACCATTTTCCCACAAATCCAGTCCTGCAAATCGATTGTCTGAAAACAGTGTCGATGCAGACAAAAAAGTCCCCGCAGAATCATTATTCAAACCAAACTCATCCTGGTCTGTGTGCCGCATAATCGTCAATCGTGCACGTGGTTCAATAATCTGTGTCCATGTTTCTGTTGGTCTAAATAAAGGCAATCCCCATTCAATATACCCACTGGGCAAGAAGCGGTTTTTGAACCCAGAAAAGTTTTCTTGGTCAATCAAATCAGTATTGTCAAAATGATAAATATCATATCGTGCAGACAAACTGGCGGTAATTCTGTTGCCACCACCAATTGTCCATGGCGAAACAACACGTGCGTCACCAATCAAACGCTGGGATGATGCACCTGAACCTGAAATTGCCAACACGTCACCCGATAACACCCCATATGTTTCATTCCAGAACGGATCTGTTTGATAAACCCCACGAACGTTTGGCAAAATATTACCACTGGGCACCGCCTGTGTCTTGGATCCCTGACGCAGTTCTTGGAAAACGTGTGCATCTGCAATCACGTATCCAGATTGACCGAATAATTCAACCTTGGCCCCTGAATCCAAATACGGCTGGTCGTTATAGAATCCATATTTCTGCAAATATGTTTTGTCGGACGCACGTTCCAGAAATACAGTCGCCCGTGCATATTCGCCCAATTCGATTACATCATCATTAAAAATATGCCAGCGATTTTCACCATCACGATTTCGTGTAAAAGACCCTTCGGTTCTGTATTCAGAATGTGGGGCATTTAATCTGTGTTCAATCTGGAATAATGGGTTTTCCTGGGTTAAATACGATGCTGTAAATGTCATGTCATGTGTGTCTGACAAATACAGATAGAACGGAATATTAAATTCTGTTCCCATATTATTGGTTGACCCAAAATCAGGCATTAAAAACCCAGATTTGTGTTTTACCCCTGGGTCTGGCATTTCAAACCATGGAATCCAGAACACTGGCACGCTGTACGCCCATAACACAGGACTGTAAAAACTTAACATCCGTTCGCCCATGTCATGCACGATTTTATACGATGAAATTTCCCATGCGGTTCCAATATCGTCACAATTTGCACATGCGGTAAATATTGCGTCTTTGGCAACGGTGACGTCGCCTGTCTTTTCCACGTTGGCCGATTCCACATACACGTGTTCGCCCAACCAGATTTGTATATCATCACCCACCAGACTGGACCCGTCTTTTGAAATGTATGAATCCGTCAGGGTCATTTTCTGGCCCGACTGATTTGTGATTTCTGTATTTCCACTGGTTTTAATCGCTGCGCTGTTCAAATCATATTCAATTTTATCGGCCCGAATTGTGCGTGGTTCGTCCATGTTCACAGAAAACGCCCCCGCCGTACCTGCGGTTGCCACATATGCCATTAAAATCAGCGATACTTTCAACTTCATTTTTTGGATAATACAATAAATATAATAATAAGCAAAATAATTTGCCCCATCGCCAACAGCCCCAGTCCTGTCACACTGGTAATCATATTAGACCCCGACATAAATGCCGCCATAACCGCCGCCATAGATGCAACTGCAATGGCTGGGGCCAAACTGGTACGTCGCCGCAGCAACGATGAACGCAGCAACACTGTTGCACACAGCAACGCCAATATCAGATTCATAATTGGCATCAACAAACGATTAGACAATTCTGTCAAAACCATTTTATGTTGCTTTTCGGTTGGCGAATCCAATATTGATTTAATCAGTTCACTGGTTGGTACCCGTCGCACCTTGAATGAAGAACCACCTTCTTTGTCCACAATATTCAAATCCATGTCAAATGTATCAAATGTACCGGTGACATTTGCGTCACCTGTGGCCTGCAAAGACCCATTTAACATAACAATCGACAAACCACGTACTGTTGAAACCAACTTGCCTTTTTCTGCAAATATTGTTTGCCATGAATTATCTGCCCGCTTGTCCGACAGCATCAGTTGTGCCAAATCATGCCCAGAAACCTTGTCCACATATACGACCAACCCGCTATTTAATTCTGTAAATGCACCTTCTTGTAATTTCATATGGGCCATTCCATATCGCAGATTCCATTGCGTGTCATAGAATTTAGATTGTGTTGCCGGTACAATCCACAGGTTTAATATCAAATGCAACACAGTCAACACCACGGCGATACCAATGGCGGGCTTTGCAATCTGTTTTGGTGACAGCCCACTGGCCGCCATAACAGTCACTTCGTTATCTGTAATCATCTTGTTATAAACGAAAATAATCGCGATAAACAGCACGAACGGTATAATAATCGACATAATAAACGGAATCATCAACGCCGTCAGCCCCAGAAAACTGGACAAATTCACCCCGTAATTCAGCAGAAATTTCATCATCGACATAATCTGCATCATCCAGGCCAGCCCCGTCAACACCATCATCAGCATAATAAATACGGCGACCAGTTGCTTTAAAAAGTATCTGTTTAAAATTTTCATGACACCCCCAGTATAAAACCCAAAGCCGCCATCGTCAAATATATTTCGCTTGCAATTGCCCGATTCGATGTTAATAATATACGTGTTCTTAAACGAGTTTTTAAGGGCGGGGTTGCAAGAACCCCGCCTTTTAATAAGACATAAAAGCTAAGGAGTAAACAAATGTCTTTTGTATCGATGCCTCGCCAGGATTTATTGCTTGCAATTGATTCTTTGGCCCAGGAAAAACAAATTGACCGCGAAATTGTTATTGAATCATTGGAAGCGGCCATTGCGAAAATCGCAAAGCATAAATACGGCGAAGAATTCAATATTACCGCCAATATCGACCGCAAAAACGGTGCGATTTATGTAAAACGTTTGTTTACTGTTATTGAATCCCCAGAATCCATGGGCGACGAATACGATGCAAACACAATGCTGACTGTGGCCCAGGCAAAAAAATATGCCAAGTCACCTGTTGTTGGCGACGTTGTCGAAGATGCACTGCCTGAACCAGAATTTGGCCGCATGGCATTCCAGACCGCAAAACAGATTATGACAACACGTGTCCGTGATGCAGAAAAGGGCCGTCAATACGAAGAATTCAAAGATAATATCGGCGACATCGTCAGTGGTGTTGTTAAACGTGTTGAATTCGGCAGCATCTTTGTTGACATTAACGGCAAAGCCGAAGGTTATATCAAGGGTTCAGAACTGATTCCGGGCGAACGTTTGACGGTTGGTGATCGTGTACGTGCATTGATTATGGATGTATCACGTTCTAACACCGGTCCCCAGATTTTCTTGACCCGTACACATCCATTGTTTATGGAAAAATTGTTCACCCAGGAAGTTCCAGAAATCTACGAAGGCATCATCAAAATCAAATCTGTTGCCCGTGCACCTGGGTCACATGCGAAAATCGCTGTTGAAACAAACGATCCTTCTATTGATGCGGTTGGTATGACTGTTGGTATCAAAGGTACCCGTATCCAACCTGTTATCAACGAATGTCATGGTGAAAAGATTGACGTTATCTTGTATTCGGACGACCCTGCTGTATTTATCGTAAACGCAATGCAGCCTGCCAAGGTCGCAAAAATCATCGTTGACGAAGACACACGCAGTGCCGCTGTTGTTGTGAACGAAGATCAACAGTCTTTGGCAATCGGTCGCCGTGGCCAGAACGTACGTTTGGCATCCCAGTTGACTGGTTGGAATATCGACGTTATGAACGAAACCGAAGAACAGGAACGTCGTGCCAAAGAATTCAAAGAAAAGACAGAATTGTTCATCCGTGGTTTGGACGTTGATGAAATGATTGCACACCTGTTGATTACCGAAGGTTTCCGTACAATCGAAGAAATCGCATTCGTTGACATTGCAGAATTAGAATCTATCGAAGGCTTTAATGCTGAATTGGCGGCAGAATTGCAAAAACGTGCGAACGATTACCTGAACAAAATCGAACAAGATTACATCGCCGAAGGTCACAAATTGGGCATGTCCGACGATTTGTTGAACTTTGACTTTATCAAACGTCCAATCATCATGCAGTTGGGCAACGCCGGCATCAAATCACTGGATGATTTGGCCGACCTGTCATCTGACGAATTGGTTGAAATCTTGGGCGAAGACACAATGTCAAACCGCCTGGCCGGTCGTGTAATTATGAAGGCCCGTGAATTGGCATACGACATTAAACAGGACGAAGAATAAAACATAATATCCGCAGCAAATCCATGCTGCGGATAAAACACATAGATAAGGTTTATTATGGCAACATTAACACTTGGAAAATCTGTAACAATTGACGCAGTGCAAAGCAAGAAAGGCGATTCCGTTTTTGTCGAACGTCGTCGTCGTGTTGTTGCACCCGGCAGCAAAGAATTGCGTGACGAACCAACCGCACCTGCGGCCCCACGCAATGCCGCAGACGAAAAACTGCGTGCTGTTCTAGAAGCGGCCAAGGCCCGTGAAGAAGAACGTCGTGCCCGTGCCGCCGCCGAAGAAGCGGCCGCCGCTGCCCGTGCTGCGGAAATTGAACGCGAAAATCGTGAATATGAACAGGTTCGCGAACAATTGGCCGCCCGTGAAAATGTTGCAGCCGAAGAACCTGTCGAAGAAGAACCGGCACCAAAGCCCCAGCCAAAACCAGCACCCAAGGTTTTCACAAACAACGCCCCATCCGGTGGCAATGCCCGTAAAAACCGTGGGCAATCTGATGACGAAGACACACGTCCAACAAACAAATTTGGCAACGGCAAAAAAGATTTCAAAAAAACTGGCAAATCCACCTGCATGATATCGTTATGGGTGATGGCGATGACGATGATGAAATCGGTATTCGTGGTGCAAACCGTCGTCGTTCCGAAGCGTCCTTGAAACGTTTCCGTGAAAAAGCACGTGCCATGTTCACCGCCCCACAAAAGGTTGAACATGTTGTGACCCTGGGCGATACTATCACTGTCAAAGATTTGGCAGCCGCCATGGCGGAAAAGGTTGGTAATGTTATCAAAAAATTGATGGAAATGGGCATGATGGTATCTGTGAACCAATCTATCGATGCCGATACAGCCGAACTGATTGCGGGCGAATTTGGTGCAACTGTTAAACGTGTTGTTGTAAAACCATATGCAGATTTGCTGGAACGTGAACCAGACCCTGCAAAATTACAGCCACGTGCACCGGTTGTGACGGTTGTGGGTCACGTTGACCATGGTAAAACATCATTGCTGGACGCATTCCGTAATGCGAACGTTGCCGCCGGCGAAGCAGGTGGTATTACCCAGCATATTTCTTCGTACGAAGTTAAAACAAAATCTGGTGCGGTTATCACATTCTTGGACACACCTGGCCACGAAACATTTACAGCCATGCGTGCCCGTGGTGCCCAAATGGCAGACATTGTTGTTCTGGTTGTTGCGGCAAACGATTCTATCATGCCCCAGACAATCGAAGCGATTAACCACATTCGTGCCGCCGGTGTACCATTTATTGTTGCGATTAACAAAATCGACCTGCCCGAAGCGAACGCATTACGCGTTAAAACCGACCTGTTGCAACAGGAAGTCCAGGTCGAAGAAATGGGTGGCGATGTCCAGTGTGTAGAAATTTCTGCAACCAAGAAAATTGGTCTGGATAAACTGGAAGAGGCGATTCTGCTCCAGGCGGAAATGATGGAATTAAAAGCAGACCCAGAAATGCCTGCGGTCGCATACGTAGTCGAAGCCAAAATGGAAAAAGGCTTGGGTGCGGTTGCAACAATCCTGATGCGCCAGGGCACATTGAAAATCGGCGACGTGTTCGTTGTTGGTGAAACATTCGGTCGTATCCGTGGCTTGATTGGGTCTGATGGTGTTCGTGTAAAATCCGTAAAACCGGGCCAGCCTGCGGTTATTTTGGGGTTGGATTCTGTACCATCTGCCGGTGACGAATTGCGTGTTATGGAAACCGAAGCCCAAACCCGTGAAGTTGCCGCATACCGTGTACAAAAGGCCAAGGATAAAGCCAACGCCGCCAAACGTTCTTCACTGGAAGAATTGTTTGCCAAACGTGATGAGTCCAAGAAATTGATATTGCCAATTATCCTGCGTGCCGACGTCCAGGGGTCTGTCGAAGCGATTTCGGATATGGTCAAAGATATCAACACAGACAAAGTTGGTGTTGAAATCCTGTCATCTGGTGTTGGCCAAATCACCGAAGGTGACATCCGTCTGGCAACCGCATCTGGGGCTGTTATCATTGCGTTTAACGTTCGTGCCGATGCCGCAGTTCGTGATATGGCACGCAACAACGGTGTTGATATTCGCTATCACAGCGTTGTATATCGCATCACAGACGAAATCAAAGAAATTCTGTCGGGTAAATTGGCACCTGAAAAACGTGAAACCTTTATCGGTTATGCAGACGTTATCGCACTGTTCACCGTCGGCAAAGGCGTTCGTGTTGCCGGTTGCCGCCTGACCGAAGGTACGATTAAGAAAGACGCTTTCGTTCGTCTGTTGCGTAACAATGTTGTTATCTATGATGGCAAAATTGGTCAATTACGTCGTGAAAAGAACGAAGTCAAAGAAGTATCTGGTGGCGTTGAATTCGGTATGTCTTTTGACAAGTATAATGACTTGAAAGAAGGCGACCGTGTCGAATGTTACGAGGTCGAAGAAGTTCGTGCCCAGATATAAAACCAACGCCCCATCTGGGGCGTTTTTTATTGCCCCAGAAAAAAACTGGCACCGCAGATTTTTTTTGCTATAATCGGCACATGTTGAAAATAATTAGATCTTTATTGGGCCCCAGTGCGACCAAAACAACCGCTGGACAGTTGGCTGAAAAATTTGGACTGAAATTGGTGGGTGATAAAAACACACCGGTCCGTGGCGTTGCCCCAATCGCAGATGCTCGCCCGGGCCAGTTGGCATTTTATTCCACCGAACGCAACAGTGCCGCGTTCAAGATTTTACCAATCGAAGTGTTGCAGAACACACGTGCAACCGTCATTTTGGTTCAGCCCGAAAATGTGAAACATGCCCCCCAGGGTGCAACACTGTTGGTCACCGACAGCCCCCGTGGAAACATTGTAAAAATTCTGGGTGAAATCTACCGCGAAAAACCACGCACCGGTATCAGCCGCCATGCGTTTGTTGAATCTGGTGTATTCTTTCGCAAAAAACGCAGCACCTATGTTGGCCAGTTTGCAACGATTGAACGTGGTGCGGTAATTGAACCAGATGTAAAAATTTATCCAAATGCGTTCATCGGTCGTAATGTGACAATTGGCCGTGGCACAATTATCCAGACCGGTGCACACATTGAAAACGCAACAATTGGCGCAGACTGTGTTATTAACGCAGGCGCCGTGATTGGCAAAGATGGTTTTGGCTATACACGTCAAGATGGCCATAACGTCTTTA
This sequence comes from Alphaproteobacteria bacterium, assembly GCA_017502865.1. Taxonomy (GTDB): domain Bacteria; phylum Pseudomonadota; class Alphaproteobacteria; order Rs-D84; family Rs-D84; genus Enterousia. The sequence continues at coordinate 18,539 of JAFVUD010000006.1, read as the reverse complement.
TCCCACATGTTGGTCGTGTGGTATTGGGCGACCGGGTGTCTGTGGGTGCAAATACATGCATTGATCGTGGTGCGATGACTGATACACGGGTTGGCGATGGTACCAAAATAGACAACCTGTGCCAGATTGCCCACGGTGTCGTAATTGGTTCAGAATGCTTTTTGGCATCTGGTGTTGGACTGGCGGGCGGTGTGGTTGTTGGTGACCGTGCGTTGTTGGGTGGACACGTTGGTGTAGCGAACGGGGTCAAAATTGGTAACGATTCTTCGGTTGGTGCAAACAGTGGTGTGTTCCGCAACATCCCCGATGGTGAAAGCCATATGGGCTATCCAGCCGGCCCTGGAACCGAATTTATGCGTCACTATGCATGGTTGAAAAAGAACACCCGTAAATAGTCTTAATCAGCAAAGGGGGAAAGTATGATTGACGCAAAACAAATAGAATCTATCATTCCACATCGTGGCAATATGCGATTGGTTGATGAAATCCGTGAATACACAGATACCAGTGCCGTTGGTGTCAAATATGTTCGTGATGACGAATTTTGGTGCGACGGCCATTTCCCAGGCAACCCAATTATGCCAGGCGTTCTGCAAATCGAAGCATTGGCACAAACCGCATGCTATGTTGCGTTTGCACGCCTGTCACCCGAAGAACGTGAAGGAATGTTGGGCTATTTCACCACCATGGAAAAAATCAAATTTTCACACATGGTACGCCCTGGTGATAAATTGGAATTGCATGTGGAATTGTTGGTGACAAAAATGAAATTGCATAAATTCCACGGTATTGCATTCGTTGGTGGCAAAAAGGTTGCAGAATCTACCTTTACCGCAATTCTGCAAAAGGTCGAAGACCAGCCCCAGCAATAATAAAAAAACGCCAATAAAAAAGCCCCGAACACCCGGGGCTTTTAATTTAGATTTCTTATTAGAAACCTTTTGGTGTTTCCATTTTAACTTTGGATACTTTTTTATTCAACGCATCAATAATTTCATTGGTGATATCCAATCCTGCTACATTTTTACCTGTGCGTGCGAAACGACCATCGATAACCAAAGACAGATTTTTCTTGTCAATTGTGCCTTCGATAATTGGATCCAGGTGTTTTGTTTGAACATCATTTAATGCCTTCTGGAACGCCATTTCAATGCTTTGTGCACGTTCATTCAGGTCACGTTGCAATTGGCTGACTTTGTTTTGATAGTCAACAATGCGACGTTGCAATGCTTCACGTGACAAAACGTCCTGTGATTTTTCAATTTCTGCCTTTTCTTTTTCCAATTCTTTCTGCTTTTTGGTCAATTCGTCACGCAGTTTTTCTTCAAAAGATTCTTTCTGTTTACGCAAATCTTTCAATGCATCTGCATCGGCCTGGATTGCATCCATGCGGATAACTGCGATACGCAAATCTGCACCATTAACTGCGTTTTCAGAAACAACTTCCATTGATTCTGCAACAGATGCACCTGAATTTGAATTTGCAGATTTAATTGCCCATGCACCCAACACAGCAACTGCGACAACAATTGCGGCGATGATACCGGTTTTTACATATTTTTTTGCAACTGGATTTGTGTTTGTTTTGTTTGCCATATTCCTATCCTTTTGTTTTGGTATGGCCAGTATAGCAATAAAAAATATAAATGGAAAGGGAAAGTTGTCACCCACCTATCGTGCCGGTGCAATACGAATTTCAACCCGCCGGTTGGTCAAACGTCCAATGTTATCCTGGGCGGCGATTGGTCGTGCCGAACCACGTCCCACAATAAACATACGCACTGTGTTAACACGATTTTGTGCCATATGCACACCAACACGTTGTGCCATATCCAGTGATAATGCCTGGGCTGCATTGGTGTCACGCATAGCATCGGTATACCCAGCAATTTCAATAAACGTTGTATTATATTTGTTCAGGATTTTTTCAATCGTTTTCAATGTATCATCACCATCGATCGAAATATCTGCGACATTTAATTCCATAATCGCATCACGCACCAAAATTATTACAATATCTGTTCCGGCACGTTGTACAGAAATTCCCGGTTTTCGCAATGCATCATACAGTTCGTATTCCAGCCGTGCCATATAATTAACAATAATGGCATTATCGTTCATGGCTTTGTCACCGTATTCCAACGTGGTTGGTTTTTCTGCGTTCAAAATCAGTTCGCCACCCGCCCCCAGATATACCGGCCGCTTGGCCACACGTGATGTTTCTGTCATGTCTGTAAAACTGGCCCCACGCAAATATTGCCCCCACGTGTTTCGTTCTGGGCTGTGATACACCATGCACCCAGATAAACACACCGTGGCAATTATTGGTAAAATCAGTTTTAACTTTTTCATTTATTCCACAACAAATGTCAGTTCGTTTGTATTTCCTGAAAAGCAATTATTAGATGTCTGGCTGACCTCATAGCCATTAACCAAAATTGTTTTTGCCCATTTTGGTACAGCGGTTGCAAAATATGCACATTCACTGTTTGTTAATTCGACCAGGTTTATGTTAAACCCAACCCCATCTGCCGATGCGGTCACAGACCATGCATCCCCACCGATTGGTGCGTGATTGTTGTCTAATGCGCCGGCCTTGATTAAATAGTCAACCGACACACCCGTGTAATCACCACGCATTTCCATCAAGATTTTTACATCTGTTGCAATTTGTTCCAGTTGCGATTGTGCGATTGTGCGTTCTTGGGTCTGTCGCATCATGCGATAGATACCAATTGCACCCGCCGTCATTGCCATACCAATTGCAATAACACCAACGATTTCAACCAATGAACGACCTGATTCCATTCTCATCTTATTTAACCCCCACTATTTCTGCACCTTCGAACAGACTCATTGCATTTGCAATCATTGGGTCTGCTTCCAGTTCTTCTTTCTTTTGTTCTGTGATTGTGTGTGCATTCACAGTTTCCATTTGTCTTTCCAACTGCCATTGACGGCCTGTTTTGTCCATCAACCATGCCGCCAGTTTTGGTGCAAAATCTGCATCACCCTTGCGGTCAAAGTATTTGATTTTTCCATCTGTAATTTCGGCCACTTCGATATTGCTGGAATAATATGAATACAGCAAAATTTCTTTGGATGCATGCAACGCATTTGCCAAATCATTTGCGTTTGTAATGCTGACAGTGTTTGGTTTTTGTTCTGCCTGGGCACCGCCCCGTTCGTTCAGTGCCTGTCTTACTGCGGCAACATTTGGACGTGCGGTATCTGCCTGCTTAACCAATTCTGCTACAGATGGCATATCTGCAATATGCATCAGTCGTATCACCAACATGTCAAAGCATTGTTTTTGATTTCCAGCCGCCTGCATTTCTGGAACCGCCGCCACCATAACCTGCCAAATTCTGGACAGTGTATTTAATGGCACACTTTTGTTAATTTCTTTAATCTGTTCACGTTGGTCGGCGGTGTATGGTGAATTAATGATTTCACCTGCGTGCAGTGCCGGATGCATACGTGTTGCCCAGTGTGTCCATTCCATCATATCCAGCAATAACATCGACAAATCCGCCCCATTGTTATAAATCTGGTCAACTTTGTTCAACGCAATCGCCGTGTCTCCCGACAACAGTGTTTTCATAAAATCAACAACCACACCACGGTCTGCACGTTTCAGCATGTCCAGCACCGCTGCTTCATCAACGTTGCCACCGGTCTGTGCGATTGCCTGGTCCAATAAACTTAAACCGTCACGAACCGAACCGTCTGCCGCACGTGCCAATAATTCGTTTGCCCCATCAGTCAGGGTGATTTTTTCTTGTTCTGCAATCCATGCAAAGTGTTTTTTCAATGTTTCAACCGGCACACGTACCAAATCAAAACGTTGACAGCGTGACAGAATGGTGACAGGCACCTTGCGAATTTCGGTTGTTGCCAAAATAAATATGATATGTGCCGGTGGTTCTTCCAGTGTTTTCAACAATGCGTTAAACGCACTGTTCGACAACATGTGAACTTCGTCGATAATATATACTTTGTACCGACCGTTGGTTGGTCTGTATTGTGCCGCATCCAAAATATCACGCATGTTATCAACACCTGTATGTGACGCAGCGTCGATTTCCATAACGTCAATATGTTGCCCACTGGCAATCGCACGACAGTTCTCGCATTCGCCACATGGGCTGGACGTAGCCTTGTCCCCCGACAGACAGTTTAATGCCTTGGCCAAAATACGTGCAGTACTGGTTTTTCCAGTTCCACGAATTCCGGTAAAAATATATGCGTGTGCAATACGCCCTGTGTTAATTGCAGTGGTCAATGTTTTAACCAAAACGTCTTGCCCAATAAGTGATTGAAAATCTTGACTGCGGTATTTACGTGCTAAAACGGTGTAATTGCTATCCATGCTAAAACTTCCTTTTGGCATACAATAGCAAAACACCGCTAAATTTCAACAAATAAAGTATAAAAATATAGGAAAATTTATTTTAAATTTGTGATGAAATCTGGGAAAGAATTTTCTTCTTCATCATTTGTGTCGCCGGCATCATTTGCATCCGTTGGTACATCAACGACTTCGTTCACAGATTTATCTTTTGGATCACGTGTAGAATCAATTTTGCCCTGTTCTGCATTCACGATACGGCCATAGTGTTCTGCTGCCTGCAACAAACGTTCACGTTCGATTTCATCAGATGTTTGACGTGCCTGGTCGATATATTGTTTTCTTTTTTGACGCCATTTATGACAGCGTTGAATCATCTGGCCTACACCGGATTGGTTTTTTTTATTTTGCATATTATTTTCTTTCTTTTATCACAGGAAATAAATCTCAACAACAGTTTGCACTGTTATCACTTCTCTTTAACTGTACGAATCATAGTTTATCTCAAAACTGATTGCAATATTTTTTTTCGCTTGCTATGCTGTCACACGTAGGAGGACGTTTTTCTTGTCACGGCAATCTGGAAACTTTCTTGTCCAAGCGATGTTGGCACTGACATTGGTTTTTGCCTTTATTCCCTTTATTGCCCAGAATTTGGCATCACGCAACACAGATGCCCGTATGTACACGTCCACCCGTCAAATCGATAATGCCACGACCGCAGCCCGCATTTTTATTCGTGAAAATGCCAATTCGTTGCCGTATAACCAAACGATATTTTCTGGAAATACTTTTTCAGATATGTTGGAACCGTATGGTTTGCCGTTGGGCTTTGTTCCACGTACCGCCCTGGGCCAGGATATATCACTGGTCATAAATAAATCTGCGTTTGATATTTCTGCGTACCTTGAATTAACTGGCGGCGAAATGACTGGTATAGAAATGGCGGAATTGGCCCGCCGTGTTGGTTTTTATGCGACCCAGTTTGATGATGGAATTCGTATCGGCATTGTTTTAACAGATGATTATTCAGACATATTACGTCGCAATGAAACCAATCTGGATAACAGTGCGTTTTTAACGGATATTGATATGGGCGGGTTCAGTTTTAATAATGCATCTGCTGTGTATGCTGCCCGTGGTGAATTTGAAACGTCCCAGATAAATACGCTGTCAATTGTCGGTACAGAACTGGACAGAAAAACCCGCAATAAAATATCTGATATTGAATCTGGTCGTACGGTATTCCAATCCAAAGATGGTGCCGCCGCATTGGCATTAACCCGTGGAACGTTAACGATTGGGTCGCTGGATGCACGCACGATTGCATCGTTTGGTGATACTGGGAACTTTACATCAAATATTGCATCTGTTTACGATTTTTCTATGACTGCCGGTCGCAGTGCTTTTACCGGACCTGCCCTGTGGGATATTCGTGGAAATCTGGTGTCGGATAATATCAGTTTTTCTGTTGAACGTCTGGATGTCAGTTCATACATAAATGTTGCTCGTGGCCAAGATGTGTATATCGAAACCGAAGATTTGTCGTACAGCACCAAAAGTGGTATCGAAGCCGGCACAATCTATACATCAAACATTACGTTGCGTGATCAAACGTCCGAAGGTTTGGCAACAGGTGATTCTGGTGCGGTTATTCTGGATATTCGTCCATCTGGTGCGTCACTGTTGCCTGATGCGTATGTGAACGATATTGATAACAAAGTATTTACTATATTGGCGGACCCATCTGCCGAAGATTCTAAAACGATTAATTGTGCAGACGTTATCGAAGAACTAGAAGGTGTCTATAACCAGCGTTCTTTGGCCCAGTATATTATTTGTCAGTATATTTATTGGCAACGTTTGGAACGCAGAATAGATATCAAACAATGTTTAATGGCAGGTGGCAGTGATTGTAAATAAATGCAAATTTTTTTCAGACGAAACCCGTGGTGCCAGTATTATGGAAGTTTTATTGGCATTGGGTATTGTTGCGTTAATAACGCCATTTGTTTATGAACAGATTATGCGTACAACCCAAAACGTACGTGACATGCGTTATGCCAACGATGTTATCGAATTGCGTGACACAATGGTTAACTTTGTTCGTATAAACCAAGACCAGTGGCCTGATAATGCACAAATCCGTCTGGACCCGGCAGAATTGGCGGCAATATCTGAATTGCCGACTGCGGGTTTCATAGATAAATATTCGGTCCGTGGTGCTGCGATAACAGATGTCTATCTGGCATTTGATTTTTCCAAAAATGATTTACAGGCATCACGCATTGCCAAACATATTGGTGGTGATGCGGCGGTTGTGGCCGATGATGGCGTTGCGTATGGTTCAACATGGGCGGTTGCGGCGCCTGACTTTGTGCCGGGCGATTTGATTTACCGTATTTCCCGTGATGTTGCCGGCGAAGACACATCTAAGTATTTGCATCGTGGAACATCGGGCGAAGATGATTTGAATAAAATGATGCGTGACTTTAATATGGGTGGATACAATGTTTATAATGTCGGTACCGTATCTGCCCAATCGTCAAAGTTTCGTGATGTCACCACCACGTATGCAGATTTGGATTCGCTGCAATCCACCAATGTTTATTTTTCCAGCGGTGCCAACATGGACGGTGGTGATGTATATATGGGCGGTTTGCGTGTATCTGGTGATATTACCGGTTTCAGGAACATTTATGCCGACACATTAAACGGTACAACATATACCACATCTGGTCGTGTTATTGCAGATCGTGCCAACGTTGTTGGTTCTGTTAATGTTGCCCGTGATTTTATCTTGAAATCAGAATCGCTTAAAACTATCAGTGGTTTTACCAGTCTGTCGGCCAGTTCGGTTGTTGCACCATACCTGTCCACCGAAGAAATTATTTTTTACGAAGATTTTGGTTTAACCGTGTCTGGTGAATTATTAATGTCAACGATGGCACCATTACAGATTGGCAGTTGGGTTTTTCCATCAACGACACCACCAAAATTTAATTCACTAAAAATCAAGCGAACAAATTTCCCGGCCGCCCCTAAAAAAGACGAATTCCAAAAATTAATGGGCAACGGTTGGCGTACGGCTATGTAATTCGGGGACAAATATGAAAATGAAAACAAAATTATTTTCATCGCACAGCAAAAATACCCAGCGTGGCAGCATGTTGGTTGAATTGTTGTTAAGTGTTGCGTTGATGTCACTGGTTGTGCCATTTGTTTTTCGTTACCAGCAAGATGCCGCCATCCGTGCCCAGAATATTGCCGTCACCCGTCAAATGGATTTGATAAAATCTGCATTAGAACGCTATATTGTAGAAAATCGTGCCGAACTGCTAAAAACAGTTGGTAAAAGTATAACACGCCTGGAAATTGCAGATTTATACGAATATGGCCTGAACGAAGCAGCACTGCCCGATATTACAAAATATCAATTGCGTGTATTAAAATCTGCTGACATAACCGGCACCTCTACACTCCAGGGTGTAATTGTGTATTCAACCCCCGAAGAAATCACGCCGCTGCGTACCCGTGAAATTGTTGCGATTGGTGGTGATAATATGGGGTTTGTTGATGGAACAGGGGCCTATGGTTCGTTTGGTGTTTGGCGTGCCAATATGACAGAACTGGGGGTCACACCTGGTGATGCGATTATTGAAACAACTGCGGTAAAACGTGATAATGCATTATATTTCTGGCGTGTGCCATCGGAAAACAAATCAGATTCTACAATGTTGGCCCCGTTAAATCTGGGTGATCATGACATTGTTGATGCAAAATATTTTGATGCATCATCTGCCCAGTTTTCGGAAACGTTAACATCCAACATTGTTGCGACGGCTGAAACCATATTCCAAAATCGTACCACAATCGACAGTACATATACCGCCCAAACCGCAACAGTATCTGGCACGATGTCATCGGACGGCCGCAGTATGGAAGTTTTGGGGAATATATCCTTGGCCGATTTAGGAAAGTTTTCAACATTTTCCACCATTGATTTGTGGACGGGTTCTTTGACCCTGTCCGGCCTGACGGTCAGTGCCACCGATGCCGATGGCGACCCTGTTGCTGCGTATCTAAAAGTGAACCAGGCCCTGGACATGACGTCTGGCCGTATCAGTGCAGTTTATACAACGGTTGGTTTTTCTGGGTCAATTACCCCCCGATTGGCGGTCTATGACCGAATAGAAGATTCCAAAAATGCAGACTATTTCTGGGACATCCGTTCGGCCCAGGCCCAGTTTGCAGATGTGACATTGGCGGAATTAAATCGTTTGGCAATACTGGCGGCATATAATGAACGTGCACCCGGCACGGTGGCAACGTCTGTGTTTGGTGCTGTGACTGCAAATAAAAACGCAACCGCATCAGATTATATGATTGCGATTGATGAAATCCAGCGCCGTGTACGTGCGAAATATCGCCTGTTGAATTTAGAATAAAATGTGGTATATATCAAACTATGAAGATAACATGTGATTTTTGTAAAACAGAATACAGTGTCCCATCACGTCCGGCCACTGCGGTTAAATGTGCAATTTGTGGTCACGTATGGGCTGTGGCTGCGCCTGCACGTCGTGATGTGTTTTTGAAATTCTTTGCCGCCCTGTGTGCATTGTTTGCAGCCATCGTATTTGCGGCGGTTGTTATGATAACCCATGATAAAAAGGTTGAAAAAAACAAACCGTTGGTCGCAACCATTACCGGCTATGAATCTGTGGTTGATGATGAAGGTATCCCACACTTGGTTGTGTCTGGTCGCATTACGAACCAGTCGGCCGAAATCTATGGTGTGCCTGATTTGATATTGGTTTCACATGCCGCAGACGGCACAGTTATTGAAAAACAGAAATTTATGCCATCGGCAACATTGCTGGATTCGGGCGGCTATACCGAATTCCGCCATATTTTGTCTGTGCCCGTGTCCCAGGTTAAAAAGGTCACCGTTGAATTGCCAGACATGCCAACCCCAGGGGATAAGAAATGAATATGAAAAAAATCCTGTGCCTGTTAACATTGTTGCCAATTTCTGCCATGGCAGATACGGCGCCCGCACCCCGTGTGTCTATTTTTTCAACCAGCACAGATTGGGAAGCGGTCACGGGCCTGACCCTGAATGAATACCGTGGTAAAATTTCTGGCCGTTCTGATTTGATTGGTCGTGGATTGGTGCTGTATTATCTGGACGGTTTTCCATGTTATGGTCTGGGCGATGGTGTGCGTGCATGGGTTGCACCCAATGGCACCAGTGATAATGAAATTCGCATTGCATGCGTTGCTGAACCCAAAACCATAAGCTTTGCATGGGTTAACGCATCACGTGATGCAGACGATCGTACTACAACTGGGATTTTAACGTGTTCGGTAAAATCCAACGGTCGTGATTTTGCAATTGATTTAACAAAATGTACACGTGGTCCCGATTGGGATGATTATGAATAGGTTTATTATGTCTGATATTCGTGAATTTGTGGTTGGTGAAGAATTCATAGGCAATCGTTTGGATAAATTTTTATCCGCCCAGATGCCTGAATTTTCACGCAGTGAAATCCAGCGTTTTACCGTGCTTTGTGCAGGTTCGCCGGTAAAATTTTCGGAACGTGTTCGTTTGGGGGATACTTTTACGGTCCATGTGCCCACGCCCCAGACCGACGTTGCATCGGCCAATGTGTCGGCTGATTTTGATTTAGATATTTTATTCGAAGACGATGATATTATCGTCATTAACAAACCATGTGGTGTGGTTATGTACCCATCTGCTGGGAATAAAACCGGCACCCTGGTCCAGAATATTTTGGCACACACGCACCTGTCTGCGCTGGGGGGTGATGTTCGCCCTGGGGTGGTGCACCGTCTGGACAAAGATACCAGTGGTGTAATGGTTTTTGCCAAATCTGATGCGGCATTCCGTGAATTGGTCCGTGTGTTTTCTGAACATGACCTGGTTCGTAAATATACCTGCTTTGTGTGGGGTGTTCCAAATTGGGAATCTGCGACCATTACCGGCAATATTGCCCGTTCGTCACGCAATCGTCAAAAAATGACAATGGTGAAAACCGGCGGCAAACCCGCCCATACCGAAGTGGTCGTCCTGGACGCGTGGTCACGTGCCGGTGTGTCCCAGTTTCGCTGTCAATTAATGACCGGTCGCACCCATCAAATTCGTGTACATTTGTCTGCCCATGGTTTCCCAGTTTTATGTGACCCAATTTATGGTCGTGGCACAACCCGTCTGGGCACGGTCAAAGACCCAGATTTGCTGGATTTTTTACGTGAACACGATGGTCAAATGTTGCATGCAGAAATTCTGGAATTTGCCCATCCTGTGACTGGTGCCAAAATGCGTTTCAAGGCCCCATTGCCTGATGACATGGCAGAATTAAAATATATCCTTGATAACATGTAAAAAACCACTTTTTTCCTTTGTCAGTCCTGACTTTTTGTGTTATAATAAAATAAATAATTATGGAGTCAGGGAATGTCATTTCTGAAAAAAACAGTTAGTTTAATCGCAATTTTTTCCGCAATTCCAGCGGCTTATGCGGCGACCGCCCGCCCCAGTGTTTTGGGTGCTGCGGGTCCACGCCGTATGCCAACGATGGCGACCCAGATATCTGGACTGACGGGTTCGGGTACATCTTCGTCGAACACATCGTCGAATTTGCTGGCTAATGCCGATTGTATCGAAGCCTATACCGAATGCATCAAATCCGAAGATGCCTGTGGCCCCGATTTCGAAGAATGTACAACACGTAAATTATTCCATGGCCAAATGCCTGAATGTTTAAGTGTTCTGGGCCAATGCTCGGCATCTGGTGTGTCATCTTTGTTTGGTACAAACAATATTTCTGCCCTGTCTAATGTAAAAACTACCGACTCCAAGACGGGCGAAATTCTGGATTATACATACCCAACAGATGGCAGTGTCCTGGGCCAGTGGATTACCGCTGCGGCGATTAATAATCAATACGACACATCAACATGTGTTAAACGTTATACATCATGTTTGCACAAAGACAGCGTTTGCGGTGCAGATTTCGAATTGTGCACCACTGCCAAAGAATTTAGAAAACAGGCATTGTTCTGCGATTCAACATTGGCCCGTTGCCAAAGTGCCGGTGTAACCGAATTGTTGGGCACATACCCATGGACACCATCGACTGCAACAATTGGCGGCCGTGTTTCCACAATGATAGAAGAGGGTGCACAACTGGCGGCCATGAACGCTGTATCCACATGTTACAAGGTTGTTGAACAGTGTTTCTTGGGTGCATGTACTGCAAACCCATTCCGTTGCATCGAAGGCAGCACCTTGAACAAAATCACGGCTGCTAACCTGGCATCAGACGAAGAAACAACATCTGTTGATGCATCAACCGCATCAACCGGCACCCTGTCGAAAAGCGAAGTTAACCGTTATTTGAAAACTGCATGTTTGGATACAATCGGTTCGAATAAATATTGTCACATGACATTCCGTGAAAAAACACCGACCAAGGGCGAATTGTCCGACGTCGATGCCCAGGAAGAAGTATTCGAAGCCGCCATTGATCAGCGTAAAAAATACGTTGATTCCAAAATTCAGGATGTAATGCAGAAATTCGATACCAAGGCCAAAGACAAATGTACCGAAACAATCCGTACATGTGCAATGCGCACCTGTGGCGAAGGCATCGGTTCCGTATGCTATACATCTGTATTCAATGGTTCTAACGAATCTATTAACAAAGAATTAACACGTAACGAAATCAAACGTGGTTGTGAATCTATTGTGAACACAGATGCAAATTGCCAATACGCATACGCATCTATCAAAGATACTGCATACTCATATTCATATATGAACGACAGTGTGTTTGACACGTTATTCCCAGAATACGATGAAATGACCAAAAACGACCCAATTGGCGTTGTTGCTGGCCTGAATGCATCATTGGCAAACAATTACAGCATGGCTGCAATCGCAGAAATGAAGAAACAGTGTCAATCTGTCGCAACCAGTTGTGTTAAATCTATGTGCGGCACAGACTATGTCAACTGCTATCGCAACCGTACAGACATTTATTCCAATTTGACCAGTTCTGGCGATGATACGTTCGACAAATCCATGAACAAGGTTGGTGGTGTTCTGGATTACACCGTTGTATTGGGGCTGTGTATCAACACTGTTAAAAACGCAGACGTTTGTGACGAACACCTGAAAATCGAACAGGCCCGCCTGAAACAGAATTCTAACTTCTCAAACTCATGGGGCGACCAGGGTTCCGTCCGTGACGGTTGGGTTGATGCCGGCGGTTCTAAAACTGTGACTGCTGAAACAGAAACAATCCAGTCTATTGATGCAAACGGTAACAAACTGTGCACCAATTCCAAGGGCGAAGAAGGTATCTGCTATGAAGTAGATTCGACCGGTGATGTTTTTGATAAACCTGTTATGGAATCGTACACAACATATCTGTCAACCCAGGCTGCGAACACATTGTTCCGTGAACTGATTACAGATATTGAATACGAAGCCCAGGCAAAATATAACGCCAAATTGACCAAGCAGCAGAATATGTGCATGTCGTCAAATGCAGGTGGCGTAATGGGTAACCGTGATCAGGCATCTACATTTATGTGGGTAAAATTGAAATCCAGCAAGGTTCCAACAAACTACAGCGTTGCCGGATTAAAGCCAAACCAAATGGTGGCCAGTAACGATTTGTACGGTTCGTTCTGCCGTGTACGTGTAAGTCTGCAATCAGACGACAAACGTATCCAGGATGCCCTGCGTGATGGCGAAAATTGGGCGGTTGCATACTTTGCAGCGGGTGATACATTCACATGCGGTTCATGGATTCCATCTGAGAAATTGGAAGAAATCGCAGACACTGTTGCATCCGAAGCCATTGCCGACAAAGCAGACAGCCAGAAACGTACACGCACATGGGTGACTGTTGCATCTGCATTGGGTTCAACAATCGGCGGTGGTTACCTGACCAATTCAATGCAAGATGGCGATTTCTTGGGCGGTCTGATTGGCAACAAAGCCAAGAAAGACGATGAAAAGTCCAAGGCAGAATGGGCACAACATTGTGCCACCTATGCCAGCTATGCCCAGACAGACGTTGCTAACCGTTCTCAGTATTTGAACCAAGTTGTTATAGCGGCTTCTAAATTGGGTCTGCCAACTACAGAATTGACCAGTGCATCTAGTTCTGCAGATTTGACCAGCACAGATGCAACCAAGCAACAGGCCGCAACAGAAGCGCTGAACAAGGCATTGGCCAATATCACAAATGCCTGCAATAATTCAGCAAACATGGTCGAAACTGAACAAGACGAAACGGCAGCCAAGAAAGAAAATCGCAAACGTTCATTGATTAACATGGCGGGTGCGGCGGTCGTTGGTACAGCGGGCACATTGATTGTTAACCGCCTGACCAAAGATATCCAGGATGCAAATCTGGATGCCGACAAGAAAAAGGCATATAACGAATGGATGGACAACGTTGGTAAACATATCCATTGTTATATCGGCGGTGACGAAGCCGGCCAGTATGGCGACATCATCACCACCAGCATGGAATAATAAATCCATAAAACGCCCCACCCGGGGCGTTTTTTTATGTGTTTACAAATCCTGTTGATTGTCTTAAACTGTGTTATATGAATATTACAAATAAAATCAAAGATGCTTTTTACAATCTGCAAAAACAAAATCGCTTTTTCGTATCCGAAGCAGACTTTCAACACTCGTTTGCGATGGAATTGGAACATGTGTTTAATGGTTGTGCGGATGTGCTTTTGGAATTCCCAATTGAATCCAATGGTCGTTTAATTTACATCGACATAATGGTTGTTTATAAAAATGTCTTATACCCAATTGAATTAAAATACAAAACACGGGTCATTCCATCTGAAATCCCATATGGGCACACTTGTTTGCCGATAAACAAGATATTAAAGAATCACGATGCAATAGATTTGGGTGGCTATGGTTTTTGGCACGACATAAATCGACTGGAACAATTGGCGAACGATGGACGGGTTGCAACCGGTGTATGTATTATGTTGACGAACGATAAATGCTATTGGGCCGGTGCGTGGAATGCAAATTCCAAATCATATCCATTCAGGATACTGGATGGTAAATACAAGCATGGTTATTTTCAATGGCTGCAATCTGATTTAAGCCATGCTCCAAAATGGATAATCCAGCATCCCGGTTTTGATATAAAAAACGATTATGAATTTCAATGGTGTGATTTTCTGGATATGGGTATTAAAAACGGATTATTTAAATATTTATTAATAGAAATACCACAACAGATGGGTAGCAGCCATGGAAAATAAATATCCCGTATCACGAATTGGGAACTCTAAATCGCCACGATTGGTGATTTTGCTGTGTAATCCTGGTGGCGACCCAAATTATTACAAGCGTTTGCCAGAATATACAATGGGGCGTGATGGGTTTTATTCATCGTCTGGTATGAATATGCATGTGTATCGTGAATATTGTGCCTGGTGGGATAATTTGCTGCGTAAAACAGATAAATATATTGCCGACACAGACATATTGGCACTGGAATACTATCCGTATCACAGTCGGGGCACAAATGATATCAAAAATTGGCATTGGGATAAATTCGCACAGCGTTCATTGGCCGAAAACAAAAAACTGTTATTGCGACATATAAAAAACGGTGTTCCTGTGTTTGGGTATTATCCGGGGCTTTGGTTAAACGACCCTGATGTTGGGGCTGTGTTATCCGCATTACCTCATCCCCAGTTTTGTAAAAGCCGCACTGGCCTGGGCCAGGCGCTGAAATTAAAAGATTTAGAAAATTGGTTGCCAAAAACAGGTTTGGATAACAAATAAAAATCCCGCCGAATGGCGGGTTTTGTTTATGGGCATTGTTCCAGTTGCTTTAACACATTTTGAACGTCGTTATTTATCGACACAGTTATACGTCTTTGCAACCCGTCTGTATATGTGTAATTGAACAAAGAATCTTTGAATTCTGGTGCGACCGCATACGCCTGCTTAAACGGTGCCAGCATTGCTTGGAACCATTGACGACCACGACACAGGCAACCATTGCGAACGTCTGCTGCAACGGCGGCTGTGGCTGTGTTTGGATACTTGGTATCAAAATCGTAATCTGTCATCATCAGGCAACGTCCACCCAAACCATAGAAGTTTGCATCGTCTGCCATAAATTTATATACCAAACCATCTGTCGCCCCCGCTGATTTCAGTGCATACGCCATGCCATCTGTACAGCATGCCTGGGCAGAACGCATCAACATTTTATATCTGTCCAGCAATGGTGCCGCCGCAGGATTGGTTGCATCAATGCCTGGGTTGCATTTAATCGCACTGACCAACAAATCCATGTTCGCATCCCTCAGGATTGGGCTGCGTGGTGAAACGCTTTCACGAACGATTGGTTTGCGACGCCAAATTTCACATTCTGTTTTTGATTCAAATGGGCAACCATCATCAATTTCTTCGGCGCATCCAAATGTTTCCTCGACGACGGCTGTCATATCCTGGGCAGTGTATGCCGGATTTGGTTCCATGTTTGTGAACCACAAACTGGCGGATGGTTTTTTTGGTGCCAACAATTCTTCGACACGTGCACGTGTTGCGGCGGCATCTTCCATGTTTTGGGCGTACAGTGCCATTGGGTCATTCATATCGACTGATACTGTTGCGCCTGCATCCGCATCACGCACATAAATTTCTGGTGTTGGTTCCAAGAACCAATCGCTAAAATCTTTGTATTTATAATTTGAAATAGAATCATCCCAGATTGGCACACCATTTCGCCAATCAACCGTCTTGTCAAAGCCGTGTTCGCCGTATTCGCCATGCACCCCATCCCACAGTTTTGGTCGTGTGTCTTCTGGTACTGGCTTAATAGACAGCATTTTTGCCTGAACCATTTTTTCTTCGGGTGCAACGTAAACAAATTCTGCAACCTTGTTTGGTTGATTGTATTCCACAGCCGAAACAGTATTCATTTGAACTGGTGCACTTAAAACAGTTGGTGTTCCAACCGTTGGTTCAATATCACAGCCCGCCCCGATACATTCGGATGCGTTGGCATTAACCGCCCCATACAAACACAGCAGGGACGATAAAACAGTAATTCTCGTCTTCATACCTTGAATTGTATCATAAAAAGCCTTTGATTGAAAACAGAAAATTGTGTCTAACTTTTTTAGTTGTGAAATAAAACCCACATTGTTTATACTGGTCATATACAGCACAGGGGGAAAAATGAAAAAACTAATCACATTCGTATTACTTGGTACAATTGCAACACCGGCGTTGGCTGAACGGACTGTCGAACCAACCGCCGATGAACATGGCTTTTTGCACGGGGTTCAATTGGGTGTCGGTGTATCTGCCACCGGCGGCCTGAATGGTTTTGTTGGATATAATAACAAAGATTTTGATTCTTTCTGGGCAAAACGCTTTGGTGTTCGTTTAGATTTTGCAACAACTAAACCGATTAAATCCACAATTGATAATGTAATTGATTCTGCTATGGGCGATGATGGAATCGATGTTGGCGACGGTCTGACCATCACAGATGGTGAACTGGACGCAACGCATTATGCAGCGATGTTGGATTTTTATCCATTTGGTGACACATGGTTCCTGGGTGGTTGGCGACTGACCGGTGGTTATTATATGGGCGATATGGAAATGTCCGCATCTGTTTCCGGTTCTGTTGATGAATTGTCTGGCGGTGCATACGAATTTGAATTGAATAACAATAAATTCCGTTACACTGGTGATTCTGTAAATGCATCAGCGGGCCTGGATTGGGAATACCGTGGTCCATATATTGGAACCGGTTTTGATATCGGTTTGATTGGCGGGTTCAAGATTTTTGTTGATGCCGGTATTGTATTTGCAGACCAGCCTGCAACACTGGCACTGGATGTTCCATTTGAAAACCTGGAAATGTTCCAAGACGGCACATGGAAAAATGTAGAAAGCGAATCATTGCAATCTGTCGTAGACGATGTAGTTGCCGAAACATTGGCGGATGCCCAATCTGAATTGGATGATTTCAAATATTATCCAATTGTCAAAGTTGGCTTTATGTATCGCTTCTAAAATAAACATTATGGACATAGATATTCAGCCATCGTTCGGTGGCTGATTTTTTTATAGCCCCTGTACCTAGGAAATCATAACCATTGTTGCCCGCACGTGATTTAAATATAGTTTTTATTATGAAAAAAATATTTTCTGTCTTGCTTTCGTTGTTTGTAATACCGATGTGTGCGCTGGCAAACGATTCGATTGGTGTCACGTTGGGTGTTGGTGCATCTGCGACCACGGGGCTGAATGCAATTGTTGGTTATCGCAATACGACATACGATTCTAAATGGTTGTCACGTTTTGGTGTGCGATTAGATGTGGCGACAACCGATCCGCTTAAATCTGCAATCGATTCGGCGATTGACAGAATTATGCGTGATGGCATCAGTGTTGGTAATGGTGTAAAAATAGATAATGGTAAACTGAACGCATGGCATGGTGCGTTATTGTTGGATTATTATCCGTTCGGCGGTGCGTGGCGTTTGACTGGTGGATATGCCTGGGGTGGAATGGAATTAGAATCTGATATATATGGCACAGTTGAAAATGCCCCCAGCAAACGATTCTATTTTTACCTGGCTGGCGATCATTATTATTATAATGGTAATTCTTTCAGTGGTTCTACCAAGACGGACTGGGATTTTTATGGCCCGTACCTGGGAATGGGGTTTGATTGGGATATCTGGTGTGGCTTTGTGGTGTATCTGGATGCCGGTGTTGTTTTAACGAATCGTCCGGCACGAATCAGTATAAACGTCCCGCACCAGCAGTTATATATATATAATAAAGAAAATGATACCTGGTCTGCGGTCACAATTGCTGCTTTGGATAACGATATTGCCACGGCAACAGCTGATGCGAATCGTAAATTGGCGGATAATCGCATCTATCCTGCATTAAAATTGGGCTTTTTATACCGTTTCTAGGGCGAAAAGCATGATTCGGGTGCGTACGAATCGTATTTTTATGCCCCAAAACCGAATCATTTGGATATGGGAATAAAATAAAAAACAAAAAAAGTTAAAATAAAAAATGGCGGATTTCTGGGGTTTTTTAAGTTTTTTAAATTTT
>JAFVUD010000005.1 GCA_017502865.1 Alphaproteobacteria bacterium | reverse complement strand
TTTTTTGCCATCTTCTGTTTTGGCGTTGCCATCTTTTTTGCCATCTTCTGTTTTGGCGTTGCCATCTTTTTTGCCATCTTTTGTTTTGGCGTTGCCATCTTTTTTGCCATCTTCTGTTTTGGCATCGCTATCTTTTTTGCCTTCTTCTTTTTTGCCGTTGTCAGAATCCTTTTCAAAGTTATCTTTTACATAGTCTTCGGCTTCGTCGGCGGCCTTGTCCGCTTTGTGGCGATCAATTGCACGATTAATTGCACCCGATGATATTGCACCGGCGGCAACACCAATGCCCGCACCCATTAATGCAGATGTGGCAGATTTCTGTTCACGTGTTAAACGATATGCGTTTTCTTTGAATGTGGTAATGTCGATGCCAAACCAATTCTGGTTGCAATCGAATGTGGAACCGGCGTATGCCTTTTTCGATGCGTATGGTGTGGTCAGGTCTTCGCCCGCAAAGAAGTTGACTGTGTACACGCAATCCAGACTGCGTTGGTCAAACATTGCACCCATGTTGCGGCATACGGTTGCCATTTCGTCACGCAGGGCGTACAGGCGTTCTTCGTCACGTTGAATTTGTTTTTCAGCCGTCTGGCGCAGGGTTGCAAACACGTTCATTGTGCGTGATGCCAGGCCGTTATCCATCTGGGTGCATTCGTCTGCGATTTTTTTACATTTGGATATTGCCAAATCGCCCGCAGATTTGCCCAGACATTTTGAATATGTTTTGCCGCACTGTTCAATAATGCAGGCGTTATATTTATTACCGCAACTGATAATAGATGTATAGTTGGCCAGACGTGCGTTCATGTCACGGTCGGCCTTGATTTCTGTGCTGAAAATACGGTATTCTTCGCCGGTGCATTCGACATCACGACGGCATGCATCCATTTTGTCGCCCCATATTGTGTCGCCATCGCCACTGCATTTTGCATAGTCGGTGCCACATTTGGCCGCCATGCATGAACGCAGACCAGAATCACATGCGTTTTGATTTAGTGATACGGCGTTGTTTGCCGCTTCGGTTGCGACCAGTTCCGCCGATGCGGCATTTAATGCAGCACGCTGGGAACGGATTTGTGATGCAAAATCGTCGTCGGATACAAATGAATCACCACGGGTGACGTCGCCAATGGCGGCATCGAATGTGGACGTTCTGTCTTCGAATTCAAATGGTTCTTCGACGTCGGGTTCTGGTTTAATTATTTCTGGTTCTGTCGCAGGTTCACTGGGCGTTGTGGTTGCGGGTGCATCAGGTGTTGTTGATGTATCCGTGGTGCCCGATGATGTGTTCTGGGTACGAATGGTCATTGTTGGAACACGTGATGCGGCATTGTTCGCACGTTTGACCGCTGTACGTTGGGCCGTGGCAGATATTGCATCGCCTGTGCACAGCATGGCACAAAATGCAAAAATCATTGGCGTACCAATGTGGAATAATGGACAATTAAATTTCATTTTGTGTGTCATTTGTGTTTGACCCTTTGATTATTTTAATGCGGCACATGCAGTGTCATAGAATTTACATAACTGGATTGCCATTGAACGTTCGTCGGCGTGGCCATCTGCACACTGGTTTATCATGTTGTTTTGACAAACTGTTTCAACGCAATCGTCACGGCCGGCACCGTTTTCACATTGTGCACGGGCCGCCTTTAACCGGTTTTCACGGGCGGTTTGATACGTTTTGACAATGTTGGCCAATAATTTTTCACGATTTTCAACCGCATTGTCACGTGATGCAATTAATGTGTCACGAATGCCAGATATGTGGGAATCGCATCCAGATGCTTCGACACTGCAGGCGGCAAACACGCGGTCAAAATCGGCATTTTCTGTACACTGGCGATAATCGGCACCGCAGTTTTTATCCAAAATTACACAATTTTTGATTTCATTAGAACAGACGGTTTGGGTTCGTTCCTGGCCGATTTCGGATGCCAGGGCGGTAAATTCGGCAGAAATCCCGGCCGCCTTGCACGATTGTTCGATTAATTCGTCATAGACGTCTGCAACGTCGTCGGCGGTACAACCAGAAACCTTTTTAATACATTGTTTCGCCGCCCACGCATAACGTTCAGATGGGTCGGTTGGGGCCTTTTTCAAATCTTTGTCAGATATGTTGTATTTGGCCGATGAACCCACAGATATACTGCGCATGCCGTTGTCGGTTGGGGCCGCACCAGCACTGGCCGT
Source organism: Alphaproteobacteria bacterium (assembly GCA_017502865.1). Taxonomy (GTDB): domain Bacteria; phylum Pseudomonadota; class Alphaproteobacteria; order Rs-D84; family Rs-D84; genus Enterousia. The sequence goes on along the minus strand of JAFVUD010000005.1, from coordinate 298,519 downwards.
GCCACAATATTGGCAACGTGCCGCAGGATTCGATGATATGTTAATCGCACACGCCGAGTCCAAACAGCGGGTCAAATTAGCGCGTGAACATGTGGTCGCCCCCAACGATGTGCCGGGAATCAGCAGAACTGCAGCGACAAAATATAAGGTATGTGTTTTCATTTCTCTCTTTAATACTGAAAGTATATCAAAAATAGTCTGGGGGTGCAAAAGAAAAAACCGCCAGAGGGATATTTTTTATTTGATGTTTGACAAAAGTGATTTGTTTGTCTAGAATTAGAGCAAATAAACAAGAGGTTTGTTATGGCAAGAAGTAAAAAATGGTGGGCCGTTCATGTTAGTGCAGGTGTCGCAACAGCGTTGCTGATTTTGTTCGGTGTGACAAAGTGCAGCGGTGAAAAAGATGAACGCAGTGCAAAGGAAGCAGCCCAGGCAGATTTGTTAAAGGCGTCGCAGCATATCGAAAGTGTTGCAGCGCATGTTGACAGTTTGGTTGTTGTTAATCACGAACAGCAGGATTCTATTAGAGTACTGAATGATTCAATCGTTGTTTTGAATGATTCACTGGTGCGTGTTAATGGTGAATTGGTTGATGTGCGTGGTCGCTTGGCAGACTGTGAAAAAGCAGGCAAGGGTGGTAAACCATCCAGCAAGCCATGCCCATGTGAAAAACAGGAAAAGCCAGTTGTTAAAAAGCCAGCAGCACCAAAGAAAAAGACACAGCCAAAGGCACAGCCAAAACCTGTGACGGTGGTGGAACAGAAAAAAGAACAGCCGGCACCGGCTGCAAAACCATGTCAGCCATCGAAACCAGTAAATGTTGCGACAGAAACTGAAATCGAAATCAGTGGCAAATCGCATAACCCAGGTAATATCGTTGTAGCCAATCCAGAACAGGTGGGCGGCAAAACAACGGTTAAAATTACAGATGGGTCCAGCAATGCAGGTACAATCGTTGTCAGCAATGGTGGTACAGTTAATATCACAACAGGTGCTGGAAATGCCAATGCCGATGCGAATGCAAATGCAACAGTTGGTAAGACAGGATGCCCAGCAAAGCAGAATGTTGATACAGCGGTTCAGCAGGTACAACAGCAAAAGCGTGCGGCAGCCGCATTTGTATATGTAAAGCGTGTGACATATACCAAATAATTTGTTTGCGTTTATGTGTATAGGGCAGTCCGTCAAATGGCGGACTGTTTTTTTGTCTGGACACGGTGGGGGTGCTGTGTTAAAATATTTTGTACAGAGAGAATTATATATGAAATATATCAGAATTTTTTTGTTCACGATTTTTATGTTGCCGTTTGCGGCGTCTGCAACGCAAAATGAATTCCAGGTTGCAGCACAATTATTAGCCGCAGCGAAAAGTGCCGATATTCAACAGGTGCAGGCATTGGTTAATAATGGTGCCGATGTGAACTATGTTGATTCAACAGGGCTGTCGATTGTTTGTACTGCGTTGATGAATAATGATGTGCGTGCGGCACAAATTCTGCAGATGTATGGGGCCGATGCATCAAAATGTGATCGGCAGATAAAAAAATATAATTCACGAAACAAGCCGGAAAGTAGTGGCGGACTGTTCAGCGGACTGTCGTCTGCCCAAAGCATAGCATTGACGGCGGCGGGAGCCGCCGTTGTCGTAGGTGGACTGTTTTTGTTAACGGATTTGTTTGACCCGGGTAATGACAACGATTCGAATGTTTCGTCTGGGGATCGTGTGCCGGGTGGGTCAGATGGTGAAGACAGACCGTCGGCGGTTGCGAAAATCACATTGCCATATGGGCCGGCAATGCCAAATGCAGAATCAGAAGTAGCAAACCTGAAAGCAAATCAAAATTATTACAGCCCCAGTGATGAAACATCTATATTGGCCAAGAATTTCAAAAATATGACAGATGTATATCAACAAAATTATCTGTTGATGATGCATGGGTACACACCGTTGGCACGTGGATATTTGGGCCAGCGGACTTTGCGTGTTGCAACTAATAACCAGGCACCTGTTCTGTTAAAGACGGGTGATGAATATATTTATAAATTTGATGGTCGTAATGTTCAGGGCGGCCGGCCGGTTAATGTTTCGCTGATTACGGCCAATGGGGTAAATGCGGTGCCGGATTCTTCGTTGGGGTATTTTGATGAAACAACAGGTACGTATAATTTTATGCTGTATTCCGAAATGAACGGTGACAAGGTCAACAGTGCCAACAATAACATGGTGTTTGGTAAATACTATAATAACAAAAATATTTTTGGCACAGATACCACAACGGTTGCAGATGATTCAATGGTCGAAGATGCGGATTTGGTTGGATATATGGATTTGTCGGGGTATGGAACGGCCATTCATAATCAAAATGCGACTGATTTAGATAATCTGTTGGCAAAGATTGTTGGTGGTACCAGTGCAGGTTATTCATCAGCAGATTTTATGGGATTTATGCCAAATGGCCAGATGTCGGTTTTTCGTGTTGGTAATGGAACAGGGTTGGTTAAGTTGACGGGTGATGATACCCCGGAAACTGGTTCTGTGACGATGGCGGGGGATGCGCTGGCCGTGGGGGACAGTGTCAGTTTGTTTGGCAAAACTTTGTCGGTTGCCAGTGTGGCAAATGCGGTTAATGGAAATGCAATTGTGTTGACGGATTCGGCAGATGACAGTATTGAATACAATGCGTATATTGGGGCAGATGGTTTGTTGTATATTGACAGTGCGGCAGATGGTGTGATTGATTCTGCGTTTTTAATTGCGGATAATGTGTTGACCCAGACAAAAAAATTAGGGGCATTGGATTATATGAATTACAATGCACTGTATGAACCGGGTGTGTTATATAATGCAGATACACAGAATACAGGTCGGTCCAAAATGGATATTGTGGCAAATGCGTCGCCTGTGCCGACGATGTATGCCACCACCACCGAAGAAATTGATGATGTGTTGGCGTATGCAGATGCGTCTGCACGTAAAGCTAAATTAATGTCGTTGGTCCAGGAATATTTTAATGTAGATACAGATGATTCTAATAATCCATCAGAATATGCATCGGCGTTCTTTGCGGGATTGGGGACACAGTATTATCCATTGGTGGTATTCAGCACAGGTGCACATGAAATCAAGCAATCGGATTTTGAAGCGGTTTCGGGTGCAACGTATGGGGCAACATTCGAAAATGCCGCACCATTGGTCTATGCAAATATGGAACATTTGTTTATGTCGGTTGTACCGGTTGGATTAACAGGTGATGGTACAACAGGAACTAAAACAGTTACGGGGTACAGTCCGTCGAATAAAATTGCGGTTTATCAATGGACCGATAACAAAGGTACCGCAGATACAGCGGACGATAAATACTATCGTGGACGTGTTTGTGGTATTGCCGGTACAGGGGCAGGTGGCATTGATCCATGGTGTTTTGCCGCAGCCGGCACAACAGAAGTGGCGGCGGTTGCGTCTGCGGCGGGGGCGGCCGGTGCGGTTAAGTCTGCGTTCAGTTATATGACAAATGATGAAGTTTTCCGTTTGTTGGCGTTGACCGCCGATGGGGCGTATTTGGGAACAGATGCCAATGGCACAGCGATAAGCAAGACGGATTTGGCATCGTACCTGAAAGGAATGTATATGTTGCCGTCTGAATATCAATTCCGTGTTGATAATGGGGCAGATTATCTGGAAACGTTCAAGGAAGTCTTTGGTTATGGGCTGATAAATTTGGATCGTGCGACAACACCAAATACAAAACTGTTTTTCTATGATGGGAACAGTATTGTTTCGACAAACGGTAATGCGTACTGGCGTGCGGCGGCAAATACTAATTTCCGGGCTTCGTCTGTGTTGAATCTGGGTGGTGAAAAGATTTCTGCACCATATTATGACATGTTGTCCAGTATTGATGGTGATATGTATATGGCACGTGTGTGGGAAAATGAATTTAACCTGGGGGGGGATACAAAACGTGCGTTGTATATGGGTGACGTGTTGGGCGAATTGAAAACACGTAATGAAAATGTTCAGCGTAATCAAATTGGAAATATTGGCTTTTCAATGGCGGTGTCTGAACGTGCGTATGCAGACAACCTGAATGGTCTGGATTTATTGTCGTTGGATTATGATAATGGCAATTGGAATTTTGGTGCATCGTTCCAGCGTTATTTCACAGATGGTGCATCCAGATTTGATGGTATGGCAAATCCGGTTTTGAATTTGGCATCAAATGTGTTGGTCAGTGATGTTGAGTATAAAAATGGTAATTGGGCATTCGGTGGACGTGCGTTTTCGGGTATGATTTCGGATGAAGGATTGATGGAAACAGATCCAACAATTGCATCGCAATATATGCCGGCCAAACTGGGTTTGATGCAGGGTGCGCAATCGCATGCGACATATGCAAATGATAAATTTGCATTTACGGCATCGGTTGGTGCGGCGGTGGAATCTGATACACTGTTGGGGGCGTATACAGATGGATTGCTGAACTTTGGTAATGGTAAAACAACGTACGTTGATGCGTTTGCTAAATATGATTTATCAGATGCGATTTCATTGTCTGGACGTGCGACATTTGCACGTACGACATCTGATGCAAATGGTATGGTTGTTTTGGGATTAAGTGATATTGATTCAAATGCGTTTGCCATTGGGGCAAATGTTGGGAACTTTGAATTTTCAATATCGCAACCATTGGCAATCAGTAATGGTTCATTGCAATATGCACATGCAGAATATGAAACGGTTAAAAATGCAGATGGTAATTTTGATTTAGTTGTGCGTGACACGCATGTTGCAGATATTGATTTGGCACCAGATTTGCGTGAGGTTAGATTTGCGGGTACATATCGCCATAACTTTGGTGAATTTACAGATGGGGCGATTGGATTTATATATCGTGTGAATCCAAACCATACAGATGAATTTGGAAATGAATCTGTATTTATGATGAAAATGACCCATCGTTTAGGGATATAAAAAATCCCCCGTTTGGGGGATTTTTATTTTGCAACAATTACCATTGCGGTTCGCAGTACTGTATCGCCGAACATGTATCCAGACTGCATTTCATCAACAATTGTGTTTGGTTTGGCATCTGGAGATTCAATAACCTGAATTGCGTTATGAAACATTGGGTTTAATGCTTCGCCAATGGATTCTATTTTTGTAATGCCAATTTGGGCAAATGCAGATTCCAACGCCATGGCCATGGATTTTATACCATCGTCATCGGGGCTGTGTTTTAATGCCGCCGTTACTGCGTCCATAACAGGCAAGATTTTTTCAGCCACACCCATTGCACGGTTTCTGGCACGGGATTCTGCATCCAATGCAGAACGACGACGTGTGTTTTCCAGTTCCGCCGCCAAACGCAGGTATTTGTCGTTCATTTCACTTAACTGACTTTGTAATTTTTCAATTTCTGGGTTTGGCACCGCATCGTTTGCCGGTTTATCGGCGACAGGTGCCGCATCTTCAATTGAAACGGATTCTGGGGTTACAGTTTTATCGTCGTTCATTTCATTGTCCATTATGTTTTCTGTATTAATGTAATATTATTTAACACTGGTTATTATAGGTATGAAGTCGTCCGGTTTCAAGGATGCACCGCCAACCAAAACCCCGTCTACGTTTGGAATAGACATAATTTCGGCTGCGTTTGAACCTTTGACCGATGCACCGTACAGTACAGGTGTGCCCCCCAGACCCATTTCAGCCAGTGTTTTGGCTATTAATGTGTGGGCTTCGGCAATTTCTGCTTCTGTTGGGGTCAGGCCTGCACCAATTGCCCAACGTGGTTCGTATGCAATTATAATGTCTGTGTTCACGTCGTTTGGTACAGATTCACGGACACCGGATTCAATAACCGCCATTGTTTTGCCGGCCTGTTTTTCGTCCATAGTTTCGCCAACACAGATGATTGGAATTAAACCGTTTGCCAGGGCGGCGGCCGCTTTTTCACGGACAATTGAATTTGTTTCGTTGTGGTATTGGCGGCGTTCACTGTGACCAACAATTACGTATTTGGCACCGGTATCGGCAATCATAGATGCGGATACTTCGCCGGTAAATGCACCGTGGGTGTGGCGGCTGACATCTTGGGCACCCAAAGATATGCGACCACCGTCAATCCCCAGCATTGTATATGGTACGCACAAGACAACTGTGTTTTCCGATTCGACCGATTGCAGGGCGGATACCATTTCTGACAACGTGGTGCGGGTTCCGTTCATCTTCCAGTTTCCAGCAATTATTTTCATTTATTTTTCCCCTTTTTTTCGTTGCTTTTATATAATTTGTTTTGCTATGGTGGCACAAAAGGGGAACAAATGCTAGAATATTTACGCAATGCGGCAGAAAAACCTGTCGCGAAGATTTTAATCGGATTGTTGGCTTTCTCGTTCGTGGGATGGGGGGTCGCAGAATGGATTTTTGGAAATTTTGCCGGTGATAACACGTTGGTGCGTGTTGGCGATGGTGAAATTACCATGCAACAATTCAATATGGAAAAACAAAACCATATGGCAAAAATGACACGTGAACAACAACGTGCGGTCTATGCCGATGCAGAAGTTGCAGATAAATTAAATGCAGAAGTTTTGTCTGATTTAACCGCCCAGCGTTTGGCAGAAAATCGTGCGTATGATTTGGGGTTGGTCGTGTCGGACGGACGTATCGCAAATGAAATCCGTAATTTTCCAGAATTTCAGCAAGATGGTAAGTTTTCACCATATTTGTTTGATGCTGTGTTAAATAATTCGGGATACAGCGAAGGGCAATTTGCGGCCGTCCTGCGTAACCAGGTGTTGCGTTCGATGGTGATGGGGGCGGTGGCTGTGCCTGTGCCGGTGCCTGGGTTTGTGGCACGTGCGACATATAATGCACGCTATGGTAAACGTGATATCGAATATGCAACGGTTAAATTTGCAGATTATGAAGTTGGTAATCCAACCGATGAACAGTTGAAAACATACTATGCCCAGAATCCAAAGACTGTGCCAGAATACAGAAGCGTTTCATATGTTCTGGTGCCGGCGGATTTGGATAAACCAGATGCATACGATGCAGGTTATGCCATTGCGGTTAAAGTGGAAGATGATATTATTGCCGGTGAATCTTTTGAACAGGCAGCAAAAAATCATGGGGCAAAATATGTTTCACTGAAATCATTCAGTGCAGATAAACGTCCAGTAGATGCAATTTTGACAGATAAAATGGTCGCAAAATTGTTTGACATGGACGAAGGTCTGGAAAGTGAACTGATTGAAACCAAACAGGGGTTTGTTATCGCACGTGTAGATAAAGTTGTGCCGGCACATACAGCAGAATTTGATTCTGTGAAATCAGAATTGGTTGATGGGTGGCGTTTGGCAGAACAGGAAAAGAAAGCCTATGTTCGTGCGAATGAATTGCTGGTTGATTTGAAAAAAGATGGCAAGTTGCCAAACAAGACAGTGGCATCTGTGTCACGCGTGTCTGGGGCACCGGTGACGGTGTTGAATGCGGCGTTTAACAGTGCACTGGGGGAAAGCCGTTTGGCATCTGCACCAGATGCGTTCTATGTTGTAAATGTCAAAGAAGAAACATCACCACAAATTGATGCAAAGAAATTGGCAGATATTCACAAAGAATTAACCAAAATGTCCACAACCACAGTTGTTGAAGACTATGATGCATTCTTGAAACGTGAATATCCAATCAAGGTGAATGAAAAGGTTTATAATCGTTTCTTTGCGAAATAAAGAAATCCCCCGATTGGGGGATTTTTAATTGGTTATGCGGCCTGTTTCATATCCTGTTTAATGTTGCGGATGTATTTACGCAGTTCGTCGATTGCAACCAATGTGCCATCACGTTTTTCGGCCGACCAGTAATCCCAGCCATTAAAGCTGACACTGCGTTGTAATTTGGCGGCCATGACGTGGATAGATGCTTTGCCAATCAGTGGGTGTGCCAATTGTGCATCACGTGTAATCATGACACGTTCGCCACGTGGGCTGACCAATGTTTGGCCGACATACAGCAGGCCCGCTTCGAGTAATTCTTTGAAAGCAACACGGATTTCGTCGCGTTTTTGTTTGGTGACTTCGATATTGCTTAAATCGATTAATTCTGTTTTTTCAACACGGTCACGTGCGGCGGCGGCATAGGTTGCATCCTGTTCAAAACCGATGAATTGACGGCCCAGTGCCTTGGCGGCGGCGGCGGTGGTGCCACTGCCCATGAATGGGTCCAGGATGATGTCGCCCGGTTTGGTAGAAGCCAAAATTACACGATGTAATAAATCCAATGGTTTCTGGGTGTTGTGCAGACTTTTGCCGTCAGCACCTTTTAATCTTTCTTCGCCCAGGCAGATGTTTAAATCCCAATCGGAACGCATCTGTTTGCCACCATTTAATTTCTTCATCGTTTCGTAATTAAATGTGTATTTGCCGGTTTTGGTCGGTGTGGCCCAGATTAGTGTTTCGTGTGCGTTGGTGAAACGGGTGCCACGGAAATTTGGCATTGGGTTTGTTTTGACCCATACAATGTCATTCAAAATCCAGAAGCCCATGTCCTGTAAAATAGAACCGACACGGAAAATGTTGTGATAACTGCCGATTGTCCACATGGCACCGTTTGGTTTCAGTACACGTTTGCATTCGGCCATCCATGCACGGGTAAATTCATCATAGTCGGCACTGGATTCAAATGAATCCCATTCGTCACGAACGGCACGGGCCGCTGTTTGATCTTCGGGGCGGTACAGGGTTTTAGAGCCCAGTTGTAAATTATATGGTGGATCAGCGAATACTGCATCGACGGATGCATCTGGTAATGCACGCATCATTTCAATACAGTTACCTGTGAAAATTTTATTCAGGTATTTGTTCATCTCTCTCGCTTTTGTCTCCTGGTTACCATTTTACCATAAATCGGGTATATTTTTTTGGTTTTGCGAATCGGTTTTTTGAAAAAAGGACTTGATTTTTTATAAAATGCAATTTTTTTGAAAATATAAATTTAACTTGCCAATGTGGGTTTTGATTGCTACCGTATAGTAATATGAGATGTCCATATTGTAATTCTACAGACAGTCGTGTGACGGATTCCCGTCCCGATATCGAAGATGCGATTATTCGCCGTCGTCGTGTTTGCAACCAATGCGGTGCAAAATTCACGACTGTTGAACGCATACAAATGCGGGATTTGATGGTACGCAAAAACAGCGGAAAGTTAGAAGCTTTTGACCGTGAAAAACTGCGTCGCAGTATTAAATTGGCGTGCCGTAATCGTGATGTAGGGGACGAACAGATTGAAAGATTGGTGACATCTATTCATCGCAGATTGGAAACCGAAGCACCAGATGATACGGTGACCAGTGTGATGGTTGGGCAAATGGTATCGGATTCACTGTTGAATCTGGACCCGATTGCGTTCGTGCGATTTGTTTCTGTTTATCGCAAGTTTTCACGCGTTGCAGATTTTAAAAAGATTATTGACCAGATTCCCGAAGCAGATGAAGGGGCCATGGTGTGTGATTTGCCCAAAACAACATTGTTTTGATAAATTCATATGATAAAGAAATTCCTGATATTTTTTATTGCTTTGTTTGTGCCATTGGCGGCGTTTGCGGTCGATGGGTTGGATGTGCTGTCGGATTCTGATGCCAGTTTGTATCAACAGATATTCAAATTGCAGGATAAGGAAAAAATTGTCGCCGCACAAAAGTTAGAATCGCAATTAGATGATAAATTGCTGATGGGGGAAGTGCTGTATCAGCGTTTTATATCTGATACATATACAACACGTGGCAAAGAAGTTGCGGCATGGATGGAAAAATATTACAACACGCCCGGTGCACCACGTATGGAAAAGTTGGCCAAGATTAAAAAGACATCTGTACGCAAGGCCAAGGTCCCAACGTCTATCAGTGGTGGTGGCTCGATTGAAACCGCACAATCCGAAACGTGGACGGCAAAAAAATACAGTGGTGATACAGATAAAAAAATTACTAAGTTTAAGAAGGCTATACGCAGCGGCAGTACCAAGGTTGCACGTGAAATTTTAGAAACACGTTCGTTTAAGCGTAAACTGACAGAATCAGATTATGGACGTTTGGCAGGCCGTTTGGCGTATATTTATTATACAAATGGTGAAATGGAATTGGCAAAAAAATGGGGATTTGTTGCATCTGATGCCAGTTCTGAATATGGGCTGTGGACAATGGGGTTGATTTATTTCAAAGAAGAAAAGTTCGCAGAAAGTCAAAAGTATTTCAGTAAAATTTTAGCACTGAAACATATTAATAACGCACGTAAGATAGAAGCCGCATTCTGGGCGGGGCGTTCGGCGGAATTTAATGGTAATAAAACAATGGCACAACAATACTGGACCGTTGCGGCAGCATATCCAATGGCGTTTTATGGGGCGTTGTCTGCGACTATGTTGGGTGGGGTGCCACAATATGAATTCTTTGAACAGGATTGTACCCCAGATGATATAGATGAATTGCGCAAGACCGAATATGGAAAAGTTGCGCTGGCACTGTTGCAGGTGGATAAAAAGGACAGGGCAGAAGAGTATATGAAGTTGCTGATTACGTCAAAAGCCACGGACCGTCAGTTGCATGCGGTAAATTCTGTGGCGACCGCATACGGATTGCCGCGTGTTTCGGTACAGGCTTCGTCTGTTATCAAGGATAGGGGTATCTTGGAAATCGATGATGATATTATCTATTCGGCCCAATATCCAGTGCCAGATTGGGAACCGATGGGTGGTTGGTCAATTGATCGTGCGTTGTTGTTGGCGATTACTAAACAGGAAAGCGGTTTCCGTACAACGGCAAAATCTGGGGCGGGGGCAAATGGGCTGATGCAGTTGATGCCAAGTACGGCAAAACGTGTCGCACGCCAGAACAATGTTGATATTTCCCAGATGGATATGTCGAATCCAGAACATAATATGTATCTGGGCCAGCAGTATATTGTTGATTTGTTATCGCATCCAAACATTGAAAACAATATTATTAAAATGTTGGCGGCATATAATGCGGGTATGGGTACAATGGTTAAATTTGAAAAATCGTTCTATACATACGATCCGCTGTTGTATATTGAAAGTTTTCCAGCCTATGAAACACGCAGTTATATTAAACGTGTGATGTCTAATTTGTGGTTGTATCGTGCACGATTGAATCAACCGCTGACATCGATGCAGGATTTAGCCAAAGGAAATTGGCCACTGTATAACAGCGAAGACGAATATGTTCAGCAGCAGATTGCAGATCGTATGATGATATAAAAAACGCCCCAAATGGGGCGATTTCTTATTTGATTTTTTGCAGTTTTAAATCGGATATGATTTTTTGGATTTTCATTGCCGAAATTTGTGTCTTTTTTGCACAGTTAATATTTAATTTGCCGATGACGGCATTGTATGCAGCAATAAATGCGTTTATTGCGGCGACGTCATAGTGTTCGTGTGTCGCACAAAAAACTGTGACGGCGGTACATAATGCGGCTGCGACATAGCATGCGGTGCCGATTGCGTTGCTGCGGTCGGCACTTTTATAGCAACGTGTCAGCAGGTCTGTATATGTTTTGATTAAATCGTTTGTTTTATCGTTGTTTGTCATTGTTGTTTTTGTTTTGTTTGTGAATTTGATAAATGCGTTCGCCGGTACGCATACATACCAACAGGTACAATAACGCAGCCATCATTGTCGTGTTATCATAGCCGTTGTTTGTCATATCACGGGCACAACGGATAAGCAACCCGGTTGATATGCCGTTCAACATAATAAAAACAGGCATAAAGAAATCATTATGTCTGTTATTATTGTTGTGATGGTTGTTTGGTGTTGACATTATTTGCTTTTTTGATTGCTGTTTTTCAATGATGTTAATTCATTACGTGCATTGATATAGTCACGCAAAACAGGGTAATTACAACTGCGGAAACTTTTGGCTACGATTAACATACCGCTGGCCATTAATAAGCCAATTAAGAAGTTTGCGCCCTGGCCAGTGTTGATGGCGTTGTATGTGCCAGCACCAGCAGCAGCCAATGCAGTATAGTATGAAGCTATGCTTAAGCCCTTGTTTATCTTTGCCGTGGCTAAGTACAGATTCATTTCGTGACGCAAATTGCGTGTCTGTTTTTCTGTTTTTGTCATTTTTTATCCTGGGTTTAGTTATTATTATTAATATTAGTACAGAAATATTAATTTGTCAAATAAAAAGACTTTGTGTAAATTAAGTTTTCTTGCTATGGTTGGGGTATGAAGGAAAATCCAAGTTTTATCTTAGAACAATCATGTGGTGCCAATTTGGTTGCCGGTGTTGATGAAGCGGGGCGGGGGCCGCTGTGTGGGCCAGTTGTGGCGGCTGCGGTTATTTTTCCAACATGGGACATTGATATTCCGGTTGTTATTCGTGATTCTAAACAGATGACGGCACGGCAACGGGCGGCGGCTGTTTCGTGGATTAAGCAAAATACAATCTGGGCGGTGGGGATGTGCAGTCCAGATGAAATAGATGAAATGAATATTTTATGGGCATCTATGTGTGCGATGGAACGTGCAGTGGCTGGGTTGGGCACAAAACCACAGTTTTGTTTGGTGGACGGGAACAGATTGCCGCGTAATTTAACAGGTTCTGCCGTTGTCAAAGGGGATGCTAGGTCGATTTCGATTGCGGCTGCGTCTATTATTGCCAAGGAAACACGTGATGCGATTATGGCAGAATTGGCATCGCAATTTCCAGAATATGGGTGGGATAAAAATGCGGGATACCCAACAAAAACGCATTTACAGGCGATTGAAAAATATGGTATAACGGTGCATCACAGAAAAAGTTTTGGACCAGTAAAGGAAAGGATAAAAAATGAAATTGCGGACAATTGATGGTTTGGATTTGCGGGGCAAGTATGTTTTGCTGCGTGATGATTTTAATGTGCAGATTGTAGATGGAAAAATTACAGATGCGTTTCGTATTGAACAAAGTATGCCGACCATAAACAAATTACGTAAAATGGGGGCACGTGTGGCGATTTGTGCACATTTGGGCCGTCCCAAGGGTGAACGCAAAATGGAATTTTCGTTAAAACCAATTGCGGATTTTATGGGGATTGAATTGATACCAGATTGTCTGGACAAAGGGTTTATGGCATCGATGCAGGATGGTGATTTGGTTTTGTTGGAAAATGTACGTTTCTATGCGGGCGAAGAAAAAAACGACCCGATATTCGCAGCAGAATTGGCGGGTGGATTTGATGTGTTTGTAAATGATGCGTTTGCGGTTTCGCATCGTGCCCATGCCAGTACGGTTGGGGTGGCAGAAATTTTGCCATCGTATGCGGGTGATTTGTTGGCATCTGAAATTGAACATTTGACCGCAGTTATGGAAAATCCAAAGCGGCCATTGTTGTCTATTGTTGCCGGCAGCAAGGTTTCAACCAAGATTGGTGTGTTAAAGGCATTGGCAAAATTGTCGGATAAATTGATTATTGGTGGTGCATTGGGGACTACGTTTAATTATGCGATGGGGGCCAAGGTTGGAAATTCACTGTACGAAGCGGACCAGAAAGATACAGCGTTGGAAATACTGGAATATGCCAAACAGAACAACTGTGAAGTATTGTTGCCATTGGACAAGGGGGTTGCCAAAGAATTTGTGCGGGATGCAGAACGCATGAACAAAGATTTTACACAAATCGAAGATGATGATGTGATTATTGATGCAGGTATTGCAACGACTGAACGTGATGTGGCGGCAATAAAATCGGCGGCAACTGTTATCTGGAATGGCACCGTTGGTATGGCAGAGTGGGCACCGGTATGGTCATTCGGGTCGTTTGCATTGGCAAATGCGATTGCAGAACAGACCCGTAATGGAAAATTGGAGAGCATTATTGGTGGTGGTGATACAGTTGCCGCATTGGAAGCATGTGGGGTCAAAGGTGATATTACATATGTTTCAACCGGTGGTGGTGCGTTCTTGGAATTTGTCGAAGGATGTGTATTGCCAGGAATTGCAGTTTTGGAATCTAAATAAAAAATTCCGCCATCTGGCGGGATTTTTATTATCTATTGGTTTGGTGTTTGGTAAATTTTATGGTATAATAAAGTAAATATATAAACGTGGGAGAGGACTATGAAGAAGTTGCTAATGGCTGTATTCTGTGCGTTTGCAGTGTTTGCTGCGGGTGCAGATCAGGTCATGCCAAATCGTCAAATCGCAAATGTTCAAATGCTTAGAAATGCATTAAGGTTGCGTCATGGTATTTATTTGGGTGGGATGTCTGCCCAGGATATGCAGTATTTACCCATTAATATGAAATATTTGCTGACGGCGGTTGACGCGGCAAATGAAGAAATCAATGGGTATCCGGCCACTGATTTTGCGAATTCAGAATATGCCACACGCCAGGCGGTTAATGCAGATACGGTTGTGACCGCAATGGAAGATTTGGTTGGTAAGGTTTGGCCATTTGTAGCGACAACAGTGCCAGACGCAGATTATTTTAACTTTGAAATTTCTGCGACAGGTACGTTCTGTGTTGATTGGGGTGATGGTACAGAAGAAGAATGTCGTTATCACGATACATTGGATACCCAGGGATATTATCACGCATATGACCAGCAGGGTGAATATAAGATTAGATTGCGTGGTCGTGCCACAGGCTATACCGCCCAGGATATGGCTTTGGATAAGCCGGCAACCATTACATTCTGGTGGAATAATAGTTTGGCCAAGATTGATGGTAATTTGGCACATATCTTTCCAACGTTGGAAGATGGTACGAATCCATTATTCTTCTTTACATTTGCATTCTGTGATAATTTGACGGGTGAAATCCCAGAAAACCTGTTCAAGGGTCACACAGGTTCGCCATCGACGGCAATGTTTATGGGATTGTTCTATGGTGACCATCGTTTGACAGGCGAAATTCCCGAAAATATGTTTGCGACATTCTCGGGTAGAACAAACTGGGCTGCGTTTGCCAAAGTGTTTGCAGAATGTTCCGGGTTGACTGGATCGATTCCAGAAAAATTGTTTGCCAGCATTGAAAGTGAACCGGGTAATTATACATTTATGGGTACATTCTTGAATTGTTCGGGATTGACCGGTTCGATTCCAGAAAAACTGTTCGCAGGGATTAAGGGTGAACCAGAAGCGGGTGAAATGTTGTTCTGGGAAACTTTTGCGGGCTGCACTAATTTGTCGGGTGAAATCCCAGCGGGCCTGTTCAGTGGTATTACGGGGCAGCCAGGTTATTCAATGTTCGAAGGAACATTTGCATACTGTGAAAACTTGACAGGTATTGGTGGACCACTGTTCGCGAATATGAGTGGTATTCCACAGGATCGTGCGTATTATAGTACGTTCGAGTCATGTGTTGGATTAAAGGGTGATATCCCAGATGGTATGTTTGGTGATTTGGACTGTGATGAGCCAAGTCGGGATAATGCACCAAGGATGCAGGTAGAATATTGTCAGGTTGGCGCCGATGCGTTCTATAATACATTCTATGGTTGTTCTGGCCTGGATGGGCATTCGGCAACCGCATTGGCACCGGACGGAAATTATTATCCATTGTATGATTTTAATTTTGCTCATGATGATTGGAATTTCCTTGGTATGTATTGTGGTGCAAGTTCTTTGGAAGATGAAGATGAAATTCCGTGTGGATTTTCATGTGGATGTGAAGCTTAAAAAAATCCCCCGTTTGGGGGATTTTTTATTTGGCCGTTGGTAAATCAATTTTGACCGGAGTTATTGTTTCGCGTTTCGTTGTGTCCAGTGGATGATACTGGAATTCAATGTTGGCGAAATCGATTTGGTTCATATTTATACTGCGGATTGAACGGTTGTACATTGTGTGGTAATAAATTGTGCGATTCGTTAAATCGGTTGCAACCGTCCACTGGGTCGCAGATGGCATGTTGTTTGGTGCACGGCCAACTGCAAATTGAACACCCAATGGCACGTCAAAGTTGTTCAAGATATGAAAAGCACGAATTACTGTGTCGTATGCGTTGTTTTGTTCCAGTGAATATGTTTTCAAAAATGCTGCACGAACGAATCGGGATGGTGGCGTGAAATCGCCGGGCAGCCCCAGGAACCCCGCCCCAGATCCAAATGCACGCAATTCTATTGGGCCAAATTCTGTTGGACCGGCGGGGCCGGGTTTCAGGTTGACGTAATTGTTCAAATTGGTTAATTGCCATTCGAATCCGGGGGCGTTTGTTAATACGCCAATTTCGTTTTCATAAAAATGTGGTATGCCATCGACGATTTCCATTACAACCTGGCGGCCATTGGGTTCGGTTATTCGCCAATGTACGTTTGAGGCAGATGGGTCTATGTTAATGATTCGTACGTCGTTGATGGCGGATTTGACCTGGTCAATGGTGGAAAATCGGGCCAGAATCCATGAAACAACCTGGAAATCAGCCAATGATATGTCTTTGTCTTTTTCGTCATACGGTTTGTATTCGCCATAATTTGGAAAATAGAACAGGGCAGCCGACAGGCCGGCTTCGTTGGTGCCGTCTATGATGAATTCAGGTTCTTCGACCGCCAGCCCAGCGTATCCATACAGGGCCGAAAATTCCAGGCCACCCATTTGCCGACCAGGCAGCAGTGATTGCATATTGTGACCACGTGGTACAATTGCATACATGTTATTCATTTCTGTCCCAGACCAATCTACGGTGCGGGCAACGACAACAGAATTATCTTTGGATTTTAATGTGATGCCGGTGCATGCGTCGGCACCACGCATAATTGCAATAACGGCCATCAGTGTGGCACAGAATGTTATTCGTTGCATTGATTTCCCCCTTTGGTTTATGTGTGCTTAATACAAATTATTTGTATTTTCAGGGGGTGGGGCCATAGGAACCATTGCGTGGGAATTTTTACATATCCATCAATGGTCGCCAGATGTTCATGATTGTGTCAAAATCTGCGTATGTGTCCAGAAAATCGCACAACTGGGCAATGAAATCGATTTGGTGGGCGGTCCAGTTTAAACCTGGTTTGTCACGCAGGAACATATCGAAATAATCCATGACGGATTGGGGTGAAACCTCATGCACGATATAGATTTGCTCGAAATTTGCACTGAACCAATCACAGACCATCTGGACCAATGTCATATCGGTTATTTTAGAAACGTCGTCATAGTATTCGATATGGTGCGGCTGGGTTTTGTGATGTTCGGCATGTGCAAATTCGTACAGGTCACGTTGTGCCGCACTAAGCCGGCATTCGGGATGGTATTTAGCATAGTTAATATATGCGTATCCATTTTGGATTGTGCCAGACATTTTATCATTGTCGTGTTCGGGGAAATGGTATCCCAATAAAGCGGCATGATAATTCAAACATTCGATATGTGCCGCAGTGCGTGCACGATGAAATTCAAGAATTTTTTCTGCGGATATAGCCATGGGGTGAATTATATCATAAATTGTAAAAGTTTTTAATTGCAAAATGAAAATAAAGGTTATATAATGCACCCCGCATTGGGGCATAGTTTAACGGTAGAACTCCGGACTCTGACTCCGTCAGTGTTGGTTCGAATCCAGCTGCCCCAACCAAGAATTCAAACGCCCCGTGTGGGCGTTTTAATTTTTTTTAAATTTCAAGTGGAATAAAGTTATTTTTCCGATTGATTATTATTATTATTGTGCTAATAATAAAGTTATCCAAAGACGGATTTGTAGAAAGGAGAAAATCTATGTCCAATATGAAAAATTTGGCAGACATTTTAAAGGTCTGCAGTATTTTGCCAATTTTCGCAGTAATGCCAGCGATTGGTGCTACGCATACAGAAGATTTGGTTGTAAAATCAACAGATAAGAAATTTGAAATCGGAACGGGGGGGACAGAAATTTATACAGGTAGTCTGTCGGGTGATGGTATTGTTTATGTAAGACCAGGTAGTACTGTTACAGATGGTTTTCGTCCAGATACAACCGCTGTTTTTGAGGGTAGTATAGCAGACTTTACCGGTGAATTCCGTACCACACAGTGGAGTAATGGAGAATATCCAAATGCCCGGGGAAACATTGTGTTTAAGAATTGGGCAGATGGTCAAACGGTTAAATTGCAGGGGTCGGATGGCAATAACAAGGGTAATAGTGCGACAATCGTATTTGATGGTAAAAACAAAGTTAAATTGTTGGCACAAAGAGATTCTGGGGCGACAGCTTCTATTTATCTGACTGGTGGTGCCACATTGGATAAAACATCGGATGTAGACCATTCTGTGTATTTTGGTGCTAATGGCGTAGATGAAGATTCTGTTAAACTGGAATTGTCTGGCTATAAAACAATGGATGGTGCAGTTATGCACGCAGGTGGCTCGAACAATAAAGTCGCAGGCGATGTTGTTACAAAAGTTTCTAAATCTGTGTTTAGTGAAATTTATGGTAATGGATATAATACAGATGTTGAAGGCAGTATAAAATTAAAAGTAGAAGATGTTACTGCGAAAACTGTTGCTGGTACCGTTGCCTCGGATAAGTCTTTGGTAAAGGGAAATGTGGTTCTTGGAGTTTCTGATTCTGATATTTCGGGTACTGTATTAGGTACTACAATTTGGGGAATGAGCAAGTCAGGCCAGAAACCACAGAGTCCATTAGGTGTAGAGGGGGCAATTATTGTTAATGTAGATGATTCTGTCGTTGCACAATCTATTCGTGGTGCTAATTCATCAGCAGGTTATGATGCTGCAACAATGGCTGAAGTGTATACTATCAATGACATTGTTATCAATGTAGAAGATACGGCGGTTGGTGAAGAAATTATTGGTATGGGCTCTAATTTGTCGGCCAAAGGCGATATCACAATCAATATGGAAGGTGCTAATGCAGTTGGTTATGCAGATTTAGAGGCTACAACAGAATTAGATGGCGATATTACCGTGCGTGTTGGTGCAAAACGTGCTGGAACACAGGTCGCAGGTAATACAACATTAAACATTGATACAGATGGTGCAAACGAAGTTTGGGTCAATGGTATTTTGAATCCAGGTAATGAATCTAGTGCAGGTTATGTGTTGGGTGATGCAACGCTGAATATGACAAATACAGGTGATGGTCGTGGTGAAATATTTGCCAAGACAATCGAAACCTTTAATGTCAAGGGCGATGCTGTTATCAATATGAGTAATGTTGATGTAACGATTTCTGAAAATATTGCAGATGCCTTTGATGAAGTTAATATCGGCGAAGGTGCGGTCTTGACAGTTAAAGATTTGGCTATGAAAGACGGCTCTGCATTGAATATGACAATGACCGACACAGAACATTATGGTAAATTGGCAGTTACAGGTGATGCAACTGTATCAGGTGCAGATTTGAATCTGTTGGTTGGTTCTGTTGGCAAATACCAAGATGTTTTGGCGGGTGTAGAATTTGATGATTTTGCATCTGTTTCAGCAGGCTTGGCGTTTGTTGTTGATAAGTCTGGTGACGATATTACAGTGACAACCAAATCTGTCGAAGATTTGGCAGCAGATACAGGTTTGACAACAAATGCAGCAGCGGTTGTTGCGGCGTTGGCAAATGCAGATTCACGTGCAATGCAGCAGGTGTCTTTGGCGGCACAGGTTGCACTGAATGCAGGTGATAATGCGACAGTCGAAGCAGAAACAGCCAAGGTTGTACCAGATAACAAACCGGTTGCCCAGTCGGTTGCGATGTCTGTCCAGAACCAGGTGGTAAATATGGCTGCAAATCGTATGGCCACGGTTACACCAATGGGACGCAATGGTGGTGATACACCAATGGCCGCCGGTGCATGGGTCCAGGGTATGTTCAATAAATCGAAATTGAATGACCAATTCCATGGATATTCACGTGGGTTCGCATTGGGTGGCGATACTGTGGTTGCAGATGTGTTCACAATCGGTGGTGGTTATGCATATGGCACAACAGATGTTCATGCAGATAACCGTGACACAGATATCGAAAGCAGCACAGTATTTATGTATGCCCAGTACAAACCAACAAACTGGTATTTGAATGCAACATTGTCATACACAATGTCTGAATACGAAGAACAGACAACTGTGTTTGGTATGCCAATGGTAAATACATATGATGTTGATTCATATGGTGCCCAGATGATGACAGGTTATACATTCGCATCGGGTATCACACCAGAAATGGGTGTACGCTATCTGTATGTTGAATCAGATGACTATAACAACGGTTTGGGTGATATCACGGTTGATGATACCCAGTATTTGGCCGGTGTTATGGGGCTGAAATATGCGTTCGAAATCGAATCGGATTGGGCATTGAAACTGCGCCCAGAATTGCGTGCGGCGGCAACATATGACTTCTTGTCAGATGAAGCAATCGCAACCGTTACAATGCCGGGTGCCCCAGCGTATGTCGTGAACGGCGACAGATTAAGCCGCATGGGTGGTGAATTCGGTATCGGTTTGACCGCTGAATACAAAGGGTTAAATGTATCTTTGACATATGATTTGGATCTGCACAAAGATTACACTTCCCAGACAGGTATGTTGAAATTTAGATTGAATTTCTAAATCAAACATAGGTGTTATAAAAAGCCCCCGGTTGGGGGCTTTTTATTTGTTTTAGGTCTTGCAAATTGAATAAAAAATTTTATATATATAATAATTCGCAAATTCGCATTATTTGTGGTATAATTCAAGGGATAAACAAAGGATTTTGGTATGGCTTTGATACCTATGGTAATCGAGGAATCGCCACGTGGTGAACGCTCGTTCGATATTTATTCAAGACTGTTGCGGGACCGCATCATTATGGTTAATGGACAAATTGAACCAACCATGGCAAACAGTATTGTGGCCCAGTTGTTGTTCTTGGAATCTGAAAACCCAAATGCAGATATTTCTATGTATATTAATTCGCCGGGTGGTGATGTGTCGGCCGGGTGGGCAATTATGGATACTATGCAATATATCAAGGCACCTGTATCAACAATTGGTATGGGGTTGGTGGCATCTATGGGATCAGTGCTGCTGGCGGCCGGGGAAAAGGGTAAACGTTTCGTTCTGCCAAATACACAGATTATGATTCATCAGCCACTGGCCGGTGCCCAGGGACAGATTACAGATATGGAAATTCAGTTGACCCAGTTCCAAAAGAATAAAAAGACACTTATCAAGCAGATGTCACAATTCACAGGCCGCAAGGAAAAAGAACTGTTCGAGGCCATGGAACGTGACAACTGGATGGAACCAGAACAGGCCAAAGAATTTGGGCTGATTGACGGGGTTTTGGTAAGAAAATAATCGCACATACCAAGGGATTGTAAGAGATGAGCGAAGATAAAACAACATCTGTGCCACCAACCGCAGAAAATAACCAGTTCTGCAGTTTCTGTGGCAAGGCGGTGTATGAAGTTAAAAAATTGGTCAGTGGACGCAATGTGTGCATCTGTGACGAATGTATCAATCTGTGTAATGATATTATGGCAGATGATATGCGTACAGAAATGACACGTGATGCGACCAAGTTGCCTACGCCACGCCAGATTTATGATTTCTTGAACGAATATATTATCGGCCAAGATGATGCGAAAAAAACGTTGGCGGTGTCGGTGTATAATCACTATAAACGTCATACGGTCGCAGAAAATTCCAAGGTCGAAATCCAGAAATCTAATGTGTTGCTGATTGGGTCAACGGGGACAGGAAAAACACTGTTCGCCCAGACACTGGCACGAATTTTGGATGTGCCGTTCGCAATCGCAGATGCAACCACACTGACCGAAGCGGGTTATGTCGGTGACGACGTAGAAAGTGTTTTGACACGTTTGTTGCAGAATGCAAACTTTGATGTGGAACGTGCCAGTCGTGGGATTATCTATATTGACGAAATCGACAAGATTTCACGCAAATCTGAAAACCCGTCGTTGACACGTGACGTTTCTGGCGAAGGGGTTCAGCAGGCGTTGTTGAAACTTATCGAAGGGACCGTTGCAAATGTGCCAGCCGGTGGGGCAGGGCGTAAACACCCAGGCGAAGCCACTGTGCAGTTGGATACCAGCAAGATTCTGTTTATTTGTGGTGGGGCGTTTGATGGCCTGAACAAGATTATTGCAAATCGCAGTTGTGACAGACGTGGTATCGGGTTTGGTGCAAATGTGGAATCTAAGAAAGAACGCGAAGAAAAATCATATATCGCAGATGTAAGACCAGAAGATTTGGTGAAATTCGGTATTATCCCAGAATTGGTCGGTCGTTTGCCTGTGATTACAACGTTGCGTGAACTGGACGAAGATGCGTTGGTTAAAATCTTGACCCAGCCAAAAAACGCAATTGTAAAGCAATTTGCAGCAATGCTGGAATTAGATGGTGTTAAATTAAATATCACAGATGATGGTCTGCGTGAAATTGCCAAGTTGGCGGTGGCACGTAAAACAGGGGCACGTGGGTTGCGTGGAATTCTGGAAAAGATTTTGATGCAGCCGATGTTCGATGCACCGGATAAAGAAGACCTGGCCGAGATTGTGATTGATGCAGATGTGGTTCAGGGTAAAAAAGAACCAATTGAAATTCTGCAGGAATCTAAGAAGGCTGCATAAGAAATAAAAAAATCCCCATTTCGGGGATTTTTTTATGGATTGTTTTACCACTTATTCCGCATCAAAATATTTTTGACGTTGTGATGCAGAAACGCTGAACATTTCGTCGAATGCGTTGTTGGCATCAGATAATGTTTCAAATCCCCAACCATCACCCGTCGCACCGTTTAATACAATCAGGCGTGATGGGGTTGCATCGGTTGAATTTTTACAATCAATGTAATATTTGGATTCATCAAATCGTTTGCCATAGCAACCACCGGTTAAAATGGCAACATAACCGTTCTGGGCCAGGTTGTGACATGTTGGTTGGTTCGTCAGCATGATTTCGCCACCAGATGGCAGGATTTCATCTGGGGAATCCAAGGCACCGCTGCAATATACGTTTACGTATTGGCCGTTAACGGATGCCATGGAACCGCTGTTGATTGTTTTACGTACACCAAAACAGTCACCGTTCAAAATGCTGGCATCAAAATCACGTTTGATTGTGCCGCCGTTTTGAATGTTATAGCGGCTGACCAGTTCAGGTTCGCCATTGTTGGAATACGATAATGCTTCGGGGCAGATGTATTTCATGCCACGGCAATTGGAACGGGCATCCCAATATTCTGTGTCGTATCCAGTTCCCATGTTGGCATAGCAATTTGTGGGATTGATTTTACAAATTGTTGGACGTTCCCACCACTGGGTAGCGGCGTTGGCGTTTAATGCAAATGTTGTTATGAATAAAGAAAATAATATTTGTTTTTTCATGGTGTTTCCTGGGTTGTTTCTGTGTTTTCTTCTGGGGCTGTTTCAGCCGCTGGTTCAGTCGAAGCAGGTGTTGTGGTGTATGTGGTGATGCTTTCTTTGGATTCTGTGCAGTATCCCCACTTGGTATTCGCACCGGTTTCGTCATAGAATTTTGCGAATAAAACGTCGCCTGTGATGTCGTGACAACCGTCGGTGAATTCCTTGTCAGCAGGGCAAGAGGTTAAGTTTAATAATGGGCAATCGCATGAGGCAGTTTTGTCAACCCATTCAGATGGTACCCATGTGCCGCCCAGGCGTTCACATTCGTTGGCCAATGAATTACCCATGTCGATACGAATGCTGTCCATTACAACGTTCACGTCCTGCAATACGGTTGTTGGAATTATATAATCAGGGTCATTTGATAATGATGGACGGACACATGCCTGAAGTGCATAGCGGACCAATTTTTGATATAAACTGCCGACATAGTCGCCACAGTCAACCGGTTTTATGTCGTCGCTGGAATCTGGGGTGTCATCAGGAGAGTATGCAGGTGGTACTGCGTAACCTGTGCCGTTACATACATATTGTTCTGGGTTTAATAGGGCGCATGGTATGCATGCATTGCCATCTTCTGGTTTGTCAATGGGGGTTAAGTCTTGTGGGCTTTTTGCCATATAGTATTCTGGTTTGCATGTGGTATATCTCTTGATAACAGTTGCAGCACATGTGTAATTGGATATAACGTTGTTTTCAGGCAACTGGTCAAATCCTTGGAATCCAGATTCTGATTTGTTTTCGTCGGCCCACAGTTTTTGATTGCATGCGTTATTATGGGCATATTTCTGTTGGCCGGGGGTATAAACACGGCATGAATATGGATATGTGTGTATGGTATCGCTGCTGGGGACGGCACAAATATCTTTGGCATAGTCACGCAGGGTTGCCATACAATTCTGGGCAATTGTTTGGTCGGTAATGTCGTGCATTGCGGTCAGCAATTCTTTCATACCCTGGCTGCCGCCACCGTACAGGTTTGAACATGCGTTTAATTTTTCAACACACATTTCTTCGGATAATTCCAAACGTTGCCCCAGCAATAATTGTTCTTTGACGTTGCTAAAGTCTTTCAGGGATTCGTTTTGTTCGTCATAACATTTTGTCACCACTTCCAGACAGTCGGTTTTAACCTGGCGGATGCGTTGTTGTTGGCCCTGGTATATTTCGACGATGGCCTGGCGCATAAATTCGTCCCATACAACGTCGGCGATATCACGGCATGTGTCCAATCCACGTTCTGCAAAAATACGTTTGCGATTCAAATCAGCCACCAACAAACGGTTTGTTTGGTTGGTTAATATGTTGCCTTCTAGTGAAATCTGGCCGTCCAGTTGATAGAATTCGGCGGTGTATAATGGTTCGCCGGTATCACGGTTCAGGTATTTGCCAGATATGTCCAGGCAATGTACATAGTCTGTGCCACATGCGGTATTAGCGGTCAGGTCGTTGCGAACCTGGGCGATACATTCGTTGATGGCGGTTGAATTGTGTGCGTTATAATTTTCCAGACGGGCCAACTGCATTTCACGTTCGGTATCACGGACAGATTTTTTTGCCGATGTGATTTTTTTGTTCAATGAATTTGTTAATGTGGTGCAATCGTTTTCAATGTACATGCCGTATGCAGATACAACCATGTTCAATGTTGATTTGGAATTGCAATTTGGCATTGCCATTTCAGCACACTGGGCGTGTACGGCGTTGTATAATGGTTCACCAGTCAGGTTTGCAATGTATGCCCCAGATGCCAAATCGGTTGTTGCCCAGATTTCGTTTATGTCGCCACCTGCATCCAGTGTGCCGGCGGTGGACAGGGCCTTGGATTTAGTGCTGTTTAATACAGTTGATATATTCTTTAATTGCTGGGCCGATTGGGATGCGTCCTTGGTTGTGGCGGCGGCTGTTTCGCCGGCACTGGCGGATAACATGGCCTGGACTTCGCCGGCTGTTTTGGGAATTATATCAATGTTTAAATCCTTGAAATCCTGTAATTGGGTTGCGGTTTGTGATAACAGGGATTCGCCAGATATTATTGAATTTAATCGTGAAGAGCATACGCAGCGACGATATGTTTCGTTCTGGACCGCACAGAATTGATCCATGCATGTGAAATATGCGTCACGACATGCGTTATATCCGGTCCCAAATGTCATAGATTCTGCAACGGTCATGGTTGCGGCACGTGCGTTGCTGCGTGCGGGGGTACGTGATGCGGTGCGTGCCGCAGATGTACGGGCAGGGGCGGCGGCACTGCGTGCAGTTGTTGTGGTGGTTGCAGCACGTGCGGTGGTTGCACGTGATATGTTTGTGCTGTTGTTGCCACGTGAATTTGTTGCGGTACGGGAAATGGTGTTTTTGCCTGTGCGTGCCGTGGTGCCCCGTTGGGTGGTGGTCGCAGTGCGTGCGCTGGATTGATTAGTGTTGCGGTCTATGCTGTTGCCATCACGAACAGCAGCGTTGGCAAAGCCAACACTGATTATCAGTGCCAGTGTAAAGTTAAGACCTTTCCTCATTCTTTAAATATATATTTATAATGATAACAAAAATGCCCGTGATGGGCAAACAGATATTTGTAATTTTATCAAAAAAAATCCCACATTTTGTGTGGGAAATTTTTTTAGTTGTTTGTTGCAGGTTGGTCGCTGCCACGGTTGCGTTCAACGAATGTGATGCGGCCCTTGTCTAAATCGTATGGGGTCATTTCAACACGTACACGTTCGCCAACGTTTACCCAAATGCGAGCCTTGCGCATTTTGCCACAGACGGTTGCCAAAATTTCATGTCCGTTTTCCAATTTTACACGGAACATTGTGTTTGGCAGTTTGTCTTCGACTGTGCCTGAAAAAACAATAACGTCATCTTTTGCCATGTATTATACACCTTTGGGTTTTGATGAATTTTATGGCCATAATGATATTGTTTGTATTGAAAAAATGCAAGAGTTTTTTATCTGCTTGCGTTTGGGGGTAATGTTTGATAAAATTAATCATAATTATGGTAGGAAGGAATACTATGAATTTAAGAATTCTTGCAACGTTATTGTGTGTTGTCCCAAGTTTAGGTTTTGCAGCAGAACGTACATCAGAGGCACGAATTGGTGTTAATCGTGTCGCACAGGCGGGTAAGCGTATGCCAACAATGAGTGTTAATGCCGCCGTGAACAAGGTGGTTAATACGCCGTCTGCGGATGTGAATGTTTCGCAAAAGCCGTCGGGTGGTAATGATAATTCAGGTAATGATTCTGGAAATTCAGGTGATGATTCTGGTAATGGTGATTCAGGTGCGGATGATACACCGGTCGAAAAGAAAGATTGTCGCGAGGCGTATCGTGCATGTATGGATGAATTCTGTCTGCTGGATGAATCCGAAGGCTATCGTTGTGCCTGTTCGTCTAATATCAATCAGTCCAAAGATTTGATTTTGGAAATTCAAAAAATCCAGGAAGAAGCAGATAAATTATATACCGAAGGTGTTGAACGTGAACAGTTAGGGGCCAAGGCAAAGTTGGTCTTTGGCGAAAGTGAAGCGGCCAAGAAGAGTTCGCGTGCGTCGGGGTTAAGTTTTTCAGAATGGTTGAATGGTTCGGTTGATGATGACGAATCGTTGGGTGCAGACGCAGATATTGGTGATGGTTTGTATGCGATGGCATCTGAATTCTGTGCGTCGGAATTGGATTCGTGCAGTTCCAAGGCGGATATGGAAGAAATGCTGTATCTGCGTCAGGTGATTGCAGATTGTAAATCGTTTGAATCATATTTGTCAGATCAAAAGATTAATGCCCAGGCGAATAAACGTACGGCCGAAGCGGCTGTGCGTAAGGCACGTTTAGAAATGCTGGATACAACCAACAAATATAATCGTGGTGAATGTTTGTTGGCGTATAAAGCCTGTATCGCAGACAAGGGTGGATGTGGTGCAAACTTTGAAAACTGTTTGGATGCGGATTTGTTGGGCCGTCGTGCAAATGCATGTGAAAATGTTCTGGACCAGTGTATGGCGGTGCGTTCATATGTGTTGACCGACTGGGAAGCGGAATCGCAGGCAATTTTGGTTGATGCAGCACAATATGCAGACAAATATCGTCGCCAGACATGTTTGGCACGGATTCAGACCTGTTTAGAAGATGGGTGTTCAACATCGACTAATTCTGCGTGTTTGACAGACGTTAATGTTGCGGCGGGTGTTTGCCCAATTATTGATGAATGTGAAGCCATGATTCCAGGTATTAAGACAGTTGTGAATGATAAGTTGGGATTCTTGCGTACACAATTCTGTCAAAATGATATTGATAAATGTTTGCGTGATAAATGTGGTGAAAACTTTAATGCACCAGAATGTGTCGGCAAAAAGACATCTGAGATTGTAGAACTGTGTCCACAATCTATGTATCCGTCATGCAAAAATGAAACACAGTTTGATATTATTGTCCAGGCTGTTATGTTGCAGATGGATTATCAATTGTTGCAGGGCTGTGTAAACTATTTTGGCGAACAACTGGGCAAGGTTTGTGGTACAGATATGGCATGTTTGCCATCTGATTCCACGGTGGAATCTTTGCTGGATATCCCAGACACCGAAGAAGGCTTGGTCGCATTGCGTGCAACAGTGCGTAATAATTCCAAGACAGCAGTGGCAGATTTCTTTAAGCAGTTTGAAAAAGATATCACGGTTGCGGCATGTATGGACAGTAAAAAGCCAGCAGGTCGCAAAAGTCTGGGGGACAGCGTATTCAATTCTGCAAAGATGATTGCAGAAATTGGTGCGGAAAATCGTGCATTGCGTGCGTTGGAAATGAAAATTGCCGAACTGTCACGTAAACAGGATTTGGAACAGGCAAAACAGAACTGCTATAACACATATAAAGTAGAAAAACCGGATGAATCTGATAAGAACTATAGTTATATCCGCAGTGTGCATTTTGAACCAGATTTGCGTAATTGCCATGTGTGCCGTATGCAACAGGTTTGCGAAACAGGTGGTGAATCCAAGGGTGCAGGTTTTGCCAAGGGTGCCGCAGGTGGATTATCAGCGGGGGCATCGGCTGGTACAATGGTGACACCGGGTTGGGGAACTGCAATTGGTGGTGTTGTTGGTATGATTGGTGGTGGTATCATGGGTATGATGGCATCAGGCAAGGAAGAATTCTGCCAGGAAATTGAAAGTTGCGAAGATATAAATATGTAAGTTCATATTTAACGGAGAGAGGTTTCTTATGAAAAAATGGGTTGCGTTATGTTCGGTGCTGTGTCTGTGTGCGTATAATGTTGATGCGTTCGCAGCAGCGGCACGTACAACCAAACAATCGGCAGTGCAAAAGGGGACCAAGGTTCGTACCAAGGCAGAAACAACCGGTCTGTATGACCAGGAATGTTATGATTTATATTATGGATGTATGGACCAGTTCTGTATCACAGATAATGCCAACGGTGGCAGTTGTGGGTGCAGTGATAAATCCATTGCACTGGACCAAGAATTTGAAAAAATCAAAGAAACCCTGGTCGAGGCAGAACGTATCAAAACAATTGAAGTCGAAAAGGTTAGGGCCGGGGCAGATGCAGATATTATCTTTGGTGGGGAACGTAAATACGACAAAGATGGCAATGTAATCAAGGTTGATGTAAATACCGAAGATGAAGAAAAAACACAAAAACGTCAAGATTTAATGGCGTTGTTTGATTCAAATGTCTATGACGAAGATGATGAAGAAGGGGCTGTGACAGATATTGCAGATATGACAGGCGATATATTGCACAGTGCCGCCCAGGAAGTTTGTTTGGCCCAGATTCCAGATAAGTGTGAAAAAGATTTGAATCTGTTAAAGCAGATGTATTCACGTCAAATTTTGTCAGACTGCAAAGCGTATGAAAATTTGATTGAAACCAAATCTGGTGAAGCAGAAGTGGCTATGTTGGATGCAGAAACCGAAGTGCGTTCTGCATTAAAAGACAGTTTTAACGAAGCCAATAAATTTGACCGTGGAACATGTATGGTTGAATTTAAAAAGTGTATGCAGACCGAAGATGCCTGTGGCGAAGATTGGGGAAACTGTGTTTCAATTATTGCGTCTGAAAATATGCAGAACCAGGCCGCCACAAGCACTGCAGGGACCAAGGTTAAAACCGTTGATAAATATGATATCACGGCATCGACAATGGAAATATTGGAATCAAAACGTAATATCTGTGAAAAGGTTTTGAACCAATGTATGGCGGTGCGTGACATGGTGTGGCCAGATTTCTTGCGAGAAGCCGCCCCAACAATCAAAATGGCCGAAGCAAACGCAGAATCCAAGATGCGTCAATCATGTTTGACAGATATTTCAGACTGTATCCAGACAGCATGTAAAGACGATATTGCCGGCAAGGGTGTTGATACAATGGATGCGTGTTTATCACGTCCAGATATGGCACGCAGTTTCTGTAAAGTGGAAATTGACCGCTGTGAACGCATGGAACCACTGATTTGGGGGTATGTTGTTGATAAATTGGCGGCGATGCGTGTCGATGCCTGTACCCAAGAAGTAAAAGATTGCTTTACCGCAGATACACGTTGTGGTGAAAACTTTGAAAACTGTATTGGTATGGATTATGACTATATCCATGAAATTTGCCCAGTTGACAGTTTGGTAGTGTGCAAGGCAAATAACCCAAATTTCTCGATTGATGATTTGGATTCAATGCTGATGGGGCTGTATTTGAATATTGATAATGCCGCCATGGAACAGTGCCAGAATCTGGTCAATGCCAAAATGGAAGAAGTTTGTGGCAGTACCACAGACTGCAACAGATTTGCCGCCGATGATACAATTGGGGCCGGGTCGTTGCGTTCCCAGAAAGATGGCACAATCTATCGTGTGTCGGGTATGATTTCATTTGGGTCTATTAAAATGGGTGATGCGTCGGGTCGTACAATGGATGTTGATGCCGCCGGTGAAGAATACAAACTGGGACCGGGTGAATTGGGAATTCAGGGATATTTGGCCAAGATTCGTGAAACGAACAAAGATGTCCCGAACAAGGATTCGATTATTGCGACAATCGAAGAAGAATTGAATAATATTACTGGTACAATCAATCGTACAATTGAAATGATTGAACAGGACCCAGAAATTCAGTTCTGTGTCAATGGTCGTGATTTGTCCCAGATTACTGGTAAACGTGGTCAAAAGACCAAGGCACGTTTCCCAAATCTGTTGAACCAGGTTAAGATGCAGATTGCGGTTTCGGCCCTGCGTCAGGCCCAGAATAATTATAACAAGAAATTTAATGATGCTGTGTTTGAAGCATCCAAGGATGCATCTGCGGATATCGCACAGTATATGTGTCATAAATTGGCGGCAACAAATGGTGAATTGTCGGGTTCAACAAATACCGAAGTTGATACACCATTGGCACCACCGTATGCAATTTCGTATGATGTTGGTGCTGGGCTGACATCAGATAAATTGATGGCTGGTGGAAAGTCTATGACAGAATTTGGTAAAATGTCGGGTGAC
This sequence comes from Alphaproteobacteria bacterium, assembly GCA_017502865.1. Lineage (GTDB taxonomy): Bacteria > Pseudomonadota > Alphaproteobacteria > Rs-D84 > Rs-D84 > Enterousia. The sequence continues at coordinate 267,651 of JAFVUD010000005.1, read as the reverse complement.
TTTGGTAGTGCAGGTGTTCATCTGGGGGCAGGATCCTTTGGTTCGAACAAGTTCAAGTTTGAAGGTGGAGGCTCGACCCGTGAAGTGTGGTCTATGTTTAACCGCGAAACACGTAATTGCCATTTCTGTACCAGCACAATTACACAAAGTTGTAAAGTAAAACAGAAAAGTGGATTCTTGGGCATTGGGGCCAGCAAGACAATGGAATGTACATCGTCTGATCCGGTCGAAAAATGTGAAGATATTCCACTGTAAGATAAATGCGGGCCCAGATGGGCCCGTTTAAGTAAAAGGAAAATAATATGAATGTTGCAGAAAAATTAGATATAGAAGTTAGCAGTTTAGAAGCGATTTTGTCGACACTGGGGGAAAAGGCGGTATCGTTTGGATTAAAATTGTTGGCTGCCTTGGCGATTTTGTCGATTGGATTGTGGTTAACAAAACGTTTTATGAATGTGATAAAACGGGGCATGGAAAGACGTAATTTAGAAGCGTCGTTAAGGTCTTTCTTGCTATCGTTTTTGAATATTTTATTCAAAGTGTTTGTGGTTGTAATCTGTTTGACCACAGTTGGTGTTCAAATGACATCGATTGTTGCAGTTTTAGGGGCTGCGTCTTTGGCTGTGGGGATGGCACTGTCGGGGACATTACAGAATTTTGCAGGTGGTATTGTAATATTGCTGTTTAAGCCGTTCAAGGTGGGGGATACGATTGAAACAGCCACAGGAAAAACAGGTGTTATCAAAAAGATTATGATTTTTACAACAGAATTACATACTTTTGATAATCAGGTTGTGTTTTTGCCAAATGGTGCATTGGCAAATGGTGAAATTGTAAATTTATCAGATGGTGAAATTCGACGCAGTGATTTGCAACTTAGTATTTCATATGGAGATAGTGTAGATATTGCACGCAAGGTAATTTTGGATATTTTGGCCAAAGATGTGCGGGTTATGCAGACACCGGCCCCAGAAGTGTTTATCAGCAATTTGGGGGACAGTGGTGTTGAATTGACGGTTCGGTATTGGTCGAAATATTCAGATGTATATGGCAGCAAGAATGCATTGATTGAACAGATTTATGAAACATTGCCCAAGAAGAAGGTTTCGTTCCCATTCCCGCAGATGGATGTGCGATTGGTTAAATAAAAAACGCCCGAATGGGCGTTTTTTTTATCCAACCAATTTTTTCCAGATACTTTGTTTTTTCTGGGGTTGTTTTTTGCGTTTGCGACGTGGGGCGGACATAGTTGTCTTTTTTGCGTCCACGTGTTGGGCATTTTTACGCTTAGCATCTGTGGATGGTGCGAATGCCCCCAGCAAATCTTCGGTCTTGTTCTGTTCAGGGGCGACACGTTGGATTGAATATTGGTCAATATTCATCAAACTGTCATCGCCAACAATGACAATTTCTGTTTCGAATTTTGATTCCATTTCCGCCAATTCGGCACGTTTGTGGTTTAACAAATAAACTGCAACGTCGGTTGGAACGGTCATGATTATTTTCTGGGCAGATTTTGCCAACAGTTTTTCTTGTAAATGACGGAACAAGATAATCGCAGCGGTCTGGATAGATGGAACAACACCGGCACCCATACAATGTGGGCATGCGACGTATGATGATTCCATAAAGCTGCTGCGCAGTCTTTGACGTGATAACATTAATACGCCAAAGTTGTTAATTTTTGCAACCTGGGTGCGGGCACGGTCACGCTTCATAACCTCGCGCATTTTTAATTCCAGTTTGCGGTTGTTCTTTTCTTCTTCCATGTCGATAAAGTCAATAGCAACAATACCGGCCAGGTCACGCAGACGTAATTGCAGGGCAATTTCTTCGGCCGCTTCCAGGTTGGTATTTAATGCCGTTTGTTCGATATCTTTTTCTTTTATCGCACGGGACGAATTAACGTCGATTGTCACCATGGCTTCGGTTTGGTTGATAACCAATGAACCGCCAGATGGCAATTGGACGTATGGGCCATGCAGACCTTCTAGTTGTTTTTCAACGCCAGCCTTGACCATTAATGGAACAGCGATGTCTTTGTATTGGACCAGTTGTTTGCGTGGGGCACGGCCATACATTTGCTGGAAATACTGTTTTGCGGCATCGTATGCTTCTTCACCCTGGATAACCAGTGTGTCTTCTTTGTCACTTAAGAAATCGCGAACGACGCGGCGTAACAATGAATCTTCGGTATGAATGGTGACCGGTGCGACAGATTCCAGTGTTGTTTTGCGGATTTCGTTCCACAGATTTACCAGATAGTCATAGTCACCGGCGATATCTGCGGCAGATGCACCAAAGGCGGCTGTACGCAGAACAACGGTCATACCCTTAGGTATTTTCAGGTCGTGCAAAATTTCACGCAGACGGGCACGTTCAGATTTATCAGAAATCTTTTTAGAAATGCCATAACTGTTGCGTTTGCGGGAATTAGGCATCAAAACGGCAAAACGGCCCGCCAATGACAAGTATGTTGTCATCGATGCACCTTTCTGGCCACGTTCTTCTTTGACACCCTGAATCAACAGGATTTGTTTTGGTTTAATTACGTCCTGGATTTTGAATTCGTGTGCACGTTTGGTGAATTCTTTGTTGTCTTCACCAGCACTGTGATCATCGTATTCGGCGACTTCGTCATCTTCGTCATTTGGATCGTCGTCGTCGTCAACAATGTTGGCGTGTGCCAATTCCAGTAATTTTTTCTTTTGTTCAGGGGTTACCTGATAATAGTCCGGATGAATTTCAGAAAATGGCAAAAATCCATTTTTACCAGTACCATAGTCAACAAATGCCGCCTGTAAAGAAGGTTCGACACGAATAACCTTGGCCAGGTAAATATTGCCTTTAATCTGAGGCTTTGTCGTTGTTTCAACGTCAAAATCAGAAACACGATTGGTAGTGGTATCTACGACTACTACACGGGTTTCTTCCGGGTGGACTGCATCCACATAGATTTTCTTTGACATTTAATAATCCTTTTTTGTTGGTGGTATATGCAATGGCCATAACCCGTCCCCGTGGGGCGTCCAAGCCCATGCCAAGGGATTGCACCACGATAACCATCAGTGCCATGCGAATTATAGAAAGAAGTGATAAAATAAACACCAATTCATAACCCCATTGTCATACACAAATGCAATTTTAGCACGACAATATAGCGTTCGCAAGGTATTTTATTTTTTTGATTTATGCAGTGGAATTTTGTTAATTATCTGCTTGGCTTCGGCGGCCCAACGCTTCATACGGGCACGCAACCAGCGTTCATAGATAAAGAACAAACTGCCAACACCAATTAATGGCAATACGTAATAGATTATACGGTATGCCAACAGGGCACCAAATATGTTTGCTTTGTCAATTGTGTCGGGCAGGGCGGCCAAAAAGATGCTTTCAAATACGCCGATGCCGCCGGGGACCTGGCTGAAAATGCCGGTTGCCTGGGCAACTACGAACAGGCCGATGAATGTCCCAAATGGAATTTGCACAAATGGGGTCAGGCAGAAGTATAAAACCAAACTGGCCAAGATGCTGTCGCTGATACCCAGAATTAATTGAAAAAACGCAGTTTTTGGGGTTGGGATTTGGAATTTAATTTGCCCAATCTGGATATGTTTTTTGTTGAAAATGAATGTTGATGCAAAATATACCAACAATAATGTGACGCATATCCCGAACAGCCATCCCAGACCCATTGTCAGGCCGGCAGATTCACTTAAATCTGCACGGGGAATCAGAAAATACCCGATAACTACTATGGCGGCCGCCCCCAGAAAGTAGGTTATTCCCGACAGGGTTAACATTTTTAATATGTCGCCACCACGAATACGCCAACGGGTGTACAGACGATATCTTATTGCACCACCGCTGACCATTGCGTTGCCGGCGTTATTGCTGATGGCAAAGCCCAACATCCCGGCCAACATCCATTTCCACCATGAAACATGCCCGCCGACATAATTCAGTGCCAGGTAATCGTATAATGATAATGCTAAATACCCCAACAGGCACGCAATGCATGCTGCAACCAGGTTTATAAATGGAATGTCCAGAATTGCGTGTGCGATATCCAATAAACTGTAATCACGCAATTGCCACCATAACATTCCTGCGGCCAAGATAAAAAAGAAAATACCAGAATAACTAATAATTTTCTTGACCAGGCGTTTTGTCTTTGCTGACATAAAAATCCTTTTTAGACTGTGACAGGTTACCAATATTATAACAAAAAGCAAACCCAAAAAAAATTGCCATTTTTTAGGGGCTTGTTATATAATGTGGGCCAAGGCGAAAATGAAACTGGAATCATATGGAATTTTAATAGGTATGCGGCCCCTGAACGAACGGGATGCGGTTGCCCAGATATTTACCCAGGATTTTGGGGTGATGGTCGGGGTGATGCGGGGTGCCGTTGTTGCCAAAAAGAATAAACCACTGGTGGGCCAGGTTGGGGCTGTGTCTTGGAATGCACGGCTGGATTCGCAATTGGGAACATTTCATTGGGAAGCGGAAAAAAATCTGGCGGCGGGGTTGATGGTGCGGCCACGGGCATTGGCGGAAATGAACGCTGCGTTTGGATTGTTGGTGGCGTTGTTGCCAGAACGTGAAGGCTATGCCACATTGTACGAAGATACGGTTGTTTTGTTAAATGAATTGAATTCTGGAAACGAATCGGCGTATTTGAAATGGGAAACAGAATTGCTGCGTGAATTGGGGTATGCGTTGGATTTAAGTCGCTGTTCAGGATGCGGGGTGGCACATAATTTGAATTGGTTGTCGCCCAAGACGGGACGGGCGGTTTGTGATGAATGTGCCGCACCATATATAAATAAGTTGTACAAATTACCGCTGAATTTGAATACAACAGGGCGATTTTTAGACAGTGTTTGTATTCAGCAAGGTATAGATATGCCCATGTGTCGCAAAATGTTAAATTTAATGTAAATTTGCAGTGATTTATTTCTTGCGAAATTCTGAAAATTTGCTATTGTGAATTCGTTCAACAGAAGAAGGAGAAAATCATGATTTGGACAATCTTAGTATTAGTACTGGCGATTGCATTGTTCATGTTCGGTGGTAAACTGGTCAAGGTCGATGCTAAAAAGCCAACATCAGGTGCAATGATTGGCAAAAAAGTAATCAAATTGGTTGCTGTTTTGTTGATGATGGGTGCGGTATGCCGTTTGTACACACCATATTATTTGACATCTGTTAACCCAGCAATCTTGCAGGAAATGGTTGAAAGCATGCAGGAACAGCAGAATGCGGAAAAGAACAAAAAAATCCGTAAACATGTTCGTGCAAACGCAGACACATTGATTGCAGATGCCCCAGTTATGGGTAATGCAGAAGCCAAAAACACAATCTATGTTTGGACAGACTTTTCATGCCCATACTGCCGTCGTGTACATGGTGAATTGGATCGTGTAATGGCCGAACGTGATGATGTTCGTGTTGTTATCAAAAACTTTTCTATCCATGGCCCATTGTCTGATGCACCAGCCAAGGCAACAATCGCTGCAAAATTGCAGAACCCAGAAAAAGCATCCGCATTGGTTGATATGTTGATGACACGTGATTACTATTCACGTGATGACATGAAAGACCAGGCTAAATTGGGTGAAAAAGTTGAAAAGAAAGTCCTGGAATTCGCAAAAGAAATTGGTCTGGATGTGGAAACACTGAAAAAAGACATGAAGGGCGAAGTTGTCGCACGTGAAATGAAAAACGTTCGTGACATGGCACGCGAATTCGATATTTCTGGTACACCATTCTTGATCGTGAACGAACAGGCATTCCCAGGTGCAGTTCCAGCAGATCAGATTTTGGAAGCTTTGAAATAATCTGATTTTATCTCTAAAAAAGCGCCCCAATTGGGGTGCTTTTTTTGTTGCGGGGTTGTTTTTAGGTAATTTTTCATTTATAATAAATGGGTAAATATAACAAAGGGGGATTTATTATGGCGATGATTTACTGTCGTGATTGTGGGGCAAAACATTCTGATCGGGCCAAAGCGTGCCCAAAATGCGGGCGTTCGGTTGTTAATACAGGTCGGTCAATGGTAGTTTATGTTTTGTTGGCTTTCTTTCTGGGATTGTGGGGGGCGCATAAATTTTATGCCGGTCGTAACGGCGAAGGTATTGCGATGCTGTTGATGGGGACTGTTGGTTGGGCATTGATTATACCGGGGATTATTGTTGCGTTTTGGGCATTGATTGATTTGATTATTGGTATTGTAAATATTAATAATCCAGAAAAGATTTTTAAATAATGGTACCGCCCGTTTGGGCGGTTTTTTTTATCCCCCCATCCAAGTTTTACTGATTGACGTTCGTCAAAGTAAAACTGTCCTGCCCCGCCAGGGGGCAGGGGGAATAGATAGGATGACCTGGGTCCCACGGTCAAGCCGTGGGATGACACTACTTCGCCAAGGCTTCGTAGTGCAGGCACGTTCGCCGGGGGGCTTCGTAGTGCAGGCACGTTCGCCGGAGGGGATTTATGATATAAAAAAAACCACCAAATGGTGGTTTTAATTTCTGGTGGCCCTGGTCGGACTCGAACCGACACTCCTCGCAGAACTTGATTTTGAGTCAAGCGCGTCTACCAATTCCGCCACAGGGCCATGGATGCACTGCCGAGACCGTATTAGGCAGCCTGTTTTGCATCAACTTTTTTTACCAAGCGGGCACTGCGGTTTGGTTTGTGTGCAGGCTTTTTGGCAGGGGCTTCTGCTTTGCCGACTTTCTTTTCAATGGCTTTTTTAATAGCAGCCATTTCTTCGGTTAAGCGAGAAACAGGTTTGGACATTACATAACCGTCCAGACCCCCATGCTTGGTCAATGTGCGTAAACCAGCAGTCGAAATGCGCAATGAAAAATCGCGACCCAAGATTTCGCTGTGGAATTTCAGAGTTTGCAGATTTGGCAAGAATGTACGTTTTGTACGACGATGAGAGTGGGAAACGTTCATCCCAACTTCTGTTTTCTTACCTGTAACTTTACATACACGTGGCATAATACTTTTACCTTTACTTATAATAGCGTGGCTAAATTTATAACAAAAATATAGAAAAGTCAAGTATTGTTTTCATATTTTTTCGTTTTTTTATTTATGCTGCGTCATTATGTGTTTTGCCCAGCAGGTCTGTTATAACCTTGACCGGGGTGAATGTTTCCAGTGGGGTGGCAACAAATATAGTCAACCATTTGGCCATGGCACCATTCCACAGGCCAGGGCGTTCCATCGCACGCAGTGGGCGGCCGTTTTTGGATTTGTTGCTGATAAAGCCGGTGCGGGGATCAACATATTCCAACAGGTTAAATTTATTCCCACGGTAATCCCGCAGGCAACAGACCAGGTCAGTTGGGCTGAAAAATTCGCCGTTTTTCAATATGTCGATTTTTTCAGGTGCGATTTGGCCGGGTTCTGCGATTTGTAATGAAATATCGCCGTTCTCGTCACGTACCCAGAATGGGCCGCCGCCGGGTTCACCGGTGTTCTTGATAATGCCGCAGACACGAATAGGGCGGTTTAAAACCCTGTGCAGTTCGTTCGCCGATGGGCTGTTATCGAATTGGATGCCGAATTGGTCGGTGGCATATTTTGCGATTTCGCTGATTTGTTCTGGCGATGGTGCGTTGGACAATATGTTCAAATATTCAAATGTTTTATCCATTGTTTTCAGCAGTAATCCCGCCAGTTGTTCTTTGTGATATACCGTTATGTGGCGTAATTTGTCTGTGCAGATATTGTCTATGTTTTTAATAAATGCGATGTCGCCGTCAATATCGTTCAGGTTTTCAATCAATGCACCATGGCCCGCCGGACGGAATAACAGTGTGCCATCTTCGTTGCGGAATGGTGTGTTGTCTGGATTTACAGCGATTGTGTCGGTCGATGCACGCTGGGTTGACATAGTGATATTATATTTAACACCAAATCGGGTTTCGTATTCGGGGACGATTTGTGCCAGTAATTTGTCAAAGCCTGGTTTGTGTTCGGGTGACACTGTAAAGTGAATGTTGACGTTATGATTTGATTGGGCGTACAGGGCACCTTCGATTAAATGTTCGGCGGCGGCGGTACGGTTTTCATTTTCATATTTATGGAACGCCAGCAGTGCCTTGGGCATATTGCCATAGTTTAATCCGCATTCTGTTATTAAATAGCGAATTTTGTCTGTGTCGGTGGCGTTATCTGGTAATACAGATTTCAGGTCAGGCCAAAATGCAAAGTTTTCCAGATTGTCCAGAACGGTCTGGGTGGTTTTGTTCATTTCGCCCGACGATATGTATTCAAATAAATCTTTGAACATGCGGGTGGCGGCACCAGATGCCGGGACAAACTTTACAATTTTATATTTATCTTGGTGGGTACGATAATATTCGATATTGGATTCATCGGCAGGTGATGCGAATACCCCATTGCCAATCGTGGCCGGTGCAACAATGTCAGAATATGGAAAACCGGTGATAAAGTTCTGTAATTGCTGGGTTACAATGTCAACGGTCAGACCGTGTTTTTGTATTTGTTCTATATCTTGTGTGGAAAAGTTTGTCATGTTTTCACCCCTGTTTACCCACAGGTTAGTATAATTATTCAATCGTAGCAAGCGTTTTGGGGATTGATACCTGTGTCTTGAAAGTTGGAAAAATGCAACTATATATAGGGCAACGAAAATAATTTAATCAACAATGGGGGCATTAGTTATGAATCCAGATGATTTACAAGAAACACCAGAACAGGCAATTGCCAAATATACGACTGATTTTACTAAATTGGCGGCAGATGGTAAATTGGATCCTGTGATTGGGCGTGAAGAAGAAATAAGACGTACGGTTCAGGTTTTAACACGCCGTACAAAAAATAACCCGGTTTTAATTGGTAATCCAGGGGTGGGAAAAACTGCTATTATCGAAGGGCTGGCTACACGTATTATTTCGGGTGATGTGCCAGAAAACCTGTTAAAGAAACAGTTGTTGTCGCTGGATATGGGGGCGTTGATGGCGGGTGCGTCTTTCCGTGGTCAATTTGAAGGCCGACTGAAAGCGATTTTAAAAGCCGTCAAAGATGCAGATGGTAAAATCATTTTGTTTATTGACGAATTGCATACACTGGTCGGGGCCGGCAAAGGCGAGGGCAGTATGGATGCTGCGAATTTGTTAAAGCCAATGTTGGCACGTGGTGAATTGCACTGTGTTGGGGCAACGACCCTGGACGAATATCGCCAGTATATTGAAAAAGACCCAGCGTTGGCACGACGTTTCCAACCGGTTTATGTTGATGAACCGACCGTTGATGATACGATTTCAATTCTGCGTGGATTAAAAGAAAAGTACGAAGGGCATCATGGGGTGCGAATCGCAGATGCGGCACTGGTGTCGGCGGTGAAATTATCGAATCGATATATCACAGACAGATTCTTGCCGGATAAAGCAATCGATTTGATTGACGAAGCGGCGGCACGTGTGCGAATCGAAATTGCATCAAAGCCTGAAAAATTGGACGAGGTCGATAGACATCTGGTTCAGTTGAAAATAGAACAGCAGGCATTGAAAAAAGAAAAAGACGACGAATCGAAAAAACGGTTGGCGGAACTGGAAAAACTGATTGATGGGTTGGCGGCACAATCCAAAGAACTGACGGCGGAATGGATGGCAGAACAGCAGAAAATGCGTGGACTGTCGGATGCGATGGCTGCGCTGGATGCGGCCAAGGCCGAAGTGGCAACTGCGATGCGTAATGGTGACTATGAAAAGGCATCTGCGTTGCAGTATGGCAAGATTCCAGAATTAGAAGAAAATATTCAAAAGATGAATGCCGAATCACGTGAATATAAAACAGTTCTGCCGGAACATATTGCAGCCGTGGTCAGCAAGTGGACCGGGGTGCCCGCCGACAGATTGAGTATGGAAGAACAATCAAAATTACTGAATATCGAAGATGCGTTGCGTAAACGTGTTGTCGGCCAGGATAATGCACTGGGGGTGGTGGCACGTGCGATTCGCCGTTCCCGTGCCGGGTTGTCAGACCCACGTCGCCCATCGGGCAGTTTTATGTTCCTGGGGCCGACGGGGGTTGGTAAAACCGAAGTTGCCAAAGCGTTGGCGGAATATCTGTTTAACGATGATACGGCAATGACCCGAATCGATATGAGTGAATATATGGAACCACATTCTGTTTCACGTTTAATCGGCAGTCCCCCGGGATATGTTGGATATGAACAGGGTGGGGTGCTGACCGAAAGTGTACGTCGCAGACCGTACCAGGTTCTGTTGTTCGATGAAATCGAAAAGGCAAACCCAGATGTGTTCAATGTGTTCTTGCAGATTCTGGACGATGGTCGTTTGACCGATGGCCAGGGTCATGTTGTGAATTTCACAAACACAATCATAATCATGACCAGCAATTTGCCAGACATGGATGCGGTCAAGCGGCATTTCAGACCGGAATTTATAAACCGAATCGATGAAATCGTGTTCTTTAATCAGTTGGGCAAAGATGTGATGGCGGGTATTGTAAAGATTCAACTGCGTAATCTGGAACGCAGATTGGCGGAACGCAATATCGGTTTGAATATCACAGACAAAGCCATTAAGTGGTTGGGCGATAATGGGTATGACCCAGTGTTTGGGGCACGACCATTAAAACGCCTGATTACATCGGCGGTCGAAGACCGGGTTGCGGATTTGATTCTGTCGGATGCAATCAAAGAAGGTTCGACTGTATTTATAGATGTCAAAGGCAAAGAATTGACGGTTGGATAAACAAACGGGGCATTCGCCCCGTTTTTTATATTGCCCAGATTTTATAAATGCGATATAATAGTTATGTCATGGGGTGTTCCCATGATGGGGTGTGGAAACCCGTTCAATACGCGTCCAAGAATATATACCAGATGACGCACGGTGTGCGTTTTTTTAATCTGTATGTATTGGGGATGAAAAGTACTCCTGATTCGTTCTGGGTCAGGAGGGCATGTGAATATATTGAATAAACAGCACAATTCGTATTGATTGTTTCCAACCTCCTGACCACCAAAAAATGGTGGTTTTGTTTATTGATGTATGGGGGTGTGTCTAAGCGATAAAAGATTTTTTTGTCCGGGGGTGAATGAAAAGGGGGGAAGAACCCTCCCCACCAACTGCGTTGGTCCGCCCCCCCAGCGGGGGGGAATTACCACGGCCCCGCCGTGGAAAGCACTAACGTTGTCATTCCACGGCTTGACCGTGGAAACCAGGTGGATGCGAATAAAAAAGCAATATGACCTGGGTCCCCGGGTCCAGCCCGGGGATGACACTACTTCGCCACAGGCTTCGTAGTGCAGGCACATTCGCCACAGGCTTCGTAGTGCAGGCACATTCGCCACGGGCATAAGAAATATAAAACAACGGATTCTGTAAAGTACAAAAACAAAAACTAAAGAAAGGAAAGGATGATGAAAAGAAAAATATTATTAACATCAATCGTTGCGATTGGATTTGCAGCCCCTGCGTTTGCAGAGGTTGTAAACAATCCATTCCCCAGTGATGGATATATGCAGGAGTCCCAAACATACACCAATGCCGCCACATATGACAATATGGGCGTGTACGAAGGAACGGTGACGGCATCTGCAGAATACACAGATGATAAATATAATATTCCGGCGGGGTCGTATTTGCTGGCCGGTGCCGAAGGCACCGCCACCCAATGCCCAGTGGGCAGTTATTGTACAGGTTTGACCGACGTCACATACAATGCCGATGCGGCCCAGGGTATTGAATCGTGCCCAGCGGGTTATCCAAATTCTGCGGCGGGTGCATCTGCATCGACCCAGTGTTATACCGCATGTACGGTTGCGAATGCGAACATAGCCCATGCAACGGCGGTTTCTGGTAATGATTATAATGGTGGTAATGACACATGTGCGGCGACCGATTGTGACCCGGGTTATCATGTATTAAGCAGAATTGGCATAGAAGAACGCACCCCATTAATACCGGTTGATTATCATGAATCTGGTGATGATTATGCATACATCAGTGCAGATGGTGGTAATACCAGACAGGGTAGTTTTGGTGCGGGGCTGACCGCCAATAACACATGGGCATCACATTTTGAATACGGCACCGTCTATGGCCAGGCCAGTTGCCAGCCGGCAACAACCCCAACGGGGATGGCAACAATGTATATTGCCCAGAATATGGAAGCAGTGATGGGCGGAACAATGACTATCGAAGATTTCAAGGCAGGTTTGATACCGTTGTCAAATGAAGCCAAGGCCGAGTATATGGCGGGTGTATTAGAAGAAGTAAAAGCCCAAACCAAGACCGAAGAAGACCTGTTTGCGGCGATATTTGTAGTGTTTGGAACCGATGACGCATCGGCCAATTACAGCACCGACAGTACGGGTCAGTACTGCTATTGTCAGATGACGGGGTACACACCTGTTGATGGTGAAAAACAGAGTATCGTTTCGGCCCCGTGGGTCTTCAACGGCGACGACGGATCGGCGGACGGCTGCGCGTCCAACTGTGCGTACGACTGTGCGAACGGCCTGCGGAACGATGGCCCGAACGGCGACGTCTTCCGCGCTGCGGTGTTCGGGTCGCTTGGCGCCTTGGCGGCTGGCACATGCGAGGCTAATGAAATTAGCATCACATGGACAGACGCCGCGAATCCGGACGAACAGACGGGTATGTGCACATACGATGGTGATATTACAACACCAACCAAGGCGAACGAAAAACCGGGTAAGACGTTCAAGGGCTGGAAGTTTGTAAAAACGAACAGCCCGTCGTAAGACGGTAAAGATGCCTGGGCGTGCAACGCACGCCCAGGCCGAAATGCGCCCCGCCCCGGGCGGGGGGGAATAAAAATCCTGCCCCCCTTGTGGGGCGGGTCGGAATACCCGGCAATTTATTGCCGATGGGATTCCGGGGTGGGGGTAATGGGAAATCCCCCCATCCAAGTTTTACTAATGACATTCGTCAAAGTAAAACTGTCCTGCCCCCCCGCCAGGGGGCAGGGAAATAATGCGGATAGATGACCTGGGTCCCCGGGTCCAGCCCGGGGATGACACTACTTCGCCAAGGCTTCGTAGTGCGGGCACGTTCGCCACGGGCTTCGTAGTGCGGGGGAATGGGGAACCCTCCCCGGGCGGTGCCCACCCCTCCGGTGGGGGGGAATTACCACGGCCCCGCCCGGGGATGACAAAAGAGAAAAAAGTAAAGGTATGTTTGGGGTGATTAAACGGTATGGGATTTTGGGTTGTATAATTCCATTTTCATCGGTCGCAATGGCTGATGTGGACTTGTCGTTTTTAATGCCAAATACAGTGGTGCCAAATGCATGTATATTTGAAAACACAGGTGTGTATTCAGGTGAATTTGTTATGGTGCCGGTGTACGAAGATACCATTTACACATGTGAACAGGGGTATTATTTGCCCATGGAATCTGAAATCTGTGCACGGTGTCCAGAAAATGCATATTGTCCCGGTGGCGAATATACATATTCTGAAAATGGGGCCGTGGGATTGAATGTCTGTCCGGATGGTACGTTCGCACCAGATGGTATGTGGGAATTGGCACAATGTGGACGTAAATTGCATGTCGATGATGCAATTGTGTATCTGCGGACAACGCCGGGAACGTCGCCTGCGTTGCGTTTCGATGTTGATGCCGATGGTGTGGCAGATTACTTTGCCAATTTGGCAACCGATGATGTGCCGATGAATAAAAATACAGAACGTAAACTGAAAATAAAATCGGGGGATGTGGTGTATTTCGTTTGTGATGACACAATCGAAATTTCATTAGATGAACAATGAATTTAAAATATCAAAATATTTTGATATTGAACGGGGTTCTGGGGGTAACAGCCCAGAATAGGTTATATTGCCGTAAATCCAGTTGGTTTGTGCGTGGTGCGTTTCGGCCCCGTGGGTCTTCAACAACGACAACGGATCGGCGGGTAATGCGAATATCGTATGATATGGGAACCTTTATTACAGAACGATTGGCTAATAAATAAATACCGCCCAATTGGGCGGTGAATTATTCGGTCACTTCGGGCAGTGGCTGGGTCGGGACATCAAAAGTGCCCGTGACGGTGTATGTGCCCGCCATGGTGTTGCTGGATCCAGCGGTCATGTCAACACGGGTGACAACAGATTCGTTAACGTATTGTGTTGATGCCAGGTCCGCGTATGATGGACCAGATATAAATGCAGTTAAAATGAATAGATACAATATTTTCATGATCCCCTACAATTTTAATCGCTTTTATTTTATCATGTTTTTGATTTGATTGCTAGTGTTCTTTTTGTACGTCGGGTATGATGATAAACGCAGCATCGGGCATTTTGGATAATGTGGTGACATCTATCATTGTGTTGCCGCCGTTGGATAATTTAATTTTTAATCCGTTTGTGCCCTCTGTCAATGCATTTGGCATGGCCGGGGTGTTTGAATACTTGTTTTTTACGTCGGTATTCCACAATGCCAGGTTTGGTAAAACAATGTCATAAACCGGTAACAGGGTTGATGGCAATGTGTACTGGACCGATAATATTTTATCGTTCATAAATGTTTTTAATTCAGCATTCAAACGCTGGGTTGCGATTCGGTTGCCATTAACATAGATGTCGTAATATGTGCCGTATAATCCACGCTTGACCGGTTTGCGATTCGCAGAATATGTTTTGCGATTCGTTTTTGGTTTGATTGGTGCCGGTGTTGGTTTTGGTTTGTTTTTAGAACCCAATGGGCGACCACGTTTCTTTTTTATTGTTGTTGCAGGTGCGGTGCCAATTGGGGCAACGATAATGTTTTTGTCTTGCTTGGTGGAACCGACGGGGCGGCCACGTTTGCGTTTTATTCCAGGTGTTTTTTTGATTGCACGTGGTTTGATTTCGACAACCAATGGAATAATGCAAACAGGGGCGGCCTGGTTCGTGATGACAGTGGTGGTTGGTGCCACACGTGATGGGCGGTTTAATGTCTGGATTGGAATGCCACCGTGGGGTAAACACCATGAATATGTTGTCGTTTCTTTGCCGGCCGATGTTAATGCGTTAAAGTAAATATTTTGTGTCTTGTCGTCGATTAAAATTTCATATGCACCAAATGGCATTTCGGGAACAGTGGTGCCTTTTTTATAATTTACCAGAAACAGTCGGGCACGTGATGGGCCCTGCATGTTGCCGTGACGTTTTACGATGACGTATGGACGTGTGTCCATGGTATGAACAATTTCAAATTCGCATATGCCCAATCCAATGCCAGAAACAGTTTTGGTTTCGCCGCTTTTGGGATTGGTCCAACACAGTCGGTATTTACCAGATGGGGTTTGCATAGACTGAAATGGTGCTGTTTTTTCGTTCATAGACTTAATTCCGTTTGGTTTTACGTTTCGTTTTTTGTGATTTTTCATCGCCACCAAATTGTATGTCACGTAATTTTTTATATTCGCCGTTTAATTTGCATAATTCAGCATCTGTGCCGGATTCGATGATTTTGCCATCTTTGACAACGCAAATCATGTCTGCATCCAGAATGGTTGATAAACGGTGGGCGATGACAAATGTGGTGCGGCCACGCATCAAATCACGCAGGGCAGATTGAATTTGTTTTTCACTGTGTGTGTCCAGGGCAGATGTCGCTTCGTCCAGTAATAAAATTGGCGAATTTTTAAGGATGGCACGGGCAATAGCAATTCGCTGTTTTTGACCGCCGGATAACAGACCGCCACCTTCGCCGACGTTGGTGTCATAGCCGTCTGGGAATTCCATAATGAAATCGTGTGCGTTCGCAGCCATGGCCGCCGCAACAACCATTTCATGGGTGGCATCGGGGCAACCGTATTTTATGTTTTCGGCAATTGTGTCGTTGAACAGAAATACGGACTGGGACACTTCGGCAATATTATTGCGTAATGATTTCAGTGTGTATTTTTTGATGTCGGTGCCGTTAATTTTTATTGTGCCACGTTGGGGTTCATAAAAACGCATCAACAGGTTGAACAGTGTTGTTTTGCCACCACCCGATGGGCCAACCAATGCACAGACTGTGTTGTCGGGTACGTCCAGGCTGACACTGTGCAGGACAGGTTCGTCTGGGTTGTATGCAAATGATACACGGTCGAATTTAACAGACATTTTGTCGCCAGTTAATTCACGGGCGTTTGGTGCGTCAACAATGTCAGGCTTGCTGTCCAGGAATTCAAACAAAACTTCGGCGGCCAGCAGACCGTGCTGAATCGAATCGCCGGTGCCAGTAATGCTTTTGGCGGGTTTATATGCCGCAGTCAGTGCCAACAAGAATGCAGTAAAATCACCGGTTGTAATTGCACCACTGGTGATAAAGTGTGTGCCCATAATCATTGCAATGCACAGACCAATTGAAATCATAAATTCCATCAGGGGTGATCGCAGTGAATTGGCCTGGGTGCTTTTGTAAGAATTAGTGACGGAATGATTTAATACGGTTTCAAAATTTTTGGCTTCTTTGTCTTCGTTGGCAAAGGCCTGGATTGTTTTAATGCCGTGTAATGTTTGGTTTAACTGTTGTGAAACTTCGTTGGCGATGCCAAATGATTGGCGTGATAATTTGCGACGTTTGCGCATAATCACACTCATAGGAATCATAATAGCAGGGGCCAAGAATAACAGTACAACGCACATCTGGGGTGCATAATAGAACATTAATGCCAATGTCATAATCAATGTGGCAACATTCTGGACCGCTTTGACAACGGTGCCGGTGACCAGGCTTAATACCGCATTGGATTGAACGGTGAAATAGTTCAAATTTTTGCCAATTCCATCACCATAGAACCGGGCCAGGTTCATGTGGGTCATGTGTTTATAAATCTTTTTCTGTAGATTGGCGTGTGCCAACAGGCCGCCCTTGGCCATAATCAGGGCCTTGGCATAGGTAAAGGCACCCTTGGCACCAAAGGCGATAATAACCTGAATCCCCAGAAAGTATATGGCGTGCATACTTTTTTCGATGAATGCCTGGTCAACGACCTGTTGTACCAGGGTGATGGTGTATGCTTCGGCACCGGCCGCCAGAATGGTGAATATTATACCGAACAGCAACCATTTCCAATATGGGCGACCAATTTCACGCCATACGCGTCCGTACAGCGACCATTTGATGCGGCGGTTGATATCTTTATCGTGCGTCGCAGCCACAGATGTTGTCTTAATCGATGTGTTTTTCATAGTGTAATAATTATAAGAAAACCGTACAGATATGTAAAGGCGATTTTATTTTGTGTGTTTGTTTGCAAAACGCTTTTGTGACTGGATTAGACGTAATATAGCCCCCCAGTCTTTGTGCTGGTCAATAAAACTGTGACGGGAATTTTTGAATACGACAAATTTCCACAGGTGGCCATTTTTGCCAGCACGCAGAATGTTGTATTTTTTACGTAATTCTTCGGGTGGGGATTTTTTGTCACGGCCACCGGCAACCAATGTGATTGGAATATTGTATTTGTCCATCAAATCTGGGCGGAATTCCACACTGTCGATGTCGCTGAATATGCTGGGCAAAACAGATACGTGTGTTTTGACCAGTTCGCCCAATGGTTGTTCGTGGGGACTGCTCATACAGATTGCGGTTCGATTGAATTCTGGTTCGGACATTGCTTCTTCGGTGCAGTGTCTTTTGTAAAAGTTGTGGATGTATATAGTAAAACTTTTGTCCAGATAGGGTGCAAACATGATAGAGGCATTAAAACGCAGTTTCTTGCGTTCCATAATTCGTTTGTTATAGATTTCAAATGCGGCAGTTGCACCAGCACTGTGGCCGATTACGCACGAATATTTGTATTTCTTTTCTTTAACGCTTTTTTCAATATAGTCCATACCTGTATCGACCAGGTCGATGAATTCTGCAAATGTGTGTTTTTCCGCCAATTCTTGGGATACAACAGGCAAGAAGTCACCCAGAAATGAATCCAGACAATAGACATCGTGATGGTTCATTAATGCCCAGTATTCAATAACCTTCATTAATGGTTCAGTTCGGGTGTTAGACCCCAGGCCTGGGATTAATATCAGGCAATTTTCGGCCGGGGTTTCATTAATAGAGTAATACGAGATGTGGCCGATTGTTTTGTTTTCGGTTCGTGAACTGTAATTTGTTTCCCAGCGAAAATACTGACCCTTTAGCTGGGCCAGGGTATTAGAGTAGTCGTCTGGTATCAAAGTATATTTAAGTGATTGCATGTCTGATATTCTTTGAATGTAATATAATACAAAAAATATAATTGTCAATTGTTCTTTATAAATTAAAAAAGGTGTTGACATTTGTTGTTGTTATGTATAAAATACGTGGGCTTTCAGGAATGAAAGTGCAAAGTTTTGGGGTCATAGCTCAGTTGGTAGAGCACCTGCTTTGCAAGCAGGGGGTCGTCAGTTCGAGTCTGATTGGCTCCACCAAAATAAGTGGGGGGGATGAAAATCCCCCCGTTTAGATAAACAAACAGATAAATGCGTTAAAGGGGGTGAATACATATGGTGAAAGTTCTGGTTCGTGATAACAACGTAGAACAGGCACTGCGCGTTGCAAAACGTAAATCGCAGAAAGAAGGTCTGTACCGCGAAATGAAAGAACGTCAGCGTTATGAAAAACCAACTACACGACGCAAACGTTTGAAAGAAGAAGCCGTTCGCAACGAAAAGAAACGTCAGTCGAAACAGCGTATGGTTTTCGGATTCTAATAAAAAATTACCGCCCGATTGGGCGGTTTTTTGTTGTTATATTTTCCTGTGGACAAGGTTCCTGATATATATGATATACTGGTTATGCAATTAATATAACCAAAGGGGAACAATATGAAAAAAATTTCTATGTTGACAATTATGGGGATTTTGGTGGTTGGCACCGCAAATGCAGACGAAGGTAAGATGCATCCAGCACCACAGGGTGGATTTGTTGATGGGACGGTTGAAACAATTGTGTCTGTTCAACAGGTCAAAGATATGCGTGATGAAACACCGGTTGTTGTTGTGGGGCAAATTTTGCAACGTGCCGGTGGCGATGACGAAGAATTTTTATTCCAAGATGCCACAGGTTCTATTATCGTTGAAATCGATGACGAAGATTGGCGTGGGCAAAATGTTAAACCAACCGATACAGTAAAATTGCGTGGTGAAGTTGATCGTGGATTGTTCAAAAAGCAGATTGATGTTGACTTTGTTGAAATAATTCCGGTCGTGGCCCAATAAAAAAATCCCCCAATCGGGGGATTTTTTTGTCGTTCACAGATTATTCTGCGTCTGCAACCGGTGCAGTTTCTTCGGCAACAGTTTCTTCTGCTGCAACTTCGGCGGCTGGGGCTTCAACTTCTTCTTCTACCTTTTTGGTACCGAATGTCAAAACTTTACCAGCAACCAATGCATCGATTTCGTCCTGGGTCTGTGCAACATAGATTTTCACAGGGACGATAACGTCTGGATGCAGTGCAATTTTTGTATCGAATGCACCAACAGATTTAATTGGGGCACCCAACATAACCTGGGCGGATTCAACAGATACGCCGGCAATTTCTTTCAATGTGCGGGCGATATCACGTGTTGATACAGAACCATACAATTGGCCTGTGTCGCCAGCCTGGCGAATCATGTGCAGTTTTGCGTTCTTGACCGCATCAACATATGATTCAGCAGTTTTCTTGGCTGCGTCCTGACGTGCCTGCAATTCGGCCTTTTTGGCTTCGAACAGTGCAACGTTTTCACGTGTGAAACGCATCGCTTTGCCGTTTGGCAACAGATAGTTGCGTGCATAACCTGTTTTAACTTCGACTGTGTCGCCGATGTTACCCAGTTTTGTGATTTTTTCTGTCAAAATAACTTTCATAATCTGTCCTTATTGTTTTTATAAGTTAGGGATTAACCCAAATTGTTGCGAACGAATGGCATCAGGCCCAAGTGACGTGCACGTTTGATGGCGGTTGCCAATGCGCGCTGGTCTTTCTGGGAAACACCGCTGATGCGTGATGGTACGATTTTACCACGTTCGGTGATGTAATGTGACAATGTCTTTACATCTTTGTAATCAATAACCTTGCCCTTTAAAGGGTTAGATTTTTTACGATAAATTGCTGCGCGAACTGCCATTATTCTGCCTCCTCGGTGTTCTTTTTCATCATGATAGAAGGTGTTGAAGACAATTCGTCAACACGTACATTCAAGAAACGGATAACGTCTTCGTCAATGCGGGCACGACGTTCCAATTCTACGATTTGTGCACCAGGCAATTCAATGTTCAACATTACGTAGTGAGCCTTGCGGTTTTTACGAATGATGTATGCCAAGTTTTTCAAACCCCAGAATTCTGTGGATTTAACATCACCACCCAATTCCTTGATGATTTCTGTGAATTTAGCCGCTTTTTCTTTTACCTGCGGTTCGGTCAAGTCCTGGCGGAAAACCAAGACGCTTTCGTAGTAAGCCATTTATGTCTTTCCTATGGTTTAATCAGCCGATGACCCCATGTCATCAGCAGGAACGGCACATATTATGGACTTTTTTTGACAAAAATCAAGCGTTTTTTATAAATTGAATTAGGTCAATAAATCCCTGTTGACATGATTTGTGAAAATTTACTAAACTTTTATTATAAAAGTGGGGGATTTATGACGCGGCACTTTCACAGAACCTTGAATTTTATGGCTTTGTTCACTGCAATGTTGATTGCGGGGGTGTTGTTGTTTTATCCACAATTTATGCAGATTGCGTCGTCTAATATTTGGTTGAATGGGATTATTATTGGGACGACTTTGTTTGGGATTGGTCTGTGTTTTGTTGAAATGTTCAAATTGTTGCCTGAATATAAATGGTTGCGTGGATATGTTTCGGGTCGTCGTGATTTGAATTTGCCACCGGTATTATTGCGGCCTGTGGCCCAGATGCTGCATGCCCGGCCAAAACAGATTTCGGCAACAACACTGAATGGTTTTATGGAAATGATACTGATTCGTTTTGATGATGCACGTGAATCAGTTCGTTATATTACCAGTACGTTGATATTCCTGGGGTTGTTGGGAACGTTTTGGGGATTGATTTTGACGGTTGGTAGTTTTGCAGAATTGATATCTGGGTTGAATTTTGCCGATGAAAATGTTTTGAATTCTATGCAGGCAGGTTTGTCGGGTCCATTGGCGGGTATGGCAACTGCGTTTACCAGTTCGCTGTTGGGATTGGCGGGCAGTTTGGCGGTTGGTTTCCTGGGGTTGCAGGTGCAATTGGCACAAAATGCAATCTATCATGAACTGGAAGACTATCTGTCGGCGCATACCCGTGTTGCGACTGCACGTGAAGAAGACTTGGTGGCGGTATTGCCACAAATAAATTTAGCAACCAAAGAACTGACCCGGACGGTTAAAAAGTTAGGCCAGGCAATGGTGGAATTGTAAAAATAGAAAAACAAGGCGAGAGAGGAAAAAATGTTAAACATTCGTTTTCGTGAAAAGACTAATGCATGGCCGGGATTCGTGGATTTGTTTTCGAATCTGGTGATTATTTTGATTTTCTTGCTGATTGTGTTTGTGTTCTTGTGGACAACGACCAGTGTCTTTAACAAAACATCTGGGGCCAAGGTGGTTGCGGATTTAAAGGCGGAAAATGCACAACAGGCCCAAAAAATTCAACAGATGACAGCCGATGAACAAGAAGCAACCCAGTTGCTGCTGATGGCACGTACCCAGTTAGAGGTTCTGGAATCTGATAATCAACAATTGTCCACTGAATTACAGGCGGCAGATTTAGGTGCAGAAGATTTAGTTACTGCGTACGAGGCCAAGGTGTTGGAACTGACCACACAGGGCGAAGAAATGCAGGCACAGATTGCAGATTTAACCCAACAATTATCCCAGGCCAAGGTTGACAAGGAAAAGGCAGCAGCACTGGAACAGGAACGTAAAGATTTGCAAGAACAGATGGCACAGCAACGTGCGGAATTGTCAGAACAATTGACAAAACTGCAGGCGGCGTTAGATGCGGCCGAAGAAAAGTCACGTAATCAAGAAATTCAATATGTTGAAATGTCAACACGGTTGAACAAAGCGTTGGCAGACAAGGTTGCAGAATTGAATGATGTGGCAAAGTATAAATCTGATTTTTACAAGGCTGTTAAACTGGCAATTGGTGATCGTACAACGGTCCAGCCAGATGGTGACAGATTTATCGTGTCCAGTGATATTCTGTTCCCCAGTGGTTCGTATAAATTGTCGGCAGATGGCAAAAAGCAGTTAAGTTTAATTGCCAATGTTATCAAGGATATGGAAAATAAAATCCCAACGGATGTGGATTGGATTATTCGTGTTGATGGCCATACAGATAATAAACAGGTTGTACCGGGTACACGTGGTTATCGTAACAATACACAATTGTCATTGTTGCGTGCGACCGCCGTCGCCAATGAATTGGCACGTGCCGGTGTTTCACAACGCCGTTTGGTCCCCAGCGGATTTGGTGAAATGCATCCTGTTGCGTTGGGCACAGACAAAGACAGTCTGCAAAAGAATAGACGGATAGAATTGCAATTAACAAATCGCTAAATATAAACGAATTATAATAATTCATCTAAAAGCAAATCGGGAATCTCATGTAGCATCATGTACACTACGATTCCCGATTTGCTTTTATCTAAATCATTATAATTCGTTTCTGCCAAGCAAGGGATTGGGGTGGTGTACGGGAATCTTATGTAGCATCATGTACACTACGATTCCCGATTTGCTTTTATCTAAATCATTATAATTCGTTTCTGCCAAGCAAGGGATTTGGGCGGTTTTTATTTGCCCCATGCGGGACCGATTACATATTCAGCGACCAGTGGTACAGATAAGGTTGCGATGTGTTCCATGGCAGATTTGATTTCGTTTGCGAAATGTTCTGCATGGGCGGTGTCGCATTCGAATACTATTTCGTCATGTACCTGAAGTATCATTTGGATTTTATCGGCATTTGGCTTTATGATTTTTTCATCAATTTCAATCATGGCACGTCGCATCATGTCGGCTTCGAATCCCTGGATTGGGGCATTGATTGCGGCACGCATGACATAGCCACGCATGCGTGGGTTGTTTGCACCTGGTAATTCAATGCGGCGGCCCCACGGTGTCATGACATAGCCGTTTTCCAGTGCGAATTTTTTTGTGTCTTCGATGTATTTTTTTATTTCAGGCAGGCCCGCCATATATGAATTTATAATTTCACCGGCATTGGCACGTGTTGTGCCCAACTGGGCCGCCAGACCAAATGACGATATGCCATAGATGATTGAAAAGTTGACAGTTTTTGCCGCACGACGTTGATCTTTGCTGACCGGGGTTGATGGGTCAATGTTAAATATTCGTCGGGCGGTTTGTTCATGAATGTCGGTGCCGTTGTTAAATGTGTCACGGAATGTTTGAACGGCGGCGACATCGGCCAACAGGCGTAATTGAATCTGGGAATAATCGACAGAAATCAGTGTGCGACCAGATGGTGCAATAAAGCATTTGCGGATTTCTTCGCCCAGTTTGGTTTTAATTGGAATATTTTGCAGATTTGGATCACGACTGGACAGGCGACCGGTGTTGGTGCTGGTCTGCAAATATGTGGTATGAATACGGCCATCGAATGCAATTTGGTGCGGCAATGCGTCTGTGTATGTGCCGGCCAGTTTTGCGATTGACCGCCAATTTAATATTTTTTCGACAATTGGGTGGCTGTCTATTAAATCGTTCAGGGTGTCGGCATCGGTTGAACGCTTTTTATTTGCCGGCAGGTGCAGTTCATCGAATAAAATGGTACTTAATTGTTTGGGGCTGGCGATGTTAAATTCGTGACCGGCTAATGTCCATATTTCGTTTTCCAGTTCTGTTAATTGGTCATGGAATATGGTGGACAGGTGATTTAGTTTATTCCGGTCAACCAATACGCCGTTACGTTCCATTTTTACCAACAATGGCATTAATGGTAAATCGCATGTTTCATACAGGTGTCGCAGTGTTGGGTTTGCATCCAATTCGGGCCGCATCAATTTGTATAATGCCATACAGATGGCGGTGTCTTCGGCGGCATATGGCGTTGCAGTGGCGATTGGCAATGCGTCAAAATGCATGTCACAATCACGGGTCTTGGGCGGGAACAGCGATGAAAAACGAATGTTTTCGTGGTTCAAATATTTCAGTGCCAATTCGTCCAGACCATGCCCATGCAGCGAACCGTGCAAAGCATAGGACAGCAACATTGTGTCGTCCAATGGGTGGATTTGGGAAATATCCCATCCGTGGTTTGCCATAATGTGCAAATCGAATTTTAGATTGTGTCCAACCTTGGTAATATTGGGGTTGGTAAATATCGGCCACAGTTTTTGATAAACTGTTTCCAGCGGTAATTGGTTTGGGGCAGGGGCACCTCCACCAAACAGGTCACTGTTGGCATCACGATGGCCGACTGGGATATAGACACCAGATTTATCAGACGTGCTTAATGAAATGCCAACAATTCGGTCGGTCATTTGATTCAGGCCGGTTGTTTCAGTGTCGATTGCCAGTGTGTTTTTTACCGTTGCCAGAAATGCATCCAGTTCTGCAACCGTTGTAATTGTTTGCGATTCGATTTTTGCATAGTTGTCGGTGACCGCAGGGGCAGTTGAAACTGTGCATATATTGCCGAATAAATCTGGGGCTGATGCAGTGGCGGGGGTAAACTTTTCCAATGGGAACAATTTTTCTATTTTTGCCATCAGTGAATTGCTTTCTACATTGGTCTTGATAAATTCTAATGCAGCGGGTGTGTTAAATACAAATGGTGTGATTTGTAAATTTGATAAATCAACGTCTGTTTTTAGTGTGACCAATTGTTTAGAAATGTATGCCATTTCACGATTATCACGCAGCAGGTTGCGTGTACGTTCGTTTTTAATTTCATCCAGATGGGCATACAGATTGTCCAGTGTTTCAAACTGGGTTATCAGTTCGGTTGCCTTTTTAGGGCCAATGCCGGGTACGCCCGGTACGTTGTCAGACGAATCACCCATCAGGCTTTGTACATCGATAACCTGGTCTGGGCGAACACCGAATTTTTCAAATACCTGGGGGGTGCGAATTTCACGTTGTTTCATGCCGTCGTACAAGAATGTGCAATCAGATACCAATTGCATTAAATCTTTGTCGCTGGTGATAATTCGTGTTTGGTTTGCACCGTGACAGTTTTTATGTGCCAGTGTTGCGATTACATCATCTGCTTCGACCCCGGGAATGCACAGGACAGGCATGCCAATTGCACACAGACCGGATTTTATCATTTCGCCCTGGGATATTAAATCGGCGGGTGTTTCAGTGCGGTTCATTTTGTATTGCGGATATATGTCTTGGCGGAATGTGATGCGTGATGCGTCAAATACGCATATAAAAGAATCATCTGGATTGGCCGCAGACAATATCGGCAATATCATATTGAAAAATCCATATACTGCCCCGGTGGGGGTGCCGTCGGTACGGGTCAGGCGGCTGTGTACACCGTAATAGGCACGAAATAATAATGAATTACCATCAATTAATGTCAGCATTTGGATTTTCCCATATTTAATTATGGGGCACATTTGTGCCCCGTTTTTTTTTAGAACACATAGCGTACTTTCAGGCGACCTTCGTAATGCAACAGGTCTGCATTGTCGTGCACCAGTTCAAATACATCGTTGGCATAGACAATGCGGCCTTCGATGTCGAATGTGAATGGCAACATTGGCAGGTCAACTGTTAACCCCAGCATACCTGCGTATGCCATGGCAGATTCTGTTTCAACAGATGTCAATGAATTTGGTTCGTATTTGCCATCAAATACAGCACCAACACCGGCACCAAAGTATGGCTTAATCATTGGGGTTGGAATTTTGAAATATGCGTTCACCATTGCCAAATTCAAATCCATGTCGGATGTGTCGATGAAATTATATTCACCTTCGACACGGAACAGGGGCAGGTCAACCCCCAACAATGCACCATAACTGGTTGCGGAAAAACCAGGATGTTCATCGTCAATAAACATTGTTGTGCCGCCAACGCCAAATGATGCACCGCCATAGATATCAAACAGCAAATTTGCATTTGCGTTTGTGCCCATGAACATAATTGCGGCCGCTGTTAAAATACCGGTGGAATTTAATTTCATTTTTTACTCCTTTGTATGATAATATAATAGAAAAAAGAGATTTATATATGCAAGAAAATAAACCAATTTTAATTGTTGGACTGGGGAATCCGGGGCCTGAATACGCAAAAACACGACATAATGTTGGATTTATGGCGGTCGAAGCAATGGCGGGCGATGGTGTCCAGTGGAAGAAAGATAAAAATGCGTTGGTCGCAAATGGGGAAATTGATGGGAAACGTGTGATATTTGTTAAACCCCAGACATATATGAACAACAGTGGTAATGCGGTTGGACCATTAATGGCATTTTATAAGATTCCGTTGGAAAATGTGATTGTGATTCACGATGATATGGATTTGAAAATTGGTGATATGCGTCAAAAAATAGGCGGTGGCAGTGGCGGTCACAATGGAATAAAATCAATTGATTCGGCGGTTGGAAACGGTTATCGTCGTGTGCGAATTGGCATTGGACATCCACGTGATTTTGAATTGCCAATGGATCCGGCCGATTGGGTTTTGGGGCGTTTTGGTGCCGTTCAAATGGAAATTATCAAAAATACAATCGACCAGATTAAGATTTTCTAGAAATAGTCTATTGTGACATCGTCATTGATTGGCAGGGTAAAACAGCCCTTTTTGTCACAGAATTTGGTTGCGTTTGTTATTACGCAGTCGTCTACAGATGTTGCACCTTTTTTATCAGTGGTTGTTCCGCCTGGACATGGTTTACAGTTGTTTTGTTTTTGGACTGCATAATATCCATAGTCAGCGGCATCACACGCTGTTTCGCCTGGCATCAGACAAGATCCAGTATCGCATTCTGTGCTCCCTGTGGAATCGCCTTTGACCCATTCATTACCATTATAACTGAATATATATTCGTTTGTGTTTCGGCCTTCTTTAACTTTGCATTTTTTTGTACATGCACTGTAATCGTACGATTGTTTGTCGGCATCCCATGTGTATTTGTTTTCTTTTGTATTTTCTATATATTCACAGTTGGTTAAACTGCCGGGATTCCCCAGTGGGTCGCATGAAATAGAGTTTGCATCACATTTGTTGCCAGTAGGAATGCCACAGTAGTCGGTGATTGCTGTTGGGTTTAGGTGGTTGCCAGCAACGCATTCTGTGCATGATATGGGTGTGTAGCGGTTATTTTCATATACCATAAAATACTTGTTACACTGGTCACCATAGCCGCCGGTGCCGGGCCGGTTATTGTTATAAGAAGCTATTTTATAATCGGGTTCACATGTTTGTTCGTCCTGGCCCAGGTGATATGTTGTGCATGGGTGTGTGTGATCTGGGGGGGCTATGCCATAACAACTGATTGTATATTCGCACGATGGGGTTTCGTCGGAATTAATGAACGGTATATGTTCTTGTTTTGGGGTTTTTTTTCCCATCGGGTTACCGTTATTGTCGGTAATTTCTTCTTCTTGGCAGATAAAAACACATTCGGTTTTTACTTGTGCACCATTGCCAATTGTGGTTGGGTGAGATTCGGGACATTGTTCTGTGCAGCCGGCACCATACCACCCTTGAGTACAGGGGGTACATTTCCCGCCGCCGGCTTCATCGGTTGCTTTCCAGCCGCAGCCTTCTATGGTGTTGCATGCATCACTTGATACGGTGTTTGTACATGTTACAGGATTTACAGCGGCGAATGAATATTTGCCAGAAATGGATAACAGCAGTAAAGATGCAATAAATATTTTTTTCATATTGTTTTTGTTGGTTTGTTCAGTTTGCGTTGATTGTTACCATCCAATTGTCAGGTTCGTCGACAGTGTTCCCGTTGGCATCTTTCCAGGTGCCGTTGGTTGTGTCTGTGGATTTCTGGTATGTGTATTGGATTCCAGGTTGTTCAATACCGTTGCTGTCTGTCGTACTGGCAGCATGGAATGTTTCGGTAATCAGGCGGGTGTTTATAATTGTTTCATCGTTACTATTGGTTAATTTTGGTGTGTAATAATGACCATTTGTTGCTGATACAATCACCCAATTGCCATTGCATTCGAAGTATTCTTTATCGGTGTTAACGCTGCCACCAAAACATATTAAATAGTGCGTACCATCGAAATAGTAATTTTGGGTGTTGGCAATATCAAAGGTTAATGTATAGGTGTTGTTTTTGTTACTCATATAGCACAGGTTTGTGGTGGCATTGGTGTCATCGATATCATCCGGGGTACCGTTGCAGCAATTGGAATATGAATCTGTTCCCAGGGGACAGCACAGATTAACACCATTAACAGAATATGTTGGCATGTCACCATCTGCATTCTTGGGGCAAAAGGCACCGGAATCGTCGACACTGTTAGATGGCTGACAGGTGATGATGCCGTTGACTTCGTATGGGATAAAGCCTGGTCCACAGGTTGTATCACGGCATGCATCGTCACGCAAATTGGTGCCGGTGTTTACTGCAAACCAATACAGCAATGTAGTTGCATCTTTGCCAACGGGGGCCTTGATACGGTTGTGATACATTTTTAGGTTGCCTTTGTCATCTTTCTCTTTGGTTGACAGGGTGGTTGTTGGTGCAACCTCGCAATTGCCCCAGATTTGTTCTGCGATACGGCAAGAACGACATTCAAATGATGTTGGTTGGGTGTTGCAATCGCTGTAGCAGATGTCGTACACACAGTTTTTGTTTTCTGTTTTTTCACAGTCGCCTCGATTGCCGATGTCTGAAATATATGGTTCTGGTAAAGATCCATACAGGTTAGAATAGAATGACTTGGTGTCAATTGCACCGTCGTTCAGTTTGATGCTGCCGCGGTTGCCCAACAGGGTTATGATATTGTCAATGGAATCTGTGCCAGCGGATTTAACACAGGATAATACCTCGTTCCAGCAGGATGTGCGGTTAATAATAGCCTTGCGGTTAATGGATGTGTCGATGTTTTCACACAGACCAAAGTTGCCAGAAATTGATGTGCAGGCCTGGATAATGCAGGCACGTCCAACCTCGCGACAGGTTTGTCGCAGTGTTTCGTATGTGGTGTCGGTTGCAATTTCTGTCATACCACCAACCCAGTCGCCATCGCCACCACCGGTTTCCTGTAACAGGGCGGTACATGCGTTTTGAACGTCGGCACACATGGCGTTGACGGTTTTATCGGCCGCCACACCGAATGTAGATAAAGCACGGGCATCAAAGTCGGCCAATGATTTTGCGGTGTCTGATAAACACTGGGTGGTCAGGGTTGTGCAGCTTTGGCGGACTTCTTCTAGTTTGGCGTCCTGGGCCAATTTAATCTGGGCCAGGGCGTCTTCGATAAAGTTGTCCCATACGTAATCGGCAACATCCTGGCAATTTTCCATAGCAGGTTCCAGGTATTGTTTTTTCGAATACAGGTATGATACAAATTTTGCATTGCCGGGGGCGTTTGTCCATGTCTGGTTCCCGGTTGGACGTGTGATTAAATGTGCCAAATTCCCTAGATTCATGGTCAAGAATGCTTCACCCGTTGATGGGTCGATATACTGGCCCGTTGTGTCCAGGCATTTGCCCAAATTTTCGCCACATACAGATGTATTGGTTAACATGTCCAGCATTTTTGTTTTACATGTTAAAATGTCGTCGGAATTGCGTTTCTGGTAAATGTCCAGACGGGCCATGTCAAGCAATGCGCTGGATTCACGGATTTTTTCACGTGCGGCATCGGTTTGGTTGACGTATGATTTGGCAACGGTGTTGCAATCTTGTTCGATTGCCATTTGATAACCGCTTTCGATTATGTCCAGTTCATCTGGGGTGCAGATTTCCAATGCCATTTCACGACATATCGGCAGGGCGGCTGCATATAATTCGGTGCCAGATTTTAGTGTTGTTGAAGCCCCCTGCAGGGAATCAACACTGTCCCAGGCGGCATCTTCGTTTAATGACAAAGATATTGGTGAAAGTGTTCTGTCAAATGTGGAATTGTCGATTTTTGTGTTTAGTTTTTCGGCAATTTCATCCAAGATTTTTTTAGATGTTGTGGTGTCTGGCTTTTGAAATGCCAATTCGCCGGCTGTTGCGTTGAACATGGCGGTGGCATCTTCGGCTTCTAGGTTGACGGTTAGCAAGCGTTCACCAAAATCCAATAATTTTTCTTCGGCCTGGGTTAATTGTTTTTGAACACCGGTAAATTCATTCGTGCGGGCCGAACATGCACAGCGTTTCAGCAGGCTGTCTTTGTTGGCACAGAATTCGTCCATGCAATCATAATAAACTGTACGACAATCTGTGTATTTCGCAGACATAATTTTTTCACGTGCGGCGGTGGCTGCTTCGGTTGCGGCACGGGCAATGGTGCCACGGTTGTTGGTACGTGGTGTTGCACGCATGGATGTTTGTGATTGTGTACGAATGGTTTGTTTTGCCGGTGTGGCGGTGCGTGCAGTGGTTGCACGTGGGGCAATGTTTGTGCCACTGCGTGCGGTTACGCTGGGCTTTTTGGTGTCTGTTGATGTGCTGCGGTCTGTGCCAGATATCACGTTGCCAGAACGGTTGCCAACATTTCGTTCACGCAGTGAATTATTTGTTTGTGGTGTGACGTTTGTAGAACGTGAAACAGTGTTTGTGCTGTGTGAATTTTTCAGGGGTGAATTTTCAGTTTTTTTGCGGGTGTTTGTCACTGTATTGGTTGTACCACGGCGGGTTGCAGCACGGGCAATATCGGCTGCATCATCAGCCGCCGCACTGTGCAGAAAGCCCAGCGGTGCAACCAATAATGATAAAAATAGAAAAATCCCTTTCATTCCTGTATATGAAATGCTAGCAAAAAAACGCAGTGCCGGGCAAGTGGAAAATAATTTTTTTGTAATGAAAATGCCGACTTTTTTGTCGGCATTTTTTCATTATTCGGCTGTGGTTGATTTATTGTCAATCAGACCGAATTTTGTGATGTAATTAAATGATATGCCGATTATAAAGTTGCTGGCATAGACATCGGCACCACGGGCCTTGGCACGGCGGTACTGGGCATATGGGCCCATTGTCATATCGCCCCACAGATTTGTGTCCATGCGGATAACGGCACTTAAATCGCGTTCCAGGTCGGTTGGGACATACTGGGAATAACTTAGATATTCACGATAATACCCATTGGACGAGAATTTTACACCATCGCGAACCTCGTATTCCAGGCGCCAGCCCAATTCAGCCGCCAGTTTGGATACCTGTTCGTCCGAGTATGTGAAATCGTATTCATACACACCGGTTAAATATAAACTTTTGATAACGGCGTTATCGAACAGTGAAAGACCGGCGTTCGCACGCACAACGTTCTGGCGTGGGGCATCGTCGGATGCAACAAATTCTGTGTCGTATGCGGCACGGACGGTTGGACCGAATTTAAATCCAGATGTTTCCCAGCAACCGTATTCTAAATTACTGGACAACAAAATGTCGTCTGCATTTTCACTGACGGTTTCGGGTTCGTCATATGGTTTCAATGTTGTTTCGCCGTATTCCATAAACAGGCTGTTGTCCCATTGCAGGCGGCCGTGTTTATATTCCAGTGCGGTATCAAATACACCCTTGATAAAATCTTGGTTATCTGCGTTCAAGGCCGATATTGGTGAATCCTGGTACTGGTCCGCGTGACGAACCTGGGTCTTAGATAATTCCAGACCAATGCGGCGAATTGATAATGTCAAACTTTCATCTGCGAATGATGTGGTTGGTAATAATGCGCACAGCAGTAATAATGATGATTTTTTCAAAACTTTCTCCCTGTGATTTTGTGTTCGGCGATACAGTATCGCAAAACAAAAAAATGTCAAGATTATATTCCCAGATTTATGGGGTTATTTCCATATCTGTAAATCGTTGTTGTCGTTTTTATAACGCCATCCAGATTCACGAACCGCAATTGTAAATGCACCACGTTTAGATGATGGAATTTCAATTACGATTTTGTTGCCATGTATATTTTTTGTAATGAAGTTTATCTGTTCATTGCGGGCAATACGATTTAATTCAATCCATTCAGATAAACCATTTTTTAATGTAATGGTTGTGTTGAATGTTGAAACGGCAACTTCGCCACCGGGCAGCCAGTGTTTTACATGGTTTGAATCCAGCCATGTGCGGGCGGCGTTGGTGTCGATTGTCATTGAAATATTTGCAGAATATGTTGTGTCAGATGTCTGTTCGTTTTCAATGCTGGACGCCGATATCAGGTTGGTTAATTCAGAGCCCGATGCGTTTTTCAAGACAGGATTTAATTGTGCATTGTCGGTATATTGGCGTAAAACGTCACCGATGATTTGACGACGTGCATCCGACATGGCGATGTTTTTTGCCGTGGCGGCAGTGTCACTGGTGATATTAACAGATGCGGTTCCAGACATACCATTTGCACCAAATGCCGACCCAATCAGGCCGGCACAAAGTGCAACAATGGTGAATAAATTTCGTGTTGTTTTCATATATTAAACCCTTAGAATCGTGCGTTTATGCCAACACGAATACCCATAGATTTGAACACAGATTCAATTTCTTTTTCATCGGTATAGGTCCAGCCCTGGGCAGACATTAAATCGATATAGTCTTTCAAGTCAATAACTTGTGGGATGCTGTTTATTTGTTCTTCTGTATAGCCCGCTCCTTTTAAGTCAGCCAGCATTTGGTCATATGCCGATGTATAATAACCTGAGTTTACATATGTTTTTGCGGTGGCATCGCTGACGGTGTAGTAATCATATGTCAAACCGATTGATAATGCAACCTTGTCTGTGATGGCGGTTGACCAATTGGCACCCAAGCCAAAGTGGAATGCATCGCCAATGCCGCCTTCATCTTCGACAGATTTTGGATGTTGAAGTTCATATCTACCTGGTTGATTGGCGGTTACGCTGTATGATGGCAGACCCAATTCGATACGACCGCTGATTTGGTTGTATTGGTTGATTAAATATGACATATCCAATGCCAGGTATGGCCCCGCCCATTCAACTTCGTAAGAGTGGCTGACCCCAGGTTGATAGAAATAGTATGAACCTTCTGGTTCTAGGTAGTTTCCATCGGAACCGTCTGGCATTACGATGTTATCGTACTCGTCACGTTGTAATAATATGACCTCGTCGTAAGTGCCAGCAGGGTTCATGACATATAATAACAATAAAGGATCGCATTGGACAGAGCCGTCTTCTAGGGT
This sequence comes from Alphaproteobacteria bacterium, assembly GCA_017502865.1. Lineage (GTDB taxonomy): Bacteria > Pseudomonadota > Alphaproteobacteria > Rs-D84 > Rs-D84 > Enterousia. Next base: position 234,352 of record JAFVUD010000005.1, on the reverse strand, counting down.
TATACAGCCATTGGCATTATCAACGTAGTCCATGCCAAGACCGTAATTCTTGCTGGTTTCGGTTTCATAGGACAGGCTGCGCCAACCGATAATGGGTGTAATGCGTGCGTTGCCCCACTTAAAGAAATCGGTTAATCCAAATTCGATGTTGTATCCAAACATACTGCCATCGGATGCGGTTCCCGTAGATAATATAGCACCATATCTTGTACCAATGATTTCTTCTGTATCTATATTTATTAGTTCTGTAGGAAAGTTTCTATTATTTGTAATGTCATCGTCAATCATGCTGGCGTCGCCGGATTGCATACCATATTTAATACCGGCACCGATTTGTAATGCGGTGTTGCCTGCGTTAAATACATACTTACCATTTGCATCAAATACATTCCAATTCAAATCGTCCCAACGCAGAATTGAACCAGCGTTCGCCATTTCAAATTGCCAACTGCCCATTTGGTGGGAAATGCCGGCATCCAATGAAAAACCAGTTTGGGTTGCGTTTGGTGCCTTTTTCTGGGGGGCACGTTGCTGGGCATTTTGGGTGGTATTGCGGTTTTGATTGTTGGCATATGCGGTATATCCACTGGTCCCGTATCTGTTTTGATTATAGGCAGAAATTCCACCAGAACGTTGGGTCTGGGAATATGTTTGGCGGCTGTAACGTGTTGTTTGTGGTGATTGATACAGGCCACTGTTGTAATACGTGCCGGCGGCATTTGCAAACACAGGCAGCATTGCAAAAATTGAACAATTTAACAGAATTTTCGATATTTTTTTCATTTTGGAATTCCTTTGCCTTTTTCCTATCAAGCGATATTGTATCATAAAATGGTTGAAAAAAAAACAGGTTCTTGCAAGAATTAGGAAAAATTTATTTTGGCTGCGATTTGCGATCATGGCGGAACTGGTAGACGCGCAGCACTAAGGATGCTGTGGAGAAATCCTTGGGGGTTCGATTCCCCCTGGTCGCACCAAAGTTTTTCTTTATTTTGTGACGGTAAAGTTTATGGATGTGCCGGTGCCACTTTCGGTTGCAATGCGTAATGTGTGGTCGCCCATCGGGGTTGGGTGGGTAAATATCTGGCCGGATATGGTGGTGCCAATCATATCGCTGTTTAGAAACCAATAGATTTTGTCTGTGCGGTTGGTGGATATGGCCTGGTACGCAATGGGGGTGGCGGTGGCATCGTTTGTTATTACGGTTTTAGTATCTGCGATTGGCTGGGTGATTATTGGGGCGCTGGATGCGTTTGATATTTCGTCCAGGTTGCAATTGGGCATAAATGGTGGTGGGGTGTTGCGGGTTATGCCGGCCGATGCAAACATATCCAGAAATTCGGCATCCCAGAATTCGAATGTTTCCATGTGGGTGGTGTTTGGATCACGTGTGCATGCCCGCAGGCCGGTTGCATTGTCAATTGGAATGGTGCGGTAAATGCTGGTTGTGTCAATTGGGGATACGCCGGGGATAAAGTAAGATTTTATCGTTTTTGGGCACTGGGCATTTGCAATGCCGCCGACCGTATCACACATATCCAGTTGGGCAATATTCATATCGGGGGATAAAAAATCATTGTTATGTACGGGTGTGGCGGTGTTGGAAAAGTAATCTATTACTGTGTCGGCCAATGCAAAATAAATTGGGGCGGCGGTGCGGGCACCACTGAAAACGTTGTTTGGGGTGCCGTCAAAGTTGCCGACCCATACAATTAACACATAGTCGCCAAATATGCCCGCCGTCCATGCATCACGGTACGAAGATGATGTGCCGGTTTTCCAATAGTGCTGAATTTTTGGGGTTGGTTGGGCCGTGGCAAATGGTATGTTGTTTTTTGGTGGTGGGTTTGATGCCAGCATGTCCAGGGTTAGAAAGAAAGCTTCGGCAGATAAGATATGGTCAATTGTTTCGTCTGGGGTGGATGTGTCAAATTTTATACGCTTGAATTGCCCCAGGTTCGCCATGGTTGCATATATGTTTGCCAATTCGAACATAGATAATTCGGCACCGCCCAGTGCAATTGAAATACCATAATGGTCGGGGGATTTTAGGCCAGATATTTCGAATTTATTCAACGTGTTATAAAAGTTTCGTGCCCCCAGTTTTTGAATCAGGCCGATGGCGGGAATGTTGCGGGAATGGGTCAGTGCATCACGGGCCAAGACAGGGCCGTAAAAACGATTGTCTGCGTTTTCGGGGGCGTACACGCCAAAGTTGATTTTGGCATCTTTTAGTAATGTCATTGGGTGTATCAGGCCGTAATCGCACGCCATTGCATAGATAAGTGGTTTCAGGGTTGATGCCGGGCTGCGTTTTGCGAATACGCCATCGTTTTGGCCGAATATTTTTTCATTGTGATAATCGGTCGAACCGATGTATGCCAATGTTTCCATGGTTTTATAGTTTACTAGTATTGCGGCGGCGTTTTGGACCCCGGATGCGTGGCGTCGTGAAATCTGGGAACGTAATGTGTGGGTCATGGCGGACTGTAATGAATAATCCAGTGTTGTGCGGATTTCAGATGGGCGGGCACCGATGTCATGCCAATAATTTGGACTGGATTTTATCAGGCGGTCTGTAAAATGTGGCGCCAGAAAGGGCAGGTCGGATATATGGCGGGTATTCAATGGCATTTTCGCCAATTGGATTAAATCTGTGTCGGTTGGGTGGCGGCCAATCCAGCGTTTAACTAAATCTTGACGCATATTAAATATGTTGTTTATGCCATTGGGGGTGTTCAGGCCACGTTTTGATGGATTTTGGGGAATGGTGGATAATGATATGGCAGATATTTTTGTCAAATCTGATGCAGGTGTGTCAAAGTATATCAGGGATGCGGTGGCGATGCCTTCGATATTGCCGCCGTATGGTGCCAGATTCAGGTATGCTTCGATAATTTCGGATTTGGAATAGAATAAATCTATATAAATTGCTGCGGCAATTTGTATCAGTTTCCCCACAGGTGTTTTGGTGTCCAGATTATATTTTAATCGTGCAGTCTGCATTGTGATTGTTGATGCACCGGCGGGGTGGGGCGCACCAGAAAAATAATTTAATGTGGCGTTAAATAATGAAACAGGGTTTACGCCGGGGTGATAATAAAAATATTTGTCTTCGTATAAAATGGTGGCGGCAATTAAATCAGGACTGATTTTGTCAAGTGGGGTGTAAAGGCGATATTTGTCATCAGCCGTCAGGGTCAGGCGTAATAATTGGCCGTTGCGGTCATAGTATGCACGGGAAAAGTGTGTGTCGTGGAGCAGGGGTGGGGTAAAAAATATGCGTATTATTAAATAAATGCAAAAAATAATTCCCAATGTGACAACCAGCCGCCGATGGCGGTGGAAAAATTTTTTGAATGGACTAGTCAAGTTGGGCATTAGATACGGTAAATGTTGGACTGAATGGTGTGTATGTTGCCGATGTGTCTGGGTTATACATTGACATGGCGGATACAGATGGTATCGCAAATGTGCCGGCGGCAGTCAATTGGACGGTGTATGTGAATTCAACAGGGGTGCGGGTCAGGTCTGTGAATATTAGAACACGATCGGTGCGGATTTCATAATGTTCAGCCGATGGTGCATCCAGATCACGGGCGGTCATTCCGCCGGTCAGCAAATCAACAATCGCAACATTTGGTACATTGCCACGGGTTGCACGTACGGATACCTTGGCCGTTAATGTGTCGCCCAGATTGGCAGATGATACGCGATCCCCATTTTCATTATAATATTCACGGATTATTTCAATGCCGTTGGAATGTGCGGTTTCTTTTGTTGGGTATCCAGATTGAATCGTGGCAAAGAATACAGGTGTGGTCTTGGAACATGTGTCACATTCGATTGTTAATTTGTCTGTGGCTGCATCCAGTGTGATGATGGTATTGTCGGTATTCGTGTCAAAAGTGATTGGTGTATCGCCGGATTTAACGGAAATATTTGGTAATTTTTCATCATTTGCATGTGTGGTCATGGCGGCAATCAGTAATGCAGATGTGTATGGATTATAATCTGCATCATTAATGTATTCCATAATTGCGTTTGATGGTGTGACGGGGGGCATGTCAAAATATTTGTTCGATAAATACATGTGTATGGCATCGCCTGGGGCGGTGTCATCGGTGGTGTAGTCTGAAATCAATGTGTTGGCCATGTCTGTCTGGTGCATTAATTGGTATGCGGTTGCAATGTATGTGCCAGAGACAGTTTTTTGCCATTTTTTCATATGTTCGTCTGCGTACGTGGTGAAATTGTTTATGTATGTGGTGGTGACGAAATTGTTGCGTGTGATTACGTATGTTGCAAATGCAACGGTTTGGGCCATATCGTGTGAGGTTATTGTTTCACCTGCAAATGTACGCAGATAATCTAATGCACGTGCGTGCATGTCGGATGGAATGGCAAAGCCAGATTCACGTGCGTTGGTCAGGAAATCTGCCACATATGCAGTTAATTGGGCCGTTGTGACGGAAACTGAATTGGGTGTATGATTTGCATTTGGCCACATGTTAAATGAACCATCTGGGTTTTGGCGACCACGCAACAGGTTTATGGTGGCGGCTATTTTCTGTGCAGATTCATCATATGTTGTCCCCAGGATTTTGTTGTTTGGGGCGATGGCATATGGCATGGTGCGTGATATCAGTTGTTCTGTACAATCAAAGTCATATTTTTTCAAATATTCAAATAATGGACGGGCCAGAATTGTCGGTGCCGATGACAGGTACAGTTGGCGGGTTTGTTTTTCTGCGAACATTGGAATTGCAATATCATGAACGGTGTGACGTGCAGATGTGATGCGGCCAGATTTGATGTTTGTAGTGAACATTGTTGTTGGCCGGACAGATATGTCCAGATTGGTTGCAGTATTATATGCAGTATTGCCATTTTCATCGATTGAGGCACTGTTTATTATCACTGTGGCGTTGCCCAGTTTTTGATTTGCAGATGCATTGAATACCAATAATTTTTCTGTGTCCGTTGAAATTGTTGTTTCGGTGTGGGCTGGGGATGATATGGAAATATTATCTGGAACAACAATATCGGTGGAAATATTCGTGTTGTCGGTTTGGTTGGTAATGACTGTATTGATATCAAATTTATCATTTGGTGCCACAAATGCTGGGGCGTTTGGCGAAATGATAATTGGGTGTTGGACAATGGTTGTTGTGTCGGCGGAACCAATTGCGTTATCAGATGCGGCAACAGCAAAAATGTGTAATGTGCCATTGAATTCAGATGGAATATCGAATTCAAATGTCTGGGGGGTGTTTGCGGTTGTGGATACAATGCCAGAATAGAATGCAACAGATTTTGCCAGGCGACGTGCAAATGGGTTTAACAGCGGTGTTGCCAATACTTCGGCTGTGCCATAATCGCCACCGCCGGTTTTGGCAAATTCACGCAGGATTTTGTATTCAGGCAGTAATAAAGACAGAATTTGATATGTTTCAACCTGGAGTGCCGCTTTCTGGAAAAAGTGTGCAAATGGGTTTGGAATTTTGTATTTAGCAACCTGTAAAATACCCTGGTTCACGGCAAACAGCATTACACGGGCGTTGGTGTTGGTTTGGTATTCAACAGATATTTTGTCACCAGATACTTGTTTTGGGGCGGTCAATTCAACCGATATTTGACGTTGTGGCGCCGTGGCCGAGAATGGCGCAATCGCATATGTGTATGGGGTGGTGAATATATCGCGGCTGTTGATATTGCGGACAAAAGAAACACTGATATAGCCCGAGCCTGTGAAATCATCTGGGATTTTAATGGATTGGACAGATGATGTGGTTGTTGTTGTAAACCATTTGTGGGCATAAACGGAATCACGTTCAATTGTAATCAGGCCACTGCCGGTGTATGGGGCGGTGATGTTTATGTCGATTGTGTCGCCAGGGGCATATTTTGATGCGTTTAATTTTATGTCCAGTTCGGCATTGGTGTCAGTGGTCATGTCTGTGTTTGTTGTGCCGGCAATAAAGTATTCAAATCCAGATAATATATTGCCATTTTTGTCCAAAATATTCAGGAAATACGTACCCGGATTGGCGGTGTCTAAACCGATTGTGGTGCCGTCTTTGGATATTGACAGTGGTGTCGTACGGATAATGCTGTCACGTGTTGTGGTTTGGTATTTGTAGTAGTTATTATAATCTTTTATCAGGCTGGTTATTGTTTCACGGTGGGTCAATTGGATCTGTAAATCGGCCAGGTCAATTGCGGTGGCGTTTTTGTCCAGTGCAATTAAATCAACCGAATGTTTGGAATCACGATTTATGTATGCCAGATTGGTGTCTGGGTGATAACCGACCAGGTATTCAAATGGTGATACACGGGTGGTGATGGTTGTTTGAACGCCATCGCCAGATGCAGTTTCGAATCCGTTAACGGTCAGGTTTAATATATATGTGTTGTTTTGAATGTCGCCATCAAAATTTAAAGGAATCACAGCATTGCCATTATCGTCTGTAATGACGGTTTCTGGTTTGATGGTGATTGTTTGTTGGCTAATGTCGGCCGTGTTGGAAATAGTGGTATTTGATATAGTGTCACCGAATGTATATTTTGCAAAATTATCAAATGTGTATTTGATTGGGCGTAAGGTGGCCGTTGCACGAATTTCACGGTTCACAGCCGGTGTGCCGAACATGTTGCGTAAGGTGACGTTGGCGGTTATGTTGTCTGGTAAAATCCAACCGTTGTTTTCTGTATCTGGGATATGGGCTGAAATTTTCATTGTGTCGGGTGTGAATTCTTGGACACGAAATGTGGTATAGCCCAGCATATCTTGTGGTTTTTCACGTACGTTTAATGAATATATGCGTGCAGTGTATTCGCCCAATGTGGCAGATGCGGGGATTTCATATGTGGTTTCAAACATGCCATCGGCGGATAATGATATGTTTTTTGTTAATAATTCGTGACCACGGGAATCTTCTATTTCCAGGCGGACAGGTACACCAGACAATGTTTTGAATGATTTGTTTTTTACAATTGTGCCGATAATAACGCTTTCGCCAGGGCGATAGATGCCACGATCTGAAAATACAAATGCGTTTAATGGGGTGTTAGAATATGAATATGCACCGTCTGTATCAAATTTAGATATGTCCATATGTTGGGCATAGGCGGCATGGAATGGAATGAAAGATACGTCGTTTCCACGGCGGGCTACAATTGCCACAGGTTCCCGTGCGTTTTTGTATTCAGACCATGGAAATGCAGGAATTTCGGCGTGGCCAGATGTGTCTGTTCGGCCAGACCATACGGCATTGCCATTGCGACCCAAAACACTGATTTCTGTGTCGCCAGATGGGGTGCCGGTTGAAAAGTTTGATACAAATACGGCCGATGTGCCATTATTGTTAACTTTGCGAATAATCCCCAGGTCGGTCAGCATTATCAAGCGACGGTCTGCAAAATCTGTGGCGTTTTCAGATGTTCCGGTTTGGATGATGAAAATTCCTGTTTTGTCGGTGCCGCTGCGGTCCAGATAGTCCCCCAGGTCCAGTGATGTGTAGTTTGGTGTGAAAATATCGGTCGGGGTTAATGAAATGCGTTTCTGGAATACAACCGACATATCGTATGTGCCAAATGACCATGATTTGAAATCTAAATTAGATGCAAACAGGTTGTATGTCTGGGATACCAGGTGGTTTATTTGGTCTGCATTGATTTTGTACAGGTTCGCATATACTGTTTTTACGCCGCCCTGGGCCACCAATGTTAATTTTTTGTCCCCTGACATAGACAGCAGGGCCCCATCGCCAACAATGCGGACAGATGTGTTTGGAAATGCGACCGGCATCAGTGCAGTTGTGCCAGCGGTTGTTTGAAAGCCGCCCGCCGATGTCAATCCACGTGAAATATCAACGTAAATATAACGTGGGGTGCGTTCATCGGTTCCGTATGTGTATGCCAATGCATATTGGTGTGTGCCGATTGGGGCCGAAAAATCTGTTGGGGTTAATGTTATCTTTTCAGATTTTTTCAATACGTCGGCGGTTATTTCATCGGCCGCCCAATCGTGGTAATCGGCGTCTGAATTGATGTCTTTTTTCTGTGGCAATATGTACGTGGTTATGTGTTTAGACCAGTCTGTGTCAGCAGCAATTGGGGCGGTTGTATCGATTAAAATCAGTTGCTGGGTTTTATAATCAGGTGTGTCGGCAATAATGCTGGTTATGTTATTAATTTTAAAGAAGTTATCTGCGGATGCGATTGTTGTGTGTCCAGTAATTTTTTGTGTGTATGCGTCTGGAAATTCGGTTGGTGTACGGTTTAATTTGATGCGTAATGATTGTGGCGTATCTGTTATTGTGATTGGCGTGGTTGTGATTATGGCGGTGCGATTGAATTTGTCGAATTTAACAGAAAAATCAGTCTTGGTGCCGTCCAGGCGTACATTTAATCTGTCGGCAAATCCAGATGTGATGATTGGGTAATTGAAAGATATAACAGCGACCCCAATAACTGCTTTTTTTGTGTCGGGGGCGGGATATGTGTTAAAACTGGCCAGTGTGGCGGTTGGGGCCGGTGTGGTAAATGTTGCACGGCGTGTGTCAGGTGCAATGTCGTTTGCAAAAATATTTCGTGAAACATGTACAGAAAACTTTGTATCTGCGGGCCATGGGGCGGTTGGATTAAATACGATGGTGTTGTGGCCACGGACCGACCATTTGCCAGGGATGGCAGGTTTTATTTTTACATAATTGGATATATTTTTGTCGTCGATATCCATCTTGAACGATGGGCCGTATGGACCGTCAATCCATTCATAATCCAGTACCAATTGGGCAGATTTGGTTAATGTGCGGTTATTGTTGATTGTTGGAATCCCATTGGCCGACATTAAAACGTTATTGTCTGGTTTGGAAAATTCGATTGGGGTTGGGGCCTGGGTCGTTAAATTTACAATAGTTGTATTTTTATTGGGATGTGAACCAATTGAATAGAATGCGACAAAGCCCAGCACAAATATGCCCAGTAAAATCAGTGCGTTACGCAGAAAGTGTGACTTTCTGGCCCGTTTTGTTGTGCGTTTTGGCATTCAGATTCCCCCGTTTCCGTTGTCTTTATATATATTAGATGAGGGTTTAGAAAAAGCAAGTTTTTTATTATGTTTTTTAGAATGAAATTCGGCCAGATGCGATGACATAGATTTCATCTGTGCCATGTGGGTTGTCTATGAATCCAAATGTGGCGTTTTTATATGAAGCGGTGTATTCTAATGCAGGGCGTGATGCCAGGTCGATATTATAATCACGGAACAAGATGCGGCCATCATTTGCACGGCCCGATGCCAGGTGCAAATTAATGCGGCCGTCAATGATTGCGTCGTTTGTGGCAACTGCGAAACGCCAATCGTTTATTTTTGTGCCCATTTCAATAGATGTTGTATAAACATTCGAATATGAGCGGATTATAGAATCTGGGGATGGGGTGGGGGATGCAATGCCGAATTCAGATCTGTAAAAGAATTCTATGTCGCCAATGTTGAATGTGTTGTTTGTTGCGACAAAGCCGATGGTTGTTTGGCTGTTTGACTGCATAAAGCCGTCTGATTCAAACATGTTGGTGTTGCGAAAACCAATTTCTGTTTTGCCGATTTGTACCGACTGATGATTGAATTTGTTCAGGCGGTCGAATGCACGTCCTGGGTTTTTAGTGCGGATATTTTCGTTTAATGGTTTGGTAAATGCACGCCCAAAACTGTCAAAGTATGCGAATGTTAGGTTGGCAGATTTAATTTTGTTGCCAACAGGGGCCGCAATGCGTGCAGTTTGCAGTGGTTGGGTCATGGTGTCTGATATGGCAACCAATTCTGCGCCAACAGGGCGGGTGGCCCGTTCCAAATCCAACATGCCGTGACCATAAATACTGTCGATGCCGATTTCGCCCAGATCACGGGCGGTTGTGAACAGTAATTCTGTAATCTGGGTTGATTTCATGTATGGGAATGCTTCACGAATTGTGGCAACGGCGGCGGATACGATTGGGGCAGCAAAACTGGTCCCGTCAACAGTTGCGTATTTGCCGGCACGAATGTCTGTGCCAGGTGCAGTTATACAATAATTTTTTGTAATGCCACATGCATTACTGAATTCAGCCAGGGCACCGGTTTGACTGTCCCATGCGACAACGTTGATAAAGTGCCCGTTCAGTTCGGGAATCGCAATTGGTGCAGCAGACAGTGCATTGGATTCAATTGCACCACTGTTGCCGGCGGCCCATACAAATATTGCATCACGTTCAACCGCTGCACGGGTCAGGGCATCTGTAAAGTTTTTGTGGGTGTATGCTTCGAATTGCTTGCGTGTTTTTGCCTGGGTGGCATAGCGGTTTGTGATTTCCCAACTGGCGTTGTATATATTTGCGCTGGTGCTGTCGATGATTGTGCCGATTTTTTCATATGGCAGAAAGTTAAGTTTTTCGTCTGTAATTTTGTACTGGGTGACAACGGCGTCGGGGGCAATTGGGCCGGTGGCAATGCTGGTCACGGTGTTGCCGTGCCATGCACCGCTGTCCAGAACGGCGATGGTGGATTTTTTTCCGGTATATCCACGGGCCAAAGAATATGCCAAGCGTATGTCGTTGTATTGATTAAAGTTTTTGGTGTAATCTTCGGTCGTGGTGATAGATAATATTTGGCTGGGGCGGACATCGGCACCGACGGTGTTATATGTTGCCACAGTGGCGGTTGTTGGGGTGGGGGCGTTTGAACCGCCAGAATCCCCACCACTGAACAATGCGATGCCGGCACCAATGGTTGCCAATGCGGCCCCTGTGGTGATGCCAGCCGTGGCCCAAGAAAATGTTTTTTTGCCAAAATCTGGGCAGATATCTGGGTTGTTTTTGCGGAATTCGTTGTTTTCGCAATTATTGTTTATGGATACAGCATGAACCGGTGCACAGACAATGGCACCGCTTAAAATAAATGACAAAAATAATTTATGTACCCACACATTGTAAATATAATACAAACGGGCAATTTGTCAACAGATTTTAGTTTTTTGTATTTTGGTGATAAATTTCAAAAAAGACTTGATTTTTTGTGTGGTTTGGTCTATTATCGGGGCACGCACATTGTGCGAAGAACACAGCCGTTCTGTAAAATTTCTGTCTGAATTCGTATGGATTTGGGTTGCACAGACGGCGAGGATAAAAACAGAAAAAAGGATAAAATCATGGCATTGCCAACATTTACAATGAAACAGTTGATGGAAGCTGGTGTTCATTTTGGTCACCACACACGTCGCTGGAATCCACTGATGACACCATATGTTTATGGCGTTAAAGATAAAATTCACATCATCAATTTGAACAAGACTGCACCACTGTTGCACCGTTCTTTGGTTGCATTGGAAGCAATCGCAGCCGCAGGCGGTAAAGTATTGTTCGTTGCAACAAAACACCAGGCCAAAGACATCGTTAAAGATGCAGCCGAACGTTGCGGTCAATACTATGTTAACAACCGCTGGTTGGGTGGTATGTTGACAAACTGGACAACAGTTTCACAGTCTATCCGTCGTTTGAAGAAAATGGAAGCCGACATTGAAAACGCTGAAAAATTGGGATTGACCAAGAAAGAAGTTGGCGTTATGACCAAAGAAGTTGCCAAATTGCGCGATATCTTTGGTGGTATTATGGATATGCACGGTACACCACAGGCGATGGTTGTAATTGATGTTCCACGTGAAATGAATGCTGTACGTGAAGCGAAAAACCTGGATATTCCAACAATTGCTATTTGCGATACAAATGCAAATCCAGAAATGGTTGATTACCCAGTTCCAGGTAATGACGACGCCGCACGTGCAACACAGTTGTACTGTGATTTGTTCGTAGATGCAATCTTGTCCGGTATTGAAAAACGCCTGGGTGGCGCAGCCGGTAAAAAGGTTGAATCAGATATGAAAGCCGAAGCAGCAGATGAATTGGAAGAAGAAGTAAAAGCAAAAGAAGCTAAAATCAAATCCAAAACATCCGAAGCACGTGCAGAACGCCGTGGCAAATTAGCTGAAAAGGCAGACAAATAATATTGGGGTTGTGTAGATATGACGAAAGCCAAAGCACAACGCAATATTAAATCGTCCGTTGGGAACCAGTATATGGCAACATATGCTGGGACCATCGGAAATGTAAAATATTTTGAATGCAAGATGCCTGGTACACAAACTGTTGCAGGTTATGTTGCAGTCACCCCAAATGGCAAGGCAGGACCATTGTGCAAAGATTATGTCGCAGCGGCATTGCGGGTACGCAATATCGTGGACAATACTTCGTCATGGTTGGCTAAATTGTTTGGGCCGAAAATCAGATAATAAAAATTATGGGAGAAATACAATGGCAGAAGTTACAGCAAAATTGATTCAAGAATTGCGTGAAAAAACAGCCGCAGGTATGATGGACTGTAAAAAAGCCCTGATGGAAAATGACGGTGATGTTCAGGCTGCTGCTGATTGGTTGCGCCAGAAAGGTATTGTAAAGGCCGCTTCTAAGGCAGGTCGTGTTGCCGCATCTGGGTTGGTGACCGTTGTAAAATGCGATGGTATGGGCTGTGTTGTTGAATTGAACGCAGAAACAGACTTTGTTGCCAAAAACGAAAAGTTCCAGAAATTGGTTGCAGATGTTGCAAACAAAGCAATGGAATTGGGTGGTGATTTCGATGCAACTATGGATGCAGTTAAAGACGATATCGCAGCGACAATCGCAACAATTGGTGAAAATATGACACTGCGTCGTATTGCCAAGGTGAACGGTGATAAAATCTTTACATATATCCACAATGCGTTGGTTCCAGGTATGGGCCAGATTGGTGTTGCGGTTGCAATTAATGGTGACGATGCAAAAATCGATGAAATCGGTTCCAAGGTTGCAATGCACATTGCGGCAAATAAACCAGAATTCATGACAATTGCAGACGTTGACCCAGTTGCGGTTGAACGTGAAAAGAAAGTGTTCATCGAATCGGGTGCAACAGCCGGCAAACCAGAAAACATCGTTGAAAAGATGGTCGAAGGTCGTATCAAAAAATACTATGGCGAATCTGTTCTGGAAGAACAGCCATTCGTTATGGATCCATCCAAGACAGTTAAAGATGTTGTTGCAGAAGCAGGCGGTAAATTGTCTGGCTTTGCATACTATGTATTGGGTGAAGGTATTGAAAAACGCGATGACAATTTGGCAGATGAAGTTGCCAAAATGTTGGGCTAAATCGGTACGTGGTTACGAAAAGTTCCCCAGGCGGGGAACTTTTTTTATTGTGAAAAATCCCGCCCACAGGTGGGGCGGGGAAAATTGGTTTTACATTGTGAAATCTTCGCCCAGATATACTTTTTTAACCATTTCGTCTTGGACGATTTCTTCGGTGGTGCCGTGTTTCAAAATTTTTCCATCGTGCAAAACATAACTGCGATCGGTAATGCCCAATGTTTCACGAACGTTGTGGTCGGTAATAATTACCCCCAGACCACGGTTCTTTAACTGGGACACCAATGAACGAATGTCGTTAACGGCAATCGGGTCAATACCGGCAAATGGTTCGTCCAGCAAAATAAACTTTGGATCGTTGGCCAATGCACGGGCGATTTCAACACGACGGCGTTCGCCACCAGACAGGGCGGTTGCTGGACTGTGACGCAGTGATGAAATTGAAAATTCATCCAATAATGCATCCAGTTTCTTTTTGCGTTTTTTGCGGTCTGGTTCGACAACTTCTAGAATTGCCATAATGTTCTGTTCCACCGTCAGGCCACGGAAAACACTGTTTTCCTGGGGCAGATAGCCGATGTGCAGACGGGCACGCTGATAAAACGGCAGGTGGGTTATGTCCTGGGAATTCAGGAAGATTTGACCGCCGGTGGCCGATAACTGGCCCGTGATGCAATAGAATGCAGTTGTTTTGCCTGCACCGTTTGGTCCCAACAGACCAACCGATTCGCCCTGGCGTGCGATAAGTGATACGTCTTTGATAACCATACGTTTGCCGTATGATTTTGACAGATGTTCAACGCGTAAAACAGATTGCTTCATAATTTAATCACCATTTCGTCTGTAAGTATTTTGTCGCCCGTACTGATATTAACACGAACATCACCAGTCAGGCGGATATTTTTATCTTTGCGATTGTATTCGCCGTTGCGGGCGGTGAAATCATATATGACCTTTTTCCCATCCTGGATACGGGTGGTGGTGCCAGATACGGTTGTTAAGAATATTGTGTCGGGGTTGTCGTATTCTTGGCGGCCAGTGGCGGCGCGCAGTTTGAATGGTTCGCCATTTTGGTCGGTGCCGGCAAATGATGCCCCAGACATTTTGAATTGATTGCTGACAATATCGGTCATGTTGATTGCAGATATTGGTGTCCACAATAACTGTTGTGAAAACAGGGTGCCTGCAATCAGGGCGACAATCATCACCAGGCCCCAGCCGGTAAAGAAAAACTGCCACAGGCGTTTCAGGCGTCTGTGTTTTGTGAAAATGATAAAATTGCGATTACTGCTGTGCATAGTGTCTAGTTTAACCATAAGTTATCAAAAAAGCAATTTTATATTTGTCTGTTTTTGTTTTTATGTTATAATAGCACAAAGAGAGATGAAGAAAACCCTGATATTTTTTAGTGCTTTGTTGTGCATGAACGTCCAGACGGTCATGGGTGCGGTTGCTATTAAAAAGGCTGCACCGGTCGCAACGCAACAGGCAACTGTGATGGACGATGCCGCCAGTTTGGGTGGTACAGTTATGGCAATTGTCAGTGGGGTCAAAGAATTAACGGCAAAAACAAATGCGTTGACGGCGGAATGTTTGCCAACCAGTTCAGAAATTACTTTCGTGGATAATATCGTTAAAGAATGGGCCAAGACGGGTGCCGCCACCGCCCAGGAAGTGCAAGCACTGTTAAAGCGTAAGCCATGTGATAATGCGTCGGGTACCGGTGGGTATCAGGCATCTGTGCGTATCGCAACCAGTGTTGACGGTATGGAAATTTGCTATGACACGTTCCGTGGGGCAGGTAACGAAGGTATGGTATGGGAAAACTTCCCCAAGGTGGGCAAGGCAACATATTGTGACGATGGGTCGGCAACGTGTGGTAAAAATCAAAAGACAATGTCTGATATTTATGAAATCTTTAACCTGGTTGATTTTACCGAAGATGACTATACGCCAACCGAAGCCACAATGGCCGGTAAATTGATTGCAAAAATTGAAAAGTGTTCAACGGCGAAGTTAAGCCAGGCTAAAAGAACGCTGTGGGGTAATTATTTGGTCGAAACAATCGGTAATTTAGGCCAGAAAACCAGCACGTCTGATATCATGGGTACGGTCAGTGGGGTTGTGAACAGTGGTGGCGGTGCGATGGGTGGTCTGTCGTCGATTGGGGCGTTTATTTCAAATACAATGAATAAGTAGTGTTTTTATGCTTTACTAAATTTTGGAAAAAGCATATAATACAAAGGATTAGAAACGAAGGAAACTGGATATGAAGAATACAAAAGCAATCTGGGGTGTTTCACGTGTGCTGATGATGCTGGGCGTTGTGTCGCTGGGGGCGTGTGCACGTTCGAATGGTGGCGATATGGAATATATGCCGGTTGCAACCCCGACTGTGGATTATGTGGAATCGTTGGATGTTTATGCAGCACCACACAAAGATTCTTTCTTGAACCAGTTGGCGATGAATTATCGTTCGTATGCAATTTATAATGCACGCACCAGTGGCTATGCAGAAATGGGTGAACTGTTTGCAAATAAAGCGGTGGCGGCATTTTCAGGTGAACTGCCATTCCCAGAAAGTTTAGATAACTGGCCGGTGGAAAACGAACAGGAAGCGTTCGAACTGTACACTGCATATAATGAATTGATGGAACAATTGAAAAACGATGCCAGTACTGCAAACCCAGAATTGGCGGCTGAAGCCCAGGCTAAATTTGATTGCTGGTTGTCGGCGGCGGCCAGTGGCCAAATGGGGACTGCGGCGGAATGTCGTGACAGATATTTCAAAACGATGACTGCGTTGCGTGATTGCACCGGTGGCAAGATTGTAAAGAAAGTTGTTGAACAGTCTGGGCCAATGGCAACACCAATTTCAACCACAACCGAAGAAGTCACAATGGTGGCGGTTGAACGTGAAAATGCAAATAATGGGTATTATCCAGATACACGCAACATGGTGGCGATGAATGGGGCAAATCGTACCCGTGAAGGTGTGATTATTGTGAACAATGTTAATGTTCCAGAACATTTAATCAAACCAGAACCTGTTCAGCCGATGATATTCAACCAGAATATTTATGGTGGCAATAAATCTGTGTCAACAAATGTAGAAGACTGTGAACCAGCGGGCAGTGTTCATTGCACATCACGTCCGGTGGCGGTTGTTCTGCCAGATGGGGCGGCACAACAGCAGCCGGCCCAGCCACAGATTAATGAAGAATTGGTCACACGTGAAGAATTTATCAATATGATGATGGCTATGCGTGAAGAATTGGCGGCAATTAATGCACGTCTGGACCAGATTCAGGCCGCCCAGGGCGAAAAAACAATGATTAAGGTTCAGCAGATTCCATTGGAACCAAAACAGCATGTTATGGAAGAAGTGTTTGAAATTCGCTTTGACTTTAACAAGGCAACAATTAAACCAGAATACCAGGATTTAATCCGTCAGTTGGCATCTGCAACCCAGGAAAACAAGAATATCAAGGTTTCAGTTGTTGGGCATACAGATACATCTGGGACCAAAAACTATAACTATGCATTGGGTGGTCGTCGTGCAGAAGCGGTCCAGAAAATGCTGATTCAGTATGGTATCCCGGCCAGCCAGATTGTCGCAGTGTCGGCCGGTGAAGAAGATTTGGCGGTACCAACACCAGATAATACGCCAAACGCAGACAATCGTCGTGTTCGTGTAGTGAAAGAAGTTCACTATGAAGAATTGGAACCGGCTGGTGGCGTTGCATTAGAAGTGGAAGAAGTTCCAGCATCTGAATGCGGTGAATATGGGTGCATGCAATAAAAAATAGTGGACAAAAAGACTTGACAAAAAAAGATTGTTAGTTTATATTGTCCACTGTCAGAGAGATGTTTTTTGAAAGAGGCATTGAAAATGACTGATAACAAAGGTATTTTTAACGAAGCGATGCAGAATGTTGCAAGACAAGGTCAAGCGGCAGGATTCAGACGTTCCACAGCCAAGGTTTTTGATCTGGGGGCGGCGTTAAGTGCACGTGGGGTTGATTTTACAAATACCACTTTTGAAAAATAATCGATGAACATTTGTTCATGCAGAGTTTTGTCACGGGTGCTTTGGCACCCGTGTTTTTATCCTTGTTTGTTTTTAATGCTTGTGTTTAATGTAGAATTTTTTGTAACATTTGTTATATCAAGGTGTGAAAAAGGCAAATTTGCCAACTGTTTTATGTGGATAAAGGGAACGGTTTAGAGAGAGATGATGGCAGTTCTGACAGTTGACGGGGTCCAGATTGTTGCACAGGAACAGCAACTGACTTCGCCGGCAATTCATATCAAAAATTCCAATGGCCAAATGTATCATATTGCATTGGTGCCTGTTGATGGTGGGATTTATGATGGGTCGGAAACGCTGGTTTATGAAGAATCTTCATTCAATACATGTCAAGAAGTCACACTGGCTGCGGGGATTTATCGTGCAGAATTGCGTGGTGGCAGTGGTGGAAAACCGTACAAATGCACATCGGGTATTGGTATGCAGAAATTCAAAAGTGATGTTGTGTCCAGTATTTTCAAAATAAACCAGGAAACAACGGCATATGTTCTGCGTGGGGGCGATGGTAATAACAGTGCCAAGGTTGCCAATCAACAGGTTTCAGGTGGTGGTGCATCGGGTGTAGATAGCCTGTTGGTGGTGGGAAATCGTGTTATTCGTGCCACAGGTGGTTCGGGAACACGATGTATTTCAGGAACGGTGACCGGGCTGAACAGTGGTGGTTATGCGTTGTTTAATTCGTGCTATGGTGGGGCCGGTGGGATTTACCCAGATGTCACTATTAATGCCGGGTCGACTGTTAAATATCAGGCACGTGGATATTGTGCCGCCGGTGGCGGTGGATCAAATGCCAATGGTGGCGGAATGGCGGGTGCTGCTAATTCAGCGTACAGTTTCTTGGGTGCGGGCGTGGCGGGCACATCGACCGGTGGTGGCAATGGTGGCAATGCGACAAATACAGCGGGCGACAGTTTGACCAAGAATGTCGGATATGGTGGAATTGGTGGTGCAAATGTGTCGTTTTCGTGTGGTGGCCAGGTTGCAACATCATATGGTGGTGGTGGCGGTGGGGCAATGTGCTTTTTCCCGGTGACGTCAACATGTAACAATTCGGGATCATGGTGTGATACGGATTGTGTCGATGGCGGAAATGGTGGTTCGGGTTCAACCGGGACCAGCACCAGCAGTTTTGTAAAAATATATAAGATAGGATAAAGAGCAAGAAAGACTATGTTTTTGCCGATGGTATTTTTAGCACAAGCGTTGTATATCACGGGGCCCAGTGGGGACGTGTACATGGCTGCTAATGAAGTGCCACAGGGGTCGTGTGTTATGTCGGGAACAGAAGAACTGGTCTTTGAAGTGACGAATTTTAATACATGTAATGAAATTGTGCTGGAACCGGGGTGTTATCGTGCAGAGTTGCGTGGGGGTGTTGGTGTGGCAAATGAATACTGTGTTGACTATGTGGCACAATCCGAAACATCAATTGTGTCGGCACTGTTTTCACTGTCGGAACCAACAACGGCATATGCGTTGCGTGGTGGTGATGGAAATCCAGGTGGCGTGAATGTTTCCAGTGGACGATACGGTACATTCGGTGGTGGTGCATCGGGTGTAGATAGCCTGTTGGTGGTGGGTAATCGTGCATGGCGTGCCGATGGGGGCGAAGGTAATACATGTACTATTCCTGTGAACAATAATGTGATAAATCGTGCGTATTCTAGAACGGCGACAGCGATTGGTAACGGGTCGGGTGGACGTTCGGATTTAAGTGGTAATGTCAATGCATATCGTGGGTACACAATCAATGGTACTGAAACATATGGTGTTGGTGGCGGTGGTGGTGGCGCCCCAAGTGATTTGGGCGGAACCGGGTGGCAGTATAAGGGGACTTTCCCAGATGACGCAATGTATATGAATGTTGGTACCGATGGCAGTGATGTTGGTGGTGGTAATGGTGGCGATGTAAGTTCGTGTGCTACATATAAATGTACTGCGTTAAATACGGCCAGTGGTGGTGTCGGTGGGGCAAATGTGTCGTTTTCGTGTGGTGGCCAGGTTGCAATATCATATGGCGGCGGTGGCGGCGGCGGCGGTGTGTATGGAACGTCTAACTCGGCATTTTATGCCGATGGTGGGGATGGTGGTTCGGGCTCAACCGGGACCAGCGAGACATCGTTCCTGAGAATTTATAAAATGTAGAATAAATATTTTTGTCCCATGGTTGCATGGGGGCTAAATCCGTGTTATCATTTTTCCTGATAAGGGAAATAAAATTATGCAGAATGAATTATTACGTGAATTAGAAGCACGCGGGTTTATAAACCAGGCGTCAAATATGGATGGATTAAATGAAGCGTTGAATGCGGGTAAAATTGCCGCATATTGGGGAACAGACCCAACGGGTGATTCACTGCATGTGGGACATTTGGCGTCGTTGATGTTGATGCGCTGGTTCCAGAAATATGGACACAAACCAATTACATTGGTCGGTGGTGCAACGGGACGTATTGGTGACCCGTCGGGGCGTGACAAGGGGCGGCCAATGCTGACCGATGAACAGATTGAAAAGAACTGTGCAGGGTTGCGTAAGTCTATTGAAAAATTCATTAACTTTGACGATGGCAATGCGATTATGGTTGATAACTATGATTGGATGAAGAATTACAGCCACTTGGATTTCTTGCGTGATTTTGGGACAGATTTTACAGTGCCACGTATGTTGTCAATGGAATCTGTAAAACGCAGATTGGATAATGGAATGACATTCTTGGAATTCAATTATATGACTTTCCAGGCGGTGGATTTCTTGGAATTATATAAAAAGCATAATTGTGTGTTGCAATTCTGTGGGGCAGACCAATGGGGAAATTCGATTATGGGTATCGAATTAATCCGTAAAAAGTTGGGCAAAGAAGCATTCGTTTTGTCTACGTCACTGATTACAGATGCAAATGGAAATAAAATTGGAAAATCGGCGGGTAATGCTGTTTGGGTAAATGAAGACAAAACGTCGCCATATGAATACTATCAGTATTTCCGCAATGTGTCAGATGATTTAGTGGAAACTTTCTTGAAAATATTTACAGAAATTCCATTGGATGAAATTGCACGTTTGGCCGCATTGCAAGGGGCGGAATTAAACGAAGCGAAAAAGGTACTGGCATTCGCTGCAACCGAGATTGCACATGGACGTGATGCCGCAGTTCAGGCCGAAGAAACCGCAGCGGCGTTGTTTGGTGGTGGTGCAAATTTGGATAATATGCCAACAGTTGAAATTGAAATGGCGGGTGATATGGGAATCTTGGATTTCTTAATCACAACAGGGTTGTTCCCATCAAAATCAGAAGCACGCCGTATGGTGGAACAGGGTGGTATTCAGTTAAATGGCGAAAAAATTACAGATCCAAAATTTGTCGTTGCCGTTGCCGATGAATTTATGGTGCAAAAGGGTAAAAAGACATTCTTGAAAGTTATTAAGAAATAATGAAGAAAATCATCGCTTTGATTTCTGTGTTATTTGTGTTCACGGGCCCTGTGATGGGGGCCAGTGAACTGTCCAAAATAAATGCCCAGATTAAGCAGACAGAACAGCAGAATAAAAAATTAGAAGAACAGGTCAAGGCATCGACCCGTGAAGTGTCCCAAACCAAAAAGAAATTGGTCAAGGCTGCGGACAAGGTTAGTACACTGGAAGACCAACGGTCGGCAGTGGCCAAGAAAATTGCAGAATTAGATGCAAAGCGTGATAAAATTTCCCGGGAAATGGAACAAAACCAGGGACGTATTGCCGATGCCGCCGCCAGTATTCTGTTTGTTGCATCGCATCCCAGTTTTGATACAGATAATATGCGGGAATATGTGCTGACTTCGGCGGTGTTGTCGGGTGCGGCAGAACGGTTTGAAGAGGAAATTCAACGTGCGAATAAACAAATTGCAGAATTAGAAGATATTAGAAACAAGCGGGCCATTGAAAAAGAAAAACTGGACCGAACCGCCAAGAAGTATGCCAAGGAAAAGACAGAATTAGACAAGTTATTGAAAACACGCAGTGCACAGAATGAAAAGTTGAAAAATCAGCATACAGCTTTAAAGAAAAAACTGCGGGAATTGTCGGAACGGGCAAAAAGTATTTCAGAATTGTCAGCGGGGGTTGGAAGTTCACAGATGTCAGCAGATTCACGTTTTTCACGCAGAAAATTAAATTTGCCTGTTCGGGGCAAGGTTGTCGTGCGTTTCGCAGAAAAGACTGCGTTGGGATTGAAATCGGATGGGTGGCGAATTCGTACACGTGGTGATGCGTTGGTTCTGGCACCGGCCGATGGTGTTGTGAAATTTGCAGACAGTTTCCGTGGTTTTGGCAAAGTGGTTATTATGTCGCACAAGAATGGATATAATACAGTTATGACAAATCTGGGGAATATTGATGTGATGCTGGAACAGGAAGTTTTGGCGGGGGAACCAATTGGTCGTATGAATCCAGATAAGCCAGAAATGTATTTAGAGGTGCGGCGTGGAAACAGTGCAGTTGACCCGGCCCGATTGTTCAAAGAAGAATAAAAATGCCCCAATCGGGGCGTTTTTATTTTGTTTTGATTGCCTGTTCAATGTATTCGATATTCTTCATTTGTTGACGAATAAAGTTCACTTTGTTCAGGTTATTTGTGCGACCTTTGTCAGATTGAGGGGTTGCACGTAAATCATCCGAAGCCTTGATTATGCGACGCAGCAATACGCAAATAATGCGATATTTCATAATGGTACGTAATTTGTCGCTGCGTGGGCTGGGGATTTCGTACAATGATTTGTTATGCAATTTTGTGTATGCTTCGTACACAGGATTCCAAATGTCCAGTTCAATCTGTAATGGTGAAAAGATATCACGATAGATAAAACGATAGTCTGCTTCGGCAAAGTCGATGAATGAAATAGTACTGCTTAATGGGTCGTATAATACGTTGCCAGAATTCAAATCGCCATGTGACCATGCAGTGCGGGTGTCGTATTCAAATGTGCCAACTTCGTCACGGATGCGGGCCAATGTTTTTGTTTCGTCCGCTGTGAACCAATTATCCATTTTTTCATCAACGAATTTAGTCAGGCGTGAAAACTTGATATCATTTGCAATTTTGTGTTGGGTCAGTTCGCTGACCTTGCGTGATTCATTCATGTCAACCAAGAATGAAGCAATACTGTCGATGATTTCATAACGTTGACGTGTATTCAGGTTGCGGAATAATTCGGGGGTCAATGGATATCCATGGGCACGTTCTTCTAGAATCTGGAATTCGTCGTTGTTAATGAATTTCATTTCTGGGATGTTATAACGAGGATTGCCGATGGAACGAATCAGATCAATTGTTTCTTTGGTGCGATGCTGTTTGGCCAACCATTTTGGTTTGTCGGCATCCAATGTTGTTGGTAATGGGCGTTTCAAAATATAGTCGGGCCCATAATATACAACGTATGTTTCACGGCCATGAACAAGATTTTGCAGTTTGTCGTCCATTGTTATAACACCTTGGATTTATGTATTACGTTTATTAACTGTTCCTGGGTACGGACCAGGCATGCCTGCATAAATGCCATATAGCGTTTACGATCGCCGTTGGCGTATGCGGTGATGGCTTCGATATATTTACGTTTGTCTGATTTGTTGTTAAATACAACCGGACGATAACCATTTTGTACCAAGAACCAGTTCATTACCAAACGGGCGGTGCGTTTGTTAAAGTCGTCAAATGGTTGCAGGGCAATCAAATCATAGTGTAATGAAAATGCACGTGTTAAAACGTCGGCACTGCTGTTGTTTAATTTATAGACAATCATGTTCAGTTTGCTCATGATTTCTGATGGGTCCGGGGCGTGCATGCGCATGCCGTTGACAGTAATTTCAACGATTTTTGGTGAAGTACGGAACAGACCGCCCTGGATATTAGTGTTTGCACACAGCATGCTGTGGATTTTGCAAATTTCAATTGCATCGATTGGGGTGTCTGGGTTGTGCAATGTATAATTGTATGCAACGTCAATGTTCTGCATGTATGTATAGTCCAAGTATGGTTTTTGTTCCTTGGCCGACATGAAAAACAGAATTTTTGGTTCTTCGTATGCGATTTCGTGGCACAACCAATTCAGGTTGTTCAATCGTTTAGTAGAAGTCGCCCCAGATAACATCTGGGTTATAGTGATGCGATTCTGTTCAATTCTTTTTCTAATCTTTGGCGTTTTTGTCATGAGACACCCCCATTATTAGATGTTCTTTTTATACTAATTATATAATCCTTAAAATATATTTGTCAAGTTTTTTGTGATTTTGTATTAATTAAAAAATCGTGTTGCGGATTTTGGGTATTTGTTCTATGCTGAGCCCATAACGAAGTGAAAGGGTGAAAAATGCTTAAAAAATTACTGGTTTTAATGGCTGTGTTGACCCCAATGATGGCAAATGGGGCAGAAAAAAAGAAAAAAGAAGAGCCTATTGTTCATTTGACAGATGAACAGATTTATCAGGAAATGAAAAAACTGGCCATGATTTTTGAAGTGGCACGGGAAAATTTCGTAGAAGAAGCCGATGAAAAAAAGATGTTGGAAGCGGCCATGAATGGTATGCTGGGGGCACTGGATCCGCATTCTTCGTATTTGTCGCTGGACGATTTCAAGGAATTTAGTGATAAATCCCAGGGTGAATTTGGTGGTTTGGGGATTCAAATTACCAGTGACCGTGGGGCGGTGCGTGTAATTTCGCCACTGGATGATACGCCAGCAGACAAGGCGGGTATCAAAGCAGGTGACTATATTACACATATTG
This sequence comes from Alphaproteobacteria bacterium, assembly GCA_017502865.1. Lineage (GTDB taxonomy): Bacteria > Pseudomonadota > Alphaproteobacteria > Rs-D84 > Rs-D84 > Enterousia. Next base: position 210,293 of record JAFVUD010000005.1, on the reverse strand, counting down.
ATGGTGAACAAGTCTTTGATTTAACATTGAATCAGGCAGTTAAAAAGATGAAGGGTCGTCCAGGGACCAAGGTTAAATTAACCGTTGTTTCCGAAGATGGTGAACCAAAAGATTTGACGTTGAAACGTGCAATTATCAAGGTGGAATCGGTCAAGGCCAAAGAAAAAATGTTGGCTGGGGCAGATGCAGAAGATAAAGACACGCCACGTATTGGATATATTAGAATTTCTGATTTTGGTGCAACAACATCACGTGATTTGAAAAAGGCACTGAAAGAAATGGAAAGCAAGAAGGTTGTTGGATATGTTCTGGACGTGCGTAATAATCCAGGTGGATATTTGACGGCTGCGATTGATGTGTCTGATGCGTTTATGGAAAGTGGTGAAATTGTTTCAACGCGCGGCAAACAGAAGACGGATATTGAACGTGTGTATGCAACACCGGGCGATATGGTTAATGGAAAGCCGGTGGTTGTTTTAATTAATCATGGGTCGGCATCCGCATCTGAAATTGTTGCAGGTGCATTGCAGGATAATGGGCGTGGTTTGGTTATGGGATCACAGTCTTTTGGCAAGGGCAGTGTTCAGCAGCAAAAGCCATTGGGTGATGGAACCGCCATTCATATTACAATTGCCCGCTATTACACACCAAGCGGCCGTTCAATTCAAAATGAAGGTATCACCCCAGACGTAGAAGTGTTGCATTCCAAGGTGGAAGTTCTGGAAAAGAAAGAAAGTATGTATTCAGAAGCATCTTTTAAGAATTCATTAAAAAATGATCAGTCCAAAAAGAAAAACAAGAAAAAGGCTGATAAAAACAAAGATGTGGATGAAGAAGACGAAGAAACACCATACGAAGAATTGACCGACGAAGAAAAAGATGCGTTGGATTATCAGTTGCAACGTGCAATGGGTATGGTTGTTGCGATGTCAAAAATGCAATCACGCCAGAATATGACACCAACAGATGCGTTGGATAATGAAAAAGACAAATAAAAAATCCCCCGTTTGGGGGATTTTTATTAACGGCTGCGACCAATAATGTCGCCAAAATCTGTGATAATCCAATCGCACAGACCTTTATTTGTCAATGGTAAAAAGCACAATAAATCTTGCCTTGGGAAAAAAATGAGAGTATTATTTTGGGGTAGATTTTTATTAGAAGGAAGAAAGTATGTCTAAATTAATTGTTGATGGAAACTGGGCGGCGGCAGACGTTGCGTACAGATGTGTGGATTTTGCAGCTATCTATCCAATTACCCCAAGCAGTACAATGGGCGAATTGGCGGACGAATGGTCGTTCCAGCATAAAAAGAATATTTGGGGTGCGTTCCCACAGATTATCGAAATGCAGTCCGAAGCAGGGGCGGCCGGTGCAATGCACGGTGCGTTGCAGATGGGCAGTTTGGCAACAACGTTTACTGCATCCCAGGGACTGCTGTTGATGATTCCAAATATGTATAAGATTGCGGGTGAACAGACACCTTTTGTTATGCATGTGGCGGCACGTGCGTTGGCAACGCATGCATTGTCAATTTTTGGTGATCACAGTGACGTTATGTCTGTACGGTCAACGGGTTTTGCGTTGTTGTCCAGCCATAATGTACAACAGGCACATGATATGGCGGCAATTGCACATGCGGCGACAATTCGAACACGTGTGCCATTTTTACACTTCTTTGACGGGTTCCGTACCAGTCACGAAGAATCACGTTTGACACGAATTGAAGATGAAGTCTTAAAAGAAATGTTGCCGGATTCGTTGGTGCTGGAAAACCGTGCACGTGGTATGACACCAGATAAACCAACAATTCGTGGTACAGCACAGAATCCAGACGTTTATTTCCAGGGACGCGAAGCGGCAAATCCGCTGTATGCAAAAACGCCAGAAGTTGTCCAGGAAATGATGGATAAATTTGCAGAACTGACGGGGCGTAAATATAACCTGGTTGATTATGTGGGGGATAAAAATGCAGAACATGTGATTGTTGCAATGGGCAGTGCGTGTGAAACAATCGAAGAAACATTGCCACATTTGCCAGATGGATTGGGGTTGGTCAAAGTGCATTTGTATCGTCCGTTCCCGGTTGAAGCATTGAAAAATGTTTTACCCCAGACAGTAAAAAATATTGCAGTATTAGACAGAACCAAAGAACCGGGCAGCATTGGTGAACCATTGTATCAAGATGTGAAGACCGTTGTTGGTGATATGGCAAATGTCTTTGGTGGACGCTATGGTTTGGGGTCCAAAGAATTCAAACCACGTGATGTCAAAGCGATTTATGAAAATATGATGCGTGGCACATTGGTCCATAACTTTACAGTTGGTATTGATGATGATTTGATGGGGCTGTCACTGGAAACAGATGCAGCGTTTTCAATCGAAGATCCAGGATTCAAGACCGCAATTCTGTATGGTATCGGTAGTGACGGTACCGTTGGTGCAGTTAAGAATATTGTAAAGATTGTTGGGGAAAATTCAGATTTGTATCCACAATCGTATGCGGTCTATGATTCCAAAAAATCAGGTGGGTTAACGGCATCGCATATCAGATTTTCAAATGCACCGATTAAAAGTCAGTACTTGGTCGAAGTGGCGGATTTTATCAGTGTTTCAAACTTTATGATTGCACAACGTTTTGATGTGTTCCGTGGATTGCGTGCCGGTGGGACAGTGATGATTAATACATCGATGGCACCGGATGTTGCATTTGCAAACCTGCCCAAGGATGTTCAGGAACACCTGATGCGGATTCGTGCACGTGTGTTCTTTTTAGATGCCAATACTGCGGCGGCACAATTGGGGTTGGGTAATCGTATCAACACATTTATCATGTTGAATTTCTTTAACCTGACCGGTGTTATTGATCCTAAGGTTGCAGCAGACAGTGCCAAGGTTGCAATTGAAAAGACATATAAAAAGAAGGGTATGGACGTTGTCCAGGCAAACTGGGCGGCGGTGGACAAGGCGGCCGAATACCTGCATGAATATCAGGTGCCATCGTCAATTTCTAATTTTGCCCCAGATTTTGTCCCGGCTATGACGGCAGATGCCCCAGCATCTATTGCGGGAACGTTGGGTGAAATGGCGGCACAACGTGGTGATGCGATACCGGTTTCACGTTTCCGTGTTGATGGTGAATTTGGTGGCGGTCAATATCCAGTTGGTACGTCAAAATACGAAAAACGTGCAGTTTCGTCTTCGGTGGCGACATGTGATTTGGATAAATGTATCCAGTGTGGAAAATGTTCTATGTTGTGTCCACATGCGGCAATCCGTATCAAGGCAATGACCGAAGAACAGGCAGAAGAAGCACGTAAATCTGGAATTACAGTCGTGCCAATGAAAACACCAGAACTGGGGCCAAATATGTATTACACATTGAATATTTCGCCGGCGGATTGTACCGGGTGTAATCTGTGTGTGAAAAATTGCCCAGTCAAAGCATTGGCAATGGCACCAGCCAGTGAAGTGATGGCTGAAAACCAGGCGGCATTTAATGCAGCAGAAAAATTGCCAGATATGCCACGTGAAAAATTAAACCTGAATATTCCAAAGCATGTGGAATTCTTGCCACATTACTTTGAATTCCCAGGGGCGTGTGCGGGATGTGGTGAAACGCCATATGTGAAATTATTGTCGCATTTGTTTGGTGATCGTATGGTTGTTGCAAATGCAACGGGGTGTTCGTCTATTTATGGGGCGAATTTGCCAACAACACCATGGACCAAGGATGCCAGTGGTCGTGGTCCAGCATGGTCTAATTCGCTGTTCGAAGATAATGCGGAATATGGGTTGGGTATGCGTTTGGCACTGAATCAAAAACGTGAAAACCTGAAAGCGTTGCTGTTCGAACTGGGGATTGAAAATGTCGAAGAACTGTTTGATGAAACCGATTCTGGTAAACAGCGTGAAATAGAAACGGGGTTGCGTGCAAAATTGGCAACAATCGATGGGCCACGTGCACGTTTGGCCGAAAGCTTGGTCGGCGAAATCGTTGATAAGTCTGTTTGGATTATCGGTGGTGACGGTTGGGCCTATGACATTGGATATGGTGGCGTTGATCATATTCTGCACAGTGGTGAAAATGTAAATATATTGGTTCTGGATACCGAAGGGTATTCGAATACAGGTGGCCAGCAATCAAAATCTACGCCATTTGGGGCCAGTATGAAATTTGCCATCGGTGGTAAAGAACACGCCAAGAAAGATTTGGGTATGATTGCAATGATGAGTGGTGCGTATGTTGCCCAGATTGCAATGGGTGCAAACCAGGCCCAGGCGATTCGTGCATTCCGTGAAGCGGAATCGTTTAATGGTCCATCAATCATTTTGGCGTATGCACCATGTATTGCACATGGGTTTGCACTGCAAAATGGCCCAGAACACCAGACCCAGATGGTGCAAACCGGTGCATGGCCACTGTACAGATTTGATCCATGTTTGATTGCAGATGGGCATAATCCATTAACGATGGATTCAAATGTTGATAATCCGTTGCCATTGGAAGATTTCTTGAAAACGGAATCTCGTTTCGGGGCGGCACGTGCTGCAAATCCGCAATTTAACAAATTGGTCGATATGGCCAAGGCCAACAATTTGTATAAAAGCGAATTGAAAAAGCATATTGCACACTTTGCAATGTTGAATAATCCCGAAGTTAAAGAAAACGGAGAAGGCTAAAAATAAAACCGGCACACAAATGCCGGTTTTTATTTTCTTTAACGCTGTTTTCCAAGATTTTGCATAATATATTTATCCCAGTTATATTCGTATGCATTTTCAACATTGTTGAACTGAGGATCTTGGTTTTTAATGTACATGCCACTGGGGATGGCGGGTGTCGAATCTGTTATTTGACGAATGTATGATGTGTTGTGCTGGTCATCAAATGACTGTAATGCATCAGAACACATTCTGTATGCGATTTCAGGTGTTTTCGCAGTGCGGAATACAAAGAAACCTTTTCTTTTGTCCAGCAAGAAATACATGCTGCAATTTGGAACCGCAACAAATTTACCTTCAAGTTGACCTGTTGATTCGTTGGTGACAGGTGCGACCTTGTAAAAAGTCTGGCTGGGTTTTACCATTGGCATTTTTGCAAAATCTTCCAGCACCACCAGCATTTTGCCGAAACGAACTGTCTGGGTCGGGGCGGCACCATGGAAATTGTACGTGGTGCAGGTGCATGAATGTATCGCAATAGGGGTTTTGAATGCGTATTCAGTTGTTGTTTTGTTTGTCAGCGTTGCCATAATTTATGACTCCTTTGACTATATTGTAGGACAAAAGTAGTAATTGTCAATAGTTTGTGCGAATTTTTTTCGTTGCACAGTATGTGCTTTTTGTTGTACATTTACAGGCATGAGGAAGATTTTTTTATTTTTTGCATTATTTGTTGCGGCCTGTACATTCCAGACCAAGCCACGTGGCTATGTTTTTCCGTCTGATTTAGAAGCCCAGGTTGCAACCATAAAAAATACAAATCAATTGATTGACAAGATTGGTGCCCCCCAGGTAAAGACTGTGCACGGGGACGAAGTTTGGATTTATTATGGGGCAAATGAAAACTATCGTGGGCCATTGGCACCGACATTTACAGATGAAACAGTGTTGTTGGCGTGGGTGCGTGGCAAAAATGTTGTCAAGACCCAGGTTTTACACGATAAAGATTTGCCAGATGTGAAAATCGCAGATGGCGAAACGGCAATTCCGGCTGCAATCGAATTGAATGCAATTGAAGAATTGTTCAATAATATTGGACGTTTCAGCCCGGCTGGTCTGGGGCAATAGGGGGATGATATGAAGAGAGTTTGTATTTTTGTTTTTGCCATGTTGTGTGCAATGCCTGCGTTTAGTGTTGTTGAACCAGAATTTTCATGTGGCGAAGGCTATGTTCTGGAAAAAGTGAAAAAGACAGATGGTATTGATACATACGAATGTCAAAAATTGTGGTGCCGTGATTTAGAAACAGGGCGTGCCATGGGGACTGGTAATGCACCAGCCAGTGGTTATGTTGCAACCCCGTCTGCCAATGAATTGTGTGATGCCAATGGGAACTGTGTAGTTTGCTGGGGCGAACGCAAATGGTGTTCGGGTGTGGCCGCCGGTGCATGGAACCCAGAATATGGTGCATATACCCGTGGTGGTGCCGATAATGCGACATATTTGTCATATCAAAAGGGCAGTTGTTTTGCATGGCGTCTGGAAAAGCCAGAATGTGGGGCGGGCGAAACAGCGATTTTGCAGGATGGTGAATGGGTTTGTGCAATCCCCCAGGAAAATCCAGAAGCCCTGCGGAAATCGACAATTCGTCGAACCGGGCAGATTCGCCAGTTGGGCCGCTGATTATATGCACCCGTTTGGGTGCATAAATTTTTTTCGTCAACTTTATTTGTTTTTCGTGTTTTTTATGGTATAATGTCCGGGACAGAGAGAATGGCAAAACTGTAAAAGAGTGTAAGTATGCCAAGTAAAAAGTTAGATTTTAAAGCCGGACAGTATGTCGTTTATCCAACCCAGGGTGTTGGTAAACTGTTGCGAATCGAAGAACAGACCGTCGCAGGCCAGAAAATAAAGATGTTGGTTATCGATTTTGAACGCAATCATATGACATTGCGTGTGCCAATCGAACGTGCAGAAATTTCAGGGCTGCGTCCGTTGACGACAACTAAAAAAATGGATGAGGCCATCGCATCAGCCAAGGGTAAAGCCGGTGTAAAACGTATGATTTGGGCCCGTCGTGCCGCCCAGTACGAAGAAAACATTAATTCGGGTGACCCAATGAAATTGGCCGAAGTGGTGCGTGACCTGCAACGTCGCACAGCGGCAGATACAATGACATTTTCGGCCCGGCAATTATATTTGCGTGCGTTGGAACGTATGGCCCAGGAATTTGCAGTTCTGCATAAAATGGATTTGGATTCTGCATCTGACAAAATCGAAGATATTTTGGGTATTCCAAAAGAAATTGATTTGAATGCCGTTGAAGAAGAGGATGAGGAGGAGGAAGAAGTTCCAGACGACGAATAAAAAATAAATTATAATAATTCATCTGTGGGCGGTCCCGACAACTCATGTAGCGTTTGTACACTACGTTGTCGGGACCGTTCCACATCTAAATCATTCTAATTTATTTTTAACAGGCAAGGGGGTGTGGTTGTCTGGGAATCTTATGTAGCGTCGTGTACACTACGATTCCCGATTTTCTTTTATCTAAATCATTCTAATTCATTTTTAACAGGCAAGGGGGTGGGTGGCCCGACAACTCATGTAGCGATTTGTACACTACGTTGCCGGGACCGTTTCACATCTAAATCATTCTAATTTATTTTTGTTTGGCAAAGATATGGAAAATGTACTTGTGAATAAATTCGTGTTATGATAGAATAGGGTAAAAAGAAGGAAGACGCAAAAATCATGAAAAAATGTTGTGATAACGGCAAGTGTGCCGGATTTCTGCGGTTTTTACCCCCCCCCCCCCCCAGCGGTAGTTTAGCCGTCGCGGGATTGTTTATTGTTGGTTTGGCATATGCGGAATCGGTGTGTCCAACGGGCATGGTGCCATATACCGGGCCGGCGGTTACCCAGATGGAAAATTTAAATGGTGAATGTACAGATCTGTGCGATGCGGGGGTGCGTGCAATTGTTGCAGAAAATGGCACACGTATTGATTTGTTCAAGACTGCATCCACCACACGTAAATTAGCCACAAAATATAATGATATGGTTTGCTATGCCGATATGCCATCGGGCAGCCAGGCGGGAACATTGAATGTTGATGTAGATGGTACGGCATATTATGTTGCACCAACCACGCACAAGATTTGTGCACCGTCGTTTACACTGAATTATGATTGCGGTGGTGATTATGGTACACCGCCCGAATCCCAGACGATTCGATATGGTTCGGCATTTGGTGTTGGGCATACCGGTGGTACATGCTATCGTGATGGGTACTATATTTCCGGGTGGAAAATTGATGGAACAACATATAATCACAAATCGGCACCGGTTTGGAAATGGGCCAGTGATATGACCGCCACCGCCGTTTGGTCCCAGCGATTGATGTATTGGGTTCGTTTGTGTAATGACTGTGAATATCCGTGGGTTAAGGGGCCAATGAATGTAAAAAATGCGACCAGATATGGTTCGAACTTTACCCCTGGTGCCCCTAGCGAGGGTCAATGTCAACGTCCGGCGGGTGCTGTGTTCAAGGGATACGATGTTTACAGTATGGCGAACCAGGATTTGGGACTGTTTATTCCAGCAGGACAGAGTGCCAAGTTCCAGTGGCCACATAATGTCGTGCTGCGTGCGGTGTGGGAATGGGATCGCACCGTTGACGAAGGGGAATATCAACTGACGTTTGATTGTGGGACCGATGCCGATGGCGATAAATACGGTTGGGATGAAGATCTTGTCGTAACGGTTGGTTATAATGAATTATTCAGTCCGGCGAATTATGGCAGAGGATGTTCTCGTGCTGGTCATTATGTTTCGGGATGGACGGTTGGTGATACGGAAACGGTTATTGATCCATATACTGCAATCCGATATTCATGGAAAGCGGACACAACATTGCATGCCATTTGGACCCCAGAAACATATATAATTGCGTATGATTGTGGTGATGGTGGCGATGAAACAGATGCCTATATACAGGTACATTATGGTGATGTCATTAGCCCGGATTCCAGTTTGTGTACAACACCGCCAGAGTGGGAGTGTAGTGTGTCGCGTCAAGGGTGGAAGCTATATGTTATGGATGGTTATGACAGGTATGGTGCATCGATGACTATTGATGAGGGAGAAAGTGCGGTTTATAAGCGGGGCTATAATGCGATTTTGTCGGCAAATTGGGTTTGTCCAATGTAGGTGGTGAAGAAATGAAATTATATAAAATATTGTTTGTGGTATGGGGTGTTGCATTATTTGCGTTTAATGCAAATGCGTTAACATGTGCAACCGATGATACGGTGTATTATATACATTATTCGTGTGGTAATGGTACATTGGCAGATGGTCAAACATTGCCCGAACCAACACCGGTAAAATATAACCAAACCGTCACACCGCAATTGATAAAATCACAATGCGTTGGTCCGAATAATGGTTATGAAAAATGGGCGGGGTATCAAATTGTTGCCGAACCACGTGTTGTGGATGAATGGGGGTATGGCGAACAGATTGTTGCCGATGTGTTATCAAAAACGGCCCAATCGTTTGTGTATAAATATACCCGTGATATTACAATTCAACCACGATGGGTTGGTACGATGTCTGAGGATATAGTGCCAGGTGGTATAGAATATACTGCTACAAATGGTGTTTTAGGAGAATGGAGTTTTGTTGGATGGTCTGGAACCGCAAGTGGTGTATCGTATTGTGGTGTGCCAACGGTTTCGAATGTTGGGGCAAATTTAGGAATAACATTTGGTTTGACAAGTGGTGATTCGATTGCTGATTACATGGATACGGGTCCTGTTTGTTATTGTTTGAATGAGCAATGTTCTGGTTGTGGTCCGGTGTGGGTACAAACACAGGTATATGATGATGTTGACGCATGTTCGGCAGAATGTGCAACAACATGTGGAAAATCAATGATGGATGCACAAACAGGTATGCCAATTCGTAGGTCTATGGTTTCTGGGTGTGGCAGACCGTGCTAATGGATGGGGGCGTTATGATGCGGAAAGTTTTAATGTCTTTGGTTGGAATTATGGCGGTTTTGCCGTTGTATGCGGTGACAGACTGTGTTAATGAAACATATACAATTACATATGACTGTGGTGCGGGAACGGTGGCGGATGGAAAAACACTGCCGGAATCACAAACCGTGACATATGGGGAAACTGTGACGTTGGAACGGTTGGCAACGGCAGATCGTTTTGATGGCAGTTTAAGTTCTTTGATTTGTACGGCACCCGATGGTTTGGCATGGGGTGGTATCGCAATTTATGTTGGTGATAATCGGGTTGCAACATACGGTACAAATACTGCGGTTTCGTTTGTTTATAATTTTACGTCTGATATTACGGTGCGGCCAAACTGGGTCGGGCCGGCAACCGCCGATGATTTGCGGGCGGCAATGGGATCGGGCGGTAATGGTGCCGATGGATATGAATGGACCCAGACAATGGGGTATTCGGCACATTCGCCAAACCGTGAAACAATTGGTACATGGCGGGCGTATTATGATTTTGGCTATGTCGAAGGCGATGCGTTGTGTACAACATATATAGAAAGCGATTTTACCAGTACCGGTGGGGCGATATATATTCCACGAAAACAGGATTTGGATAATGCCGACCGCAGTGAAGCATATTATGGCAATGTGTGCTATTGTCGTGTGAAAAATGTGCCGGGATTGGATTTTACACCGTGGGTGTTCAGATTCAGTTCCAGTTGGGCAGGATGTGATGATAACTGTGAAGGAAACTGTGCAGACTATTTCGCCGGGGTGGAATGGTACCGGTCAACGGTGTTGACGGGGCTGTACGAAGATGGACCGACTGAATAAAAATTACCGCCCAGATGGGCGGTTTTTATTTCTTGACCGACCAATACAGGGCCCACAGCCAGCCAACACCAGACCATAAAAACAGCCAGGACCCCAGGCGGACCAAAATCATGTCTTGCTTGTTCTTTTTGGTTTGGCGGGCCAGCCATGCGGGTGCACAAATTATTATCAGCAAAATATATATGCAGATTGCATATTTTGCCACCAATAAAATTTCGCCCAATTCAATCATGTTTGTTTAATAGAAAAGGGGGCAAATGTTTGCCCCCCCCGTTCACACTTCGCACTGTATTATAAACCATATTTTGCCGATTTGTCCAGTTCTTCTTCGATACGAATTAACTGGTTATATTTGGCCATGCGGTCTGTGCGTGACATAGAACCGGTTTTGATTTGGCCGGCATTTGTTGCCACCGCCAGGTCTGCAATTGTGGTGTCTTCGGTTTCGCCACTGCGGTGGGAAATTACAACGCCATAGTTTGCATCTTGGGCCATTTTGATGGCGCGCAATGTTTCGGTCAAAGAACCAATCTGGTTTACTTTTATCAAAATTGCGTTTGCAACACCGTTTGCAATACCACGTTCCAGGCGTGATGGATTTGTGACGAACAAATCATCGCCAACCAACTGGCATTTGGAACCGATTTTTTCGGTTAATTTACGCCATGCGTCCCAGTCTTCTTCGGCCAGGGCATCTTCGATAGAGATGATTGGGTATTTTGCAATCAGTTCTTCATAAAACGCAATCATTTCATCAGATGACAATGTTTTGCCTTGGAAATGATAGATGCCATCACGGAAGAATTCAGATGATGCAACGTCCAGACCAATTGAAACCTGGGTCCCAGGGGTATAGCCGGCGGCACGGATGGCAGATACGATTGTTTCCAATGCTTCGTCACAGGAATTAAAGTTTGGTGCAAAGCCACCTTCGTCGCCAACGTTGGTTGACATGCCGGCAGATTTCAAAATCTTTTTCAGATTGTGGAAAACTTCGGAGCCCATGCGGATGGCTTCGAATTCAGATGTGGCACCGTTTGGAATAATCATAAATTCCTGGGCATCCAGACCGTTGTCTGCGTGGGCACCGCCGTTGATGATGTTCATCATTGGACGTGGCAGGATGCACGGGTTTGTGTTGCCGTAAATTTCAGCCAGGTATTTGTACAATGGAATGTGTTTTTGGTTTGCAACTGCGTGGGCGGCCGCCATTGATACAGCCAAGATTGCGTTCGCACCCAGGCGTTCTTTGTTTGCGGTGCCATCCAATGCCAACATTTTTTCATCTAATTGGGTTTGTTTGGATGCATCAAAATCGATAATTGCAGGGGCGATGATTTCATTCACATTTTTAACTGCGTTCAAAACGCCTTTGCCCATGTATGCAGAACCGCCATCACGTAATTCCAATGCTTCGAATGTGCCGGTTGATGCACCAGATGGTACCGCTGAACGACCCATCGCACCACCCGATAACACAATGTCACATTCAATTGTTGGGTTGCCACGACTGTCCATAATCTGGCGGGCGTGTACTTTTTTTATCATATACATACTTTTCTCCCTTTACTTTGATAAATAATAATGAGTTTATGCACAGTTTACCTTTGCATTAAATTCATTTTGCGGTATAATATAAACACAATCGGATTGGAAATAAAACAGAAAAAGAAAAAAATGTTCAAGAAAATTATGTCACTGATGTGCTGCTTGGCGCCTTTTGGTGCGGTGGCCGAACCGTTAGTTTATCCAAATAATGCAACATTTGATGGGTTGAATGCGACGACAGACGTATATCATTTTACCGGTGGTAGTGGTTTTGTTGTGGGGACCGGTGGTATGACGGTAACACACGGATTGTCTGTTGGGGCACAAATTCCTGCGGCCAGTCCAGATGGCTGGGTCTATGTCGGGCCAGATACGAATTCTTCGTACACGATTTTAAGCAGCGGTAATATCGAAGTGCTGGGGGCACTGACGGTGGCAAATGGTCGTACGTTGGGCATTCATGCAAATGCAACAGACAATGCACAGATTTCAGAAGCGTATTTTGGTGCAATCGAAAACCTGGGGACGCTGACGATTGATGATGGAATTGTGGGGTTGTATGCACAGCATGTGACCAGTAATGGGGATTTGACACTGGGGGCGGAATATATCTCAGTTCAAGATTTGGCGGCAACAGGTACAGGTAATACAACAATCACTGCGACAGATACGCTGGAAGCAGAAAAATTACAAAACGACAGTACGGGTAAGTTTGTTGTTAATGCGGGTTCGTTGGATATGCGTGGCCCACAGGAAGAAGCGTTGGACGGCAGTATCGATGATGAAACGGTGGGGAATATCCAGAATAATGCCGGTGATATGGAAATCAATGTTAACAATGGATCGATTGTTTATATTGATGGTAATCTGGAAAATTCAGGTGACAGTTTGACATTTAATGCCGTCAACAGTTCGATTAATGTTGGGGGCACAGTCAAAAACGATTCGGCAAATGGGACGTTAGTTATTAATACAGGATCGCTGCAATTAAATGGTGGTGACGATAATAATGCGTCTTTTGTCAATGGCGGTAATGTGAATATCAATGTTTCTGGGGAAACTTATTTCGCCAATGGTGTGGATTTAAGCACAATGGGGACTGATAATACATTCAGTTTGACCACAGGGCAGATTTATTGGGGGAATACTACGGAAGACCAAGTGTTTGCTATGATGTCGAACGATGCAAAACAGTTCGATTTGAATGTGACACGTGGCGAACTGATAGTTTTGGATATTCAAAATGGGGCAAATAATAAAAATGCAATCATGAATATCAAGGCTGGTGATATCTGGGCCCAAGACGTTTATGCATCGGGTGGTACACTGAATATGGTGGCCGAAGTGAATAATGATGCCGTTGCGGGTTCAATTCAGCCATATAACGACAGCAACAGTGTGTATGGTGAAATTGCAATTAAATCTTTGACCACAGCCCAAGATGCAACCGCACATTTGACGGCGTCTTCGTATTTGTATGTCGATGAAAATGTTTCGAATTCTGGAAATACAACATTGAATGCAGAAACGATTATGTTGGGGCAAATGCTGCAAGAGGATAATGCGTCTGAACCAACGGTGTCGGGGGGTAATCTGGTAAATGATGGCGGTAATTTGCGTGTCGTGGCATATACAGATGAATATGGATCCGTTGGGGTTGTGGGAAATGTGAACAATAACAGTGGTTCTACATTAATCGAAGGGCGTAATATCGCAATTTTAGGGAATGTTATAAATAAAAATGGTTCTACCACCATCAAGGGTTCAGATTTAGGCGAAGGGCCAATCACAATGGGTGGTCTGGATGTTCAGGGTGGTACAACAAACATTGATGCCTTAATCGGTCAGTTTGCAATCGCAGAAGACGACCGTTATTTAACAGGTTCGGGTGATTTGACTGTGACGGGTGGTGTGCTGAATATTGGCGGCAATACGAACACGGTTAATGTTGCAGGCAGTGTTGAAATTGCTGGTAATATCACAGCAACATCTGCAACAACAGGGGCGGCAGGTGATGTAAATGTCGCAGCCAAGGGTGTCCAAGGTTTTGTTTTGGCATCTGATAATACAATCAATGTTGATGGTGATATTACCGCAACAGATGCCAGTAATGTTCGAAAAATGGGATTTTCTGCAGCCGGTATGACCGTGGGTGGTGATGTTGTAGCATCGGGCCAGGGGCAGGTTGCGTTTATATATAAAATTCCAGATGCGGGTGCGCCGACAACCTATGATATGTATATTCCAGAGGTAGAGGATGTGACACTGGATGTGACAGGTGATGTTGTTGCACAAAATGGTGGTACTGTTGAAATCTATAACGCGGGGGCAAATGTTGCATCGCTGGTTGAACAAGATGGTTTGATTAATCTGTATGGTCAATTTGTTGTTGCAGACCAGGGCGGTATTAATATTAAAAATGGTATCTGGTATGACAGCAGTTTGAATCCAACACGGGGGCTGTCGATAATTGGTACAGACGGTATGACATTGCAATCAACCGGGGCAAATCAGGATATTGATGTTGCCGGTGGTATTACAGTTATGGCGGCAACACGTGACGGGTTAACATTGAAATCTGCGAATAATATCAATGTTTCTGGCTTGATTGATGCAGGTGGTGAATTGAACCTGGTGGCGAATAAATTGGTTGATATCAAAAATGATACAACGGTTGGTGGATCGCTGTATGCATCGGGTACAATGATAACCGCCCAGGATATTACAAATACAGGTTTGACAACTTTGTTAGGCCAGGGGAATGTAAATGCGGTGTCTGTTGAAAATGTGACAAACAGTGGTGCGTTTACAGCAAATGCCAACAATGTGTCTGCGAATTCAATTACATCAACGGGTGGTTTAGTGTCGGTTGATGCAAAACAATTCGATGTTTCATATGGTTTGACAGTGTCTGGGGGTGGGGCAAATATTGATGCGGAACGCACAATCGTCGGTGGCGATATTAGCGTTGCAGGCGATTTGAACCAGGGTACTGCTAAAAATGGTATGCTGAATTTGACAGCCGATGAATCAAGTGTTCAGGCGGCCAGTATGAACATTGGTGGTAATTTTGTCGCAGATGAAAATACGGTTTCATATAACATTACAGATTTATTCAATGTTGTTGGTAATGTTTCTGTGGCAGATGGTGCCGGCGTGATGGTAAATGCGAAATCGTTTGCGTCGCAGAATTTGGAAAACAGCGGTTCTTTGGCAATATTTGCCCAGGAATCTGCTGATTTCGCAGATGTTGCGAATAATGGTACGTTGTATATTGGTTCGGGTAATGGGTTTATAACAATGAATTCATTGGCCATGAACGATGGTATGATTCAGTTGTCTGGGGCTGGATTGGATTTGGCAACACCATTTACAACCGATGGTACATTATATCAAAATTATGCAGGTACATTGGCCAGTCGTGATGTAAATGTGGCGGCATCTGATTATGTTATAAATACATCTAATATGAATGTTGGGGCGATTGACCAGAAATCTGGGACAATGGTTGTGAACAGCAGTGATATTGATGTTTCTGGCAGCATAGATGCAGTTGATTTAGCATTTGTTGCGTCGCCATATGCAAACTGGATGGATGTGTCGGTTGGTGGTGATGTTTCAGGTGGGGTTGACTTTATCGGTCTGGAACAAATGAGTATTGGTGGTAATTATACATTTGATGAAAACAGCCGATTGAATGTTGCAATCTTGAAATATGCAGATGGTACCACAATGAATTCCAGTGCCAAGAATTATTGGGCAACCGTCAGCCTGGCCGAAGATGATACACTGGGTGATATCACAAATGCAGCCGATGCAGAACCAATGATTTCGGTTAATGGCAAATTTATATCGGGTAAAGTATATGATTCTGGGCTGAATTTGGGTAACAAAGAAGTTCAGTTGGCGGATTCACAAATCGGTATTAATATATTTGATGCCGTTGACCAGGGTACTGCGATTTGGTTGTTAAACGCCAAAGATGGTATCGAAGAATTTGATGCATTGGCCAAGGTTCGCAATCTGGAAGTTATGTTCTGTAATGCAGATGGTTCAAAATGCTTTAACTATCTGGATGCGATTGATGCGAATAATAAATCGGGCGAAGAATTGCCGGCGTATATCTCGGTTCGTGATGCGGATGCAAATGGTGAAAATGACAGTTTGTATGTCGTGTTTGATCCACGCTTTGGTGGCCCTGTTTTGATTGAAAATATGCGTATCCAGCCAATTGTTGGCCGTGAACCAGATCATACAGATGGTGAATATATGGCGGCCGGTGCGTTGGACGATCTGTTGGATGGTCAATTGGTTAATCAGGGATTCTTTAACAGTACGCCAATTGAAGTGATTCCATTGTTGTTCGAAGGGACAGATATGTCTAAATTGGCAAATGAATTGTACAATCGTATGGAACACTATGTTGCCAATGCCGAAGGTGCACCATTGGCACGATTCAGCAGATTGGTTCAGCCACGTGAAATCGAACAAATTGCGGGTGCAGTTATGTTGAATGAACATACATCGTTCCGTGATTTCGAAGATCGCATGATGGATGAATTTATCTGGAACAGAAACCGCAGTTTGAAAAAAGCATGGGTTGATGTTGACTATGGTATGTTCCGCCAGAATGTGACAGATAACAAACGTGTTGGTGGAAATCGTTTCAGTGTTGCCGGTGGATTTGACTGGCAGGAATCTGAAACACTGATTCTGGGGTTGACAGGTCGTGTTTCACATATGTCCAGCGATAATTCAGATTCTATGGATTTAAGTTATGGTGCCATCACAGAACAAGGAAATGTTTCTGTGTCCGTCACAGATACAAATATCGGCCTGGGCGGTTATTTGGCTAAAACATTGACTAATTCTGTGCGTGCGTATGGAAATGCGTTCTTGGATATCCATATGTTAGATACAGACAGAAACATGAATTTCATGGATACAATCGATGGTGATGGTATGGCGTTGGCATTGACATCTGAATGGGGGTTGATGCACGATTGGTTGAACCAGTATATCGTTGGAAATCTGTATGCACGTGTTGGTTATAATTTTGGTTTCAGTGTTGATGAAACCGCCGGCAGTGGCGATTACATGAATATGGAATCAGATGGCTATTTGATGTTGACCCCTGGGTACACATTAACGGCCCAGAAACGCATCTATCCAACAGCATGGTTCCAAATCAGACCATATGCATCGATTGGTGTCGAATATGATGTTCTGGGTGCCCCAGACCAGGTTCAATATAAATTTGGTCCGGCCCATTCGTTCACCGACTATGCATTGGATATTGATCCATTGTGGGCAAATATTGGTGGTGGTTTTGAACTGATTTCCGCAACCGGCATTCAAATTGGTGTTGATTACAGATATCAATACAACGATGCCATCCAGTTGCATAATATTAAAGTCTCAGGTTCTTACCGCTTCTAAAAAATAAATTATAATAATTCATCTGTGGGCGGTCCCGACAACTCATGTAGCGTTTGTACACTACGTTGCCGGGACCGTTCCACATCTAAATCATTCTAATTTATTTTTAACAGGCAAGGGGTTGGGTGGCCCGACAACTCATGTAGCGTTTGTACACTACGTTGCCGGGACCGTTCCACATCTAAATCATTCTAATTTATTTTTAACAGGCAAGGGGTTGGGCGGTCCCGACAACTCATGTAGCGGTTTGTGCACTACGTTGCCGGGACCGTTCCACATCTAAATCGTTCTAATTTAATTTCGAAATTTATCAATCTTTGTCATTCCACGGCTTGACCGTGGAACCCAGGTAAATGGGGCGAACAGGGAATTGTGACCTGGGGGGATTGTGTCGGCAGAAAAAAAACCGCCGAAATGGCGGTTTTTGTGTGATATATTTTTCTTTTTAGAATGGAATATCGTCGTTGATGTCGGCAACGGAAATTTCTTCACGTGGGGCCGATGCGGGTGTTGGGGCGGCGTTATATTCGCTGTCACCGGCACCCTTGGACCCGGACAAGATTACCATTTGACCGGCGAATGGGTTCAATACAACTTCGGTTGTGTAAACGTCAACGCCCTGTTGATTTTGCCATTTGCGGGTTTTTAATGAACCTTCGATGTATAATTTTGTGCCTTTCTGCAACATGCGTTCGGCAACATCTGCCAAATTTGGGTTAAAGATAACAATACGATGCCATTCGGTTTGTTCTTTCATTTCGCCGGTTGCACGGTCACGCCAACGTTCGGATGTTGCCAGGTTGAAATTTACAACCTTTTGACCGCTGGGCATGTTGCGAACCTGGGGATCGCCGCCAATGTTGCCGACCAATGTCACTTTATTAATACTGCCTGCCATTTTTCGCTTCCTTTTGTGTTTAATTTTATATATTTGTATTTGAGCAACATTAATATCAAATTGCAAGAAATATTTAAGTGGGAATGTGACGAAAAATTGCCCTTGTTAATGATTGAGTTTTATTGTACAATATACGGTGACAGGAAGTATTTATTTTGTTGGAGGAAAAATGAAAAATACATTGTTTTTTGCGTTGTTTATGTGCTGTTTTATGCCGGCTGCATGGGCAGATTTGGCAGGTACGCAATATGTAGAAGAATCTATTGCGACCAAGGTTGATACATCGGCATCAGCCAACCAGACAATGGCAGGAACATATACTGTGACGGGCACTTTTGATGTGCCAACACAGCCATTGCCAACATCTGTTGCAAATACTGCCGCAGAATAATTAACAATGGGGGATTTTAGCGTGATTAAAAAGTTATGTGTCGCTTTTTTGTCTTGTTTTATGGTGATTTCGGCCGCTTGGTCCGGCAAAATCGCAAATTTGGAATATATTCATAACGCAATCCAGGCCGAGTGGGGATTCTTTTTGCCATGGAATGAAGAGGTTCGCAGTACAATGGCGGCGGCAAATATGAAATATCTGTTGCATGCGATGGACGAAACAAACTGGACCGTGAACAGTGAAGACATCAGTGACTATGCCGAAGATCCATTGGCGACAATGCGTGCCGCAGACACCAATGCGACAGATGTCGCAGTTGTTGACCTGATTGATGTGCGTGGTTTAACATTCCGTACGACGACTGATACAACGGAATTTTCAATTAAAATCGCAGCCAAGGGTACATTTACAATTAAATGGGGCGACGGCGTTAATGAAACTTTTACCCACGATACCACAGAACAAAAAACGTATTCGCATACGTATGATAAGGCCGAAGCACACTATATCAAATTGTTAGGCAAGGCGACCGAGTATAATTCGACCGGCGGAGATATTATTGTTCAATATTCAGATGGTGGTGTAGATGAAAGTTTAGGTGAAGTTAGTGGGGCGACGCCAACTATTAAAATTGCTACACCAGCCAATTTGTATAAGATTTATAATTCGTTGGGTTCGGTTTTCCCAACGTTGGCTGATGGCAGTCAGCCAAGCTTTAATACATTTTGTGAAGGATGTACGAACCTGGTTGGGCCGATTCCAGCAAATTTGTTGGCTGGGATTACGGGCGAATCGGATAAAGCGTACCAATTTCGTCGTATGTTCTTGAATTGTTATAAGTTAAATGGTGAAATCCCAGCAGGTATGTTTGCGGGCATAACAGGTCGTCCAACAACTGCCCAGTTTATGCAGACATTTTATAACTGTAAATCATTGACGGGTGGGATTCCGGCCGACGTGTTTGGTGGTTTGAACGGTGATGTTACATTGGCATTGTTCTATGAAACATTTAACGGGGCACGTGGGTTGACGGGTGCTTTGTCGGACCAGTTGTTTGCAAATATTGGTGGTGCACCAAAACCGATGATGTTCCTGGGGACATTTGGATGTGTTAATTTGCCAGATGGTGAATGTTGGTCAAAAATGTCGATGAAAAACCCAATTCCAGCAAAATTGTTTGGTAAAATTGAAGGGGCCCCTGCGTACAAAATGTTCCATTCTACATTTGCATTTTCGGGGCATACAGGTGGGTATCCAGCAGGATTGTTTGCAGGCATCAAGGGACCTGGGGCGCCCGGTATGTTTGAAGCCACATTCCAACAGGCCCGTGGTATGGGAGGACAAATTCCCGAAGATTTCTTTGCAGGGATAACATGGTCGCCGGATATGTCACGTGCGTTTGCGTTGACGTTCTGTCAGACATGGGCGGGCGGAAATATTCCAGAAAACCTGTTCACAGAATATGACGAAGACGGTAATTATGTCCGTGGGATAGAGGGGGCACCGTCCGCAGAAATGTTCAATGGTACATGGACGGATAGTGGTGCAAGTAATTTGCCAGCGAAATTGTTCGCAGGTATTCGTGGAAAACCGGCCAAAGCTATGTTTGCCAACACGTTCCACTGGAATAGTGTTGGTGATATTCCCGAAGGGTTCTTTGATGGTATCGAAGGGGAACCGGCAGAGTCTATGTTCAGTGGTACATTTAGTGCCGGTGATGCTTGGTCAAGCACAACAAAAATTCCAAAGGGGTTGTTTGCCAAGATTTCTGGACCAGCGGCCAAGAATATGTTTAATGGCACGTTTTCGAATAATAAATCGTTGGTAGATATTGGTTATGATGCGGCAACCGGTACCAGTGGGCATCCAATATTTGGTAATATTACGGGGAGTTGGGTGTCGGGAATGTTCAGCAATACGTTTAGTAACGCAACCAAATTGGCCAGTGATTCTGCCAAGATGACGGTTATAACTGAAAATGAAGATGGAACGACGTCTTCGGCGATAAAGTATTTGTATGAAGTGTTCACACCATCTGGGGATGCAAATACATATAACGGTGCAACGGGATTAACAGACTATGCGAATATCCCAGAATTGTGGAAATAACAAAAGACCGCCAATATGGCGGTTTTTTATTTGCGGGGCGGGGTGTTTTATGATACAATTATTATCAATAATAGTGTGTTAGGAGAAAGAAAAATGCAAAAAATCCTTGTTTTTTCAGTGTTGGCGTTGATGTCAGGGGCGGCGATTGCGGCACCGAATATTCCATCACAAAACTATGTAGATGAAGTGGATGCGAATACACGTAAATATGTTGATGAAGACAAGGTCAGTGTTTCCGAAAATGCCAATCAGACCATGGCCGGTACGTACGACGTGACAGGATCGTTAAATGTGGCAACCCAACCATTGCCAAAATCTGTGGCACATGTAGAAGAATAGCAGAGGATTTTGTAATGAAAAAATTGTTGTTTGCGTTGATGGTGTCGTGCGGTGTGGTGGCGACGGCCGATTCCGCAGTGGTCGCAAACCTGGATTATATTCACAAGGCTATTCAGGCCGAATGGGGATTCTTTTTACCATATAATGACGAGGTCAGCAGTACCATGGCTGCGGCAAATATGAAATATCTGCTGCATGCGATGGATGAAACAAACTGGACCGTGAACAGTATTGATATCAGTGACTATGCCGAAGATCCGTTGGCAACTATGCTGGCGGCGGATAAGGAGGCAACGGATAAAGCAGTTGTTGATTTGATTGATGTGCGTGGTTTGACATTCCGTACAACAACCGATACAACATATTTTGAAATTAAAATCGCAGCCAAGGGTACATTTACTATTAAATGGGGTGATGGTACCAACGAAACATTTACCCAGGATACCACAGACCAGGTCACATATTCACATACATATGATACGGCCGAAGCACACTATATTAAATTAACGGGTACACCAACTGAATATAATTCAACCGGTGGTGCTGGCTATGTCGAAGGGGCCGTTACACTGATGGCGGATGAAGTTAGTGGGGTAATTCCATCTATTAAAATCGGCACGCCAGAAAACCTGTATAAAATTTATAATTCATTGGGTGCGGTTTTTTCAACATTGGCCGATGGCAGTCAACCCAGCTTTTATGGTTTCTGTAAAGGGTGCAAGAATTTGATTGGTCCAATTCCAGATGGTTTCTTGACCGGATTGACAGGCCAAGCGGACAAGGCATATATGTTCCGTGAAATGTTTGATGGTTGTTATGAATTGGATGGGGCGATTCCAGAAGATTTCTTTGCGGGTATCAGCGGCCGCCCGACAACAGGTATGTTTATGCATACATTTAGAAATTGCGACAGTTTATCGGGGCAGATACCACCAAAATTGTTTGCAAAGATTAGTGGTGCACCAACAACAGGTTTGTTCTATGGGACATTTGATTCTGCACGTAATTTAATTGGACCGTTGGATAAAGATTTCTTTGCGGGCATCAAGGGGGCACCAAAACCAATGATGTTCCATTCTACTTTTGCCTGTTTGTCTGCACCAGATGATAGACCAGATGGTAGTTGTTGGAGTCAGCATACTAGACTGACTGGCTCGATTCCGGCGGAATTGTTTGCGGGTATCGAAGGCGCACCTGCACACAAGATGTTCCATGGAACATTTGGTTTTTCGGGAATTCAAGGGAAGTTGCCAAGTGGACTGTTTGCTGGGATTAAGGGGCCAGGGGCATATGGGATGTTCGAAGGTACTTTCCAGCAGTGCCGCAGATTGGGTGGACCCATTCCAGCAGATTTGTTTTCGGGTATAACATGGCATTATAATATGGGACGTGCATTTGCGTATACGTTCTGTCAGACCGGGGGAATGGGGAATAATATTCCAGAAAATCTGTTCACAGAATATGATGACAATGGCAATTATGTCCGTGGGATTGAGGGGCGCCCGTTGGAATATATGTTCCAGGGTACATTCCAGGATTCTGGTGTGAATACTGTGCCAGCGAAATTGTTTGCGGGGATTCGTGGTGAACCGGCCGAGGGGATGTTTAGTGGAACATTCCATTGGAATAATGTAGGTGATTTGCCAGAAGGTTTGTTTGCAGGGATTGTTGGGGCACCAGCTAAAAATATGTTCAGTAGCACATTCAGTACAACATGGAATATTAAAAATATTCCAAAGGGATTGTTTGCGGGAATTTCGGGCGAACCAGCACAGAATATGTTTAATAGCACATTTGCTGACAGTACGGGTCTGATAAATATTGGTTATGATGCGGCAACCGGTACCAGTGGGCATCCTATATTTGGCAATATTACGGGTAATTGGGTGTCGGGAATGTTCAGTAATACATTTAACAATGCAACCAAATTGGCCAGTGATTCTGCCAAGATGACGGTTGTGACCGAAAATGAAGATGGTACATTTACGACGGCTGATAAATTCTTGTATGAAGTGTTCACACCATCTGGGGATGCGAATACATATAACGGCGCAACGGGATTAAAAGACTATGCGAATATCCCAGATAACTGGAAGTAATAAAAGACCGCCAATATGGCGGTTTTTTGTTGGGGACTTGACATTTTTGTCAATTTAGTCTATAATATACATATCAAATGGCCATGGTTCCATGTGCCAATCTCCACAAAAGGATTATTTATGCATATAAATGAATTAAAGGCGAAATCGCCACAGCAACTGCTGAAAATGGCAGAAGATATGGGTATTGAAAATCCGGCGCAATTAAATGTGCAACAACTGCGTTTTGCAGTTATGCGTGTGTTTGCTGCGGATAAAAAGGTCACACTGATTGGTGACGGGGTGCTGGAACGTATGCAGGATGGGTTTGGATTCTTGCGTGCACCAGAATCTAATTATCTGGCGGGACCAGATGATTTGTATGTGTCACCAAATTTGATTAAAAAGTATGGGTTGAAAACGGGTGACTATGTCGAAGGACAGATTCAGGCACCGGCCGCAGAAACAGAACGTTATTTTGCGTTGGAAACAATTGAACGTGTTAACGGCGATAATCCAGAAAAGTTGAAACATCGTGTGTCGTTCGATGATATGACACCGCTGTATCCAGATGAACAGTTGAAAATGGAAGTGCCAGATGACAAGGACAAAGGTCGCAATTTGTCGGCACGTGTTATCGATTTGATTTCACCAACTGGTAAAGGGCAACGTTCACTGATTGTGGCACCACCACGTACCGGTAAAACAGTTATGCTGCAAAACATTGCACACAGTATTGCAACAAACTATCCAGATGTGAAATTAATCGTATTGTTGATTGATGAACGTCCAGAAGAAGTGACGGATATGCAACGCAGCGTTAAAGGCGAAGTTATATCATCTACATTCGATGAACCTGCGGCACGACATATTCAGGTTGCCGAAATGGTTATTGAAAAAGCCAAGCGTTTGGTCGAAGCAGGACAGGATGTTGTTATCTTGTTAGATTCTATTACACGTTTGGGGCGTGCATATAATACATGTGTGCCATCCAGTGGTAAAGTGTTGACCGGTGGCGTTGATGCGTATGCGTTGCAACGTCCAAAACGCTTCTTTGGGGCGGCACGTAATATCGAAGGTGGCGGTTCATTGACCATTATTGCAACTGCGTTGGTGGATACAGGGTCGAAAATGGACGAAGTTATCTT
Source organism: Alphaproteobacteria bacterium (assembly GCA_017502865.1). Taxonomy (GTDB): domain Bacteria; phylum Pseudomonadota; class Alphaproteobacteria; order Rs-D84; family Rs-D84; genus Enterousia. The sequence continues at coordinate 185,821 of JAFVUD010000005.1, read as the reverse complement.
TGAAGAATTTAAAGGTACAGGGAACAGTGAAATTATCCTGGATCGTAAATTGTCTGATAAACGTGTGTATCCGGCGATTGATATTACTAAATCTGGAACACGTAAAGAAGATTTGCTGGTCGGGAAAGAATATCTGTCCAAGATGTATGTCTTGCGTCGCATTATAAATCCAATGGGAACGTTGGAAGCGATGGAATTCTTGCTGGATAAATTGCGGTTGACCAAGACAAATGCGGACTTTTTCAGTTCCATGAATCAATAAATAAAACGCCCCAAACGGGGCGTTTAAATTTTTTGCTTGTGTAGATTTCGTATGATTTAGTACAGTGGTTATCATAAAGAAAGGTGGGAATATGTTAAAGAAACTGTTAACCGTTGTTTTTGGTGCATTTTTTGCATTTGCTGCGCATGCTGCACAGATCGCAAATGTAGAGTATGTACATAACATGATTGCGAATCGTATCGGGGTGGAAGTGCCATATAATGCCAAGTTGCGTAATCCACGCCAGGTGGCAAATATGGAATATCTGCTGACTGCGGTTGACGTAGCCAATGAAATATTGAATGGCGAAGTGACATCAAGATACGGTGCCGGTGAATATGCAACGAATCAGATTGCTGATATTACAGTCACAGAACAGGCGGTTAATGAACTGGTCTATGAAGAATGGCCATTCTCGGTTACTACCACCGAAAATGCAGAATCGTTTGGGTTTATCCTGGGGGCTGCGGGGACATTTATGGTTGACTGGGGTGATGGTACGGTTGAAACAATTGTGCGTGATAACACAGAATTTATGCCATATAACCACAGTTATGCAACACCAGGTAAATATGTAGTTCGCTTTGGTGGCCGTGCCACAGGCTATGCATATATGGATGTTGACCCAATTATTAATTCCCTGCAACGCTTTATCGTTGATTTTGATGAACATGCGTTTGATAATTTACAGATTGCACCAGAAGGTATCACCATTTCTTTTGTAACAGATTCAGATCGTATTGCACATATCGATGGCAGTTTGGGTTCGGTTTTCCCAACGCTGGAAAATGGCGATAACCCAAGTTTCTTGCTGACTTTCGCAGGGGCCATGAATTGGGATGGTATTATTCCAGAAAGATTGTTCAGCCGTGTTTATGGTCAGCCATCCCCATTGATGTTCACGGGGACTTTTGCGCTTTCTGGTTTGAAATCTGTTCCAGAAAAATTATTTGCAGGTTTGACCGGCCATCCATCATATGCGATGAATGCAGGTACTTTCTTGTTAACGCCACTTGTAGAAAGTTCAATACCAGCAAAATTGTATGCTAATTTGCGTGGTGCACCGGAACGTGGGGCGTTCTTGGGCACATTTGCGGTATCCGGGTTCAAGGGCGAATTGCCATCGACTTTGTTTTCAGGCTTAAAAGGCCAGGCAAAAGAAGCCGCTTTTGCATTGACTTTTGCGGCTATGCCATATTTGGAAGGTCGCATCCCAGCGAAATTGTTTGCAGGTATATCTGGTCGTCCAATGGCGGCACAGTATTTGGGTACATTTGCCGGCAGTGGGATTGACATAATTGAATTGGTGAATAATGGCCCAGATGTAAATATCTTTAAGGGTGAAGGCTTGACAGGAACAATTCCAGAATCTTTGTTTGGAAACCTGAATGGTGCACCGGGTGAATTGGCATTTGCAGGTACATTTGGGGCCAGTTTTGGCTTGTCTGGCACAATTCCAGAAGATTTGTTCAAGGGTGTTAAGGGTGCACCAAGCGTTGGTTGTTTCTTAGGTACTTTTGCGGGCTGCACACAATTGTCTGGCGAAATCCCGGGTGGGTTGTTCCGTAATCTTGAAGGGGCCCCAGCATTGGGTATGTTTGGATTTACATTTATCGAAGATGATAGATTAAGTGGTATTGGGGATGGCCTGTTTGCAGGTATCGAAGGTTCTGCAGAATTAGGTATGTTCTTCTATACATTCTTTAGCATGTCTGATTTGGCAGGGCCATCTGCTAAGGGTAAGGGTGGTAAGTATTTGTATGAAATCTGGCCAGATGCATTGACATATTCATTTATGCACAGTAATAAGTTGGATGATTATGCGACAATCCCAGAAAACTGGGGTGGTTTGGGCCAGACAGGACTGGGCGAACCAAAGTTTATCGCAACAACAACACCAGATACGACATCATTTGAATTCCGTATGAATGCATCGGGTGTTTTCGGTGTTGATTGGGGTGATGGTACATTTGACACTGTGACGCATGATAGTGTAGATGAACTGGTATTTTCACATAAGTATGACAAAGCGGGTGAATACAAAATCAAAATATCAGGTGAAGCGGTAGGATATGTTGGGGGTGCCACGGTTCCAACGATTAGTTTTGAATCGAACTATAACTTGGCTAAGATTGAGGGGTCTTTCCGTGAATTGTTCCCAGTTATGCCATCGGTTGTGGGTGTATTGATTCCATCGCCAAACTTCTATAGAACATTCTATAACTGCAAGAATTTGAAGGGTGAAATCCCAGAACAATTGTTCCCAAGAAATATGTTGGCAATGGGCGGCATTGATGGAGAAAGCAAGAAGTTCTATCAAACATTCATGGGTTGTTCTGGCTTGACAGGTTCAATCCCAGCAGATCTGTTTGAAGATTTGTATGCACAGCCATCAGCTGAACTGTTCCGTGAAACATTCAAGGGTTGTTCAGGGTTGACAGGATCAATCCCAGCGACATTGTTCGCAAGAATCCAGGGTGCCCCATCGTATGGGATGTTTATGGGGACATTTGAAGGCTGTTCAGGATTGACCGGAACAATTCCAGCAACATTGTTCAGTGGAATTAAGGGAGCACCAGCCCAGGATATGTTCACACGTACATTTGCAGATTGTACAGGGTTAGAAGGCCCAATCCCAGCGGACTTGTTCGCAGGTATTGAAGGCACCCCGGCACCATATATGTTTGAACAAACATTCTGGGGCTGTACAGGATTGACAGGCGAAATCCCAGCAGGCTTGTTTGCGGGGATTTCAGGGACAGCAGCAACAGATATGTTCTATGGTACGTTTGGACGTTGCACATCATTAAGTGGCACGTCGGCCCAGACAGGTGAACAGTATCTGTACAATATTTGGGACCCATCGTATATGAAGACCATGTATTGTGGTGATACCCAGTTGGAAGATGTGGCCAATATCCCAGCAGATATGACCGCATGTGAAGACGTTTCGGATGTTGATTTTTCTGATTGGGCATTTGAAACGGCGACAACCAATGTGTCTTCGATGACAGTTTATTTGGCGGCGGCTGGTAAATACTATATCAGTTGGGGCGATGGCAAGGTTGATGTAATCGAAAAGACAGATGCATCACGGACAGGTCATTCACATTCGTATCGCCGTGCAAATACATATACGATTAAAATGGGCGGTTTGGCAACGGCATATAATACCGATGATGAATTGGCTACGATTTCGTTTAGCAATACAGGTTCTTTGACAAAACTGTCGGGCAGTTTGGGTGCGATATTCCCAACATTGGCTGATGGCAGCCAGCCAAGCTTCTATCAGACGTTCTATGGGGCAAATAATATCTATGATGAAATCCCAGCGGACTTGTTCGCAGGTATTTCGGGGCAACCACGTGCGTATATGTTCTATCGGACGTTCAATGGCTGTAGTGGTTTATCCGGTGAAATCCCAGCGGACTTGTTTGCCGGTATTTCGGGGCAGCCACGTGCGTATATGTTCTATCAGACATTCTATGGATGTAACAGATTGTCGGGTATTGGTGGTGCATTGTTTGCAGGAATCAGCGGCACACCAGCACAGTATATGTTCTATCAGACATTCTATAACTGTTCTGGTTTGACAGGCGAAATCCCTGCTAACTTTATTGGGGCATTGTCTGGTAATGCGGCAACAAATATGTTTGCCTATATGTTCGCTAATTGCCGCAATTTGACGGGTAATACTGTGCGTGCTGGCGGTGAATATTTGTATAATATCTGGCCAGATGCAACAACCGACCATATTGGTGGGGTGTATGAAGGTGCAGTGGGCCTGACAGGGATGAGATGTGGTTCAGAAGACCAGGTCCCATTAAGTTGGGGTGGTCCGGTATGCTTGGACTACTGGCCATTAGAACTGACTACAACCAATACGTATAGCTATTCATTCTATATCGCAGCGGCTGGTACGTTCTATGTCGATTGGGGTGATGGTTACACACAGGTTATAAATAAGACAGATACATATAGCACTTATTATAGTCATTCGTATAACAAGTCGGGTGTGTATACTGTTAAATTGGCGGGGTTGGCAACAGCGTATAATACATCGTATTCAACAGCAGCAATTTCATTCAGTACCGCTACAGCGGGGGTAAAGGGTAGTTTGGGTGAAATCTTCCCAACGTTGTCTAATGGCAGCCAGCCAAGCTTCTATCAGACATTCTATAACTGTTCTAGTTTGACAGGTGAAATCCCAGCAACATTGTTCAGCGGGATAAGTGGCACACCACGTCAATATATGTTCTATCGGACATTCTATAATTGTTATGGTTTGACAGGTGAAATCCCAGCGGGTCTGTTCGCAGGTATCAAAGGGGCGCCAGCAAGTTATATGTTCTATCAAACATTCTATAACTGTTCTGGTTTGACGGGTATTGGTGGGCCATTGTTCGCCGGTATTTCAGGTGCCCCAGCAAGTTATATGTTCCAGCAAACATTCTATAATTGTTCTGGGTTGGAAGAAGCAGAACTGTCTGGTATGTTTGGTACATTAAACGGTGCACCAGCAAGTTATATGTTCTATCAGACATTCTTTGGCTGTCAGAACATGAAAGGCGACATATCGAATGTTTTTGCAGGTACATTGTCAGGGTCGGCCACAAGCAATATGTTTGTACAAACGTTCCAGGGATGTTCAGGTTTGACAGGTACATCTGTTAAATCGGGTGGTAAATTCTTGTATGAAATTTGGCCAAACGCAACATCAGCCCAGGTTGGTGATATGTACACAGGTTGTACCGGTTTGACAGATAATAACTGTGAAACGGGTGTCATGATGCCAGCAATTTGGGGTGCACAGGCATGTGTTGATGATTGGGCGTTTGAATACACAACAACCAATACATCAGATGTGACGATTTCGTTGTCGGCAAAGGGTACGTTCTATGTTGATTGGGGTGATGGTTCATCCAGTGTGATTGAACGTACAGATACAAGTTTGAAATCGTATAATCACATGTATGCAAAGTCTGCTGCGTATAATGTTAAGGTTGCAGGTTTGGCGACAGCATATAGCACCAATGACAAGACCGCAACAGTGAAATTTACACGTGTTGCGTCTGTGACAGGCCAGTTGGGGGATGTGTTCCCAACATTGGCCGATGGTAGCCAGCCAAGTTTCTATCAGACATTTGCGGATGCGTCTTTGAAGACAGTTCCGGCAGATTTGTTTGCAGGGGTTAAGGGGGCACCACGTCCATATATGTTCTATCAGACATTTGAAGGGAACTATAATTTGACAGAAGTTCCAGAAGGTTTGTTCGCAAACATTTCTGGGGCACCGGTTGAACACCTGTTCAATGGAACATTCTATGGTTGTTCCGCATTGCGGTCTGTTCCAGAAGGTTTGTTTGCAAGCATTTCAGGGGCACCAGCGGAATCATTGTTCTATCAGACGTTCTATGGATGCTATAACTTGGCAACATTGCCAGAAGGTTTGTTTGCAAGTATCAAGGGGGCACCAGCGGCAAATATGTTCAAGCAGACATTTTATGATTGTGACAGGCTGACAGTTGTGCCAGCGGGCTTGTTCGCAGGCATTTCGGGTGCACCAGCATCAAGTATGTTTGAAGCAACATTTAGCAACTGTAATGGATTGACAACATTGCCAGAGGGTCTGTTTGCGAATGTCCAGGGGGCACCAGTCCAGAATATGTTTAAGCAGACATTCCAGGATTGTACCAGCCTGAAGGCAATTCCATCGGACTTGTTCGCAGGTATCAGTGGGGCGCCGGCAAAGTATATGTTTGACTCTACATTTAGCGGCTGTTCCAGCTTGACAGCAATTCCAGAAGAATTGTTTGCAGGTGTCAAGGGTGATGCGGCAGACTATATGTTGCAGAATGTATTTAATAACTGTTCTAAGCTGGCGGCAATCCCAGAAGGTTTGTTCGCAGGTATTACAGGTGAACCAACAAAGTCAATGTTTAAGAATGCGTTCGCTGGAACAGCGATTAAGTCAATCCCAGAAGGCTTGTTCGCAGGTATCAAGGGAGCACCAGAAACAAACATGTTCCAGGATACATTTAATAACTGTGACAACTTGGTTACAGTGCCAGCAGGTTTGTTTGCAAGTATCAAGGGGGCACCAGCAAAGTACATGTTTGAAGGGACTTTTGAAGGTTGTGATAATTTGACAACAATCCCAGAAGACTTGTTTGCGGGTCTTTCAGGGAAACCAGCACAATATATGTTTGCAAATACATTTAATGGTTGTAAAAAGCTGACAGCTGTTCCAGAAGATCTGTTCGCAGGTATTTCAGGGGTACCAGCATCAAATATGTTTGATTATACCTTTAGTGGCTGTTCTAGCTTGAAGACAGTTCCAGCAGGTTTGTTTGCGGGTATTACAGGAAAACCAGCGTCAAATATGTTCATGTATACCTTTGCTTCTTCGGGTCTGACAACAATCCCAGCAGGTTTGTTTGCCGGCATTTCAGGGGCACCAGCAACATATATGTTTGAAGGAACGTTCAGTAATTGTGATGGTTTGACAACGATTCCAGCAGGTTTGTTTGCGGGTATCAAGGGCACACCGGCGCAGTACATGTTCAATAACACATTTAATGACTGTGACAATCTGACCACTATACCGGAAAATCTGTTTGGTGGTTTGAGTGGAACGCCAGCATACTCAATGTTTTATCGAACATTCTATAGTTGTGACAAATTGGCAGCGATTCCAGCAAACCTGTTTGGTAACATAAGTGGTAGTTATGCAAGTTATATGTTCTACTATACATTTGCATATTGCCCAGCGTTGCGTGGACCGTCGGCCAAGATTAATGGTAAATATTTATACCAAATCTGGTCAAATCCGGGTTGGCAGTACACGTATTATAATTCGACAGGCTTGACGGATTATTCAAGTATCCCAAGTTACTGGAAGTAAAACAAAACGCCCCAAACGGGGCGTTTTTTAATGGTAAAGGATTTGTAATGGTAAAATTTTATTTGGTGGTGGTTTTGGCTGTATTAATGATGGGGGCATATATATCGGGACGTAAAATTGCCACAGCAGATTGCCAGGCGGACATGTATCAACAACAAAATGGACGCCAAATGCAAATAAATCAAAAATTAGAGGGAATAAATGAAAAAGTGGTTCGCAGTAGCACTGATGATATTAGGCGTGTCCTGTGCGAAAAATACACCATTGCAGAATGATGGTAGGGCGGGGTGGCCATGTGTGCCGATTTATGGACGAAAAAGTGACTGGGGCATAATAAGCGATGATTTAGCCCGTAATATATACCGGCATAATATGATTTGTCAGCAATATGATAAATAACAGGTTGACTTTGGTGTGTTTTGTACTATAAGTCTGGTGTGATAACGAATTTAGACAATATTTTGATTTATGATATAAACGCACCACGGGTCAAGCATCCTGCTTTGACCAAGGTGTTACGTCATAAATGGGAACGTAATCCAAATGTGCTGCGACGTATCGTTTATAACTGTGATGTGTCGCCATATCTGGGGGCGTTGCCACCGGAACTGCGGGCACAATTGCCCGGGGGCAAGATTGCGGAAATAACGGTACTGTTTCGTGATGGGCTAGAAAATTTCTTGATTCAAAATGCACCACAGATGCGTGTCGCCAAGGCAGATGTTGTTTATAATATTCCAGAAATTGGTGATTTGTTCGGTACACAGTGTCAATTGCATACACGTGGTATAACCGAATGTAATCCGTGGGTTGGTATATCTGGATTTGTGTCTAAGTTATCGTTTCCAGATATTAATGCACACTATGCGTTAAAGTTATTTCATCATGATGCCGACCAATGGCTGCATTTTAGTCATGGGCCATGGTTCGAAGTTGCCACGGCGTTGGCTGCGGGCAGGGCAGAACCACGTGATAATAATATGGTCTATATGGCATCGTTAATGTATGAACAATATATGTTGTCTGCGTGGGGTGGGGATAAAGATGATGAAATCAGACAGCGTGAAAACAAGTATATTGTCTTTGTCGCACGTGATGATGAAAATAAAAGCAGAAATCTGCGTGCTGGTCGCAGAATAGATTGGGGCGAAACATATCGTACAGATTATGGCAGTATGTCGTATCGGGCACGTAAATTGTTTCGCCAGGTTGCATGTATGGATGCAGCAGCGGTTCAACGGGCACGTGCAAATGCAAAAAACGCCCGTGATAAAGCCGAAGCAGAACGGGCGATTGAGTTGGTTGGACTGGTTGCGTGGTACGATGATAATGAACGCCTGTTAAATTTTGTTAACAGTTTGAACCAGCGATAATTTATCCAGCATACACAATATTCACTAATTCGTTGGCAATAGATGCGCTGGCTGGGTCGCCGGTTGGTGAATATTCCACAAATTCAAAACTGAATGCATCACGGAATGCGTTTATCAAATGGCGTGCAGCATCCAATGAAATGCCGTTTGATTCTGGGACCAAAACGTCGCTGAATATTGTTGGGTCGATTGCATCAAAGTCAAATGAAACAACGAATTTACGGTTGCCGATACGTTTCCGGATTTCAGCCACGGTTTCAGCCCAATCCGATTCGTTTTTTAACTGTAATGGTGTGCGAATATAAATGTTTTTAGATTGGGCAAATTCGATTTCAGCCGGTTCAAAGGCACGGGTGCCCAAATAAAACAGGTTTTCTGGTTTCAGGGCCGGTGTGTGTTTTTGTAATGACAGCCAGCGCATATCCCCGTCGCCCAGCAGTGCACGTACATTTGTGCCGTGTGGTGCCCCAGATGCCTGGAGTTTGGAGCTTTCGGGGCTGTGGATGTCCAGGTGGGCATCGATATATATCAAACAAATATCTGTGTCGTCCAGGTTGTCTGCAATTGCAGCAAAGTGGCCAAAGTTTACAGAATGGTCACCACCAATCATTATGTGCGATTCGTTTGGTGTGTTTTCGTAAATTCTTTTCTGGATTTTTGCGTTTTCGCCAAAACGGTCGGCCATGCATTCTGCCAGATTAAATTCATCGGGGGTGACCATTGTCCAGTCTGCATTTGGGAACATTTTGCGAATCGCATCAGGGCCGTGGGCCGGGCCGTCATTTGTAATGGTCGCAGTTGCCCCACGGCCATATTTAATACCCATCATTTTCTTAGTCATTATAACTCTCTACTATGCTTTCTGCGGCGTTTTTAATTCTTTGTAATGATTGTTCGTATGAACCGCAATCACGTGCGATTTCAGAACGGTATGCATCGCGCAGATTCGATGCCATGTAAAAGCAACCCTGAAGGTGTTGCATGCAATAATCGTGGCCAGTTGTAAATGCATATTGACCGCGAACACGGCTTTCTGTGCCGGCCCAGTCAATGTTTAACGCATTTTCCAGATTAACCCAACTGTTGTCGCCAACGTAATTGCCAATCTTTTCCATCCAGTATTCATTCATTTCGGCATCGGTCCATGTGTTGGTGTTTTTCAGCGAAATGATTTGTTTGATTAATTTATCAATAGCAGGCTGATACGTGGAATCAATTTGTGACAGTTTTGCACTGCAATAACAGCGGTTGTATGCAGTATTTTCACGTTCGCAATAATTGTCCATGCATGCACTGTAATCCGCCAGGCACCGTGACGATGTCCATGTTTGTGTCGCCAACTGGGTGGCACCCGTGGCGTTTGCACTGGTCCGGTTTGTGTATGATGCATCGTTGCGATATCTGTTAACGGTTGCAATTGTGTTTGCGTTTGTGTTTTTTCCACGACGGGCCACAACACGCCGATTCGAATTATTAGATGTTTTTGCAGATGTGTTTGTTGCGGCACGGGCGGTAGTTGATTTGCGTGCACGTGGAACAACACGGCGTTCGGTTGACAATTGTTCTGTGCGAACAACAATGTCCATTGGATTTGTAGATTGGGATGGTGTTATGCCAGGATTCAAATCAACCCGCATTTGATTATTCATGTATGGATACATGTAATTGTATGTATCAGGCTTGATATATTGGGATGCGCGGGTTGCGGCAAATGCAGTCCCCGCCGCAGTTGCGGATAAAAATAAAATCCCGAAATATGATAGTTTTTTTCCCATATGTTATATGATAGTTTTTTTAATAAAATCAAACAAGCATAAAAATTCACAGAAATTGTTGCATTTCAAAAAAATGTTGTTATAATGTGGTTCGTTTCGGGGCGTAGCTCAGTCTGGTAGAGTACTTGGTTTGGGACCAAGGTGTCGAAGGTTCGAATCCTTTCGCCCCGACCAGAAAATTCAAACCGTCGCATTTGCGGCGGTTTTAATTTTCTGTTTGGAACGTGCGGATTTGAACGACAAAATTCTTTTGTCGGGTTCGAACGTTTCACTCGCACGACACGTTGTGTCGGCTGCGTGGCATTCCTAACGATTTCGCTGTGCGTTGCTTGCGAAATCTACTCATTGTCGCCCCGACCAGAGATAAACAAAAATACCGCAGTTGATGCGGTATTTTTTTTTGATGTTTTTTTTGTCTCAGCGGTCTGGTTGCTGGGCAGCAGGTGCGAAGTATTTAATAAAGTCATTTAACGATGCACCGGTTGCGTCCAGGATTTTTGCAATGCTGTTGGTTGATGGCCACCGTGGCTGGCCGTATTTAGACCAACGTTTGCTTTTGTTAAATGTGGTTGGATCCAAACCACTGCGTTTTGCCAATCCGGAACAGGACATTTTGTGTTCACGGGCGAATGTGTCGATGGCCAGCCATACGTCTTGATGTGTCATAGTTTTTTCTCCTTGTTTGTAGTTGTTCTGTGACATGTCTAAATTATAAAATAGGTTTTTATATTTACTGTTATTCTGTTTTTACGCCGTGGTATGTATAAAAAGGGGGCTGTAATTGTGGAAATGTGCATATTTTTGCGGATTTTTTTCGGTTACCCCATTGGTAATGCGGATTTTTTCCTGGGGTAATTTTGTGGTTGTGTTGGTTTCTTTTCCTAGTGTAAGATGCAGGGTATCGTTTTCTTAATAACCAAAGGGGTTTTTATGGCTACTATCAAAACGAAGGTGACGCTGCTGCGTGAATTGTTGGCACTGAAAGAAGTGATTGATGCAGGGCAGATTCAAGCGGCAGCGGAACGTAATGGAATCAAGCATTCTAATATGTCGAAATTGATAGCGGATTTAGAAGCCAGGTTTAAAGCACGTTTATTAATACGCAGTTCGTCGGGCAGTGTGCCGACAAATACAACACGGCAAGTATATGCGGAAATTGAAAGTATTGTGGATACGCTGAATGCGATATTGCAGAATGTGGCCGGCCCCGAAGAATTAACAGGATACATTTCAATCTGGACAGAAGAGGGTTTTGCCGGCAGCCGTTTGTTTATTGAATTGTCTAAGTTGTATGCCAAGCATCCAAAAATTCGATTGGATATTTTAACGAATCGGCATATGCATATGTCAAATCCAGATATTGCAATTATGGATGCACGATCGCTGGAAAAATTCCCAGGCAAACCATTGTTTAAGTTCAAGACCAAGGCAAAGTTTTATGCCGTACAGGAATATTTGGATAAATATGGTGTGCCCCGGGATATGGATGATATGCTGGAAAATTTCGATATGTGTATGCGTCAAAAGTTTCTGGAATTGCCAGAGTGTAATTTTATATTAAAGCGTGCCAAGAAACTGAATACTACGGCGGATTCTGCATCAATTATATATCAGTTGGTTAGTGATGGTGCCGGTATTGCGTTGATGCCAGAATGGTGTACCACAAAAAACACGAAATTGATAGAGGTTCCAAATATCGATTTTGATTATGAATATATTTTGACGGGTATTGGGAATCCGTTAACAGTAAAAACACCCAAGGTGCAGGCGTTTTTGGAATTCTTTTACGAGTTTTGCAGGGATTATGATATTCCGTTAGAGATGTTCGAATAAAATATACCCCGCCGATTCGGCGGGGTGTTTATTTGTCGGTGTGGTCGTTACGGAATTCTTGTAGTTTTTGTTTGGCAATTTGGGTTTGGTATTCCAAATTTTGGGCGGTGCGTTGCAATGCGGCACCAAATGTGTCGCAATCTGCGTTTGCATCGATTTTATATCGTTCAATAATGCTGCGACGGGAATCGGCGACGGCGGTGCGAACGTTGATGTATGGGTCGGCAGTATTGGTGTAGCCAAAACACTGGGATTTGTGATATGGGTTTGACGTTGGGTCGGGTTTAATAATTATTGGTTCGTTTGTGTCTGGGCGCAGGGCGATGCGACTGTTGTAATTATATGGACAGCCGTTTTCGTTGTTGCATGTGCGGATGTATGATGGTGGGAAGCCACAGTCTTCGTAAATGCCATTAAAGCAATTGTCCAGTATGCGGGCACAGACGTTGTTGTGTGCGTATTCCAGCAAATTATAGCCCCATGTTTCGGCCAGCGAGTCTTTGATTTCATCGGCAGGTTTGTTTGTGATATTGGCCAATCCGTTTGCAACCCCCGCCATATTGTTTGTTTTGGAATCTGCAATGGCGACGGCGGCTTCTTTGGTGGCGGCCCAGCCCTGGAGTGCGGATATGATATCGGATTTTCCACTGTTTAAATCAGATATGTCGAATCCAAAATTATTAAATTCTTGATAGCAATATGATGGTGCGGTTCTGACACTGCATTTGCCGTTGTGAATGCCGTGTTCGGCACACCAATCGCCGAATTCAACGGCGGTGGCGGTGCCATTCTTGCTGGCATCACGCCATGAAACACAGTTAAGGACTTTTTCGGCATCGGTTAATTGAAATGCGGCAGAAATGTCATTGCCGTCGCCGGTCAGCAACAGGGTTAGTTCGCCAGAAACCTTAATCAATTCGGTGGTAGCGGTTGCGATTGCAGATTGTGCATCGGCAAACGATTTGGTGCGGTCGGCACAGCCACAGCGACCCTGGTTTGGGGCACGGGCAGTGCAGATTTCGTCCATGCATGCGTAATATGATTTCATACATGAATTATATGCATCTGTTGTGATTAAGCCGGTTGTTTCGTCAAGGATGTCGGCCAGGTATGAATTTGTATATGTTGCGGCCGTGGTTGTTGATGGTGTTGTGCGGACTGCACTGCGGGCGACGACGTTGCGTGTTGGTGTTACGTGCGTGCGTGTGGAACCGGTGCGTGTTGCGGCACGTGCAACAACACGGCGTGACTGTGTATTGGTTGTACGTGGCGAATTTGTTTGTTTTGTGGCAGAACGTGCAACAACGCGGCGTGTTTGTGTGTTGGCTGTGCGTGGTGAATTTGTTTGTGTTGCAGTGCGTGCACGTGATGCACGTGTTTGTGTGTTTTGTGATTGACGTGTGGCAGATGCAGCGATGGTGCCGTTCAGCAGTAATGATAAACAAGATATAAAGCCAATCAGTTTGCGCATGATTTACATATTTTTATTCTTTGATAATTATATCATGGATTTGCGTCCCAAGCAAACCGGGTGGGGGAATATTTTATATTGACATAGTTAAGGTTAGTTAACTAATATAGTTAACTGTGTTTAACTAAAAAACAATCAAGGAAATATTATGCGACGTGATGCGGGTGCGATATTGGCGGATTTTTGCCGTATGTATGAAGAAATTGGTGCGAATTTTCCGATTCGCAACAGTGAAATGAATGTGATGAAAATTATTTGTTCAACGGTTGGACCGCATACACCGGTTCTGTTGGCGGATATGCTGGGGGTGTCAAAGCCAATGGTGACAACATTGATAAATTCCCTGATATCCCAGGGTTTTGTGGCCAAGATTCCGTCGCCCGAAGATGGTCGCAGTTTTTATGTTATGCCAACCAAACGTGGACGTGCGTTATTCGATAAATTCCGGGCTGAAAGAGATGATTTTTTGTCGCAAATTAAATCACGTTTGGGACGTGCAGATTTCGATGTGTTGATTGATTTGATTGAACGTGTAATTGATAGTGATGAAAACTGATTTTGTTCGTCTTGAAATTGTGATTAATGTATATTATTATATATTATAATGAATTTAATCCAAAGGGGGGATTTCATGGCAAAAAAACAAAATAAAAAAGTTGCAGCGGCACATCATGAAATGGTCGAAGATGCGGTTGAACGTCTGTATGAAAAAAGTGCGCCAATGTTGATTGGTGAAGCGTTGTTGTTTGGTGTGATTGCACTGTTTATGGCATTTAAGCCGTTGGCGGTGTTTGCAACACTGGTATTGGTTATTGGTGTTGGGTTGATACTGGTTGGATTGTGGCGTACGATTTCAGGTTTTATTATGTCGCATAAATATGGCATTGGCGGAATGGATATTACATTTGGTTTGGTCAATGTTGCGTTGGGTGTGTTGCTGTGTGTATTTCCATCGGGGTCAATGATAACATTGTTGTATATATTCCTGGCATTATTCTTGGCCAAGGCGATTAAATCACTGATATTTGCAATACATATGACACGTGCACGTTTTGGACACTGGTTGATTGATTTGGTGTTGGCGATTGTGCTGTGTGTTATGGCGGTAATGTTGCTGTTCTGGCCAATGGCAGGGGCGGTTGCAGTGGTATATTATCTGGCGATGACATTGTTACTGTATGCCGCGGCAGATGTTTATATGGTTATTGAATTGCATAAATTAAAAGAAGCAGTTGATGATTAAAAATACCGCCCATTCGGGCGGTTTTGTTTTTTATGTGTGTGGGGCTTGAAATTTCAAGTTTTTTGGTGTAAGATTATCAGCAGTGCGCCCTTAGCTCAGCTGGATAGAGCATCAGATTTCTAATCTGCAGGTCGAGGGTTCGAATCCCCCAGGGCGTGCCAAAGTTTCACCCAACACATCGTGTTGGGTTTAATTAAATGTGTTGGGGGATGAGAACCCAGGGTTCGGGCCAACGGCGAAAGGGGCCCGCCGCAATTGCGGTGGGAATTACAATCCCCCAGGGCGTGCCAAAGTTTCACCCAACACATCGTGTTGGGTTTAATTAAATGTGTTGGGGGATGGTGGGATAAATGAAAATATTTTTGGTTTGTTTTACGGTATTTATTGCAGTGCTGGAAATATACTGGATTGTACGGTGTATGGAATATGCACGGTGTGCATATCAAAAAAAGCAGGTGCCATTTGTGGCCAGTGATCGTACATTGCGACGTGCGGTGGTACGTGAAATTGCATCAAGATATCCAAACGCAAAAAATATCTGTGAAATTGGTTCGGGATATGGCGGTATGGCACGTGCGATTGCACGGCGTACAGGGGCAAATGTTGTTGCACTGGAAAATATGCCGTTTACATATTTTGTTGCACGTGTTGCGGATTTTTTTACGTTTGCACGACGTGTTAAGACAATTAAATGTGATGCGTTTGAATTTCTGGGGGAATATGATGGTGTGTTTGATGTGGCGGTGGCGTATATGGGGCCAGGGATTAATGATAAATTAAAACCGTATATGGATAAATTTCGGGTGCTGATTTTGTTAGATGTTTCGTTGACAGATGGTGGGGCGGATTATGTTGTTGATTTGAAACATGGATTTACACGATATGGACCGCTGAAATATCCGCATAAGTTATTTATTTATGAAAACAAAAAATAAAATCCCCAATTTGGGGATTTTATTGTTATTTGGTGTGCTGTAATACCTGTTGTGTTTGTTGTGTGATTTTTCGTTTCTGGTAATCGTATGAAATACGACGCAGGTGGCTTAAAGATGGCGAACCCAGATATGTTTCACCGTTTGCCATAGGTACAAATTCTGTTGTAATTGGTTTGCGGTTTGGCATCAGTGCATGGGCCAGTTCGGGTTCAACAAACAAAAATACAACGTCTGGGCCCCATGACCAGCAATAAACACCGTTGTCATATGTTAAAACCGGTTGGTTCAACTGGGTGGACAGTTTTGATGCAACGATAACTTCGTCGTGGCTGACATGGCGGGCACTGCGGCGACCATTTTGGTCAAATGATGTGATGTATGGTGTGCCCGCGGCAAAACGTGTGTATTGGAAAACAGATGGGTTTTTGCCGACTGTGCGCAGGAATGCCTGTTCTTTGGTTTTTGTTGTTTCGTTCATAGTCTTTTTTCTCCGTTCTAACCATAAGAATTATGGGAAAAAATACCAATAAAGTCAAGGCGGCTGCGAAATCGTTCCTGTGGGGATTTGGTTTTGGGCGTGGTATAGTGGTTGTGGAGTACAAGGAGAGAGAATATGAAAAAGTTTTTCAAATTTTTGTTGGCGATTTTTATTTCTTTTATTCCCGGTATTATCGGGGTTATGTTTACGCCCAGTCACGGT
Source organism: Alphaproteobacteria bacterium (assembly GCA_017502865.1). GTDB lineage: Bacteria > Pseudomonadota > Alphaproteobacteria > Rs-D84 > Rs-D84 > Enterousia. The sequence continues at coordinate 169,325 of JAFVUD010000005.1, read as the reverse complement.
AATGATGCGTGGTATAATGCACTGAATAATTCAGTGCTGACCCCAGATGGGTGGGTGTTTGGAATGGCGTGGACAATACTGTACACGTTGTTGGGTATCGCGTTATTCTTGATTATGAATAATGAAAAAACAAGACTTAGCAAGACCAAGGCGTATGTTCTGTTTGTGGTTCAAATGATTTTGAATGCATTGTGGACATATTTGTTCTTTGGTTTGCATTTGACTGGGGTTGCATTGGTCATACTGTTGGCATTGATTGTGGTGTCGGTATGGATGGCGTGTGCATTCAAACCAATCAGCAAAGGTGCGTTCTATCTGGTATGGCCATATATTGCATGGTTGTGCTTTGCAATGTATTTGAATGGAACGATTGCCTTTTTGAATTAAAATTTCAAAATTTTGTAATTAGAATCGCCAATATTCAGGTATTTCAGCCCCATTTCGGAAACGTAATCGGGGCTGTATCCTTTTAATAATTCGATATGCCGGTTCAGGTCGTTTAATCGGTCTGTTTCCATGGTTAACGTTGCCTGTTCCCCATTTAGACGCCATATGTTCAATACAAATGATTGCACGTTGCGTTCGCCCATAAACATGCGTACAAAAATAATTAATGCCATCATCAGGGCGATAACGCCGGCTTTGCCACGCAGGCTGCCCGACCAAGCACGACCAATAAAACTAAATAAATTTTTGATTTTTTCTTTCATGAATGGCATTATATCACAAAATATTTGAAATGTTTAGTCAGAAACAAATTTTTGCAGCACCTTTGGCGGGCATCACTGATCGCCCGTTTCGTCGTATTGTGCGTCAATTTGCCCCAGATGCCCCGATGGTGACGGAAATGATTTCGTGCCATTCGATTGTGGGGGCACATAAAAATTGTCTGCGTAATTTCGACAGGTATGATGATGAAGGTGCCGTTGGTGCACAAATTTTTGGGGCAAATGTAAAATTAATGGCCGAAGCCGCCAAGATACTGGAAGGCCAAGGTGCCCGTTGGATTGATATAAATATGGGATGTCCGGTGCCTAAGGTTGCAACACGGGCCGGTGCGGGTGCATTTTTAATGCGTGATCATGTGTTGGCGGGCAAGATTATGGATGCGGTTGTGCGTGCAGTTAAGATTCCTGTATCGATTAAAACACGTCTGGGGTGGGACGAAGAGCACAAAGATTGGCGTGATTTGATAAATATTGCGGCGGACAGTGGGGTAAAGTTTGCCGCGTTGCATGGTCGAACCCGTGCCCAGTTGTATGTTGGACCGGCGGTGTTGCCAGATGTGACAGATGCACCGATTCCAATCATTGCCAATGGTGATATAAAAAACGCAGATGATGTTGAACGTGTGTTAAATATGGGCTTTGCGGGTGCGATGGTTGGGCGTGGATTGTTGGGGCAACCATGGATTATATCGCAAATGTGTGGCATGGATGTGCCGGTTAATGTTGCGGCGGTGGCGTTGCAACATTTGGAATATGCGTTGGAATATTATGGGGAAAAGACGGCGGTGCCTATGTTTAGAAAGCATGCGGCGTGGTACAGTGCAGGCATGAAAAATTCGTCTGAATTTCGTATCAGGGTAAACCAGATTACAGATGCAGAAACATTGAAGGTTGCAATTAGAGAATTTTGGGATTATCATTGTTAAAAATTTAACAGGAATGGATGGTTTAATATGACAGAAGATATTGTAGTAGAACAGGAAGTAAAAGCAGAACTGACAGTGGGTGAAATGTTGCGTCAGGCACGTACAACCGGTCGTCGTAAACGTGAAATTTCAACGATTGCAAAACAGTTGTGCATTCGTGAAGAATTTTTGACTGCGCTGGAAGAAGGTAATTATACCATTATCCCGGAAACTATTTATATTTTGGGTTTTGCACGCAATTATGCGATGGAACTGGGGCTGAATCCAGATGAAATCGTGCTGAAAATTAAACAAGAATTGGGCATGGTAAATGGTGCATGTACATCAACGGCTGATGTTGCCGATGAAGAAGGCCCAACATGTGCAATGCCAAGCATCAAAGAAGAAAAACATTTCCAGAAAACAATGGAAAGTGCATGGAAATTTGTTGCCAGAAACTGGATTTGGTTTGTAGGTGCGCTGGTTGCGGTTATTTTGTTGGTTGTGGGTATTGTTTTGATTGGTGCAACCGAAAAAGAGGTTAAAGAATTGGCGCCGACTGCGGTTGCAGCACCGGTTGTCCAGGTTGCTGAACCTGCGTACACAACAGCGGTTCGTGAAAGATTTGGTACAGAAAATCGTGAATCTGCCAAGGTTATTTTGCAGGCTGCCCAGGAATCATGGGTCAAGGTTGAAGACGGTCGTGGCAACACAGTGTTCAGTCGTGTATTGGTACCAGGTGATGTGTACTATGTGCCAAATGGTGATAAGTACAAGGCTACATTTGGTAATGCGGGCGGTATAGATATCTGGGTTGATGGTGTTCAGGTGCCAGATGCGGGGCCGGATCATACCAGAAAGTCCGGTATTTCGTTGTCGCCAGAAAGTCTGGTTGCCAGCAAATAAGAAACTTTACACAGGGGCGAAAAATATTCGCCCTTTGTTATTGAAAAATTCATTATTTCCACTATATTTATGGGTACTATGGCAAGCATAATTAAAATTCGTGGTGCACGCGAAAATAATCTTAAGAATATTGATTTGGACATACCAAAAAATAAATTGGTGGTCTTTACAGGCGTATCTGGTTCTGGAAAATCGTCGTTGGCATTTAATACCATTTATGCCGAAGGCCAGCGCAGATATGTGGAATCGTTGTCCAGTTATGCACGCCAATTTTTAGATATGCAGAAAAAGCCAGATGTTGATTTAATCGAAGGTTTGGCACCAGCAATTTCAATAGAGCAAAAGACTACGTCGAAAAATCCACGTTCTACGGTTGGTACAGTTACAGAAATTTATGATTATTTACGTTTGTTGTGGGCACGTATTGGGGTGCCACATTCGCCTGTAACCGGGTTGCCAATTAAATCACAGACTATTGCAGAAATGGTCGATTGGACAATGAAAATTCCATCTGGGACCAAGATTTTTATTATGGCCCCACTGGTTCGTGAACGCAAAGGTGAATATCGCAAGGAAATTGCGTTCTTGATTAAGCAGGGCTATCAACGTGCGATAATAGATGATGAGTTGGTTGATTTATCGGCGGTACAGCCATTGGATAAAAATAAAAAGCATAATATTTTTGTGATTGTTGATCGTTTGGCAATTCCAGATGTTGCAGATGACGAAGAAATGCGTTCACGTATGTATTCTTCGTTCGAAGGTTCGTTGCGATTGGTGCCGGGTGCGGTTCTGGTTCGCAGATTGGACACCAACGAAGATATTTTGTATTCCCAGAACTATGCATGTCCCGTCAGTGGTTTTACAGTGCCAAAGATTGAACCACGTTTGTTTTCGTTTAACGCACCAATGGGGGCGTGTCAAACCTGTGATGGTTTGGGTGTTCAGTTAAATATGTCGCCAGATTTGGTGGTGCCGGATCCGTCTAAGACGATTTTGGGTGGTGCGATTGCACCATGGTCACGTGGTGGTATGTTAAGCCAATTTGAACACTTGTTAGATGCGTTGCATAAAAAGTTCAAAATTCCATTGGGAAAACCATGGCATACGTTGACCCAGGAACAGAAAGATTTGATTCTGTATGGCAGTGGTGATGAAGCCGTTAAAATTAACTGGAATGGTTTTGTATATGAAAAACCGTTCGAGGGTGTGATTCCAAATCTGGAAAGACGGTGGCGTGAATCTGATTCCGAAGCGGTACGCAACGAATTAGCCAAATATCAGGCAGAAAAGCCATGCCCGATTTGTCATGGCAAGCGTTTAAATATTCATGCATTATGCGTTAAAATAAACGGTGCGGATATTATGGACGTGTGCGATATGTCTGTGGATGATTGTTTGGAATGGTTCCGTGATTTGCCAAATCATTTGTCCCAGAAAGATAACGATATTGCACGGATTGTTCTGCGTGAAATTACGGACAGATTGTATTTCCTGCAAAATGTGGGGTTGGGGTATTTGACAATGTCACGTATGGCGGGAACGTTGTCGGGGGGTGAAGCCCAGCGTATTAGATTGGCATCACAGATTGGCAGTGGTTTGTCGGGCGTTCTGTATGTGTTGGATGAACCGTCCATTGGTCTGCACCAGGCAGATAATGATAAATTGCTGGAAACGTTGAAAATGCTGCGTGACAAAGATAATACAGTTATTGTTGTTGAACATGACGAAGATGCAATGCGTGCGGCGGATTATCTGGTTGATATTGGTCGTGGTGCCGGGATAAATGGAGGCAATGTTGTTGCACATGGTACACCCGCCCAGGTTATTAAAAATAAAGATTCTTTGACCGGACTGTATTTGTCAGGAAAGCGTAAGATAGCCGTTCCTAAAACACGTCGCAAGGGCAATGGTAAATCGATTGTGGTTTCGGGGGCACGTGAAAATAACCTGAAAAATGTGACGGTTGAATTTCCGTTGGGGAAATTTGTTGCGTTGACAGGTGTGTCGGGGTCTGGAAAATCAACGTTGTTGTTGGATACGTTGTATCCGGCATTGATGCGTGCACTGTATAATTCCAAGATTGAAACAGGTGCCCATGATATTATTCGTGGTATGGAAAATGTGGACAAGGTTGTTGATATTGACCAATCGCCAATTGGACGCAGTCCACGCAGTAATCCGGCGACCTATACCGGTGTATTCGGTGATATTCGTGATTTCTTTGCAGGATTGCCCGAAGCCAAGGCACGTGGGTACGGGCCGGGCAGATTTTCGTTCAATGTCAAGGGTGGGCGATGCGAAGCGTGCCAGGGTGATGGCCAGATTAAGATTGAAATGAATTTCTTGGCCGATGTGTATGTGGAATGTGATTGTTGTCACGGGACGCGTTATAACGAAGAAACGTTGGCGGTAAAGTACAAGGGTAAATCTATTGCCGATGTTTTGAATATGACGGTTGAAGAAGCATATAGATTCTTTGTAAATGTGCCAAAAATAGCACGCAAATTGGAACTGTTAAAGCGTGTGGGGCTGGATTACATCAAATTGGGGCAAAGTTCGCTGGATTTGTCTGGTGGGGAAGCCCAACGTATCAAATTATCCAAAGAATTGGCGGCACGCAGTACGGGGCAGACGATTTATATTCTGGACGAACCAACCACGGGCTTGCATTTCGAAGATATTAAATTGCTGTTGTCGGTGTTGCATGAATTGGTTGACCAAGGAAACACAGTTATTGTTATTGAACATAATCTGGAAGTGATTAAAACAGCGGACTGGATTGTGGATTTGGGGCCGACCGGTGGTGCCGGCGGTGGCCAGGTTATTGCCACAGGGACCCCGGAAGATGTGGTCAAGGTTCCCCAGTCTAAGACAGGAAAATATTTGCAGAAGTATCTGGACAAATAGGGAAAAGCAATTAAAATAAACAAGGTAAAAGGAGTAGAAATGTTTGGTTTTGGTAAAAAGAAAGAAAAAAAAGTAGTAGAAAATTTTACAGATGCAGATGTCAAGGCGGCTGAAAAAGAATTGGGTGTAGATAAAATGCCCAGTGGCATGAAAGAAACAGCAGCACGTATGATGGCGGGGCAATTCGATATGAATGATATGTTGGCCCAGTTAAAGCAGATTAAGAAAATGAGCAATTTTAGCGGTCTGTTGAAAATGGTGCCGGGTATGAGTGGTGCGGTATCTGCAATGAAAGAAAAGATTAAAGATGGCAGTGTTGATGCCCAGATTAAAATTCTGGAAGCAATGACACCTGCTGAACGTGCAGAACCAGAAAAGATTTTCGCAAATGCCAAGGCACGTATTGCGGAAACTGCGAAATGTACGGTACGTGATGTTGAACACATGATTAAACAGTACACAAAAATGAAACAACAGATGGCTATGATTCAGCGTATGGGGGGAATGGAAGCAGTGATGGCGCGTATGCAACAGCAGGGTGGTATGCCAGGTATGAAACCACAGGGTAATTAAAATATGGATTTTTCGTTCAAGGCATTGTGTACAAAGATAAAACAGGCGTTTGATTGGACACCGGTGTCTGTGGCATTCCCACGGCCAGAATATCGTACATATCGTGACAAAGGACATGTGTTGTTGGGATATACGGTGCGTGTACGGTACAAGTATCATGGAACCCAGTCGCATTTGTTTGGGTATGATGAAGAAAAACTGGGGTTGGTTAGTCAGGAAAAGGCACTGGATAATGCAATTAAGTTTTACGAGAGGATGCAGGGTAAAATAAAAGGACGTTAAAATGAAATTAGATTGGAAACATTTGTTTGATTGGACAATTGATTCTGTTGGTGGCCCAGCACAGAGTTTTAAGAGCAATGGCCAGACAGCAGGTTATACAGTTCTGGTGCGGTATAAGTATCACGGTACAGACAAATATTATTTCGATGCCGAAGATGAAAGATTGTACACAACTTTCCGCAGCCCAGAAGAAGCGGCGAAATTGTGCTATGCAGACGCCGTTCGTCGTATGAACCGTCAAAAGGCACGTATGGCAGCGGAAATGTCACGTCAAAAAGACTAAAAATGAAAATAACCAATAAAAAGATTGCCAGTAAAAAATCATCTGTCGCATGGCTGCAACGCCAGGCGGCGGATCCATATGTTGCACGTGCCCACAAAGATGGATATCGGGCCCGTGCGGCATATAAACTGATTGAAATGGATGAAAAATTTCATTTCCTGCGTAATGGCCAGGTCGTTGTTGATTTAGGGGCGGCACCAGGATCGTGGTCGCAGTATATTGCACGTACGTATCCAAAATCACGTATTTTTGCAATGGATTTGCTGGAAATATCACCGATTGTTGGTGTGGAAACATACCAAGGGGATTTTACCACGGACGAGGCTTTGCGCTGGCTGGAAGGAAAGTTGGGACTGCAACCAGATGAAATGGGGGCGGGTACAGCCGATGTGATAGTGTCGGATATGGCACCAAATACGGTTGGACATAAAAAAACAGATCATATTCGCCAGATGGTTTTGCTGGAATATGCGTTTGATTTTGCACTGCGTGCGTTAAAACCAGGTGGAACGTTTGTGTGCAAATCGTTCACAGGTGGCACAACAAACGAATTGTTAAAGCAGATTAAAGAAAAATTTGAATCTGTGCATCATATAAAACCGCCGGCATCACGCAAAGACAGTGTGGAAATGTTCATTGTTGCGATGGGATTTAGGGGATAAAAATCGGTCGATATAAAATGTCGGCCGATTTTCTTAATGGTGGCTTGTTTGTGGACTGATTTTATGATATAATGAGTGGTAAGCAAAGTAGGCTGTTTGGAGAGTAGAGTGGCGTTTAAGCGGGCGATTTTATGGATTTTCGCATGTGTGGTGGTGTTTAATACGCCTGGCTTTGCTGCGATTACCAGTAAAGAATATGTAGATACGCACGTGCAAAATCAGGTCAGTTCATTGGCGACCAAGGATGAATTAAACACGGGATTGGCCGGTAAACAGGCGGTTGGTGATTATGCATTAAAGGCGGATTTGCCAACAAAAACATCGAAATTGACCAATGACAGCGGTTTTATTACCAGTGCCGCATTGAATGATTATGCAAAATTGATTGATATTCCGTCTGTGCCGACCAAGGTTTCAGATTTGACAAACGATTCGGGATTTGTGACGGCGGACAAATTGCCAACCAAGACATCCAGTTTAACAAACGATTCGGGTTATATCACCAGTGCGGCGTTAAATGGTTATGCAAAAATGGCGGATTTGCCAACAAAAACATCACAGTTAACAAACGATTCTGGGTTTATTACCGATGCTGCATTAAGTGGTTATGCAACGACCAGTGCAATGAATACGGCACTGGCGGGTAAGGTGGATTCAGGGGCATTGACGGCATATGCGTTAAAGACGGATTTGCCAACAAAAACGTCACAATTGACCAATGACAGTGGTTTTATTACCAGTTCTGCATTGTCAGGCTATGCCAAAACAACAGATATTCCAACAGTTCCGACCAAGGTTTCAGAACTGACCAACGATTCGGGGTATATCACGAATTCGGCTTTGTCTGGTTATGCAACAACCAGTGCAATGAACAGTGCGTTGTCGGGTAAACAGGATGCATTGACTGCAGCCCAGCAAAATGCGGTAAATTCGGGAATCACAGCGGCCAAGGTTTCAACATATGATGGATATGCGACACAAATTGCAGGTAAACAGGCGGCGGGTAATTATGCGTTAAAGTCTGAAATTCCAACCGTTCCAACGGCGGTTTCAGCATTTACAAATGATGCAGGCTATGTAAAGTCCAGTGAATTGCCGGCTGTGCCGACCAAGACATCGCAACTGACCAACGATTCGGGATTTATTACGGCGGCGGATATCCCAGAATTCCCAGAATCTACGGATATGTCGGGCTATGTTAGCAAGACGGGAACGAATGAGATGGGTGGTAATTACACTGTTACAGGTTCGTTCAAGGTACCAACCCCAGCGTTGCCAACCGAATAATGGATTTTTATGAAATATTTGATGATATTTTTATTGGCGTTGTTTGGTAATGCGTCTGTTTATGCAGGCGATTTGATAAATGTGCAATATTTACATAATTTAATCAGTCGTGAACATCAGGTTGACGTTAAATATAATACCCATCTGGACAGTCCCAGTGCGGCGGTAAATATGAAATATTTGCTGACGGCGGTTGATATTGCGAATAAAAAATTAAATGGTATTGCAACAACGGATTATGCAAACAGTGAATTTGCAACGTTGGATGCGGTTGATACGATTGCTGCGATAGATGCAGTAAACAGGCTGATTAAAAAGACGGTCGTAGATGAAGAAGAGGGCGGCGATGATGGAACGGTTACGCATGTGCCGGAATTCTGGATTACGCCGGCGGGGACCAGTACAAGTTTTTCATTTAATATCAGTGCGGCGGGGGATTATGTAATAGATTGGGGTGATGGCAGTGATTTGCAGGTAATAAATAAAACAGATACAAATGATACTGCGTATTCGCATACATACAGTGATGCGGCCAGCAATTATAAAATTGGTGTTTCGGGTGATGCGACTGCGTATAGTACAAATGATGAAACCGCGGCGGTGTCGTTTGCAGGAACGCTTAGAGAGTCATTTTTTGGTGGTGCTACACTAACACCGAAAATTTCGTCTTTTGAAGGATGTTTGGGGTGTGTGTTTAGTACTTTGTCAGATGGGACTCAACCGCGTTTCTATCAGACTTTTGCACATAATCCAGACATAAAGTCTATACCAGATGGTGTGTTTTCGGGGATTTATGGCAATTCGACAACAAAAATGTTTCGCCGTACATTTCAGTACTGTTATGGGCTGACCGAATTGCCATCGGGTTTGTTTGCGGGGTTGCGTGGCCAGCCGGCCGATACAATGTTTTCCAGTACGTTTAATCGTTGTACAGGCTTAAAACGTTTGCCAGAGGGATTGTTTGATGCGTTTTATGGGTATCCTGTGTATGAAATGTTTAATAATACATTCAGTAACTGTACCAGTCTGGAAGAAATACCAGCAGGATTGTTTAAAAATATTAATGGGGCGCCGGCGGGCAAGATGTTTAACTATACATTTGAAAAGTGTACAAAATTGACATCGATTCCGGATGATTTGTTTGGTGATATTTCGGGTGATTTGGCAAGTGCTTCGTTTTCTTATATGTTTACAGGTTGTACAGGTTTGACGGGGGATTCGGCCAAGATAAATGGGCAATATCTGTACGAGATTTGGCCAGATGCAACCAGTGCCCAGGTGCAGAATATGTACCAGAATTGTTCCAATTTAGATGATTATTCGACAATGCCGGAAGTTTGGCGATAAAAAATGCCCCGAATGGGGCGTTTTTTATTTGTGTGGGTGGTAGTTATTTCTTTAACCCTTCGGCAAAGGTGCGGGCCAATGTGTCAACACGTTCGTTCATTTCGTCGCCATTGTGGCCACGTACCCAAAACCAATGAATTTTCTTGGTTGATGCCAATTCGTCCAACTGCATCCACAGGTCTTGATTTTTTACTGGCTTTTTTGTGGATGTACGCCAATTGTTTTTCTTCCACCCGGCGACCCATGTGGTCATGCCGTTTTTAACATATTGGCTGTCGGTGTGGATTTCTAATTCGTCATGATTTTTTGCCGCAGTCAGGGCACGAATTACCGCCATTAATTCCATGCGGTTGTTGGTTGTGTTTAATTCGCCGCCACTGCGTTCGGCGGTATGTTTTCCGTCTGTGGCGACAAAGCCCCAACCGCCGGGGCCAGGGTTGCCCAAACAACTGCCATCTGTGTAAATTTTTAACATTTTATATGTGTCCTTTTTATGATATAATATCACACATGAGCTATAATTCCAAAGATTTAAAAGAAATGGCAAATGCGGTGCGGGCGGGTGCACTGCACGCATTGCGTATGGCACGCAGTGGGCATGTGGGGATTGTATTGGGTGCAGCCACGGCGATTACAGCGGTTTTTGCAAATGCACTGCGTGTTGGACGCGATAAATTTGTTATGTCGGCGGGGCATGGCAGTGCGTTGTTATATTCTGTGCTGAATTTGGCAGGGTATGATATTGACGGATTGGGGACTTTCCGTAAAATGGGCGGATTGCCTGGGCATCCTGAATTTGGAATTGATGGTGTTGATGCTACGACCGGGCCGCTGGGCCAGGGGGTTGCAAATGCGGTTGGTATCGCATTGGCAGAAAAAATGCGTAATTCAGACGGGTGTGTGTACTGTCTGTGTTCCGATGGCGATTTGATGGAGGGCGTCGCCCAGGAAGCAATTGCGTTCGCAGGGCGGTATAAATTAAATAATTTGGTCTTAATCTGGGATGATAATGGTATGACGATTGATGGTGTCACCCAGGGTGAAGAAAATATTCCAGCACGAATGATGGCGGCAGGGTGGAAAATAACCACTGTGGATGGCGAAAAAGGCGATCAAATCACACGTGCAATGGCGGTGGTGAATAATCAGCCAAAGCCGGTCTTTGTGCAGTGTAAAACCCAGATTGGTTTTGGTTCCAGTTTGGCAGGCCAGAACAAAGCGCATGGTTTGGCGTTATCTGATGCGGAATTGGCTGAATTGATTGATAAATTTATCAGTCCGGCGGGCGAATCGTTATGGGCGGATGTGGCGAAAAATCATTTTGATATGTTGATGATAAATCCGTCTATGGATGTGCGACGTGCAAAAATGCCGGCGGTTTCGGGTGATGTGTCAACACGTGAACTGTCGGGGTTGTATATAAATGAAATTATAAAATCAGGTTTCCCAATCATTGGGGGCAGTGCAGATTTAGGTGGCAGTACGAATGGCCGTGTTGAATCTTCGGTTGATGTGGTGCCGGGGGTATGGAATGGAAACTATATAAACTATGGCGTGCGTGAACATGCGATGGCGGCGATTATGAATGGAATTTCATCGGTCGGTTTGCGTACGTATGGTTCTACGTTTTTGGTGTTCAGTGATTATATGCGGCCTGCGATGCGGTTGGCGGCGTTGTCGGGAATACCGTCAATCTTTGTTTTAACGCATGACAGTGTTGCAGTTGGCGAAGATGGTCCAACGCATCAGCCGATTGAACAATTGGCATCACTGCGTTTAATGCCGAATATGAATGTTTTTCGTCCATGTAATGCAGATGAAGTTGCAGTTGCATGGCAAATGGCGTTACAGGATAACAACAGTCCGTCGTCGATTGTTTTGTCACGGCAAAAGTTTAAGCAAATTGAAACACCACGTGGGGCGGATGTTCGTCGTGGTGGCTATGTAATAGTGCCGGCGAATTCTGGACGTGTGCGTGCAACAATTATAGCAACAGGGGCCGAGGTTCCATTGGCGGTTGATGTTGCAAAAAAGTTGGGCGATGGAATTCAGGTTGTGTCTATGCCATCGGTTGGGCATTTTAAGCGGCAAACAGATGCGTATAAGCAGGGAATTTTGCGTGGCTTTGTCGTTGTAATCGAAGCAGGGGCATCGGCACCATGGTTTGAGTTTGCAGATGCGGTTGTTGGTATCGATGAATTTGGTGTGTCGGGCCCAGGGGCAGAAGTATATGCACATTTTGGCTTTGATGCGGATAAGATTGCGGAATCGCTGAAAAAGAATATTAAATAATGGCGGACGATTTTGTTTTTGTTTTGGCCAGTGGTGAAGAAATTCCAGTTATAATTCAAACACGTCGTGGTTTGCGTAATATTACGCTGCGGCCACGTGTGTCGCCACGGCGGGAAATTTGTATGTCTAAGCCGTGGTTGGTGTCAAATGCGGCGGCGATACGCTTTTTAGAATCAAAATCACGTTGGGTGAATCAAATATTTGAAAAGTCCCCAGCCAAGGTAAAATTGGTGCCGGGGGACGAAATAGAATTTCTGGGGCGACGGGTTGTGTTGGTGCATGATGGTGCGTTGCGGTCAAATAAATTTAGCGATGATGGCGAAAAATTAATTATTGGTGGCGATGTGTCTATGTTTGAACGGCGGGTGCGGGATTTTATCAAAAGTGAATTTTTGCGTGAATTAAAGGCGGTTGTGCGTACGGCACCGGCGGAATTGTGGCCAAAACGTATCGCAATTCGTGATACGACCAGTCGCTGGGGCAGTTGTTCCAGTTCGGGGACAATGTCTTTTTCGTGGCGATTGGCGTTTGCACCGTATGATGTTATGCGGTATGTGGTTATGCATGAATTGGCACATGTACGGCATATGAATCATTCGCCAGAATTTTGGGCGTATGTGCGTGAACTGTATGGGTTTGGTGTGGAACGTGCAAAGCGGTGGTTGGTACAGAATGGTGGGCAATTGCATCGCTATTTTTAGTATTTTTGCCTTGAAAATACAAAAAAATACCCTAAAATTAAGGTGTAATGATTAAAAAAGATTTTATCTTGGCTGTTTTTCATCACACCCAGTTGGGTGGGTATTAGCATATTGTCTTTTTATATGATATAATCTGCACATAATGTGCAAAAAGTTTTTCCATTAAAAATATAAACAATAGGAATAATAAAATGGATTTGAAACCAACAAAACCACTGTCGGGTTTTATAGAATTATTGCCGGTTCAGCAGCGTTGCTTTGATTTTTGTGCAGCACGTATGTTGGATGTGCTGAAAACAGCGGGATTTAATCAACTGGATTTGCCAGCCATTGAACGGGCAGAAGTTTTGACAGATAAAGATAACTGGGATGAAATCGAAACTCAGATGTTCTTGTTTCAAAAGGGTGATACAAAAATGGGGCTGCGTTATGACGGGACCGTTGGGTTGTCACGTTATGTTGCGGGGCATCTGAACGATTTGACGTTCCCATTCCGTGCCAGTCAGTTTTCTAAACGTTATCGTGGGGAACGTGCACAACGTGGTCGCTATCGTGAATTTTATCAGATGGACATGGATATTATGGGTGTAAATACATTGTCCACAAATTATGATGCAGAAATTATTTCTGTGATTCAACGTACATTGAATTCTGTGTCGGAATTTATTGGTGAAAATGCAGTTCGTGTCGGTTCACGTCCGTTCTGGGATGCGTTGTTTGATTATCTGGAAATGAATGACGGGCAAAAGAAAGACGTGTTCGTTTTAATCGATAAAAAAGACAAAATGGGCGACGAAGATTTTGCCGAAGGGCTGAAAGATACCCTGGATAACACAGAAAAAGAAAATCAAATTAAATCAGTATTTACAAACGGTTATTTTGATTTTGTGAACAAATCTGTTAAGTTAGATGCAGCAATTGCAGAGTTGAACGAGTTTATGAAAACTTTGGAATTGTTCGGGGTAAAAAATGCTGAAATAGATCTGTCGATTACACGTGGGTTGGCGTATTATACCGGTCTGGTGTTTGAATTTAAGTTGTTAAGTCATCCGGAATTAGGTACAGCGGCCGGTGGTGGTCGTTATGCCGATTTAGCAGGGAAATTTAGCAAGACCAAGATTATTGGTGTGGGGGCTGCAATCGGTTTTTCACGTATCTTTGTTGCACTGATGGAATCTGGGGCGATTGATTTGTCGCAATTTGAGTCACCGGTCGATGTTGCGGTACTGTGTATGGGAAATGAAAATATGGACTATGCGGTTTCTGTTTTGAATGCGTTGCGTGATGCAAATATTGCGTCTGTGGCGTATTTGGATGCAGATAAAAAGTTCAAAAATCAAATTGAATATGCGGATAAAATAAATTCTAGATTCAGTATGATAATTGGCGAAACCGAGAAATTAAATCAAGTTGTTGCGATTAAAAATATGGAATCTGGTCAGCAACAGGAAATGGTCATCGCAGATGCGATAGAAATGTTAAAAGGTATGTAATAAAAATGATTATTGAACAGAAATTAAAAGATATTCAGGCACGTGCTGCGGATATAGAAGCCCAGATGAATTCGGGTTCGGTGTCGGGCGATGAATTGACCAAGTTGTCCAAAGAATATTCACGATTGAATGAAATATTGCCGCTGATTAGCGAATATTTCCAGACGGTCGCTGGTATCAAAGATGCCGAAGAAATGATGGGTGATGCAGAATTGCGTGAAATTGCAAATGATCAGTTGCATGAATTAAATCACAAACTGCCAGATATTGAAAAAAATCTGCAAATTCCATTGTTGCCACGTGATGATGCGGATGATAACAGTGTGATTATGGAAATTCGTGCCGGTGTTGGTGGTGAAGAATCTGCGTTGTTTGCAGGTGATTTGTACAATCAATATAAATCCTATGCGTTGCGTCAGGGCTGGAAGGTAGAGGTTATCGAAGAAAATGCAACATCGCTGCGTGGGTATAAAGAAATTGTGTTCAAAATCGATGGGGCGGGTGCGTATGGACGTATGAAGTTTGAATCAGGTATTCATCGTGTTCAGCGTGTGCCGGAAACCGAAGCGGGTGGTCGTATTCATACCAGTGCGGCATCGGTTGCAGTTATGCCCGAGGCCAAAGAAATTGACGTTGTTATCGAAGATAAAGATATTCGTATCGATATTTTTCGTGCATCTGGGGCAGGTGGTCAGCACGTTAACAAAACTGACAGTGCAATTCGTATTACCCACTTTCCAACAGGGATTGTTGTGACGTGTCAAAATGAACGCAGTCAGTTGCAGAACAAGATTTCGGCGATGTCTGTGTTGCGTTCTAAATTGTATGAAAAACAGCGTATGGAACAGGAATCGGCCAGTAATGCGTCACGCAAGACTATGGTTGGTTCGGGTGATCGCAGCGAAAAGATTCGTACATATAATTTCCCAGAACAGCGTGTGACGGATCATCGTATTAAACTGACCTTGTACAAGTTAGATGATATCTTGGCGGGCGGTGCCGGTTTGGATGAAATGATAGATGCGCTGATTGCGGCGGATCAGTTGGAACAACTGGCAAATATGGAGTAGGGTTTGTGTTCAAATAAAAAATCCCGCAAGTGCGGGATTTTTTTTTGTTTGTGCATTCGAATTAGAATGCGTATTTGATGTTAAATTGGCCCAGCCAGCCCGAGCGGCCACCGTCGCGGCGTGCCAATGTGGCGGCAAAGTCAAATCCAGCAATCGATTTTTCCAATGTGATGCCGTATTCGGTATAGTTGTCGATTTCCAGCGCAGGGAATGCGACGGAATCTACGAACAGTGCATCTTCTTGGGTGATTGTGGCAACGTATTTAACATTTGCACTGCCGTACCAGCCGTTTGCAATGTGTTTGATTGCACGGAATGATGGCACAATGTTAAATGCACTGAAGTTGTCTGGTTCGATATCCATGCCGGATTCAGAAGTGTAACTTGGTGAATTTATCCAAGTGTATTCAATCTGCAGACCAGGACGCAGTGTAAATGTAGAGTCCAATGGAATGTCGTATGTTGAACGAACGCCGGCGCCGACCCACATATTAACAAATGAATCTTCGCCAGATGCGAATTCTACGCCATTATCCATTACACCGCCCGAGATGCCAGCGACAACACGGAAGTTGTTTTGGGCATAACCACTGTAAACACCGGCAAAGCCACCCTGTTGGTCAATGGTGGTGTCGGATGTTGTCTGGTCGCCGTTAAAGTAGCCGCCGAACAGGCCCCATTCGGTTGTGCCGTGTGAAGTGCGTTTTTTGCCGCCGGCCAGACCTAATGTGATGATGTCTGTGTCCGTATCTACAACAGCGTAGTCATTAAAGTGTACGTCGTCGCTGGTATGCTGCCAATTTGCCCATGTGCCACGCAGTGCAGGGGATTCGCCACCGTTGCGGCCCTGGAATACAGAACCGTCGTCGCCGTATTCGCCGTACATTGACATTGTGCCATAACGATCAGGTGATGGTTTTGCCTGTTTTTTTGCAGGGGCAGGGGTTGTGCGGTTTGATTCAAATGCATTAAATGCGTTTGACAGTGCACTGTGTTGAATTTGCATAATGTTGTGCGATGATATGGTGCTGGCATACATGGATGCGGTGGCATCGGATGCGTGGACAGCAGAGAATATCAAAGCGGGTGCAATAAAGAATGCTGATTTCATTTTGCTTCTCTCTCTGTTCTTTGGGTTAAATTAAGGTTTTTGATAGTTATATTATAGCATAAAAATCCTGAAAATAAAAAGGTAAAACAGGGCTGTGCGAATTTTTATTGTGAATTTTAGCATTTTTGTATAGAATAACGGGTGTTATGGGTAAAGAAATAGTATCTTTGTTAGACAGGCCAATCGTTATGGTTGGGCTGATGGGGGCGGGAAAAACCAGTGTCGGGCGTGCGTTGGCACGGCGGCTGGGGATTCCGTTCGTTGATTCTGATAAAGAAATAGAAGCAGCTGCGGGCTGCAGCGTGGTTGATATCTTTGCAATGTATGGTGAAACCGAATTTCGGCGTGTAGAACAGCGTGTTATAGAACGTTTGTTGGATACGGGGCCGGGGTTAAAGGTTTTATCTACGGGCGAGGGGGCGTTTATTACGCCGGCTGTGCGTGAAATGGTGATGAAGCGTGCGATTACAGTGTGGTTGCGTGCGGATTTAGATTTGCTGGTTAAGCGGACTAATTTTCGGCATACACGACCGCAATTGTTGCATGCGGACAGTCGCCAAATCCTGGGGCAGCTTATTGATGAACGCTATAAAACATATGCGTTGGCGGATATTACGGTGGAAACACGTGATGAAAGCCTGCGTAAAACCCTGGACAAGGTTGTTGCAGCAATAACCGAATATATAGAAAAAAGGAAAGAAAATGGCTAAGACCAATTTATTAAAAGAATTCCGCGCATTTGTGGAACGTGGCAATGCTATCGACATGGCTGTCGGTATCATCGTAGGTAGTGTTATGACCGGTGTTGTAAATTCACTGGTAAAAGATGTTATTATGCCGCCGATTGGGTTGTTGATAGGTGGGGTTGATTTTTCCCAGTGGTTCTTTGTGTTGAATAATCCATCGGGTGGGCATTATGAAACAATTGCAGCCGCCCAGGCAGCAGGTGCGACAACATTGAATATGGGGCTGTTCCTGAATTCTGTGGTTAGTTTCTTTATTACTATGTTTGCGATATTCTTGTTTGTGCGTACGGTTAATAAAATGCGTAGCAAGAAACCTGCGAACACACATGCGTGTCCATATTGCACGATGTCGATTAGTAATTCTGCAACAAAATGTCCGCATTGCTGTTCGGCTGTGGAACCTGTAAAAACAGGCGAAGTAGAAGATAGCGAATTGGAAAAAGGCATCAAAAATTTGACTAAAATTGCGTCTGGTCAGATTTCAAAAATCAAAAAGATTACAAAGACTAAAAAGTAATTTGTGACAAATTGATTTAATTAGGTGGCGGGCATATTTGCATCGCCACTTTTTATTTGCGGATGGTATGTTTGGTGTTGGTGGATTATGTATAGTTTGTTTGCAAAAAAGGCGTAAAATAGGCGGATTTTGGCGGTTTTTTGGTAAAAAATAGCGGATTTCTGCGGGTTTGCGGGTGTTTTTTTGTGTCCGGTGGGGTGGGTGGGCATGTGTTTTATGGGTAAAGGTGATTTTTTGTGTGGATGGATATGCGGGGTGTTGTTTTTGAGTAATACGGGTGTGTAAAGGTATTGTGCGGGTACAATAGGCGAACCCGATGGTCCAGGTGGTCTGGGTTAGGTGATGAATTATAAAAAATATAAGTGCTGTACCGAAATTATAAATAATTATTTGTTGTGTAATGGGTGGGATAAAAAGTGGCGGAAAACGGCAGGTTATAGCAATATATAAAAGGCGTATAATGTATATTATGTATAGTTTGATATAGTGTGTATAGCGAAATTGTGTAATATGTTGTTATTTGTTTTTGTGTTGGTGTTTGTGGTCTGGGCTGTGTTTGGTTGTTGTTTTGTTTGTGTTTGATTTGTGGTTGATGCGGTTGCGTTTGTTTGTTGTGTATGTGGTTGTTGTAATCGAATTTGGGCGGCCTGGTGGTATGGTTGTGTGGTTGTTTTGTTTTTGGTCGATGAAAATCGATTTGTATCCGTCTGGTGTATTGCTTTATTCTTGTGATGTCTTGGTTTGAATGTGCTGGGCGTATATTTATATGTCTGGTTTGATTCAGGTCGCTGAAAATCGATTTGGTTTTATGTTCTGGTTATGTCGTGGCTTGTTGTCTGTTGTGTTGAAATTGATTTTTTTGTGTGGTTTTGTCACCGGTGTTTTTCTTGTTAATAAAGTTAATTTAATTTATATAAAGTTAAAAATATTATTTTGATTATACGTTTATAAATTGTTTTATGTGTTTGTGTAAAAATGGTCTGTTTGATGGTGTGAAAATGTGCAAAAACGGCTGTTTGTGTGCGTGGCGTTAAAATGGTGAAAAATGGTGGTTTTTGCCCTGCTCTGGCCGGTAAAAATTGAAAAAATGGCGGATTTCTGCGGGTTTGCGGGTGTTTTTGTGCCCGGTGGGGCGGTTTTTGGTGGCTTTTTAGGCTTGGGGGTGGGTGATTGCCGGGCAAAAAGTAAGTGTTTTTGATGAGGTATATAAAAGTTGAGAAAATAATTTAGATTGTTAAAGTAATAATTTGATATTACATAAATCATGATGATTTTTAATAATTGTAAAAATGGTGTTTTTATTTGGTGTTTTTCCATGTTTGTTCTGTATAAATTTATTGCGGTTGATTTTGTAAATATGCTGGGGTAAGATTGGTAGTATGAGATTAGATCAAGAACTGGTTCAGCGTAATTTATACCCCAGCCGTGCCAAAGCGGTGGCTGCGATAGATGCGGGGTTGGTTTTTGTAAATGGGGTTGTCGCTAAGAAACCCAGTCAACCGGTTTTGGATACAGATGATATTATAGGGCGTGATTTACCCTATTCCACTGGTCGTGGCAGTTTGAAGTTGGCACGGGCACTGGAACATTTCAAAATTAATCCAGATGGCATGGTGTGTTTGGATGTCGGGGCCAGTACGGGTGGTTTTACAGAAGTTTTATTGAAAAATGGTGCCGCCCGGGTTTATGCGGTTGACGTTGGCACGAACCAGTTAGTGGATTCGCTGCGGAATGATGCACGTGTGGTATCGATGGAACAGACCGATATTCGTGATGTTGTGCCACCGGAATCAGCCCGTTTGATTGTGGTCGATGTGTCTTTTATATCACTGGCGAATATTGTGGGTGTTCTGGCCCAGTGGAATCCAGAGAAGATTGTTGCACTGATTAAACCACAGTTTGAGGTGCCGCGTGAAGTGGCGGCGAAATTTAACGGGGTTATTAAATCCAGTGAATGGCACGATTGGTCGGTCAATCGTGTGGTTGAAGAATTTGCCCATTCGGGCTTTCGATTGTGCGGTGTTATTCCATCACCTGTGCTGGGTGGCAGTGGTAATACCGAATTTTTAGCGTGTTTTGAAAAACACAATTAAAATTCCTTGAATTTATGGGCATTTGTTTATAAAATTTGCCCCGAACATATTAAATATAGGACAAAGATATGGCAGAAGATATCAAGAAAGTTCACGAACGTGAAGCAAAATGGCAGAAAAAATGGCAAGAATCTGGTGTTTTTACACCAAAAAATGATGGTTCAAAGCAGCCTTTCTATATGTTGGCGGAATTTCCATTTCCATCGGGTACCGGTTTGCACGGTGGACATATGTTGAATTATACAGGTTGTGATGTTATGGCACGTTTTCGCCGTATGCAGGGGTTTGATGTCTTGTTCCCATTGGGGTTTGATTCACTGGGGATTTCTGCGGAAAACTATGCGACCAAAATCGGCCAGCATCCATCGGTTGTTGTTCGTGATTTGGCCAAGAAATTTACAAAAAATATGTTGGATATGGGTTGGTCTATTGATTTGTCGGCCCAGGTGGCAACATCGGATCCAGAATTTATCAAATGGACCCAGTGGATGTTTATTCAGTTCTTTAATGCAGGGTTGGCATATAAATCGATGCTGCCAATGAATTGGTGTCCAAAGTGCCGGACAACACTGACCAATGAAGAATTGGAAGATGGAAAATGTAATCGCTGTCATGGTGATGTAGAAGTGCGTGAAAAAATGCAATGGAACCTGGCGATTACCAAGTATGCAGATAAATTGCTGGACGGGTTGAATATTGTTGATTATCCGGAAAAGGTAAAACGTGACCAGATAAACTGGATTGGGCGTTCAACCGGGGCAGATGTGGACTTCCGTGTTGGTGATGATATTATGACGGTTTATACCACACGTGTTGATACAATATTTGGGGTGACATTCTGTGCAATTGCCCCAGAACATAAATTGCTGGCCAAATGGTTGGATGAAGGCAAGATTACAAATGCAGATGCAGTTCGTGCGTATATCAAGGAATCTGCGGCAAAGTCTGAATTTGACAGAACAGATGCGACCAAGGACAAGACAGGTGTTCGCCTGGAAGGGATTATGGCAAAAAATCCGTTCACAGGTGTTGAAATTCCTGTGTTCGTGGCAGATTATGTGCTGGTGAATTATGCACATGGTACGATTATGGCGGTGCCGGCGCATGACGGGCGTGATTATGCATTTGCCAAGAAGTTTGATTTGCCAATTATTCAGGTGTTGGCCGGTGGTGATATTTCACAGGCTGCGTGGGAAGAAGATGGTGAACATATTAATTCTGGATTTATGGACGGCATGAACAAGGTCGATGCGATTGCCGCCGCAATCAAAGTTGGTGAACAAGGTGGCTTTGCACGACCCAAGGTTCGCTATCGCATGGGCGATTGGGGTTTTTCACGTCAGATGTACTGGGGCGAACCAATTCCGTTGGTGTATTGCGAAAAATGCGGATGGGTGCCGGTACCAGAATCTGAATTGCCATTGATGCAACCACATATGGAAGATTTTAGACCAACCGAAGATGGTGAATCGCCATTGGCACGTGCGACCGATTGGGTGAATACAACATGTCCACATTGTGGTGGGGCGGCAAAACGTGAAACAGATACTATGCCACAGTGGGCGGGGTCTTCTTGGTATTTCTTGAGATATCTGGATCCAAAGAATGATAATGAATTCTGTTCACGTGCCCAGATGGAAAAATGGATGCCGGTTGGCCATTATAATGGTGGAAATGAACACAATACACGCCATTTGATTTATTCACGTTTCTGGCATCGTGCGTTGTATGATTTGGGCCATGTAAACACCCCAGAACCATACAAAAAACGTACTACGAACGGTTTGCTGATGGGGACAGATGGTAAAAAGATGTCTAAATCTGCGGGGAATGGTTTCCAGGTAGATGAAAAAATTGCCGAAGTTGGTGCAGACGCAGCACGTACAACGGTGTTGTCACTGGGGCCATGGGATTCGAATGTGAACTGGTCCGAAGGTGCGTTGGCGGGTGTTCAGCGTTTCTTGAAACGTGTGGAAAATATGGCCGATAATTTGACAGATGATGAAATGGGTCAGGAACAAGAACGCTTGATGAATAAATTGGTTGCAGATGCGACAGAACGTATTGAAAATATGAAATACAATACGACTATTTCTGCGATGATGGAATATGTCAATGCGTTTAATGGCACAATGCCACGGCCAGCGTATGAAGTGCTGTTGCAGGTGTTGAACCCATTTGCACCACATTTGACCGAAGAAATGTGGGAAAAATTGGGGCATACAGAATTGCTGGCGATGACGCAGTGGCCAACGTTTGATGCCGCTAAGTTGGTTGAAACGGAAATGACAATTGTTGCGTCGGTTAATGGTAAACGTGCGGCAGAATTTGTTGTACCGGTTGATGCCACAGAAGAAGTTATTGTTAACCGTGCCAAAGAAGTGGTCGCCAATAAGTTAGATGGTGTACAAATCATTAAAACGATTGTGGTGCCAAAGAAGCTGGTTAACTTTGTGGTTAAAAAGTAAGGATGGGGGGCGATGTGCCCCCCTGTTCTTTTGTGTAAAAAAATCGACCCGATTTGGGTCGATTGAATTTATTGTATTGATTTTATTCTTCGACAGTTGGTAATGCCGGTGTTGGAACGTTTAATGTGCCAGACACAGTATAGTCGCCCGCCATTGTTTGTGTTGTGCCGGCGGCAACGCTAACCTTGTCGGCATCAACGTATTCGATAGTTGCTGTGTTGACAGCGTGGACGTATTCTTGGGATGGAATATTTTTAGTGTCCGCAAATGCAGTGCCAGATATTAAAATAACAGTTGATAAAACAATAGGTTTTAACATTTTTCCTTCCCTTGAATAATCGTATTCGTTGTTGGTTTATTTTTATTTTATCATAAATTTAGGTGTGTTGCAAAATGAAAAATCCCCCATGACAGGGGGATTGTTTTTTACGAGATTTTTTCAATACGGCGGATGCGGCGTTCGATATTATCAAATGGGCTTTCCAGAAATGCCTGGACACACATAAATGCCATTTCTATATCAATGTCGTCTGCGGCCAATGCCAAAACATTTGTGTCGTCGTGAAAACGGTCGTCACGTGCCTGGTCTGGGCGGTCGCAACGTGATGCACGAATATGGCGATGGCGGTTGGCGGCAATCATAATGCCGGCACCAGTGCCGCAAATAATGATGCCACGTGAATTTTTGTCGTCCAGCATGGCATCAGCCAATGTGTTGGCGACATCTGGGTAATCAACAGATGCGTTTGGGTCGTCTGTGCCCAGATTTACAACGTTATATCCAGCCGCAGCCAGCATTTCAATCAAGTATAATTTCAGGCCTACCCCACGGTGATCGGCGGCAATGAAGACTTTGGATACTGTTTTGTTCATTTTTCTTTGTCCTTTCGTTTCGATAATTTGCATTCCAGACCCGTGTTTCCGGTAATGTTCAGGGTTCTGTATGATAATGTGCCGGTCATTTGGGCGGCATTAAATACATTTGCAATGTTGACAGTTGCAGGACCATCCAGTGTGCCGTGCAAGAACAGGTTTGTGGCATTTATTTGGCCCTGGACACGCCCGCCACGACCAATAACAACGGTTTCGGCGGTAATGTTACCAATAACCAGGCCGTGAATTTGGACAATGTGGTCTGTTTTAATGTCACCTGTTAATTCGCACCCTGCCCCGATAATTGTGGGTGATTGTTTTTCTTTTGCGTTTGTAAATGCCAGCATTTTATTGTTCCTTTACAAATTTTGTTGGATCAAATGGTGAGCCCTTGTATCTGATTTCATAGTGCAAGTGTGGGCCAGTTGAACGGCCAGATGACCCGCCAAGCCCGATTACAGTGCCAGGACGGACCCAGTCCCCACGTGAAACCGTTATTTGTGACAGGTGGGCGTATAATGTTGTAAAGCCCAATCCGTGGTCAATTTCAACCGTTGTGCCATACCCAACACGGTCACCGGCGGATACAACACGACCAGGGGCAACGGCCTTTAATTCGGTGCCGATTTTGCCGGCAAAGTCGATGCCACGGTGTTTTTTAGGTTTGCCTGTGAATGGGTCATTACGGGTGCCGAAATTTGATGTAATGCGAACTTTATCCAATGGGGCCCCCAGTGGTAATACATCGTTCAGGCGTTTCAGACCGTGCCATAATTCCAGACCGTCTGCCAATTTTTGGTATTTTTCATCGATTTTGCCATCGAAATCCAATGGGTTATACGCAGTGCCAACCAGTGGATTTGAATATTTGTTGGCTTTGTTTATTAATGTGGTTTCAGATAAACCCAGTGTTGCGATTGTGCCTTTAATCTTTTTGATATTTTGGCGTAGTTCTTCGGTGTTTTGGGTTGTTAATGTGGCGACGGCTTCTACAATCTGGCTGTCGGCGGCGGTGATTTCTGCCATGGATTCCAACATTTGATTGTTGCGTTTTTTTAATCCTTCGTTTTCGGCACGGGTTAATTCGTATTCGATAGATAATTCTGATAATTTTGTGTATTCGGGGGCATAATCTTCGTCTGTGAACATTTCGGTAATGCGTGTACGCAGAAAGTCCAGTTCACCCCAGGTTTTAACACGGCTGTTCATTAATTTTTCGCGTTCTTTGTCGTCAAGTTTTTTAGAGTTTAAAATCTTGTCATCAATGACGTTCAGGTTGCGTGTTAATTCGTTATATTTGGTCAGGTATGTTTGTAAATCAGTCATATGGCGTGCGTGTGTGGCACGTGTTTCGTCCAATTGCTGGGTGCGTTTTTGTAATAATGGACGATGATATACAAATACGTATGTTGACCAGGCGGCCCAGACAAACAGCCCTATTTTACCGCAAAAACGTGTAAAACGCCAAAAACTGCTTTGTTTGAATGTGTAAACATTGCCACGGGGGGTGTCCATAACCGTGAATTCACGTGGTGGAAATACACGCGAAATCACGCGCCAAATGGCACGGAATGGTGATGTGATAAACGCCCACAGCGATGTAAAATATCGTGTTATAAAGTTTAACATTATGGAAACAGTTTAGACAAAACATCTGCAATAGTCAAGCCATCACGCAAAATGGCTTCCTGATTCATAGGTATGCCCTGGTGTAATGTTGTGCCAGCGTGCGACCCGACCCGACCCCGTATCAGTACACGTTCTGCGGTATTTTTTGCACCAAATAGTGGGATAATTGTAATATCGCCACATGCGTGTGTCATGTTGGATATGATTGTGGCCAATGTTGTGGCATCGCTGATTAAGCAGCAGTATCCGTTCGGTTTGGTTCGGGCAACACAGCGGCGTACCCATGTTGGCAGATCTGCGTTATGGTGGGCGTTATGTGTGGCGGGATTGCCACGAAAATATGGTGGATTGGATACGACGATGTCAAATGTGCGGTTTGTTCGCCATGTTGTGATATCGGTATTAATCAGTTCCAGTGTGTGGCCGTTTAGTTCTGCATTTTGTTCACATGCGGCTAGCATTTGTTGTGATGTGTCTAATCCAGTTATTGTTAAATCTGGGTTGTGGGCCAGCATGCACAATGATACCCCGCCGGTTCCAATACCGACGTCCAGAACGGTTTTTGCGTTGGCGGTTGGTGCAAATGCAGCCAGCCATACCGCATCGGATGTTGGGTTATAGTGGCCACGGTGCATCTTGACGCGGCCGCCAACCAGGGTAAAAATTTCTTGTTTTTCGGTCATACCTATATAATAATTCAACAAAATCAAAAGGCAAGTCTATGTTTGAAGATGTTGTAGTAGTTCAAAGTGCAGTAAGTGCGTTTAATAATGCGGCGTTGGCGACCCCTGGGTTTATGTGGGTGGCGTTGTTGTCGTTGCCTTTGTTTGGGTTGGCGGCATTTTATGGTAATGATTTCTTGGCACGGTTTGGTTGGACCAAAGACAACTTTGTTTCACGCAGTGGATTGGCTGTGGCGGTTTTGACTTTGCTGTGGGTTGTGTTGTTTGGTGGTAATTATGCGGTTTTGCGTGATGGTGTATCTGTATTGCCATTTATGACAGCGGCGATTGTATTTTTGACATCTTTGTTTGTTGGATCACATTTGCGTGAATTTGCCCTGCCCCGGTTTAAAGAATTGAATCGCAGCAAGAAGACGGTGGCAGTTTTGTGCATGTTTGCGTGGTTGGCGATGCTGGGGGGCAGTGATTTGCATGCCTGGTGGGGACCAATTTTGCAGATTGGTGCGTTCGTGGCCGGGGTATTCATGGGGCGTGCGGGACGTGCAGCCATGCGGCCAATTGCAGGAACAGTGCTGATAATGATGATGGTTGCGACCGCAATGTTGATGCAGCCTGAATTTTTCCGTTTTGGTCAGTTGGGTGATTTGTCGCCACTGCATTTGATTTCGTTGATGGGATTGGGCATCTTTGCGATGGCGGTGGTGGTGTTGTATAATGTTAAGCCATGTGGACGAATTCATCGCAGTGCGTTTATTAAACTGAAATGGATGGTGCGGTTTATAGTGGCCTTGGCAATGGTGTTGTTTGCTATGACAGAATCTGTGCCGGTATTTTTGGGTGGATTGGCCGCAGTGTTGATTTTGTTTGCAATGTCGGTATGGCATGCGGATTCTGTGCCAGAAGATTTGGGGTGGTACATGTTTGCAGGTATGCTGGTCATGTTCGGGGTGATAACAACGATGCCGGCGATTACTGCATTGGGGGTCGTGGGATGGCTAAATGCATCAAACGGCGGATTCTGGCGTAAGACAAGATTCTTGTTATAATTGGTTATATTTATTTAATACCAATCAAAATCGTTATAATGTATTATTTTTTGCAGAATAATAACAAAAAATAAAAGAAGTATATTATGGCGATACATCCAACAGCAATTATTCACGACGGTGCCAAGTTGGGCGCAGATTGTAAAATTGGTCCATACTGTGTTGTGGGGCCAAATGTGGTTTTGGGCGACCGTGTGGAATTGGTTTCACATGTTGTTATTGATGGAAAAACATCCATTGGTGATGATTCTATTGTTTATCCGTTCGCAGTTCTGGGCGTTATGAGCCAGGATTTAAAATGGCAGGACGAAGCGACCATGACAGGGTTGCGTATTGGAAAACGTTGTAAAATTCGTGAATATGCAACAATTCATTCGGGAACACCGGCATCTGATGGGACGGTGATTGGTGATGACTGTCAAATTATGGTAAATGCCCACGTTGGTCATGACTGCAAGGTTGGCAATAGTGTTGTTATGTCGAACCTGGTTCAGGTTGCAGGTCACGTAGAAATTGAAGATTTTGCAATTTTGTCAGGCGGTACAATGGTGTTGCAATTTGCACGTATTGGTCGTAATGCGTTTATTGGCGGTATGTCGGGTGTTGGTAATGATGTTTTGCCATATGCAATTTATGATGGTAATCGTGCAGTATATCGTACTATTAACCGTGTTGGTTTGATGCGTCATGGGTTCACAAACGAAGATATGCATGCGATTCATTCTGTGTACAGTGCAGTGTTCCGTGGTGGCGAAGGTACAGCATCAGAACGTCTGGCCAAGGTTCGCAAGGAAGTAAAAAATAATAAATATGCGATGGACGCAATTGATTTTATTGAAAACCGTTCAAAGCGTGGTATTGGAACATCTAAAAATGCAGACTAAACCACAAGAAAAAGATTTAAAAGTATTTATTGTCGCCGGCGAAGTGTCCGGCGATGTTTTAGGGGCACGTATTATGTCGCAAATGCCAGATGCAGAATTCATCGGCATTGGTGGCGAAAATATGATTGCGGCAGGACTGAATTCATTATTCCCAATGGCTGATTTGGCGGTTATGGGTGCGGTAGAGGTGTTGGCACATGCACGAACACTGATACAGCGTATACGGCAAGCGGTTGATGCGATTATCGCCGCAAAACCTGATGTCGTGGTCAGTATTGATGCCCCAGGATTTGTTAAAAGTGTTATTAAACAAATTCGCAAGCGTCCCGATGGCCAGGAATTGATTAAAGCAGGACTGCAGTTCCATCATGTTGTTGCCCCCCAGGTTTGGGCATGGCGGCCGGGACGTGCAAAAAAGTACGCTAAATCGTTTGATAAACTGTATGCGTTTTTTGACTTTGAAATCCCCTATTTCACTAAATACGGATTGGATACGGTCGCAGTTGGGCATCCAATTGCAGATGGTATAATTGGTAAATACAAGGCACCCAAGAAAGAAACAGAAGAAAAAATAATCACGTTGGTCCCGGGCAGCCGTATGTCAGAAGTCAAACGTTTGTTGCCGATTTTCCGTGATGTTGTGGAACAGTTGCACAGAAATGGATTTTTGGGATATAAATTCGTAATTCCAACAGTTGAAACGACGGTAGATTATGTGCGTGACCAGGTTTCCAGATGGGAAGTCAAACCAGAACTGGTGCCGGCGGGGCAACGTTATGATATTTATGCAAAAACATATGTCGCAATTGTGGCCAGTGGTACGGTTTCTGCGGAATTGGCAATGATGCATATTCCAACAATCGTTGTGTATCAAATGAACCCGATAACAACGTGGCTGGTTCGCCAGATGATACGTGTTAAATGGGTGTCATTGGTTAATATCCTGTTAAATCGTGGGGTTTATCCTGAATTTTTGGGGCCGGCTGCCACGGCAGAAAATGTATTAGATGCGTTTGGTCAGTTGACGATACCGTCTGTGCGTGAAAAGATGGTTAAATCGTTAAAAGAAGCAGATAAACTGTGGCGAAAACCAGACGGTGTCCCCAGTGCGTTGATTGCGGACGGGATTCGGGCTGTGAAAAAATAATTTCTGTTATGTGAAAAGTAAAACACCGCATTTGCGGTGTTTCTTATTTGTCGTGGGCGGTTGTATTATTTCTTGTTTCCAGCAGGGACCAATTCGCTGATGTTGGTATTACAGTTTGCAGTACTGGAAGAGCCAAGTGGGCATACCTGCTGATCAGAGGATAAAATGGTTTGTGTGCACCATTTTGCAGTACTGGTTGCATTTGGTGTCTCCAGGCTAACATCGCCGATTGTAGAGCAAACAGCATCGTTTGCATCGGTAGTAGTTGGCAAGGCTGCGACACATTTTGGGGATTGGCCCCATTTGCTGCGGCGGCCGCCATTTTCCCAACACAGACATGCACCCCAAGATTTTGTATCTACGTCCAATTTATAGTCACGTGGGCACATGTTTTCTCCTTCGCCGATGCCGTATGTGTCCACCAATGTTTGGTCGGTGCCAGTTTTTAAACAATAATCATCGCTTTGGTATTGCGAGGCTTTGATTTGCTGGGTTTCAATAAAGCGACCCTGCAAGTTGGTGCACTGGGTAGCCAGAATGTCAATAACCTGGTTGTAAATTTCTGTGGCGACCCCTGTTGGGCGCAGATTGCGATGTGACAACATGGTTGTATTGTTCTGTTTTTGTTGCAGACCATATTTTATCACAGCAACATTGCCCTCGTTGTCGGTTTCTGCCCCTACATACTGGTATGTAATGCTGTCGGCGGCGGTTGTTTGTCCACTGCTGTTGTCGGTTGTTGAATCGGTTTCTGGTGCTATAACGTACATTTGATCAAGGCCGCCGAATGCCTGCTCTATCATTTCTGGGGAATTGCAGGCATCTATGGTTGCCAACTGCTTGGCACAGGCGGATTTATAACGTACATGGCCGTCGATTCCTTCACGGACAAAGAATTCGGTTGGGGCATCTGTGACGTCTGGGTCGGCCACGATTTCATACAGTGTGAACCATTCTGGTGCACTTTCTGTGTCTGGGATAAACAGGCCACTGTATGGATAATAGAAGTTTTCATAGCCGGTGCCACCAAATTTATCAAAGCATTGTTTTACCACTGCACGGCAAGATGCCAGAATATCGGTTTGTTCACGTTCTTGGATATACTGGGCTATGATGTCCCCATCGAACATATTGTTGCATGATTGGACGTAATCATTGCACATTTGTGTATTTAACACGATTTTTGATGGGGTGACGGAAATAGCACTGTCGCCCAACAGGTTCTTCATAGCATCGGTTAATGCGTCGTCACTGTTGACATAGCAGTTCGATACAAAATCAAAGCAACCCTGTTTGATTTCTGCAACCTTGGCACGTTGGGCATAGTAAATGTCTAGCAATGCTTTGTCCAGGTATTCGGCCCAGACTAAATCTGCATCTTCGACACATTTATCCAGGACGGGTTCTGCGAATTTTTTTGTTTTGCTTTCGAAATTGGCAACAAATTGGCGGTTGCGGTTGATTTTTGATAATTTCTGTTCAGATGCATCAATGCCAGATGAAAATGACAGCATTTCTTCCAGTTTATAGAAGTTAGCAACCCCTGCGATTGGTGCACCGGTTGTGACATCAATAAATTCGCCGTTGTCCAGGCATTTGTGGTAATTTTTGCCACATACTTCTTCGCTAAGGATTGCGGATTCTACGTTGGCCAAGCATGTTGTAACATCGTATGAATTATGTTTTTGGCGATTTTCGATACGGGCCAGGTCCAGCATGGCGTTGCCTTCACGCACGGCAGATTTCATTTTCTTTTGATTTTCCTGGATGGCGGTTTGAACGGTGTTGCAATCTTGTTCAATTGCCATCAGGTATGCAGTAATTGCACGTTGCAGTGATGCGTCGTTGCAATCGGCACGGACGGCTTCGCGGCATTGTGGATATACGGCATTGTACAGGTTTTTGCCATTATAACTGGCAATGATTTGGCCGGAATCCGCATTGCCAAATGCGTTTGCACTGTCGAAAGAAATATTGATGCTGTTCAGGTCTGTAAATTTGCCCCCAACGGTGGAATCTTCGCCACGGATAGAATTCATGATGGCTTGTAATAAAGCCTTGGATGCAGATGTGTCGGCGGTTAATGCGTTTTCACCTTCGGATGCGGTAATCATGGCGGTCGCCTGGGCGGCGGTCATGCCAATTATGTCCAGGTTTTCTGTGAATACAG
The DNA here is from genome assembly GCA_017502865.1 of Alphaproteobacteria bacterium. GTDB lineage: Bacteria > Pseudomonadota > Alphaproteobacteria > Rs-D84 > Rs-D84 > Enterousia. The sequence continues at coordinate 138,519 of JAFVUD010000005.1, read as the reverse complement.
TTAATTTTTCGCCAGCCTGGGTCATAACATCACGGATTTCGGTCAGTTCAAAAACACGGTCGTTACAGGAACAGCGGCGATAATCATCGTTCTTTAATGTGCAGAACTGGTCCATGCAGGTAAAGTATGCGGTTTTGCAACGTTCGTATTCTGCACCTGTGCGTGTTTGTGGAACGGTTGGGTCAGTGTCGGTGGCACGGGCAATGGTTGAACGTGGGACCGATGTTTGGTTTGCAGTACGGGTTACCGTGTTTGTTGCGGTGCGGGCTGTGGTGCCACGGTTTGATTTCGTTGCATTTGTTGCACGTGCAGTGGTACCCCGGTTTGATGATGTGTTGCGTGGAACCAGTGCGGTTGTGCGGGCGGTATTTTTATCTGACTTAGATGTAGTTGAAATGCGTTGCTGGGTTGGTTGGGTTGTGTCGCCTTTGGCCCGAATGGCGGCATTTCCATCACGAACAGCCGCATCGGACGTGCCGATACCCATAACTGCAGACAGTACAAAAACCAGAATTTTCTTCATCTCTGGTTTAATGTTAGCAAATTTGTAAATTTCAGGGCAAGTGAAATAATAAGCCAAATGTATATTTTATTTAATAAAAAATGCAAAGTTTAAATTTTTCTTGTTGCAAAATATAATGAATTGAGTTATTATTCAGGTCGCTTTAAGCATTTTTATTGGGCGTATGGCGGAATTGGTAGACGCGCTAGTTTCAGGTACTAGTGGTAGCAATACCTTGGAAGTTCGAGTCTTCTTACGCCCACCAGGATTTAGGGGTTGTAGCTCAGCTGATAGAGCGCTACGTTCGCATCGTAGAGGTCGTGGGTTTGAGTCCCATCAGCTCCACCAAACATTGGCCGCAGGTGCGGCTTTATTAAAAGAGTCTTCGGGGATATGGCGGAATGGTAGACGCTGAGGACTTAAAATCCTTTGGTCATTGCGACCGTGTGGGTTCGAGTCCCACTATCCCCACCATACTTCGCCAAGGCTTCGTATGGCACAGTCAAATTCGCCGAATGTTCAGGCGATTTTTGTTTTTTGGAATGGATGTGTAGCTCAGTTGGTTAGAGCGCTTCGTTCACATCGAAGAGGTCGTTGGTTCGAGTCCAATCACATCCACCAGTTTTGCGGCAATGCCGCCTTTTCTTTTGGAATTATTGTTGACAAAAAGCATGTTTGTAGTACACTGTTTTAGTATGAGGCTTAATTTAAAAGATTTTTTTAGACCTAGAAAGCAAGTTGTGGCGGATGAAGTGCAATGTCAGCCCTGCCCCAGATTCGTGCCAATTGGCGAAGTGTCGTTGGAACAAATGTTGCAATTAAGGGATGAAAATAAATATTTTTTTCATGGCTCGCCTGTAAAGTTAGAGCCGGGAACAGATATGTTGCGCCCCAGTACAAAAAGTGGTGTACGTGGGCAAGGACTGGTTTTTGCAGGGCTGTTAAACGATGCGTTACGGTTCGCAATGGTGCGTACATGGGGTGTTGACCAAGAATGTGGTAAAGATTTCTTTGTGTATGTCAGTAAAAGTTATCGAATTGTAATTTCGTCGGCGGAAATTGGTGTCGGGTGGCGGAATTCGAATGTGCCGGCATATATCTATGCGGTGCCACGTGAAATGATTACAAAAGAAGAAACATCTATTAATGCGGTGCCGATTGTGGCACGGGCAATGGTTACGCCAAATGCACTGCGTAAAAATGGATTTGTGTTCGCAGTTGATGTTAATCCGGAAACAACGTCACGATGGTGGTGGGTTGCAAACCAAGACAAGGTTATTAAAGAACATGTGTTGACCGATAAAATGCTGTGTTTTGAAAATCAAAGGTAAGTGTCTATGAAAAATGGTTTGAAAAATTTCTGGGGCACGATTAAAGCAGAATTAGAAATGCGGCCACAGCCAGAACAATCGCAATCTGGCCAGGTAAAACAAGAAACATCGAAAACAGGTATTTTGCCCCCAATTATGCCAGAAATGCATTTAAAAGACATGATTCAATATCGATTCAGTGGGGAATATTTGTTTCATGGATCACCAATAAAACTGGCCCCCGGCAAGGACGTGTTAGAGGCCAAAGAAGATTATTTTCGGTTGCGGTTGTTCCTGGGTGATTTGGCAATGGCACTGCGATTTGCGTTGGTGCGTAAATGGGGCAAGAACCAATTACAGGCGACAGACTTTTTTGTGTTTGCCAGCAATCAGTACAAATTAGTCATATATGATGGTATGTCGGTTGGACCAAATTGGTACAGCCTGCCAGATGGTAATGAAACATATTTATATATGGTTCGTCGCAGTGATATCGAGAAAAATATTGGTAAAGAGACCGAAAGTGGCTGTGTTATTGTTGGTGGTGATGCACCAATTATGGCACGGGCGGCGGTAAATCAGACAACTTTGCGTGATTCAGGTTTTGTGTTTGCGTTGGAACCGCTGAAATCTACAGAAAGATGGTGGAAGGTGCCGAACAAAGATGCGGCAATTCATGATATGGTTTTGTCAGATTGTCATTTGTTTATTTTAGATGACAAACAAAGATAAAAACCGCCAATCGGCGGTTTTTTGTTTGTCTTAACGCAGGCCCTTGGCACGGCAGCATGCAGATGCGGCCGAACGCCAATCGGAATATGTTTTTGATGGGTTGCGTAAATCTTTCCATGGTTGCCAGCCAGCGCAATTTTTGTTGTTGCCTGTGCCGGTGCATTTTGCATAGCGGCGTAAAGAACATGTTTGGTTTGATACACGGCCGGTATCAGTGGTGCATTTTACAACAACGTTTTGATTGCGGGCATCGTTTTTGCCTAATTCTTTGGAAGACATAACCTGGTATGCAGATGCAGAACCAATAGCGGTTGTTATCAATAATAATGCGGCAAATATTTTTTTCATTTCTTTTCCCCTGGGTTGCTTATGCTTACATTATACGAAATTACGGTCGTTTTTACAATAAGAATTATGACGCATTTCGTGTTAATGGTTTTGTCGTTGGTGTGTGACAGCCGTTTTCACGCATTAATTGAACACGGTTCATCCAGCCCTTTAAGAATTTTCTGTTGTTGCCACGTCTGGCGACCTGGATATAGAATTCCTGTTGGTTGTTCAGGAAATCGTTGTGGATGTCGCCAGGATAGTTTTCGGCGGCAGATACAACCTCGGCATCGATTTTGTTGCGTTTTTTTATGCCCAGAAAATTACAAAAACGGTGAATGCCTGTGATGGTGCCACCGGCCCACCCCAGCATGAATACATTGCCACGTGAATTGTCGGGTAATTTTTCAATGCCATAGCGGGTATAGTATTTGTCGTGCCCTATTCTTTCGGCATCGGCACGTGTTATGTTGCGAACATCAACTTCGGGATTATTGTTTTGTGATATGCCATAGCATGTATAGCCGCCGGTATCGTCGGGGTCGTTGCCACATTCGCCTTCGGTGCGGAAAGTTGTGGCCATTGCTTTGTCAAAAGCGGGATCGGATATTTCGTATTGGCCCGTTGTGTATATTTCGTTTGCAAAATGTGTACTGCGTTGTGATGGGGTGCATGGGCCGTTGTGTATCTTGGAACTGGCGATTACAGGTTGGCCAGATGTGCTGTACCCGACAACAGGACCGGCCAACGATGGTTGCGTTGGTTGTACAGGTTGTGTGGGTTGTACAGGTTGTGTGGGTGTCGTTGGTGTTGTTGGCTGGACAGGTGTTGTTGGTTGTCCAGGTTCTGTTGGTTGTGTTGGCGTTGGTGGAACCGTTGGCTGGGACGGCGTTTGTTGGTTCCCAATAGCGGCGATTTGATTAAACAGATCTGGGGTTTGTCTGCAATATTTTGCATCCAGTGGATATTTGTCGCAATATTCTGCAATTGTCATTGTGGCCAGGTCGTGTTGGCTTTCGGCCTCGGCTGCGGCAACCATGCGGGCGATATACTCTTCCTGGGATTCTATTTTAAGTGTGCGGTATGCCGATTTACCACGAAATGGTTCATAGCCCGTGGCTTTGTTATTGGTTTGGGTTATAAATGATGCATCGTTGGCGGTTTTTGGAAAACTGACCGGTTGCAGAAAAGATGCGTTTGCCAATCCCATGGTCATGACAAATATCAGTATTGATAAAGATGGTGTATGGTGTGCCATTTTATTTGTCTGCGGTTGTCCATGGTTGGTCGTTCATAATCAGGTAATATAACTGGGGTGTTTCAGATTGTGGGTTGCGTAATACAGGACGTACAACCCAGATGTCAACGTTGCAGGGTGATGCGGTGTCGTTCTGCATTTCGTATAAATCCTGGTGCAGTTTGGATGCAAAATCGGTGGCCTGCAGGTATGCGGCATCGTCGTCAGATGGGCTGGTCGAGCTGCCCGACCACAGCAACCACATGCCGTGATTAACAACGTTTTCTTGGCCCTGTAAATCGTCGGCAGATAATAGCAACAATGGTGCAAAATCAACACCGCTGGTGTATTCACCGGTGCTGGTTTCGGTCCAATCGTACATGCCACCTATGAATTTTAATGCACCAGAAATCAGTGTGCCTGTGGCGGCCAGTTTCCCCAGTGCACCGATGTTTGACATTGTGGATTGAAACAGCCAATCACGTACACGGCCGGACAGTGTGCTGGTGCGGCCAATGCGGGCAGAACGGGCCAATTTGGCGGCGTTGTTTAATTGTTTGCCACCGCTGTTAACGGCACGCAGTGTACGCCACCCACGGGTGATAATGTTGCCGGTTGTTCTGCGACCACGCAGGGCCTGTAATTGATGGCGGTACTGGTTAAGTTGCTGGAATGTTTCGGATTGTTGTTTGAATTTTTTTACATTGTCGTCGGTACGTTCCATTTGACGCATGCGGTCGGTTAGATTATCGATTTCACGGGATTTTTTACGGTATTCTGCGGCATCTGTAATACGGTCTAATTTTTTTAACGCATCTTTTGCATTATCCAGTTGGTTGGACAGACGGATGTAATCACGAACAGAATCCAGTGTACGCAGGCCACGTAATGATTGGGATAGTGTTTTTAATGAACGTGATGCACGGACGGCCTTGGTCACGCCGGTCACAGCCTGGGATCCACCAACTGTGACAACAGTTAATGCGACGTCCAGTGCAATTTCCAGATATGACAACCATTGCAGATTTACGTCACCGGCAATGTAATAGTCGTTGGAATCTTTTTCGCCAGCATCGGCCAGGCCAACGGTCTGTTTTGTGGCACGGTGTATCATGGTGATATCACGTGATTTGGCACTTTTGTCGCTGCAATTATATCCAGATGGGTACAGGTCGTCGATATTATCACGAATGTAATCCATAGAAATTGTGTTGTTTTTGCCAGGACCAGCAAATTCGTCCAGTGCACCGTGTTCGGTTATCATAATTGCGTACCATGCAGGATCTGTGTATGTCCATATGGAATCGTCGCCGGTGGCACCAATGCGTGGATTGGCGTTTCCGTCGGTTGGTAATTCACGTTTGTTGCCCAGTGTACGTCGTTGTTTTAGAATTTTCGGCTGGGTTTCGTAATTAATGACAATTTCACGACCATTGGGGAATGTGTACATAATTGGCATAAATTTAATGGCCTGGGTGTCTGGGGTGTTTTGCAGTTCTGGGCATGCCAAAACGGCATCCAATGTTGCGGGGGCTGCAAACACGGTGTTTATCCACAGACGAACATCGCTTTCGTATGCATCGGCAGAAATTTGTGATGCGTTTGCCGCCAATGCATCGGCAAATGCCGCCGTCGCACATTCGGTTTGGTCTGGTTCCCGTTCCAGGTAATCTGCCAATGTGATTTCGTTTTCAGCGGGCTGTGATTGGACTGTGTTTGCCAATGCTGGTTTATTAATCAGCAAAAACAATGATGATAATATAATGACAAACCTAGTCATCCAGTCGAATTGCATCGTCAATAACCATTGCTTCTTCAGATATTTCCAGGGTGTCCGGGTCGTATATGTAAAAACCAAAGTACATATCGATGTCGTCTTCGTTCCAATCGCAACCTAATTTACGTGTCCCTTTGTCAACAACATGTTGTTTCAGACGGCTTACAATCGCAGATTGTTTGTTTGCATCGAATGTTAATAATTTGCCACGTGAACCGTCCGGGTTGATTTCATACAGTGCATAGTCGGTTGGATTAACGCAATATGTTTTGTTCAAAACTGGTTGTAATGCGTATTTGTTGATATAGTCGTTGGCCTGGCCGTCGCCACAAACAGTATAACAACCTTCGTTATGATCCAGGTCGTGACAGTTCAGGAATTCTTTGTCCAAATCACTGCTTAATAAACTGTAGAATGTGCCGGCGGAGGCCCCAGTTGCTTTGGCTGCGCCCTTGCCCAGGCCCCAGATTGCAGCAGACGATGCAGCAATTGTTGCCCATTTTTTTGACAGGTTTTCGCCAACTTTTTTTATCCCCACTTTCAGGACGCCTTTGCCGGCATAGTTGGCGTATCCACGCATGTTTTGTTTCAGTCCCAGTTTTACTGCGGCTTTAGCCAGTTGTTTTCCCCCGGCCTTGGACATTTTTTTGGCGGAGGCTTTTCCACCAACCTTGGCAATGCCTTTGGCGGCGGCTTTCAGTCCTGTGCCGATTGCTGCACGACCTGTAGCAACGGCGGCACCACCAGCACCACCAACATAGATTGTAAGGACAGCGGCAACAGCAGTGATAATCCAGCCAGCAGTATCAATACCAGCCTGGTATGAGCGGTTGTTTTCGCATACAATGGCACCGCGTTTCTGGGCGGTTGTATCCAGTACGTTTGAGATTTCTGTTAATACATCGTCCCATGATATATCGATGCCCATTGGTTCTTCTACAATATCGCCAGTCAGGTCACGAACCACCAGACGATATTTTTCAAAATTGTCATCTGTGCCCAAGAAATCCAATACAAACGCATCGTTTAGACGTGCGGTTTCATCTTGTTTGTTGGCGTTTACGTATGCGGTTGCCAAGTCATTGAAGAATTTTTTCTGGGCTTCTGTATCTGGACCTAGTATGTCCACAATCAGGTTTACAAGCGCCAAGTCAGAATCATCAAAGTTGCCCTGGGAACCATAGCGCATTCTGTTACGGACATTGTCCCAGTTGATGGTAATTTTTACTTCTGGATTTTGAGAAATAACAGCGTCAATATTTTTTTTGAAAGCATCGGGATATGTGGCACATGTGGTGCGGTATGATGCAGCGTTTGCAACGGCCCCTTCGTAATCTGTACCCAGGCCACTTAATGCGTTTTCAACCTGGAGAGTTAGTTCGCATGCCACCAATGAATCGCAATCTGTGTATTTTTCACAGTCGGCGGATATGGCGGCATTTGAAGAACCAGCGCATCCAAGAGTCAAGCAAATAAATAAACAGATGTTACGTAGTATTTTCATTTTTTTGCGTCTTTTAATATTGCCAGGATTTGATTCATGATTTTTTCACGATTTGCCGTGTTGTTTGCGTGTTCTTTGCATTGTTCATCATTGGGATGCTTTTTACAATATTCTGTGATGTTTAATCTGAGGCTGTCACGCATGCGGGTAATATATGTTTCATAATCTTCGATGTCCAGGGTGCGGTATGCCTTAAGATCTTTGAATGGGGCGTATCCATCAACCGCCAGATTTACACGATCTGTGAATGAGATATCTGCAACAGTTGTTGGAAAGTCCATTTTTTCAATGTGGGCGGGAACATAGCCACTTTGTGCCTTTAAATCTTCCAATTCTTGGGCACGGTCCATTATGTCGCCCTTCCATTCGGGAACAGTTGTTTCAAATGGGTTTTGAATATTGATATTACCGTTGTTGTATGCGTCTGGGTTTGGTGCAGTTGCAGTTGGAAAAGCGGCGTTAACATTAATGCCGGCCGTGGCATACTGTTTTTTGAATGTTTCAAATTCCCCATCAATCCAACCAGAACAGGATGTTGCATAATTGTGTCCCGGTAATCTGGACAGTTGCAACATTAATGTTGGGCGAACGTCTGCGATTGTGGCATCAATACAGTTGTTCATTGTTGCACACAGGTTTGCAACCAGTGATGATACAACACGTTGGCAATCGCCAGCGTTCATATCTGGGCCGGTGGCATATACAACCTGGGGCATGCGTTGGTTATATGGGCCGTTTGGATTCCAGAATGGATTTGATGAATATGTTTGTACGTTCTGGATTTGGCCATATTGGGAAAATGGTGTCGTATTGGCAGACGCGGTCAAGATACCGCAAAATGTCGCCAATATGGCACAAAACAAGGTTTTGTGATTTATTCTCATCGTTTATATCCCCACTATATTTATATAGATTATAACAAAAAGGTTATTGCAATCAAAGCCAAAATTCCCCCACAAACAAAGAATGGGGCGAATGGAATGTATTTTTGATGTTTTCGGTGTGACCACATTCCCCCCAGGATACATGCACACAATAATGCAATGGCCAGGCCAGTGGTCCCCAACCACAGGCCACCCACCCCCAATAATTTAATGTCGCCCATGCCAATTGGTGAAATTATGTTTGGGTCACGACGACGTAGGCGAATGTCAAAGATAACACCAATAATTGCGGACATGGCATAACCAAAAACAGCCCCGATTGCGGCGGTTTTTATATCACATGGCCATGCATAAAAAGCCGATAAAATTAATCCGGCCAGTAGCAGTGGGAACAAATACACATCGGGTATAATTCTGCGACGAAAATCCGTGACAGAAATCCGGTATGCACACCAGATTGCGACCAGTATTACGGCATAAAAAAATATCGTCGAAAACATGTTTTCTCCCTTGCCTTTCGATTCGGAACTATGCTACACTATTACTATAAAGTATAACAGAGGTTTTGTAAAATGAGCAAAGGCTGGGATAATGCGACGCTGAAAAAGTTAAAGGCGTTGACAGGCAAAGGTTTGTCTACATCCGAAATCGGTAAGCGGTTGGGCATGTCAAAAAATGCGATTGTTGGTAAACTGAATCGTTTGGGCTGGAATGCCAAGGCGGGCGGTGCCGCAGCGGCCACTATTCCGGCAACAACCAAAAAAACAGCGACTAAAAAAGCCACAGAACCTAAGGCAACGGTGAAAAAGACAGCCACAGCGGCTAAAAAGAAAGAAGCGGCTGTTAAAGCACCAAAGGCGACAGAAAAGAAGGTTGCAGCCGCACCAAAAAAGCCAGCCAAGCCAGCAGAAAAAACAACCGCCAAGGCACCGGCTAAGGCCAAAGCAGAACCAAAAACATCGGGCAAATCCAGTGCAAAAAACCTGGCGATGCATCAGCGTATTATTCAGCATTCGTTGGAAATGGCGAACCTGAAACCGAATCAGTGCAGATGGCCAATTGGCGATCCGGATTCTGAACATTTTCATTTCTGTGGTGAAACGGTGTTTGTTGGCAAACCATATTGTTATGAACACTGTAAACAGGCGTATCAGTTTACACCACCAAAGAAAAAGTAAGTTTTATGGCAATGGGGGATATTTATGCCAGATAAGAGAGAGGGAGCATCTATGTTAATTTCACGCCAGTATGATATAAATGGAAATGCCTTGGTCGCATATTATGACGAAGGCAGACTGGTGTTTGTTGTGGACTCAACGGTTTCTGATATTAAACCAAATGTTTTGTTGGTTATTAATCCAGATGGTGACCGTAAATGGGACGATATTCTGGAAAATGATTATGCGGTGGATTTGGAAACTGTACGGCCCAAGAAAGACAATAAATATCAAAAGTTAGATATTGAATACAGTGGTCTGTCGGTTTATGACAGTTTGATTTCTGCGTTTGATAATGGTGAAGATGTTTCTGCAGAAATTAATATGCTGGATGAATTTCGGGTCATCGTTGCACGTCGTGTTGCAAATGAACGTTTGAAATCTGCAGAATTTACCGCAGAAAATGCACGTGAAACAATTGACAGAACAGATGATGCAATTTACGAGTTGCAGGAAAAAATTAAACAGTTGCGTGCTAAATTAGCTGCACACCGCAAGGGCATTGGTAAAGAACCAACTAAGCAGTCTGCGGCCAAGATTTTGCGTGCGGAATCCCAGATTGATGCTACGAATGAAAAGTTGCGTCGTGCAAAAAAACGTTTGGTCAGTGCACAGAAACGTCTGGTTGCGGCCGAAGATGATGCCGAAGCCGCCCGTGAAGTATTGGCACGGCTGGAAAATATTCCTGAAACGACTGTTGTGCCGGCGGTGGTGCATGATAATCCAGTGGCAGAAATTCCAGAAAATCCGGTGGCGGTGGTTGAACAACCGATGACCCCGATACAGTTTGAACCTGTGTTTTCAGATTTTGACGAAGATGATGAATCTGATATAATGGAAACAGAAGAAGAAATTGAATATACAGAACCAAAGGCAGAACCAATGGCGGACGAAGAAGTAAAACCGTTATTTGATAAAGATCCAGAAATTTTGGACGAAGAAATTGCGTTTAAGCCAATCGATTTCAATGTGCCAACGGGCATTGCACCTGCTGCACAGCCAGCGGCCCCAGTTGAAGCGGCCCAGCCTGTGTCGTTTGTGCCACCGGTTGCCAGTCAGCCAATCGAAGATATCCCAGTAATGCCAACGGCGACACCTGAGGCACCGGTCGTGCCAGCAGAACCAGAACCAATTATGCCAACACCAACACCGGTTGTTGATGTTATGACACCGGTGTCACCAATGCCGGTTGCGGAACCTGTGGTGGCCCCTGCCCCTGTGGCGGATGCGGTGCCAATGCCAGCTGCAACGCCAATTGCGGCACCGGTACGTCCAGTATCGCCAATTACAGGTGTGGCACCGGTGTCTGGTGGGGATTCGGGGCGTGCAAAGCCAGGCAAATTGTATTATTTCTTGCTGGTGCTGTTGATTATGTTGTCGATATTTACACTGTGGTTGTACCAGAAAAATACAGGTGGAAACACTGTGCCAGAATTGTTGCCACCTGCGGAACCAGAAGTTGTTGTGGAAGAACCGGTTGTTCAACCAGAACCAGTTGTTCAACCAGAACCAGTGGTCGAAGCGGTTGTTGTGCCAACAGCACCGATTATCGAACCAGAACCAGTTGTGGTTGAATCAGAACCTGTAGATGTTGAACCATTGGAACAGATTATCCCGGTTACTGTGCCAGTCAAGACGGTTGCAGCAGAACCAGTGGAGGAAGAAAGCCCGTTCATAGAACCAATAGAAGAACCAGTGACCGATAAACCAGAATATAATGTGTCGCAAAATGAAAATATGTTTGTCGCAGCGGCAGATTATGTGACGGACAGATTGGCAAATCTGGAACCTGTGGGGGTCAGTGGTGCAGATGTGGTTGTTAGCGCCCAGCCAGAACCAGTTCAGGCAGAAGTTGAAACAGTTTTTGAAGAACCAGAATATGTTGAACCAGTATTCGAAGAAGAAGTTGTAGATGCTGTGGCAGAATCAGGCGATGGTGCATGTGCAAATGGTGCATACCCAGACCAGTTTGGTTGTTGCCCAGGGGAATCATATACCCAAATTGAAAATGGTGGGTATGTGTGCTGTCCAGATGATGGGGGCGATTGTTTCCCGCCACTGTGATACAGTTGGTAATATTAAACGCCCCGTTTGGGGCGTTTTTATTAATTGTTTTTTTATTTTGTTTATGCCTGTTCTATGACAACCATTGCAGCACAGTAATCACCCTGGTCTGTGATGGACAGGTGTACATGGGCATCTGTGCCGGCGATTTCTTTTAATGCGGCACGGGCACCGCCAGATATTAATAATTCTGGGCGGCCGGCATCGTTGTGTACAACAGATACGTCGGCGAATGCGATGTCGTCGCCAAAGCCGGTGCCGATGGCTTTTAAGAATGCTTCACGGGCCGCCCAGAAATTTGCCAGGTGGCGTTCCGAATTTGCATTGTCGTTATCGGCATATTCTAGTTCTTTTTTTGTAAATATGCGTTGTTTTTTGAATGCAGACCAATCAAGAAAACGGCCACATTCAACTAAATCGATACCAATCCCTGTAATCATTTTGGGGTCCCCCCTTGTTGTGAAGTTTGGTTTACTCTTGTGAGTATGTGCCATACTAATAATATTTTTCCGATTCGTGCAAGCCTAAAATACATATTTTCATATATTTGTTTTTATGTGGAAAAAAGCATTGTATTAATTGTCTGTATTTTGTATCTTGGTACTGAATAGTTAGGAAGGGTTTTGAACAAGAATTTATTTTTCTTGGCTGTTGTGTATGGTGCACTGGGGGCGATGCCTGTGGTGGCGGATGATATTTGTACCGGTGCAACATATATGGATTCTTCGTTGGGACAATGTATTAAATGTCCGTATGGGTATGACTATAACACCGATGATGGCAAAACAGATGTATCACAATGCCAAACAAAATGCAGTGGGGGGCAATATGTGTCTGAACCACGATTGGCATCAGACGGCAAGGCGTTTATTAATACAGGTGTTGTTGCGACGGGTCAAACATATGTGGAATTGGTCTTTCAATTTACAACACGTCCAGAAATGAAAACCGCCCAGCAGGTTTATGCGGTTTGGGGTGGTATTCCACGAAACTATGCCAATAATCCAAATGGTCCCCTGACCCCACGTATCAGTGTTGGGGCGTATTTGGACAAATTCTTTACGGGGATAAATGGAACAACGGTTCTGGCACCGTTTGATTTGGATATTCATTCGTATAAATTAAATGCAGCGACCGGCAAAGGCACATTTGATGGCAAGGCTTTTTCTATACCGGCATATCCAGATATGGTTATGCCATATGAATCTTATTTATATGCACGCCAGACAGATACAGGGCCAGATACTATTACGCCGGGGTTGATTATCTATCAATATCGTGAATATGATAAATATGGCGGAACGCTGTTGCGTGATATGGTCCCCAGTGTTGATCCGAATGGTGTGGTGTGTATGTATGATTATGTGACGCAATCATATACATATAACAGTGGCGAAGGTGAATTTGCACGACCGTATGGCTGTTTTGATGTGGGCGAAGGCTATTGGGCCCCAGAATCTGTGGTAAATTACGGTACGACAGGTGTTCGTAATGCGTGTCCAGATGGCATGACGACCAGTGGGTATGGTGCCGGTGCGGACGAAGCCGGTGACTGTGGTCATGTTTTGAATTTTGGGGGCAAGAAATTATATTTGCGTAGTGAACAAAAGACAGATCCTGCATTACATGTTCAGTTTGGAAAAAATGTTTTTTATGGCAGTGCTGGAACGGGAATAACAGGCACAATACATGTTTTTGATGGGGATACAGAATACACAATATATGACGACAATATGGTTGCAGATTAAAAACACACCGGCTGTATCCATGCCGGTGTGTTGTGTGCCCTATTTTTTCTTTTCTCCACCTGATTTTTTGTCGCAATTTGTTGGTTGAACATTGCCACAGTGTTTGCATTTGCATTGTTTGTCATCATGTTTAGACATTTTTTGTTTCCTTTGGTTTTATGGTTAGATTATGTCCGGACATTTTGATAATACATTGTTGGGTCGTATGGGGCAATATGCATGTATTCCAGTATAAAAAAGCATTGTTTTTTATTTCATTGTGGTATATGATAAATCGCGTTGTCGGGGTGTAGCTCAGCCTGGTAGAGTACTTGCATGGGGTGCAAGGGGTCGCAGGTTCGAATCCTGTCACCCCGACCATACTTCACCAAGGTTGTGTATAGTTAAATTATCGCTGGTGCGGTGTTTTTTTTATTTACTGGTATCGCATGTAGTTTTTATTGTGTCGGCAATATGGGCATCCAGTGCCATTTGTCGCCCGGTACCACGGGCACATGGGTCGCATACAGAACGACGTTGCCCAGGACGGCACGTGAATGATGCGTCGTTGCAATAGCCGGTTGTGCGATTGGTGATTGTTTCGTCGGCGTATTCTTTGGCCATTTGGATATATTTTGGTGGAATTAATTCTTGGTTATATGCCCACATTTGTGATATGGCGTTGGTGACACTTTGTTCACATGGGGTTAATTTTTTCATGCTGGTGTGTGTGATGGTGTTTTCTTCGGCACGGCTGATAAGTGCCCATATGATAATGCATATTGCCAATCCAATCAGGAATATCAACCCCAGATAGCGTGCAATTTTATATGATGTTGGTGTGTTTTTGTTTCTTTTCATAATTTATTTTCCCTGGTTAATGGAACTGTATCATTTTTAGTGGGGTAAAAATATGGTTTTTTATTCCTGGGGTGGTCTTGATTTTTTTCAAAAACAGCGGTAAAATGGGATATGAAACCAAACCAAAGGAGAAAGCCATGTTTGTGACGGAAAAATTAAAGACTTTCTCTTGGGTGAATGTCGGAAATCCAGATCATGATGACTTTGAAAGACTGCAGACGGATTATAAAATCGACGAAGATACTATTTCAGACATTTTAGACCCAGATGAACAGCCACGATTCGAAGTGGAAGATGATTACAAGGTTATTATCGTGCGTTTCCCAATTATAAACCGGGAATCTGGGACGTTATGGCATACAGAACCACTGTCGATTATTTATACATCGAATCGGGTTATTACAGTGTGTCGTAAACGTTGTGATTTGTTGGATAAAATTAAACGGTCTGAAAAAACCAGTCGTGAAGAATTTATCCTGAATATCATGTATTATATCGCAGAATCTTATTTGCGTATGTTAAAGGAACTGAATAAACGTGTTTTGGCATCAAAACGTGTGTTGCAGGAACGGATTCGCAAAAAAGAACTGATGGATTTGTTAGAGGTTGAAAACAGTTATACTTTATATATGGCGGGTATCAAGGGTAATGTGGCCGTGTTGGATAAACTGGAAAAGGTGCGTGGATTCGTAAAAACAGATGAAGCAGCAGAACTGGCCGAAGATACACGTATTGAATTGGGTCAGGCAACCGAGGTTGTTGCAACATATGGTAAAATGTTGAAATCAATCAAAGAAACATTTGAAAGTGTTATTAATATGGATTCTAATACGAACATTAATCGGTTGACGATGTGGAATATTATTCTGGTCGTGCCAACTGTTATTGTGGGGTATTATGGAATGAATCTGGAATTGCCATTCGCAAATCACAGTCATGCAGCGGTGACGATTTTTATATTTATCATGGTGTTGTTGTTGGGGTTTGCATTGTTTGGTGCGGTTCGTCGCAGGATTGTATAAATAAAACCGCCGTTTGGCGGTTTTTTAATATGTGTATGTCATAATTTCATTTGGTTTAATTTTGCTTTTGAAATCGCCACATTTATAATATTTGGTGATTTTAATTTTTGTGTTGGTTGGTGTTTGGAGGTACGAAGATTTTCCATAATATACGATTTCATAATGCAAATGGGTTAGTGCACGATCCATTTTACGTATTTTTTGATCAACATTGCCGCCAGTGTGGCCCATCAGGCCGATTAGACAGCCGGCAGATACATGTTGGCCGGTTGTGACAAACATTTGGTCCAGGTGCATGTACTGGGTGACCCAACCGTTGCCGTGATTAAGGCGGATATAGTTACCGGCGGATGAATTGTTGCCAGCCTGTGTGATTGATTCAACAACGCCGTCTGCGGTGGCGTATATTGGCATTTGATAAAAATCTGCGGTACAGCCGATATCAACCCCCTGGTGTGGGCGGCCACGTTCGCAACCGTATGGTGAACAGAACAAACCACGTTTTGTGTTGCTGGCAATACTTTTGGAACGGTCTGATGCGTTGTCGGGCAATTCATCCAGGTTCACGGGCAGACCAAATGGAACTTTTTGGCCGGTGTGGATATATGGACTGCGACGGGCACAATATCCAGTGGCGGGTGCATTTGGTAATGTCGGTTGTACAGGCTGGGTTGGTTGTGGTGCCGGTGTTGGTGGTGTTGTTGATGGCTGTTGTGGCGTTTCTGGGGTTGGTTGTGTGGTGGGTGCCGTTACGATAAGGGTACTGCCATCTTGGGGCTGTGGATTGCCGTTTTCATCACAATTTACGCATGTGTCGATACCGGCCTGCTCTAATTCTTGTTCGATTGCCGCATATGCGATATCTTCCATTTCTTGTAATTGAAAAATTTGATATGGGCTAAGGCCGGCGTACGGCATGTAATCATCAGCCTTCATAGCGGTTTGGGCAGAATAAGACAAATCAGCCACCGTTGATGGGAATTTTGTTGGTTGCAAAAATCCCGCCTGGACCGATACGCACAGGCATGCAGACAGACAAATATAAAATAGTGTTTTTTTAATGGTCATTTGTTTGTGTTCAGTGCGTCAACGATATGGTCAAAGTTTTCATTTTCGGGTCCATTGGAATCAATGTCGGAAAATGTTATGTTCCCCACCCCGGCCAGCCATTTTATCGCCGGCATAGTCGTGTTGTGGAATGTTTCAATACGGTGGTTGACGATTGACATGTTTGAATCGTCACGGCGGGTAGAACCTTCGCTTTTGCGTTTCTGGATTCGCCGTACCATAATTTCGTCAGATACATTCAGGTATATGACATGTATGTTGTATGTGTCGGCATAGTTTTTTACCAGCCATTGAGCCTGAATCAATGTGCGGGGAAATCCATCCAGAATTATGTTGCCATGATTTTGGGCCAGTGTTTGTGTAATTAAATCGCACACCATTTCATCTGGTATCAGGTTGCCCCCCGCAATCGCCATGCGAATTGGTGAACCGTCTGGTTGTGCCCGCAGGATTGCACCGGTTTCAATATGGGTGTATTCGGGATACAGTTCGTGCAACATACGTGAAAAAGTGCCCTTGCCCGTGCCGGGGCCACCCATCATGATAATCATGTCGTTTTTTTGTTTCATCATGTTCATGATTATAGCATAAAAAACACCGCCAGACAAGATGTCGTGGCGGTGAAACAATTTATGAATTCACAAATTATTTTTTGCTGTTTTCGATTGCAGCGCCCAAGATGTCGCCCAATACGGAACCGGAATCGGCTTCGTTAGCGAATTCTTTGACGGCCTGCTTTTCCAATGTCACCTGCAAGGCACGAACTGACAATTTAACAGTGTTGTCTTCAACGGAAACTACAGATGCTTCTACGCTGTCGCCAATGTTAAATTTAGATGTGTCCTGTTCAGATTTTTCACGTGACAGGTCTGTACGACGGATGATACCGCGTGCATCGCCAGCCAATGACAAAATCAATTCGTCAGGTGTGATTTCGGAAACTGTACCGCATACAACAGCACCTTTCTTGATAGAAACTGCGTTGTTTTCTGCGCTTTCTGTCAATTGTTTGATACCCAATGTGACGCGTTCTTTTTCTGGATTGATGTCCAAAATCTTGGCTGTGACTTCTTGGCCGCGAACGAATTTTTTCAATTCTTCTTCGTCCAATTTGTTCCAAGACAGGTCAGAAATGTGAACCATACCGTCTAATTCAGGTGTCAATGCAACGAACAGACCGAATTCAGTTGTGTTTTTGATTGGGCCTGTGATTACGTCGCCAACATTGTGTGTTTCGGCAAACTGTTTCCATGGATTTGGTTGCAGTTGTTTGTAACCCAATGAAATGCGGCGTTTATCCTGGTCGATGCCCAGAACAACAACGTTGATATCCTGGCCGTTCTGCAAAACTTTGCTTGGGTGGATATTTTTGTTTGTCCAGGACAGTTCAGACATGTGAACCAGACCTTCGATATTGTTGCCCAAATCAATGAATGCACCATAGTCTGTCAAAGATGATACTTTGCCAGATACTGTGTCGCCAACATTGAATGCACGGGATGCTGTTTCCCATGGGTCTTCTTCTAATTGTTTCATACCCAATGAAATACGATGTGATTCTGGGTCGAATTGGATAACTTTGACCTGAATCTTTTCGCCAACGTGAACCAATTCACGTGGGTGATTTACGCGTTTCCATGACAGGTCTG
The DNA here is from genome assembly GCA_017502865.1 of Alphaproteobacteria bacterium. GTDB lineage: Bacteria > Pseudomonadota > Alphaproteobacteria > Rs-D84 > Rs-D84 > Enterousia. The sequence continues at coordinate 120,638 of JAFVUD010000005.1, read as the reverse complement.
TGACGTGCAACAAACCGTCAATGCCGCCCAAATCTACGAATACACCGTAGTCTGTGATGTTTTTAACAGTACCTTCGATAACTGCACCCAAAGTGATGTTTTTCATCGCTTCTTTCTGGGCAGCTGCGATTGTGTCAGACTGAATTGCACGACGTGAAACGATTGCGTTTGTACGCAATGCATCCATTTTCAATACGCGGAATTTGTCTTTTAAACCAATCAAAGATTTTGCATCACGGATAGGTTTGTGATCAACCTGGGAAGATGGCATAAATGCAAATACGCCATTGATGTCCACTGTGAAACCACCGCGAACAACGTCGATAATTGTACCTTCTGGGTCGATGCCTTCGGCAACAGTCTTTTCCAAATCTTTCCATGCTTTTTCTGCACGTGCTTTGGTATAAGACAGAACAGCGGTACCTTCGCGGGATTCATAACGTTCTACGAAAACGTCGATGATGTCGCCAACAGATGGTACAGATGCACCGAATTCTTTCAAAGGAACGCGGCCTTCGGATTTCAGGCCAACATCAACCATAGCAAAATCGCCACGGATGTCTTTTACGGTACCTTTGGTTGCATAGCCCTGCAAAGTTTCCTGGGAACCATAGTTCGCATCGAACATCTGGACGAAATCTTCGCCGGATACTGGGTTAAATAAGTCTTTGGATAAATCTTTCATAAGAAATTTTCATCAAAGTTTGCCACCCTTCACCAAGGTTTCGGGTGGCAGGCCACCTAAAATCTCTCTGGGGGTCTTGTGGGGTTAATCGGACTGATTCTGCGCCCACCCGCAAAATCGCACGAATTATATATGCTTTTTTGACAAAATGCAAGTTTTTTCAATAAATAACCGCCCAAATGGGCGGTGGATTATTTCGTTTTGACCAGTTTGGCAAAAATTGCATCCATTTGGCTGGGTAACAGCAAACGAAATGCACTGGACGGTGTTCCAGACGTGGCCGAGCAGTGGTATGCCCCCAAGACCTGGGAATTTGGCAATGTTGCACGGTTGCGAATGTTGCCGTTTGCATCGATGATACCGTTGACAATGTCGGTATTGAATGACCATGCTAAATCCATTACCAGGCCAGGATTGATAGATTTGTCGTCATGGCTGGTGGCGTATGGATTATATGGAATAGAATATTTTTCGTGAATTTTTCTGTACCCGGGCAAGTGTTTGAAATTGCGACCCAGGTGGCTGTGATATTCACGTTTGTATGTGCCAGATAACAAATAATCTTGGGCAGCCAAAGAACTGTTGCGAATCATGGTTGCGTTTTGCCGATAAAATACAGGATTAATCGCAGCCAGGCATAATTCACGTAATTGAAATATAGGCAATAATTGTGTTTGCATTTGTTGTTTCCCCTGTGTTTCCTGATGAAACCGCAGGTATGCTAGCACGGGTGGCGTAAAAGTCAATAAAAAACACCCCATTTTGGGGTGTTAAATGGTTAGCGGGCAACTGCCCCACGCAGGGCATCGTGACATATATAGTCTTTCAGTATAAAACCGCCGTCGGCGTGCCAATTTAACATGCCGTGCCAATTGGTATCTGGTATTTCGACCGTTGGCAATTTGTGTGGTGTGCGGGTTAACTGTTCGGCCACCTGGGGTAAATGATTGGTATAGATATGTGCATCGTGCAGTTCGCCCTTTAAGATGTGTGGGGTTAGACCCGCTTCTTTGGCGTACAGCAACAGCAGCAGTGCATAACTGGCGATGTTATAGGGTACCCCCAGGAACATGTCGCATGAACGTTGGGTCCAGATAAGTGACAATTTGCCATCACGTACAATTAATTGGTGCATCATGTGGCATGGTGGTAATGCCATTTGTGGAAAGTCGGTCGGGTTCCATGCAGACACTAAAATGCGTCGATCGTTTGGATTGTTTTTCAGTTTGTCTATGGCAACCTGTACTTGGTCAATGCCTGGTTTTTGCGGGTTGAAATTGTCTGTTGGGTCTTTTTCAATTCTGGATTTGTCCCATTGGTATTCACCGCCAAAATGTCGCCACTGGAACCCATAAATTGGTCCCAAATCACGTTCGTTGTCCATGATGGAATTGCGTAAAATAACTTTTTGTTGGTCGGTTAATGGGCCGCCCTGCTCTAATAATCCGGATTTGATTTTGTATGTCTGTTCGACTTTGACGGGGTTGGCCCATTCGTTCCAGATTTTACATTTACGGTCGCGTAACCATTGTTTGTCTGTGATGCCGTGCAGAAAGAATTCCAGTTCTGTCGCAATGTTTTTCAGCCCCATTTTCTTGGTCGTGACCAATGGGAACCCCATTGACATGTCGTGGACAAATGTTGCCCCGTGGCCCAGGCCAATATCTGGAATGCCGGTGCGGTTGTTGCGTACATCGGTACAGTTGGTGTGAATGTCTTTTAATATATCAAGATATGCCTGCATATGAAATTCCCCCGTGGCTTTAGAAAGAAACGCACCCGTTGGGGTGCGTTCTGTGTGATTAGCGTACTTCGGCCTGTTTGAACAATTCGTCGGCTGGGACGCTTTTTTCTTTGGTTTTGACGTGTGTCAACATTGCATCCAATGCTTTGCGTTCGAAAATCATACCACGCAGCATTGCCAAAGCGTTTTGATTCTTGTTATAGAATTCAAATACCTGTTTTGGATCTGGGTAACGGGATGCTTCGGCCCAGACAGCCTGTTGCAGGTCGTCACGGGTGACTTCGACTTTGTTCTGGGTGCCCCATTCGGCCAAAATCAAACCCAATTTTACGCGACGTTCAGCATCTTTGCGTTCTGATTTTTCGTCCCATTTGTGGTCGCATTTTTCATCGTGGCAATGTGAATGATTGCGGTCGAATTCAGATTTTGCCATGTTGAATTCTTGTTCAACCAATGTTTCTGGCAAATCCAGTTTTACTTTGTCGGCCAATGTGTCCAACAATTCGTTACGCATTTCACGTTTTGCCGCTTCGTCATATTGTTCAGTGATGATTTTGCGGATGTGTTCACGCAGGGCTTCGACTGATTCTTGGCCAACCTGTTTTGCCAATTCGTCGTTCAGTTCAGGCAAAATGTGTTTGCGAACTTCGTGAATTTCGACAGCAAAGCGTGCATCTTTGCCCGCCAGGTTTTCTGCATGATAGTCGGCAGGGAATTTGACGTTTACGTCGAATTTGTCGCCAACCTTGTGGCCGATGATTTGGTCTTCGAACCCAGGGATAAACGCACCAGAGCCCAAAATCAAGTGATGCTTTTTGGCTTCGCCGCCGGCGAATGCTTCGTCGCCAATGAAACCTTTGAAGTCGATAACGGCAACGTCACCGTTGGCGGCTTTGTATTTTTCATCCTGTTTTTCAGCAACGCTGCGTGATTTGCGGATGTTTTCCAGGGCCTTTTCAACTTCGGCTTCGTCTAACTGGGCAACCTTCTTGGTTACTGTGATTTTTTCCAAATCGATTGCAGGCAATGTAGGCAGAATGTCGAATTCTAATGAATATTCAGCATCTTTGCCAATTTCCCAGCCGGCCAAATCGGCTTTTGGTGCACCGGCCAGACGGATTTTTTTGTCTGCGACATAGTTTTCCAAATCACGATTCATCAATTTGTCAATTGCTTCGCCGTATGCAGATGCATTGTATTTTTGACGCAGAATTGATAATGGAACTTTGCCCTGACGGAAACCAGGCATTTTAACTTTTTTGCCGTATTCAGTCAAAATTTCGTCGGCGGCTGCCTGCAATTCATCTGCAGAAATCAAGCCGTTTACTGAATAGTGCAAGTCTTTGATTTTTTCTTTTTTGAACATATGTTTTCCCCTAGTTAAATGGAATTGCCGTGTGATTATACAATGTTTTTTGGTGAAAGCAATAATAAAAAATCCCGCACAGGGCGGGATTTGATTTTGGTCCATGCAAATTAACGTTTGCTGAACTGGGTAGAACGACGTGCCTTGCGGAAACCGTAGTGTTTACGTTCAACAACACGGCTGTCGCGTGTCAAGAAGCCAGCGGCCTTTAACGCAGCGCGCAATTCTGGTTCTGCTTTTTCCAATGCTTTGGAAATACCGTGTTTAACGGCACCGGCCTGGCCAGACAAACCGCCACCTTCGACCATTGCAACAATGTCATAAGATGTTTCGCGTTTTGTTACGCCGAATGGCTGGGCGATAATCATCTGCAATACAGCACGACGGAAGTATTCAGCAGATGGTTTGCCGTTGACGATGATGTTGCCTTTACCAGGCATCAAATATACACGGGCAACAGAATCTTTACGTTTGCCGGTTGCATATGTTGCGTCATTCAATTTTGGTGCAACAACTGGTGCTTTTTTAGCAGTTGTTTTTGCAGGGGCAGCCTTTTTGACTGTCTTGGTTGCTGTTTTCTTTGCTTCTGCCATTATTCGCCCCTTTTGTTCTTGCGGTTCAAGCCTGCGAAATCAATAACTTCTGGTTTCTGGGCTTCGTGTTTGTGTTCTGCACCAGCATATACGTGCAATTTGGTCAAACGCTGGTTTGCCAATGCAACTGCTGTGCGGCGGCCCATCATACGTTTTACAGCGTTGAATACCAACTGTTCTGGTTTTTCGCTGCGCATCTGGCCCAATGTACGAGATTTCAAAGAACCTGTCCACAGAGAGTGCCAGAAGAAACGATCTTTGTCGGCCTTTTTACCAGACAAGGCAACCTTGTCTGCGTTGATGATTATAACATGATCACCACAATCCATGTTTGGTGTCCATGTTGGCTTATGCTTGCCACGCAGGATGTTGGCAGTGTATGCCGCCAAACGACCCAATGTGCAATCAGTTGCGTCAATCAGATACCATTTGGCTTCTAATTCGCACTTTTTTAACGATTTTGTCGCTGCCATTGTTGTTTTACCTTTAGTTTATAAATTAAAGCGGGCCTATTATGCCCCAACCCAGCAGAAAAGTCAAGAAAAAATGATATGGTACCATTATACCGCATAAAATACGTTTGATAATAATCTCTTGTCTATAAAGTGGGCTTTTTGATATAATATAGGTTGATAATATATTGTAAGGGAGGATGACGCATTGTTTTTTGTATAAAACATGTGTTGGGGATTTTTTGTTTGATGCGTAAACTGGTTTTGTTTTTCTTGGTTTTGTTCAGTCAAGTGGCGTATGCAGACTTGGCATCTGTCGAATATGTTGAAACCAGATTAGAAGAAAAAGTTGATTTGTCAGAAAATGCAAAACAGACATTGAAGGGAGATTATACCATTGCAGGAACTTTGCATGTGCCTACCCCACCGTTGCCGCCTGCAGACTAATTGTATTGAATGATGCGACAGATTTTGGGCCTTTTTTTAATGGTGTTTTTGGGATCGGCAGTATACGCCGGACCGGTTGTAAATGTTGGATATATTCATGATTTGATTGCACAAAAATGGGGGGTAGAGGTTCCGTACAACCAAGAACTAACAGATTTGTCGGTTGTGGCGAATATGGAATATTTGCTGGCGGCGATAGATGTGGCAAATAAAAAATTGAATGGTTGGCCCACAACCAGCTATGCAAGAACAGAATATGCAACAACAGCGGCAGCAGATTCTGTGGCAACAAATGAAGCTGTGGAAACACTGATTAAATATATGGGGGCACCATTTAAGATAAAAACTACAGAGGATACAGTTGAGTTTTCGTTAACTATATCTGCCAAAGGAAAATTTTATATAAATTGGGGTGATGGTAAAGAAGACGTTATCGATAGAGATGATACTAATGAAACACTGTATTCACATACCTATGAATTGCCGGGCGCATACGACATTGAAATGGGTGGAAAGGCGACTGCATACAGTAGCAGTAATACGGTTGCAGCAGTTAGCTTTAAAGATAATGTGAATATTAAAAAGGTGTCGGGTAGTTTGGGGTATATATTTTCCACATTGGCAAATGGTGGACAGCCAAAGTTTTATTCTACTTTTGCTGGGAATACGGCGTTAGAGGGACAAATTCCCCCTGCACTGTTTTATGGTGTTAGTGGCAAACCTACAAAAAATATGTTTTATGCGACATTTAGTGGTGCCACGGGGTTACGAGGGGCTGTTCCAGAAGAATTGTTTGAAGGGGTTGTGGGCGAACCTATGGAGGGTGTTTTTTATCGTACATTTGAAAATTGTGCGGGTTTGACCACGGTACCAGGGAATTTGTTTGCGGGAATAAGTGGACCGCCTGCCCGTGATATGTTTCATGGTACTTTTTCTGGGTGTACGGGTATTTCAGAAATTCCAAATGGTTTGTTTGCTGGGATAAATGGTGCACCAGCACAAAGGATGTATAATGCAACATTTTATGGTTGTACGGGGTTGCGTGGTAGTATTCCAGATGCATTGTTTGGTGTGTTTGATGGTGCACCACAGGAATTGATGTTTGGGAATACTTTCTTTTCGTGCAAGGGGTTGACGGGGGCAATTCCTGCGAATTTGTTTGCAGGTATAAATGGTTCCCCGGCTAAACGAATGTTCGAAGGGACATTTAATTCGTGTGCAGCGCTGGAATATCAGGTGCCGGCGACATTGTTTGCAGGCATTGCAGGCGTGCCAGCAGAAAAAATGTTTTATAACACATTTGCAGGTTGTTCCGGTTTAAGTGGTAATTTACCTGGGGGGTTATTTGGTGGAATATATGGGCCACCAGCGGTTCAAATGTTTTACCGCACATTTTTTAATTGTTCGGGCTTGACCGGTTTTGATGGTGAAATCTTTGGTAAAATACAAGGCGATGCCCAGTCTGGGATGTTTATGGAAATGTTTTATCGTGCGTATGATTTGTCGGGACCGTCTGCAACAATAGAAGGCGTGTATTTGTATGATATTTGGCCAGATGCCACAAATGCTCAGGTTGGGAATATGTATAAAGATGATACAGGGTTGGATGATTATGCCAACATTCCATCTGTTTGGGGTGGGGGAAAATAAATGTTGGGTAATAAAAATGTCCCGTTTTGGGACATTTTTTTACAGAACTACATTTCAGATGGTATTTTTAATCCCATCAAATCAATTGTTTTTGCCAATGTGTCCTGGGCACGACGGACGATGTGCAGGCGGCCTGCCCTTGTTTTGGTGTCAATGTCTTCACGCAGGATTGGGCAATTGTGATAGAATGTGTTTATCAACTGGCACAAATCGTATGCATAGTTTGCAATCATGTCGGTTGCACGGTTTTCAAATGCACTGTGGACAGTACGTTCGAAATCCAGGATTCCAATCAACAAATTGCGTTCGTCGGCGTTCATTGGCATGTATGATGCATCTGTGTCGGCGGTGGCACGTTTCAATACACTGTTCAAACGAACGGCTGTGTACAGAATGTATGGGCCGGTGCGACCTTCGAAACTGGTGACGGAATTTGGATCAAAGATATAGTCCGAACGCACGTCGTGCAACAGGTCGTTGAATTTAACCGCAGCCAAAGCAATGGCGGAAATTGTGTCACTGTCCAGATTTTTGCCAGATTCTGCAACACGTGCGTTTACGGCATCGTTTACAGCATCAATGATATCGTCCAGACCGGCGGCATTGCCATCACGGGTTTTAAACGGGCGGCCGTCTGTGCCATTAATTGTGCCATATCCAATATGTTCAAAATTTTCATATGGGAATATGCCAGACATGTCGGCGGCACGGAACAATTGTTCAAAGTGCAGACTTTGACGCAGGTCTGTAAAGTAAATGATTTTGTTTGGATTGTCGGTCTGTTTGCGACAATATACCGCCGCCAGGTCGGTTGAATCGTATGTGTCTGCCCCACGGGAATCGGTCCACATATATGGTGGCATTGGTTTGTTATCAGATTCACGTTTTACGACGATAACCTGGGCACCATCGCTTTCTTCGATTAAATTTTTTGCACGCAGGATTTCTTCGACCGCCGGCAGGTATTGTGCCGCGTTGCGTTCGCCCAAATCATAATCGAATGGCAAAATGTTCAAACGCTGGACGGTTTCGTTCATCATTTTTAACGAGATTTCCAGGAACTTTTCATACAATGCAAAATATCCGGCATGGCCATCTTGGAAATGGGCCTTGATATCCTGGGCGTGGGCCTGGAATTCAGGGTTTTCTTTGGCAAATGCACTGGCCGATGGATAGTATGTGTTTAATTCCGCAGGGTCGATTTCAAAGTCAACCGGGATGTTCGCATCAAAATTGTCTGAAAAATATGGTAATTCTGGATGCAGACGTTCAATCCATGCAATAACCAATGCCATTGGTTTGCCCCAGTCGCCAATGTGGTTCCATGAATATGTTTTGTGTCCCAGCAATTTAGCAATGCGATTAAATGTGTCACCAACGATAGATGTACGCAGGTGGCCAATGTGTAATGATTTGGCAACGTTGTACGCACCATAATCTAAATCAATCGTTTGTGGGGTGTCTGTGCGTGGGGATTGGTCCATGGATGCAGATTCCCAAATGAATTCGTCACGTAATTTGATGTTAATGAAACCTGGACCGGCAATAGATGTGTCGGCAACAAATGGCAATTGGGCCAGTTTTGGTGCGATTTCAGCCGCCAATTCACGTGGGTTTTTACCAGCGGATTTGGCCATAACCATGGCTGCGTTTGTAGAAAAATCACCAAATTCACGATTGCGGGGAACTTCCAATTTTACAACGGTTCCCAGTTTTTCGTTTATTGCATCAGATACGTGTTTGTACAAATTCATTTCTTAATACCCCTGTCCCATTATTTAATTATATTGGTAAAACAATTCTTACTTTAAGACCACCCAGTTCGCTGTTTTCCAGGAACATTTGGCCACCGTGATTTTCAAATGCCGTTTGTGCAATCGACAATCCCAAACCTGTGCCGCCGGTGTCGGTACCACGTGCGTCGTCCAGACGTACAAATGGACGCATGGCATCTTTTTTGCGGTCATCTGGGATTCCGGGACCGTCGTCTTCGATGATGACTTCGATATGGTCTTCGGAATCGATTTCAGTGATTTTGATTTTCTTGGTCGCATAGCGGGCCGCATTTTCAATGATGTTGCCAAACGCACGGGCCAATGCCATTGGACGGGCATAAAACTGGGCCGGTGTGTCTGGGAAATTTGTTTCAATTTCTTTGTCTGGGGCGGCATCACGGGCGGTACGAATTAACATTGCGGGTAATTCGGTGGCCTGTTCGATTTCAGGCATTTCACCACGTGCAAACGCCAGATAGCCGTTCACCATTTCGGTCATGCGGTCAATATCACGGATTAAATCGGCATCTGATGCAGAACCCGTTTCGACCGCCAGACGCATGCGGGTTAATGGTGCCTTAAGGTCGTGGCTGACCGCATTTAACATATCTGTACGTGTACGATTGTAACGGTTCAGGCGTTCTTTCATTACAATCATAGATGTTGCGGCTTCACGAATTTCTTTGGAACCGGTTGGAACAAATCCAGGTGCGTCCAGGCCACGGCCAAAGCGGCTGGCGGCACGGGCGATGCGTTTGATGCTGCGGGTGTGTACAATGATAAATGGTGCCACCAAAACAGACACAATTAATATTGACCCCAGCAGCCAAATCAAGAAAACTTCGGCACTGGTCGAATAAATACGATACAGTGATGTGCCAAATGTTGCGATTTGGCCGTCTTTGGTTGGAACGTCCACATATACCAAACGTTTGCCACGGTCCATGTAAATTTGGGCAGGACGTTTCAGGCGTTTTGATAACTCGTCGGCCAGCAATCCTGTTTCACGGGCATTGTTGTCGTTGTGGCGTGGTCGGTTCAGGTGGTTGTTAATCGTGACGTTAATGCCAATGTCTTTGGCCAGTCGCTGGGTTGCAACACTGTCGCCAGAATCCATAAAGTTCATCATGGTTGCAATTTCACCAGATAATGTGCGGGCCAATGTCGCATGTACACGTGACCAGTGGTTGCCAAAGAATGCGTTGGCAACGATAATCTGGGCGATTACCAATGGGATTAAAATCATCAATATTGTGCGCCATAAAAAGGTGCGTGGCATCAATTTCATGTGTGTCCCCTTTGGGTTTTAGTTCTGTTCATGGGTCGTGTTTTTGTCGATTAGTTTATATCCACGACCGCGAATTGTTATGATGTCCAGGTTAGATAATACTATATTTAATTTCGCACGCAAGCGTTTTGCGACCATTGGGGCCGCAGCGGCAATGTTTCCCAATGGGCGGGTTAAATGCTGTAATAATTTCTTTTCTTCGCCAGACAGTGCCAACAGTTGTGGCGGGTTGCCATTTGTTTGTACAAAGAATTCATCGTCTGTGAATACCAGGCCGGTTGGCATCTTCAGGTCTGTGGAATCGTGTTTTTTAATAATATTATTCAAGCGTAATTCCAGTTCACGCAGTTGAAATGGTTTTGCCAAATAATCGTCTGCCCCGCCCGCCAGACCATCAATGGCATTTTCGGCCCCGGTCATTGCGGTTAACATGATTGTTGGGGTTGTGTTGCCGTCACGGCGTAATTTCTTTAACAGGGTTAAACCATCCATGCCGGTCATCATGCGATCCAGAATCAGCGCATCAACTGTGGTGCGTGCCAAGACTTCTATTGCGTTTTCGGCAGAATTAGATGCAAGAACATTAAACCCAGATGTGCGTAAACCACGTGCCAGGGCTTTGCGTAAAATGTCGTCGTCGTCAATAATTAAAACAGTCTTACTCATATCTTATTTGCTTTATGATTCAAGGTTTATAGGATTCCTGATAGTCTGTGTTACATAGAATCATAAACCATGAATCAGAAATCGCAAATTATTTTTCCAGTGGTTCAACCGCATATTCGCCAGGCTGGATTGTCATGAATGCATTGTTGGCGCCCATGGCATCTTCTTCGCCAGTGATTGCGGCACGGAATGTCATGCCACCGGTTGTGAATTCAGTTTTGAATAATGCATAGCCGGTGCCGCCACCGGTTGTTGGCCCCTGCATCCCCAACGAGTAATAACCGCCCAAGATGCCATAGTCCAGATCGATGTAGTCCAAACTTATCATCAAAGATACGCTGCTGATGCCATCGCTGGTCATTTTGCAGGCAAATTCACGGTTGGACAGAACGGCTTCGGAATTAATTGGGACCATAATATCCATAACGGTTGGTTCGCACACACGGTCAATGCCGTTTACCAAAAATTCATAGGTCATACCAACAGTCGCCTTGGACAGGCCGGTTGAAACGCTGACCTGGGAAACGGTGGCCTTGGGTATTTTGACCAATGCGTTGGCGATGCCGCTGCGGACAGGGAAAGAAATCCCAGATTGCAGACAATCGCGTGAGAATGGGTCGGCTTCACAAATATATACACGTGAATGTGCGTTCATCATGAACATGTTTGCCAGGCTGTTGAACAAGAATGTGCGTGTAATGCGGTCGTTCAGGCGTGTGCAACCGAAATTACGACAAATTACCATTGGGCGGTTTGCAAACATCACGCCGGGATGCATGTTGCCCTCTTCTATGCGGGCGGCTTCGATATTCTGGTCATAATCCAGGCTGTCGGCACGTTCCATAAATTCTGTTTCTGGGATGAAATTTGGATCGTCTGGGTATGCATAATAGGACTGAACCGGGGTTTCAGTATAAACTGTCTGGAAATTTTGTTCGACAATTTCAGTCTGGGCAAATGCGCCAGATGTGCATAAAACCAGTAAAAATGACAGTAATTTGTATCGTGACATCTCCAAGCCTTTCTTTCTCTTAGGTAAATATTAGAACATTTTTGATTATTGTGTCAAAACAAAAATATTTTTATTGAAAATTATAAATGGTTTGTTCTAAATTAGGTACGAATTAAAACAAGGGAAAAAGGAAATGGTCGATATCATTATTACAGGTGAATCAGGAAAATTGCATGCGGTTTATCATAAATCGGCATTGCCAAATGCACCGTTGGCGGTGGTTCTGTCGGGGAATCCACGCCAGAAATATCATATGAATGATCGTGTGTCATATGCAATGTTCCGTGCGTTTATGGATATTGGCTTTTCTGTGGTGCGATTTAATTATCGTGGGGTCGGCGATTCCGCAGGTACCATTGGTACGACATCTGAAAATATGTTGGACATTGCAACCGTTATTGACTGGATTCAAAATCACAATGAAGACAGTGATAAAATCTGGTTGGCGGGACATCAGTTGGGTGCATGGTATGTTTTACAGGCCATGATGCGTCGGCCCGAAGTTTCAGGGTTTGCATTGGTGTCGCCGGATTCGTCGGTGTCTGATTTTGCATTCTTGTCACCACGTCCAAATCGTGGGCTGTTGTTGCAGGGGGCAAACGAAACAGACGATGCCAAGGCATTCGCAACACATTTAACCCAGATCTTGAAAAAGCAGGCACAGATTGATTTGGAAACCATTCGTGTCAAAAACGCAGATGCCAGTTATGGTCAGCCGGCAGATTTGCGTCAAATGTATAATGATTTAAAGGCCTATGTTGGTCGTGAAAATGCAGAAGACAAGTTGTTGTAAGATATGCAGAACAAAGAACGATTTTTAGATGCAAATATTCCAGATGATATGGCGGCGACCATTCGTCCACGGTCATTGGCGGATTTTATTGGTCACGAAAGTTTAAAGCAGAATTTGTCTGTGTTTGTGTCCGGGGCACGCAGTCGTGGCGAAGCGATGGATCATGTGTTGCTGTACGGTCCCCCGGGGTTGGGTAAAACAACGTTGGCACATATTGTGGCAAATGAATTGGGGACTAATTTCCGGGCAACTGCGGCACCTATGTTGACCAAGCAAGGGGATTTGGCAGCAATTTTGACAGCGTTGGAACCGATGGATGTTTTGTTTATTGATGAAATTCACCGTTTGCCGACAGCAATAGAAGAAGTGCTGTATTCTGCAATGGAAGATTTCAAGTTGGATATTATGTTGGGCGAAGGCCCCAGTGCAAAAAGTGTGCGTATTGATTTGCCACCATTTACGTTGGTTGGGGCGACGACACGTACGGGATTGTTATCGAATCCATTGCGTGACCGATTTGGAATTGATTTGCGTTTGACGTTCTATTCACCAGAAGATTTGGCCAAGATTATACGACGCAGTGCGAATATTTTGGGGACACCGATTGATGAAGATGGGGCACTGATGTTGGCACGGTCGGCACGTGGTACGCCACGTATTGCGAACCGTTTGCTGAAACGTGCACGTGATTTTGCATCTGCGTTGGGCAAAGGGCAAATTACAGCAGATACGATAAAAACCACCCTGTTTCAATTACATATTGACGAATGTGGGTTAGATGAAATAGACCGTGAATACATGAATATGATTGTAAAGTACTATGCCGGCGGTCCGGTTGGAATCGAAAACCTGGCGGCGGCTTTGTCAGAGCCCAGTGACACAATCGAAGATGTTATTGAACCCTATTTAATGCAGTTGGGATTTGTTCAGCGTACGCCACGTGGTCGTATTATAACAGATGCGGGGTATAAGCATCTGGGGCTGGAAAAATGAAAAATATCGTAGATTTTTTGACCATTGCTGAAAAACTGGAATGCGAATATCGTTTGACCCGTATGTCAGATGATATGCCCCAGGCGGTTGCATCGCATTCGTGGAATATGGCGATGATTTCAATGGTGTTACAGCCCTATTTCCAAAATGACTATGATATGCGACGGGTGATGGAATTGTGTTTGATTCATGATTTGCCCGAAGCGATTGCACATGATGTTCCACTGCACGAACAAACACCCCAGGTGCGGGAACAAAAGCATGCAGCGGAAACAGCGGCGGTGAAACAAATTCTGGGGATTTTACAGAATGAACGTATTGCAGATTTGTTTGCGGAATATGAAGCACGGCAATCCAAAGAATCACAATTGGTCAAGGCGTTGGATGTTATGGATACAGCGGTGCAACACATGTGTGCCAAAGATTTAGCGTATGTGGGCAGTTTTGAAAATGGTTTTTATTGGAAATTGTTCTTTGATGATGAATTTGCCAAAATGTTTGATTTTGAACCAGTGTTGCGACGTGTCTTGGACGAAATCCGGGGGCGTGTATCGGCACGTTTAAAAGATGAACTGGGGATAGATGCGGTGGGGTATAAAAAATGAAAGTGCATAAGTTTCCATTCACAATCGCATATGCTGATACCGATGCCGAAGGTATTGTTTATCATGCACGATATCTGGAAATTGCAGAACGTGCCCGTATGAATTGGCTGCGTGGGCATGTGGTTGTGGGCGATGATATTGGGTTTGTTGTTCGGGAATTAAATATCAAATATTTGCAACCGCTGCATGCGGCCGACGATATTGTCGTAGAAACCAGAGTGACAGATGTTGGGTCGGCAATTGTACGGATTGAACAAAAGTTCGTGAAAGACGATGTGGAATGTGCTATAATAAACATCAAAGTTGCGTATTTGGGCGGAAATATGCGGCCTAGACGCATACCAGAAGAATTTATCGCACAATTGGTATAAATAAAAAAACAGAAAGGAAAGGGAAAATGACGAATAATTTTTCATTGTTAAATTTGTTCACAAGTGACTGGATGACATTGTTGGTGTCGTTGGTGTTGGTTGGGTTCAGTGTTATGTCATGGGCGGTCATTATTGAAAAAATCCGTTTGTGGCGTATGAATAAAAAGAATCCTGTTAAAATCAAGCCAAGTGATAATTTGGCGGTGATAGTGGACAGATTAATTAAACCGTTTGATAAAAATCTGTGGTTCTTGGCCATGGTGGCATACATTTCACCGTTCATTGGTTTGTTTGGTACGGTTTGGGGTGTTATGGATTCGTTTGCATCAATTGGCGTGAATCAATCGGTCAGCATTGGTGTTATTGCCCCAGGTTTGGCAGTTGCGTTGGGAACAACAGCGTTGGGGCTGATTGCGGCTGTGCCGGCGGGTATTGCACACCAGGTTTTTGCAAAAAAATCTGATGAATTGTATGACAGATTAGAAGATGTTCGTCGTGAATTGAAATCAAAGAAATAATCGGGGGATTTAAGAATGTCAAGAATCAGACGCAGACAGTTTGATGGTGGAATTCAATTGACACCGATGATTGACGTTATGACGGTGTTGTTGGCGGTGTTTATGGTGACAACCCCGATGATGACCACAGGTATTGATTTGGATTTGCCACGTGCGGGGCGGTCTGCGATGACGGGTAATGATCATGCCATTCAAATCAGTGTAGACAAAGCCGGCAGATATTATTTGGCGGAAACACAATTAAAACGTGATGAAATCGTAAAGCGTGCCGTTGCAATGCGTGGTGAAAATCCAGATTTGACCATTATGATTAGTGGTGACAGCAGTGCGGATTATGGTGCGGTTATGTCTATGATGGGCAGATTAAAGGACGCAGGTTTCCAGAAAGTTGGTCTGCGCACCCAGCCGGAGTAATACAGATATGAACAGTTGGTGGCGGCGTTTTAATTCTGAAAATTTGCTGATGTCGATTGGTGGACACCTGTTTTTGGTGGCGGTTATGATTACTTCGTTTGCGTTGGTGTTGGAACGGGCAGAATTGGTGACACCAGACAGAATTCAAATTATGGAAATTGATTTGGATAACGTAAAAATTTCGGGTGATGAAACAATTCTAAGAAATGTTGGTACACCAACCCAGGCCGAAGAAAAGCCAAAACCGCAAAAAGAACCAGAACCACAGCCAGAACCAGAACCGGCCGAAGAAGCAAAGCCAATCGAAACACCAACACTGGTTGATGAAGACAAAAAGGATACGCCAAAAGAAAAGGCAGATGTCCAGGAACAAAAGACAGATGACAAGCCGGTGCCTAAAAAGAAAACGGTTGTTCGTGTTAATCGAGAGGTTTTATCACTGGACCGTACAATGACGGTTTCGGTGGTCGATGCGTTGCGTGTGGCAATGACACGTTGTTGGTCAATAGACACCAAACGGCCAGATGTTTCAGATATTCGTGCGGTCGCACATTTGACATTGCGTAAAAATGGAACCGTTCGTGATGTGTGGTTTGAATCGGCCGCCCGTGCGGAAACAGACCCGGGATTTGCATATGTGTTGGAAACAATTCGTGATGCGATTAATACGTGTCAGCCGTTTAAGATGTTGCCGACAAATGAATATGCCAAGTGGGAAAAAATTCAGTTGACTTTTTATCCAACACAAGGGAAAGTTATGTAGCAGGGATACGGTGAGAGAGAATAATAGCATATGGGGGTAAATGATGAAGAAAGATGCATATTATTCTGAGAACTGGTACCAGGCCACGGATAAATTCTTTAGAAATGCGTCAATGCGTGGGGATTTGCGGTGGTGTGTTGCAGATGGACATGATTTTGATATCCCATATGTTTTGATTGGAAACGGCCCGAACAAGGTTGTTATAAATTCAGGTATTCATGGTATAGAAGGCTATTTCGGCAGTGCCGCCCAGAATATGTTTTTGGATAAATTGGCACGTAATTTAACCCCAGAAATGCAGGCAAAATATACTTTTGTTTTAATCCATGCAATTAATGGTTGGGGTATGCAGAACCGTATGCGTGAAGTGATGGATAATAAGCATGGCGGATTGGTGGATTTGAACAGAAACTTTGGTATTGATTTTAATCGACCAGAAACCTTGCCCCAGAATCCAAAATATGAATTAGCACATGATTTATTGTTGTCAAAGCCAGATGCGGTTGCGAAAAAGAATGCAATTAAAAAATTCCGCAGTGAACATTTGACGGATGGTGCGTGGGATGCGATTAGCCATGGTCAATATAAGCACCCGTATGGATTGTTTTATGGTGGTTCTGCACCAATGATGGAAAACAAGATGACAATGCATATTTATGATGAAATTATGCGTGATGCAACGTCATTGGTGTCGATTGGGTTGCATACAGGTGTGGGGCGATTTGACAGAAAGCGTGGGCGTGTGACACGCCAGTTGTTGGTGTCACATCCGGCAGAACATAAAAACACGAAATATTTTACAGATTTATTGGTGGCGACCGCTGTAATTCCAGATGAACGTGCGAAAAATGGTCCGGTGTTATTGGGGGATTTGGTGGATTGTTTGGAAACACGATATGGTACCCCAGAAATTCCGGTCTATACGGCAGATTTTGAAATTGGTACCGGTGAATTCCCGATTATGTCGCCTGTGTACAAACGTATGGATATGGGTGATGCACGATATGATTTGCTGAACCATGGGCATATCAGTACCCAGACATTCAATAACCTGACCGAAAGTTGGTATCCACAAAGTCCAAAGTGGCGTGATGCTGCACTGGATGGTGCATGGATTTTGTTTGTGGAATTGATTCACAATTTGAAGCAACAACAAAAATAAAAAAACACGCCCCAAAGGGACGTGGGCAGATGCACGATAAGCCGGATTTTGTCCTGCCGAAATCCAGTGTGGTTTAGACACCAAATAACGGTAGTGGACATGATTAATCTGCAATGTATGTTACCATACTTGTCAAGCCCCCTACCCGCCACCAATGTGGGACGCATATAGGTGGTCTATTTGAGGTTGCTGCACACAGAGATTGCCCGTTTCACTCGAATTAAATCGTTTCGTCACTGTTGCTCTAATCGTCGGGTCGCCCCGCCCGGTATATTAGCCGGTGTGTTGTCCCATGCAGTCCGGACTTTCCTCGGGTTGTTTAGTCCCGCCATGTCCTGTGCATCTGCGGGTGCAATAATAGCACGAAAATATGATTTTTCAAGTTGATAGTTGTTGGTGGAATTATTTCTTTTCACCCATGGTGCGGGCCGCCCCCAGTGCGTGTCGCAATGCACGTTCGGCAATCATACGAATTTTTGGGGCAAATGTACGCATGTTCATTGTATCTGCAACAGTATTTCCAAATATTTGGGCGATGTAGTCAATCTGGCTGGGTGCGATTGTGTATGTTTCGCTGGTAATATTGGCTGTGCTTAACTTTTGAACAGGTTCACGCATGATAAAATCCCCCCTTGGTCGCATGTAATATAACACATTTTTTATGAAAAATCCCCTTAAAAAATCAAAAAAATGTAATTTTTTGTCTTTTTAAGTACTTGTCGGCCAAAATATTAGCATTATATGATAAAGTGACTTGACCGAAAGGTGCAAAATTGCTATAGATTTTGTGATAAAAAGCTAAGGAAAGAACGATGTTTAATGTTTTTAGTAAATTGTTGGGTTCTGCAAATGACAGAATTGTAAAAAGCTATGATAAAACGGTTTCGTTGATTAACGATTTGGAACCAAAATATCATGCAATGTCAGATGATGAATTGCGTCAGCAAACAGTTGTGCTGCGTGAACGTTTGGCAAATGGTGAAAAAGAAAAAAATATTCTGCCAGATGCCTTTGCGTTGGTGCGTGAAGCATCGGTGCGTACGATTGGTCTGCGACACTTTAATGTCCAGATGATTGGCGGTATGGTTTTGACCAATGGCCAAATTGCAGAAATGAAAACCGGTGAAGGTAAAACAC
The DNA here is from genome assembly GCA_017502865.1 of Alphaproteobacteria bacterium. Classification (GTDB taxonomy): domain Bacteria; phylum Pseudomonadota; class Alphaproteobacteria; order Rs-D84; family Rs-D84; genus Enterousia. The sequence goes on along the minus strand of JAFVUD010000005.1, from coordinate 102,204 downwards.
TGGTTGCGACGTTGGCAATGTATTTGAAAGCGTTGCATGGCAAAGGTGCACATTTGATTACAGTTAACGATTACCTGGCATCACGTGACGCAGATTGGATGGGCCAGATTTATCGTTTCTTGGGGTTGACGGTTGGAATTATTCAGCATGATATGACCGACGAAGAAAGACGTGCAGCATATGCATGTGATATTACGTATGTGACGAATTCTGAATTGGGATTTGACTATCTGCGTGACAATATGAAATTCACAAAAAAGCAACAGGTGTTGCGTCCATTCTTTTTTGCAATCGTTGACGAAGTTGACAGTATTTTGATTGACGAAGCACGTACGCCACTGATTATTTCAGGGCCGGCCGAAGATACCAGTGAACTGTATGCCAAGGTTGATGCGGTTGTTGCAATGCTGAAAGAAGATGATTTCAAAAAAGATGAAAAAGATCGTCATGTGACATTGACAGAATCTGGGGTTGATACGGCAACACGTTTACTGAAAGAAGCGGATTTGTTGGTTGGCGACAATTTGTATGCGTCTGAAAATGCGGCATTGGTTATGCATATCCAGCAGTCTTTGTTGGCACATCATTTGTACCAGAAAAACGTGAACTATGTTGTGCGTAATGGTGAAATTTTAATCGTGGACGAATTTACAGGTCGTGTTATGACCGGGCGTCGTTTTGGCAAAGGTTTGCACCAGGCAATCGAAGCCAAAGAACATGTTCAGGTTCAGCCTGAAAACCAGACTGTGTCCAGTATTTCGTACCAGAATCTGTTCCGTCTGTATCCATCGTTGTCTGGGATGACCGGTACAGCAATGACCGAAGCGGCAGAATTTGAAGAAATCTATAAATTGCGTGTGGTTTCTATTCCAACAAATCGTCCGGTGGCACGTGTCGATCATCATGACGAAATCTATCGTAATAAAGATGAAAAATATGATGCGATTTTGAAACAAATCGAAGATTGTATGAAACGCAAACAGCCGGTTCTGGTGGGGACTGTTTCAATTGAAAAGTCCGAAGAATTGGCGGCGATTGTGCGTAAAAAACTGGGGATTGAACCGGCGGTTTTGAACGCTAAACATCACGAATCCGAAGCAAAAATTGTTGCCCAGGCGGGTGCCCCAGGGGCGGTCACAATTGCAACAAATATGGCGGGACGTGGTACCGATATTAAATTGGGTGGTAATGCAGAAGAACTGATTGCGACGTTGGATAAAGATGCACCAGATTTCGAAGAAAAGAAAAAAGAAATCTATGACAGAATCGAAGCCAATAAAAAATTGGTTCTGGATGTTGGTGGACTGTATGTAATTGGTACAGAACGTCATGAATCACGTCGTATTGATAATCAGTTGCGTGGTCGTTCTGGTCGTCAGGGTGACCCAGGGGATTCTAAGTTTTTCTTGGCATTGGATGACGATTTGATGCGTATCTTTGGTGCGGCACGTTTGAATGGTATGCTGACGACACTGGGGCTGAAAACCGGTGAAGCGATTACGCATCCATGGATTACAAAAGCATTGGAAAAAGCCCAGAAACGCGTAGAAGCCCGCTATTTCGAAGCACGTAAAGAATTGCTGAAATACGATGACGTTATGAACGAACAGCGTACAGTGATTTACAAACAACGTGATGAACTGATGACGGCCCAGGATTTAACATCGCTGGCACATGAAATGATTGGTGATGTGGTAGAAATTATCTGTGAAAACTGTATCCCAGAAAAGGCACATCAGGCAGATTGGAACCTGAACGGGATTCACAATGCTATGATGCGTACGTTTGCGTTGGATATTACAGATATTGAAAAATGGAAAACAGATGAAAATATCACAGAACGCAAAGCATATGAAACATTGGTCAATCTGGCAATGCGTAGATATGAACACCAGGCAAATAAATACGGCCCAGAATTAATGCAGATGGCATCACGCCAGATGATGTTGGGGGCACTGGATTCGGTCTGGAAACGTCATTTGCAACAGATGGATTATCTGCAAAGTGCGATTGGTTTGCGTGGTTATGCCCAGAAAAATCCACTGTATGAATACAAACGTGAAGCGTTGGATTTGTTCAAGAATACAGTGAACAATTTCAAAATTATGTCTGTGTCGTACATTTGTCGTATGGAATTGACACGTGAAGACGTTGATGCAACAGAAAAAGAACGGGCACAGCACGATGCCGGGCTAAATCAGGCCACCGGCGACGCCCGCAGAAATGCCCCATGTCCATGTGGGTCGGGACAGAAATTCAAGCACTGTTGCGGAAAATTAAAGTAAAAAATATCGGGTCGGGATTCCGGCCCGTTTTTTTGTGTTTTTATTGAAATATCTGGTTGCGGCGACGGCGAAAAATTTGCTATGGTTTGGGCATGGAAAATCAATTTATTCATCTTCGTGTACATTCAAGATTCTCGGTCGGGGCAAGTACCCTGAAAATCAAGGATATTCCTGTGCTGTGTCAGGCGGCGGGTATGCCGGCCTGTGCGTTGACGGATACGAATTTGATGTCGGGCTGTGCGGAATTTTCAGATGTTATGCCAAAAAATAAAGTGCAGCCGATTATTGGTGTGGAAATTACGTTGAATCAGCATAATGTTGATCCAAAAATGCTGCGTTCAAATGCGTTGTCCAAGATTGTTTTGTTGGCACAAAATCATCCGGGGTATTTGAATCTGTGTGAACTGAACCGCATAATGTATATGCGTACGGAAAATCATCATTTGGGGCCATATGTTACATTTGACGAATTGGCCGAACATACAGATGGTTTGATTTGTTTGTCGGGTGCACATTTGGGACCGGTTGGGGTTGCCGTTTTGGAAAATCAGGAAGAATTGGCCCGAACATATGCCCAGCGTTTGTTGGGTTTGTTTGGCAATCGTTTCTATATGGAAATTCAGCGATTTGGTTTAGAAGAACAGATAAAAACCGAACCCAGTTTCTTGAAAATAGCCCAAGAATTAAATATTCCAATTGTTGCAACAAATGATGTGTGCTTTGGGTCTGATGCAGACTATGAACCGGCGGATGCGTTAAGTTGTGTTTTGGGCCAGACCAAGGTTATTGACCCAGAAAGACCACGTAAATCGTCTGAACAATATTTTAAGTCGGCACAACAGATGGCGGAAATCTTTTCCGACCTGCCCGAGGCAATAGAAAATACAGTTATTATCGCAAATCGTTGTGGGTTTATGGTGAATGTTCATGAACGACCATTGCTGCCACGTTTTGGGGACGATTTGGAAACAGAATGCCAGATGCTGCGTGACAATACGATGGCGGGATTAAAACGTCGTTTGGAACAGCATGGTATTACAGATACAGCACCATACTATGAACAGGCAGAATTTGAATTGGGTGTTATTATCGGTATGGGTTTCCCGGGGTATTTCCTGATTGTGGCGGACTATATCGATTGGTGCAGAAATAATGATGTTTTGACGGGGCCTGGACGTGGTTCGGGTGCGGGGTCTATTGTGGCGTGGGCGTTGGGGATTACAAACGTAAACCCATTAAAGTATGGATTGCTGTTCGAAAGATTTTTGAATCCAGATCGTATTTCAATGCCCGACTTTGACGTGGACTTTGAACCGACGGGGATTGAACGTGTGCTGGAATACGTTTGCCAGAAATATGGACATGATTCTGTGTGCCGAATTATCACGTTTGGTAGTTTGCAGGCACGTGGTGCAATTCGTGATATTGGGCGTGTTTATGGAATCCCCTATTCTAAATCAGACAGATTATCTAAATTAATTCCCCAGGATGCCAAGACACTGAAAGATGCGGTGAATTCTTCGACAGAAATTCAGGATATTTTGCAGCATGACGAAGACATGAACAAGGTGGTTAGTGTCGCAGAAGAATTAGAAGGTTCGTTGCGAAATCTGGGGCAACATGCGTGCGGTGTGGTTATTGGTGACCGCCCTACTACGAAAATTGCACCGGTCTATCGTGACCCGGCCAACCAATTGCCGTCGTGTCAATTTGACGGGCACTATTTGGAATCTGCGGGATTGATTAAGTTTGACTTTTTGGGGTTGGAAACGTTGGTGGTGCTGAAATACGCAACACGGTTAATTCAGCAGACACGTGGAATTCATATTGATTTGGACCAGATTCCAACAGATGATGAAAAAACGATGCGTTTGTGGCAACAGGGCCTGACCGAAGGTATATTCCAATTTGATGCCCAGTTTGTTCAGCAAACACTGCGTAAAATGCATCCAACAAGTTTCTTGGAAATTTCGGCGTTGAATGCGTTGAACCGACCGGGACCTATTGCGTTTATTCCGCAATTTATTGCACGTATGCATGGCGAAGAAGCAATTGAATATGTGCATCCTAAGGCAGAACCTATTTTGAAAGAAACATATGGGATTATCGTTTACCAGGAACAGGTTATGCAGTTGACACGTGCATTGGCGGGCTTTACCCGTGGGCAATCGGACAACGTGCGTAAGGCGATGGGTAAAAAGATTATCAAGATGTTGGACGAATTAGAAGGTAAATTCTATGAAGGGTGCGAAAAAGAAGGAACCCTGGACCGTGCAACAGCAAAAGATTTGTGGGAAAAGTTCAAGGAATTTGCCAAGTATGCATTTAACAAATCGCATGCGATTGCATATTCGATTGTTGCGAACCAGTGTGCATATCTAAAAGCGAATTATACACCGGAATTCTTGGCGGCATCTATGTCCAGTAATTTGAATGACACAGATCAACTGGCGATATTCGTAGATGATGCCAAAACTAACTTTGGAATCGATATTGTTGCCCCAGATATTAACAAAAGTGAATCTTTGTTCACAGTTAAAGATGGCAAGATTGTTTATGGGCTGGCCGCATTAAAGGGTGTTGGTACCGTCGCAACAGATGCGATTGTGGCAGAAAGAAATGCAAATGGTAAATTCAAAAACCTGACCGATTTTGCCAAGCGTACTTCGCATATTATGAACAAGCGTATCTTAGAAGCGTTTGCAAAAACAGGTGTATTGGATTCGCTGGAACCAAATCGTGCGGCGATTTACATGAATGCAGATGCGATTTTGTCATATGCGTCTAAGTCCAAAGAAGGTGCGAATTCGTTGTCGCTGTTTGCAAATACGGTCGAAGACGATGTCGCCGAAGACAGATTGACCAAGAATTTGCCCAGAACCGCCCCATGGACGTTTGGGCAAAAACTGGAAAATGAATTGTCGGCATTGGGATTTTATATTTCGGCACATCCATTGGACCAGTATAAGCATTTGATTGCACGTGCGGGATTGACAACCAGTGCAACTTTGGCGGCGTTGGGCGACAGAAAGGCAGTTCAAATTGCGGTTAATGTGAACTCGTTCGGGCGCAGAAAAACCAAGACTGGCAAAGAAATGATTACGATAAATGCGTCAGACAGTGCGGGCAACATCGATGCTGTTGCGTTTGGGGACAGTGCGATTGAATTTGCCCAGACATTGGCAAACGAAACAGTGGTATTGATTTCGGGCAAAACGTCAAACCGTGATGATCGTGTGTCTATATTTGTAGATTCTATTACACCGTTGGCACAATGGGTTGCCAAGATTGCACGCAAAATAACATTGGATGTGTGGGATAAAAATTCACTGGCCGATGTTAAAAAGGCATTGTCTGCATTGGGTGCAGGATATACACGTGTGGAATTAAATCTGCATGGTGCCGGCAAGGTTGCAACAATGGCGTTGCCGGGCGGGGTTGAATTGGGGGCGACGACCGCAACCGATTTGGCCGGTCTGGGGATTAAGGTAGAGGTTGAATAGTATGAAACACATACCTGTATTGTTGAATGCAGTTCTGGATGCGTTGGGCGACATTCGTGGCCAGACGGTTGTGGACTGTACGTTTGGGGCCGGCGGTTATACCCGTGCATTTTTGGAACGTGGGGCGAATGTTATTGCGTTTGATCGTGATCCAAATGTGGTCGATGATGCAAATGCGATAAAGCAGGAATATGGTGACCGTTTCCAATTTATGCCGATGGCGTTTTCAAATCTGGACAAATTAGACACAGTGGTTGATGCGATTGTTTTCGATTTGGGGATTTCTTCGATGCAGATTGATATCCCAGAACGTGGTTTTTCGTTTCGTGCAGATGCACCATTAGATATGCGTATGTCAAGCGATGGTGAAACCGCGGCGGAATTGATTAACCGTTTGTCTGTTGCCGCATTAGCAGACGTGTTGCGTAACTATGGCGATGTTAAAAAGGCCGGAATTTTAGCACGTGCGATAAAAGATGCGTTGCCCAAAACAACGTTTGAATTGCGTGATTTAATTCACAATCCGAAAGATGTTGCACCCGTATTTCAGGCATTGCGAATTGCGGCGAATGATGAAATGGGCGAAGTTGAACGTGCGTTGGCGGTGGTGCCAGAAAAATTAAAGGTTGGTGGCAAGTGTCTGTGTGTGACATTCCATTCGCTGGAAGACAGGATTGTAAAAAACACATTTAAGCAGTGGACAGTGGCACCGGGTGATCCACGTATGCCGGTTGTGGTGGCGGCACCGTTTGTTCTTGTTAAACCCCAGGTGCCAACGGAAATGGAATTAGAGCATAATCCACGTGCACGGTCAGCACATATGCGGGGTGTGATAAAATCATATTGACCCAGTGGGCGTAAATTTTGTAGGATTAAAAAAATTGAGTAAGGAAAGGACGTTTTAATGAAAAAAATATTGTTTGCGATGACCGCAATATTGGCGGGTATTGGTATGGCCAATGCAGGTTGTCCGGTGTGTACGGTTGCGGTTGGGGCCGCCCTGGAAGGTGCACGTTTGTTCGGGGTTGACGATATTATCGTCGCAATCTGGGCCGGTGGATTGACATTTTCGTTGATTGGATGGACGGCGAATTATATGAAAAAACGTGGGGTTAAGGGGCGTTTTTGGTATGGTTTGAACTTTGTGGCGTATTATGCGTTGTTGTCGTTGGTATATTTTGTGCCAACATCCCTGCCCTATGTTGTGTACAAGGCAAATTGTATCTGGGGAATGGATCAGTTTCTGTTGGGGACAATCATTGGGTCTGTGGTATTTTGGACAATGGAAAAGTGGTATGAAAATATCAAAAAGAACAATGGTGGACATGCAAAATATCCATTCCAGAAAGTTGTTATGCCATTTACAGGTCTGTTGGTGACAACGGTTGTGGTATGGGCGATTTTGCATTGGTTGCCAAAGATGGGTATTGTTATTTGCTAAGAAAAGGAATGTGAGATGAAAAAAGCAAAAAAATTGACACTGGAAGAAATGATTGAACAGGTTGATGCTGCCAAGAAAGTAAATCCACTGGATTTGTCGTCTGACCAGGATCTGTCGATTGCGTTAATGAATTTGATTTCGCTGGAAGAACACTTCTTTTTCAGTGGGGCAAAAACCCAGAAAACTGGTTTTTATGATTTGATTAATACTGTGCGTGATATGCGTAAAGAACTGATGGAACGCATCGTAAAGAAATCTACGGCGGAAAATGGTGAAGTTTGGTGCATTTCAAAGCATTTGTTGGCAGGTGCCATGCGTTTGATGGAAGTTGGCACCAAGGCAATCGCCGCCGGCAATCGTGAAGATGCGTATAATCTGTTCAACAAAGCATATGATTTATATTCGCTGTTCTGGGGGATTAATATGGATTTGATTGACCTGACGGGGGTTAAGCAAATTGCACCAGAAGTTTATGAACGTGCAACGGGGGCATGTGAACTGGCACCGGTTGCAGATAAAAAAATTGCAAAAACAAATGCCAAAGAAACTGTTAAAGCCACAGAATCAAAATCTACGGTTAAACGGTTAGGTCAATGGGTCAAAAGCAAGGTTAATTGCTGTATCGAATAATTCGGTATTGATTCATATTGGCAAAAAGTGATAAAATATCATTAGAGAGAGTGAAATTTGAAAACACGTATCGCCGATTTTATAAAGTTTTCTGCCCTGTTGACAGCTGTTTGCACAACAGGTGCATTGGTTGCGGCCCAACCACAAAATCCACGTGCTGCATCGAATTCCATTGTTGCACCCCAGCGTGCTGATGGCAGTGCAGTTAAACGTGGGGATGGGAATACAGATGTTGCCCAGACGGTTGTATCCCGTGCGGCAACCACGAACACGGGACGTCGGGCAAATGCAAATGTGGCCCGTTCTGGGGTTGTGGCACCGGCGGCTGGACGTGTGTCGGGACGTGCAGCGACCGCAAATGCCAGCAAGGCAAAACAAGAGTTATCAAATGCACGCAGTGGTATGAATATTGCACGCAGTGCGGCAGCACATGTAGCCAATACAGCCCGCAGTGCAACAAACGCATCAACATCGGGTGTGTCCCGTGCAGGTTTGGCACGTGCGACGGCTGTGTTTGATGATGTTTCCAAGATTGGTGGCGGATATGCGGGTTGTCGTGATGCGTATGCAACATGTATGGATCAATTCTGTGCCAAAGCAAATGAAACATATCGTCGTTGTTTTTGCAGTTCTCGTTTTACAGAATTTCGTGATACAGAATATGCAATGGACGAAGCAAAACGTCTGTTGATGCAATTTGAAGACAATAATTTGAATGCAGTTGACAAGACGGCGGCCGAAGTAAACGCCATGTACACAGCCACGGTTGGTGAAATGGCGATTAAAAATGACGTCAGTGGTGCCCAGTCTATTTTGAATGAAATTGGCGATTTGTTATCAGGCAAAAAGAAAAGCAGCACACCTGCAAAAAGTACCGGTGGTTCGTTGGGCGTGTTGGATTTAGATTTTACCGCCGATGCGGGTGACATTTGGTCCAGCAGTGGGGTTAGTTCTATTTTTGGTGGTGGTACAGGTACCAATTTAAATGATTTAGAAGGTCAGGAATTGTACAATGCCGCCAGTGCACAGTGTGTTGCAATGGTCAAAGATACATGCCAAAGCACTGCGGTGTCTAATATGGCACAAAGTGCGTATGGCATTATGATTTCCCAAGACTGTAATGCGTATGAAAAGAACGTTGATGCAAAACGAGAAGGTGTTTTGCAGACTGTTCGTCAGGCTGAAAAATATTTGAGAGAGGCCCGTTTAGAAGAATATCGTTCACATAACAGTGCCGACGTTAATGAATGTTTGGACAAGGTTCGCAGTGCCCTGACCCAGGATACGGCGTGCGGTGCAAACTATAAACGTTGTTTGGACTATTCTGGGGCGTATATTAACCAATCAACGGGCGAACCGATTTACAGCCCACGTTTGTTTGAATTGACCGACTTAATCAAACTGGACGGCAGTGCGGATATCTTGACCCAGAATGAACAGTTTAATTCGTTCCTGGAAACACGCAAGATGTTTGCAGCGACTGCGTTGGATTCATGTCGTGATATTTCCCAGGTCGTATGGGATGAATTTAAGCGTGTGGCACTGATTGAAATTGCCCAGGCCCAAGACGTAAAGTTAGAAGAAGTTAGAATGTCGTGTGTCAGCACAATGAAAGAATGTTATGACACCCAGACAAATGCGTTAAAGAGTTTCGATGACACAACCGCCCAGGCAGCCGGTGCGATTTCGGTCTATGCCGCCAAAGAAATGTGCCAGGACAAAGTTATTGCATGTGCATCACTGTATGGCAATACAGATGGGTGTGAATTTGACGGCAATGGTAAATTAACCAAGGGCAATTCCAGCAGTTCTTTGACAGCATCTGCATCGTGTGGATTGACCGCCCTGTTGGCGTTCGTGGACAACGTTGATACGGTGCGTGTAGCCGAAGGTTGTTCGGGTGCAATTGATAATTATGTGACCGAACTGTGTACACCAACAACTGGGACACACGAATTCCCATGGAATTGCAGATTGAAGCCATTGGGGGCGATTACAGATGCAGAAAGCCCAGAATTGACAGCAACGTTGACGGCGAACATAAAACAGTTTGCAGTGGATAACTGTGCAAATCCAACGGCCACAGACAAAAGTTTTGATTCTTTGCCAACACAGACACGTATCCAGGTTGAAAAGTCTATCCAGGATATCGCAGAACAGTTGGAATACCAATTATTAGAAGAATGTGAAGCGTTGGATGGATACTGGGTTGAAACAGATGAACAAGGTACAACACCAACACTGAAAGCATTTTACAAAAATGTTTATGCCGGGGACGAAGACAGAAAAGACTGGGGTGTGTGTATTGAAAACACAATCAAGGTTCGCTGTGAAGCATATAATGCAGGTGCAGAATCACCATTGGCAACTTATAATGCAACCACAGACGAATGTATCTTTACCGATGCGTGGTATCAACAGCAGTGCACAATCCTGGGGAATGGATACTGGGAAAATGGTACATGCTTTGTTAAACCAGAGTAATCAAAACAAGGAAATAGCAAGATGAGTTTGCATAGAGCATTTTTATCAGCTTTGTTGGGAATGGCGGTGATGATGCCAGCACATGCGATTAATGTAAAATCAGATATGCGTTCGGCATGGGGTTACACCAAACGTGATAATTGCCCGGCGGAAAATGCACCAGATTTTATTATCGCAGGCACACTGGGTAAAAGTGGTCAGCATGGTACGCATAGCGACGAATGGGGTATTGTCGCAATGATTGCTAAAAAGATTGTGGCACATGGTGGGTATTTCTGTCCGTATCAGTTGCAGTGTGCGAACAAACGCAAAAACAAAAAGTCATGGACAATGTATTATCGTCCAAATGGATACACAGATGGGAAATGTGTTTGGTTATGTGAACCGGGGTATGCAGGTGAAAACTGTGCAGCGGCAAGTGGTGAAGCATCGTGCGACCATACATCATACACAACGACATCGGGCGGTAAGTTTTCTGGACTGTCTTTAAAAACAACTGGCGGAGATGCGGGTCAGGTGGAATCCGAAGTCGCAGGTTTTGATGCGTGGTACCAGAAAAAGAAATATTGTGGGGCGGATTTCGGCAGTAAAAAGAACGAAATTGACGTTCTGTTGGGGGTTACGAAATTCTTGGAACATGGCGTAATGATTGGGCCGGTTCGTGTTCAGTGTCAACGTGTTAACTGGAAAGACAATGATTCATATGTTGAAACAGTAAAAAAAGAAACAGGACGTCATGTGTTGGCATGTGCCAGTGGATATGAACCAAATGCACAATATACAGACTGTGTCCCAACCAGTAAATGTGCACCGACCGTTGCCGAAGCCGTGACAGATCCAACGGCAGGTGTGACGTTCTGTGACGGGTTCCCAGAAGCCAGCTTTAACCCTGCGACACATTATTTGAAAAATGTAGGCAGTTGTTCTAAGTTCTTTTGTACACAGCCGGGTCAGGCATATCCAGCGGCGGGTGCATTTGAATGTATAGATTGTGCCACAGGTATCAAGGGTGGACCACATCCAACAAACGGTCAATGCGTTGTGTGCCAGACAGGTCAATTCTTTAATGCGGATTCTGGCGAATGCCAGGCGGCAGCCGCATACAGCAAAACAGACATGGTTTATGGCAAGGGTCAAACACGTAACACGGTACCAAACGTTCTGGACCAATGTTGGCCCAAGGTGACACCAGACGAATATAAAGTGTGTGTAATTCACGGTGTGACAGACACTGAAAACATGGGCGATGCAGACAGTGCAACAACATCCAGTGGCACAGGTTTCTCGTTGGCGGTTTTGCCAACACTGAAACGTGATTTGTTGCCGGGCACAGGTTTGCTAAATGCGGGTCCTTTGCCATCGTTGGGGTCCGTTTCGTCGGGTACCAGTGGCAGTTCTTTGCCAGGTGGCAGTGGTGGCAGTAGCGGTGGTTCTGGGTCTGCGGGTGTTGTGGTTGACACATCGCCTGCGGTGCCAACGTTGCCGTCGAATGGATTTAGTAAAATTCAAACCCAGGTTCAATTCCAACAAGCGGTAAGAACCCCGGTGAAAAGACAAATGGTAAAATAATAAAAATTAAACCGCCCTATTTCTGGGCGGTTATTTATTGGATTGTTTTTTATTGGGTGTTTAATGTACGCAACATTTTCATTACCAATTCACGTTTGTCGTTGTCTGGTAATTTCCAGTATAATCTTATTAATTCCAGGCTTTCTGTTTTGCTTAATGGATCCTGGGGCTGTTGATCTGAAATCTGGGGTTTTGAACGGTTGCGTTTGTTTTCAGATGGCAGATTGCCCGGCAATCCCATAAAAAAGAAATCAATTGGTGTATTTAGAGCCTGGCTTAAATCAAACAGGCGGGATGCAGACACACGGTTGCCGGCACATTCATATTTTTGAATTTGTTGAAATGTGACACCGCATTTTTCTGCTAAATCTTTCTGGGACAGTCCCAACATAGTGCGGCGTATCTGTAAGCGGCGACCAACGTGAATATCAACAACACTTGGTGTGTATGGTTTTCCTGGCATAACTTCCCCCTTAGATAGAAATTCTTTTTCTGGTTGAATTTTACATGATTTTTTTATTTTTTTCCATTAAAAAAATAGTATCATGTGGGTGAATCAATGTAAGTATATGGGGGAAAGCATGACAAAACCGTTAGTTTTATGTATTATGGACGGTGTGGGAATTAATACAGACACGCACTGTAATGCGGTTGCAATGGCAAAAATGCCATTTTGGAATGGGTTGCTGGCCAAATATCCGCACAGTAAATTGGATGCCAGTGGAACGGCAGTTGGTCTGCCCGATGGAACAATGGGAAATTCCGAGGTTGGACATATTACAATTGGGGCAGGACGTGTAGTTAACCAATTTTTGCGACGTTTTCAATTAGAAAACTGGGATAAAAATAAAAACCTGCAACGCTTTATCGCAGATGTGCGGGCGGCGGGCGGTCGTGTTCATGTCGGTGGATTGATGTCTGATGGGCGTGTACATTCTGATATAAATGATATTATTACAATTGTGCGTTATGTGTTGGATTCTGGATTGGACGTCGTGTTGCATTTCATTGCAGACGGTCGTGATACACCGCCACAATCTGGGGTAAAATATGTAGAACAAATTCAAAATGATTTGGCACAATATTTTGCCAACGGTCGGGTTAAGTGGGGAACTGTTTCGGGCCGCTATTATGCAATGGACAGAAATCAAAACCACGACAGAACGGCGGTTGCCATTGATGCGATTGCAGGGGCAAAATCTAAATATCATGCAGTCAATGCCATGGACGCATTTAAAATGGCCCAGGAACGTGGTGAAACAGATGAATTTATATGGCCAACCGTAATTGATGGTGACACACCAATTCGTGAATGCGATGGGTTCTTGTTCGGGAATTACCGCAGTGACCGTGCACGTCAAATCATGCGTGAAATATTAAAAACAAAAGCACATGTTTTATGTTTTTCACAGTATGGTGAAGGCTTGAATGAATTGTGCCCTGCCCTGATTGAAGATATGGTGGTGGAAAATACGCTGGGTGATGTTTTGGCTGAAAACGAAAAATCACAACTGCGTATTGCAGAAACAGAAAAGTATAATCACGTGACATACTTTATGGATGCAGAACGTAATGTTGATTTTGATTTAGAAGAAAAGGTTTTAATACCATCGCCAAATGTCGCAACGTTTGATATGAAACCAGAAATGTCTGCGGTTGAAATTACAGATGCACTGTTGCCAAAGTTGGGCGAATTTGATGTTGTTATATTGAATTGGGCCAATGGTGATATGGTTGGACATACTGGCAACCTGGATGCAACGGTGCGTGCGATGGAGGTTTTAGATGCACAATTGGCACGATTGGTGCCGGCGGTGTTGGCGTTGGATGGGGTTATGCTGATTACTGCGGACCATGGAAATGCAGAGCAATTGTGGGATACGGTAAACAATGGACCCTGGACGGCACATACAACAAATCCTGTGAATTTGGTTGTGGTGTCGAATGGTCAAATCGAATCGGTTGCCGATGGTGGTTTGGCAGATATTGCACCAACAATGCTGAAAATCATTGGGATTAAACAACCACCAGAAATGACGGGACACAGTTTGGTATAAAATATAACGCCGGAAAACCGGCGTTTTTATTTCTTGGCACGACGTAACGCAAAGAATTCTTTTAGTAAAGCGGCGGATTCGTCGGCAAAATCTGGGATTTGCACTACATTTGGTTTCCACAAGTGTTTGTCTGTGTCATAAATGCGGGCGTTTGATGTTATGCCGCCGCCTTTGACGTCTGTGGCGGCAAAATATACAGTGCGTATGCGGGCCAATGATATGGCGGTTGCACACATGGCACACGGTTCCAGTGATACATAAATGTCGCAGTCGTCCAGAAATTTTGCCCCCAATTTTTTGCAGGCACGGTTTATTGCGACAATTTCAGCGTGCAGGGTTGGGTTCTTTTTTAATTGAACCATATTTTCACCACGGGCAATTATTTTGCCATCACGCACAATGACGGCACCGATTGGAACGTCGTCGTGTAAAAATGCCCGGCGGGCAGAAAGTAAGGCTTGCGTCATAAATCTCATGCGGTATACTGTACAATATGAATTCTAAAATGCAAATTATTTCCGGTCGGTACAAGGGACGCAGATTAAATTTGCCCCCGGATGCACGACCAACCCAGGCCAAGGCACGAATTGCCTTGTTCAATATGCTGGATTCTATTGTTGATTGGCGTGAAGGAATGTGTGTGTGGGATGCCTTTGCCGGCAGCGGCGAGTTTGGAATTGAAGTTGTTTCAAGATTTCCAACCGCAAAAGTACTGTTTTCAGATATAGCGGATACGTCGGTTGCAACGATAAAGAAGAATTTGATGGGGCTGGATACAGATGCGGTTGTTAAAAAAGCAGATGCCATGTCTTTAATTTCCCAGATTGCCCCAAATGCAGATGTTATTTTTGTGGATCCGCCATATGCAGATGCCGAATATGGAAACAAATTTATTGAAAAATTGTCGCACGTTGTACGGCCGGGCACGGTGGTTTTATGGGAACAAGATAATGATGTCAGCATGTTGCCAGGGGCAGAAAACTGGGGGATTTTGCGTGATAAACGGTATGGGCGTGCACGATTCTTGATTTTATTAAAAAAGTAATTTTTCTATTTGGAAAGTGGTCAAATATATGATATACTGTAAGTATCATAAGTGGAGGGATTAAATGAAAAAACTTCTTGTAGCGTTATGTGCGATTTCTGTTGTTGCACCTGCATTTGCGGCGTCTTCTTTGCGTCGTTTGGGTGGCACAGGAACATACGCAGGCACAGCCAGTGCAGTAGAATCAAAGAAAATGGCCAATACAGTGGCATCCAGCGTTAATCGTGCAGGCACATTGCGTGTTTCGCCAACAATTGCAAAATCTGCAAAAGTTAGCACAACCGCTAAGTCTGCAACAAGTGGCACAACATTAAAGGCAGCAGGTAAATCAAACGCAAATCGTTTGTCTGTTGGTAAATACCTGGGCGGCACAGGTGCGTTGGGTATGGTTTCCAATGGTTCAGCCGGTGCAGACGTTGATTTGACAGGCTATGCAACATTGGATTATGTTGATGCAGCCGACAACGAATTGCGTGACACCAAGGTTGATAAGTCTGCAGATTCAGTTAACGAAATGGCAGGTGAATACGATGTGACAGGTATCATGTATGTCGAAACACCAGAATTGCCATACGTTGAACAGCCAAGCTAATTTTAATTAGAATATTGGATTTACGGGACCTTTTGAAGAAAAAGGTCCTTTTTTAATATAATTTTACTTGATTTTTTTATGTTTTTAGTAAATAATATGCCCCGCACAGCACCCTTGGAGGCTGGGCAACAAGTCTAACATGCTATTAAAAAGGAAAATAAAATGGCAATTAATATTAACGCAGAAATTCGCAACGTTGCTGGCAAGGGGGCCGCACGCAGCATCCGCAATAACAAAAATATTCCGGCTGTTATCTATGGCGAAAAGAAAGCCCCTGTTGCAATCGAATTGAACGGTCGTGAATTCGAAATGCTGGTTAAAAAGCCAGGTTTGCGGACAAAATTGTTCCAGATTAAAACAAACGAAGGTACAGAAGACGCTATGTTGATGGATATTCAGTATCACCCAGTGTCTGATGCGGTTATTCATGCAGACTTTAAACGTATCGATGTTAAAAAGCCTGTAAACGTAGTTGTACCAGTAGAAGTTATCAATGCAGAAACTTCAAAAGGTTTGAAATTGGGTGGTACATTGAACTTTGCCGTACGTAAAGTTGCTTTGCGTGGTTTGGTTGATGTTATCCCAGAAAAAATCATTATCGATTTGTCAGCACTGACAATTGGTGACGTGGTTCACGGTACTGATTTGGTATTGCCAGCAGGTGTTGAATTGGGTCTGCACCAGGCTGAATTGGCGTTTGCAACCATCGGTGGTAAAATGCCAGATGAAGAAGGCACAAAACCAGGTGCACCAGCAAAAAAATAATCCAAATTGGATTTTATACTTTGACCGCCCTGCCCGGGCGGTTTTTTGTTTATTATTTTTTACCTATGGTCTTGAAATGTTTTTTAGGTTTAACTATATGGTGGGTAAGCGAAAATTTTAAGGAGTGAAAAATATGGGAAAAGTATTAGGTATCGATTTAGGTACAACTAATTCCGCCATGGCGTTCATGGACGGAACCGAGCCAAAAATCATCGAAAACGCCGAAGGTCAGCGTACCACACCATCTGTTGTGGCATTGACTTCTGGTGGTGACCAGTTGGTCGGTATCACAGCCAAGAACCAGGCGGTTACAAATCCTGAAAATACTATTTATGAAATCAAACGTTTGATGGGTTTGCGTTTCGACAGCCCGGCTGTAAAAGAAATTGCAGCACGTGTGCCATATAAAATTGTAGCCGGTGAAAATGGCGACGCATGGGTTGAAATGGACGGTAAAAAATATGCCCCATCCCAGATTTCTGCAATGATTTTGGCAAAATTAAAGAAAGATGCCGAAAGTTATCTGGGCGAACCGGTCACAGATGCAGTTATTACAGTTCCTGCATACTTTAATGATTCACAACGCCAGGCAACAAAAGATGCCGGTCGTATCGCTGGGTTGAACGTTTTGCGTATTGTTAACGAACCAACCGCAGCTGCGTTGGCATATGGTTTGGACAAAGGCAAAGACGGCACAATTGCTGTGTACGATTTGGGTGGTGGTACATTTGACGTTTCTATTTTGGAAATTGTTGATGGTGTATTCGAAGTAAAATCTACCAACGGGGATACTGCGTTGGGTGGTTCAGACTTTGACGCACGTATTTTGGAACATTTGATTGCAGAATTCAAAGCACAGACAGGTATTGATTTATCTGGCGATAAATTGGCACTGCAACGTTTGAAAGAAGCCGCAGAAAAGGCAAAAATCGAATTGTCGTCAAAGACATCGGCGGATATTAACCTGCCATTCTTGACGGCGGATGCGACCGGTCCAAAGCACTTTAACACAACATTGTCACGTGCAAAATTGGAATCTTTGGTTGCAGATTTGATTGAACGCACAATCGAACCATGCAAAAAGGCATTAAAAGATGCGGGTCTGGACAAATCACAGATTAACGAAGTTATCTTGGTCGGTGGGCAGACACGTATGCCAAAGGTTGCAGAAACAGTAAAAGAATTCTTTGGTCGTGAACCACACAAGGGCGTGAACCCAGACGAAGTTGTGGGTATGGGTGCCGCTATTCAGGGTGGTGTATTAAAGGGTGATGTTAAAGACGTTCTGTTGTTGGACGTGACACCATTGTCATTGGGTATTGAAACATTGGGTGGTGTGTTTACACGTTTGATTGACCGCAACACAACAATCCCATCCAAGAAATCACAAGTATTCAGTACCGCAGAAGACAATCAGTCGGCTGTGACAATTCGTGTATTCCAGGGTGAACGTGATATGGCGGCAGATAATAAATTGCTGGGCCAGTTTAATCTGGAAGGAATTGCCCCTGCCCCACGTGGTATGCCACAGATTGAAGTGTCTTTTGATATTGACGCCAATGGTATCGTTCATGTATCTGCCAAGGATAAAGGTACAGGTAAAGAACAGGCGATTTCTATTAAATCTGACGGTGGGTTAAGCGAAGATGAAATCAAACGTATGGTTGATGAAGCCGCACAAAACGCCGAAGCAGATAAAAAGAAACGTGAATTGGCCGAAGCGAAAAACACAGCTGAAACCGCCGTGTTCAGTATTGAAAAATCACTGAAAGAACATGGTGACAAAATCAGCGAAGATGAAAAGAAGGCAATCGAAGATGCAAAACAGGCATTGGCAGATGAATTGGCCAAAGCAGATGCAACAGCAGAAAGCCTGAAAGAAAAAACAGATGCGTTGACCGAAAAGGCAATGAAGTTGGGCGAAGCGGTATATAAAGCCGCCCAGGCCGAACAGCAAAATGCCGAAGGTGCCGACAAGAAACCAGATGATGGCACAGTCGATGCAGATTTTTCTGAAAAGAAATAAAAGAAACGCCCCAAAATGGGGCGTTCTTTATTTTTGTTTTACAAAATTATTTAATAACCACTGGCCTGCCCGGTTCATTTCTGAAACATCTATGTCATTAATTTTATACCGACGATAGAATTCAAAACGAGGACGCAGATTAGGAATGTTTTTAAAGTCTGTTAATATCGTTTCTATGTCGTTGTTTATGTAACTTTTATAATATTTGGTCAGTTGTTGTGCCAGGCGTCGGGATTGTTTGCCAATAATTATGCCAACCCGACCATGGGTTAAACCATAGTACGTGCCGATTTCACGCATGGTCCACCCATTTGGGGATATGTTATGTGTTTTTGCATACGCAACAATGTCAGCATCCCTGACAGGACAACCTGAATACAATTTTAATATTGTAGAGATGCGTTCTGGCATCGTGGATGCCAGCATGTCTTCTAGAATTGTATTAAACAAAAATGCACCGGCGGAATCAATCGGGGTGTCTAGCAATGTATTAAATTCCGCATCACCAAATAATGTTTTTATAATACGAATGTTTGGAATGATTTTGGCCAGTTTTTTATAATTAGATTCACGGGTTGCAGCAATACTGGCACGTATATCCAATGCGTTTTTCATTTCCCACTGTTTTTGTGTGGGCAATGCATATATTTGCTGAATCGCAGTATGCCAAGATTCTGGCACAGATTGGCCATGACGTTTGCGACGATTTATTGTTGCATGAATATTGTTTAATGTTTGTAATTGTGCACATGGGCGTTTTGATCGATAGCCCAGTTGTTGATAGTATGCAAATACAGATTCCAGGTTTGCCAGAATTTTTTCATCGTTGTTTTTGCGTTTAGTTTCGGAACAATTCCTCATACAAAAATACCTTTATTTATATTCGCCGATGTATATACCCATATTTTGTGCCACAGATAACAGTGGGTCGTCGGGTTCGACATATGCATTGGCGGTTACCAAATCTGGGATGTTTGGATCCCGGGTGGCATCACCATAATCTACAAAATCCGATAATGCAACCGTTTTGCATTCGTTGTCTTGCAATGCGGTCATAACGTATGTTTCGCCATTTTCGATTGCGTTTAATGCACAGTCTGCAAAACGGGTCGCCAAAATACGGTCGGTCGCAACAGTGTCACCGGCACGCTGATAATGTTCGGGGAATGCGGTGCGATTTACAATGCCCGATGCGGTTAATTTACGAGAAATCATATCCGCAGGACGTCCAGAATGACCACGCAGTGTGATGCCTTCGGATACCATGATGATACCATAGTCGGTTGGTGCATTCAAAATATGTTCTGCCAGTTTATCGGTGTTGAATTTAATTTCTGGAATTAATATTGCTGATGCACCACATGCGACACCAGCGGTCAATGCCAGTTTGCCACAGTCACGACCCATGGCCTGGACAATAAACCAGCGGTGATGGCTGCGGGCGGTCAACAGTAATTGGTCGCAGAATGTGGTCAACTGTTGCACAGCGGTATCAAATCCCAATGTTTTGTCGGTCAGTGGCATGTCCATGTCGATTGTTTTAGGAATGCAGATTAATTGCAGGTCTTTGTAAATATCATTGTGTGCCCACGCCAAAGATGTGCTGCCGTTGCCACCAATTAAAATCAAAGCATCCAGGTTTAATGATGCCAATCCACGTTTGAAACGACGATTGAATAAGGCCAGTTTGCCAGATGTGGCGGCTGTTTCAAAATTCATTGCACCAGCGTTGCCGTTGTGCAGAATACTGCCCGCCAGACGAGATTCCGCCAATGGTAATGTTTCGGTATTTAATTCGATTGTGCGTGGTGGATTGTCGCAAAAACCATCTGTACCATCAATTATACCAATCACGTCCCAGCCACGCATGTCTGCACCACGAACAATTCTGTTAATTGCGGTGTTTAAACCACTGCAATCACCGCCGGTTGTCATAATTCCAATACGCTTCATTTATATTTCCTTTGTTCCCAGGTAAGTATATCATATTTGGGTTGACAAAGAAATATATTTTGCAATAATTTGTCCATAATATTACAGATAAATAATTGGAGTATCCGGCATGTCACAAAAGAATATCAAAACAACAAAAAAATCTTCGTCTGATGCAATGATTGATGATGCAATCGCACGCCAAAAAGCATGGCTGGAAAATCGCCGTTCATACACACGTGGATTCTTGAAAAAGATGAATATGTTTGCACGTAAAAACGAAGAAAATCAGTCTGTGGCAAAACAGGATATAGAAGAAGCACGCAATCGTCGTTCAACACTGGGGGCGTATTGGTTCCCTATTCTGTGTGCGTTGATTGTTATCTTTATCGCAATTTGGGTTGCATTCGTTCGCACAAATGCACCACAGAAAGTCTTGGTTGTACCAGCGATACCAGAACCAGTCGTTCAGGTTGTAGATGAAAAAGCAGAACCCAGTTTTGACATCGTCCGTATTGAACGTGATGGCAATGTTGTTATAGCGGGGCGTTGGTTGCCACACCAGAATATTTCTGTGTTGGTAAATGGTAAAATCGTTGCCACAGAACGCACAGATTACAGTGGTGAATTTGTTTATGCACCGGTTAATCCGTTTAAGCCAGGAAACTATACAATTTCTTTGTTGGGCACAGAACCAACGGTCAAATCAACAGATAAAGTATTTTTGTATGTGTCTGAACACGGTTATGAAAATTCTGTTTCTTTGTTAATGACCAAAGACGGCAGCACATTGTTGCAGGCACCGTCTATGTTGCGTGATGGTGATTTGTCTGTATCAAAAATTGACTATCTGGATTCTGGTCGTATTGTTGTGACAGGCGATGCATTGCCACGTCTGCGTGTATCATTGGCGTTGAATGGTAAATATTTGGGTTTTGCACGTGTATCAGACCACAAACATTTTGGTTTGGGTGCCGACGTTGGTGAATTGAAAAGCGGTGAAGAATATTCATTGACCGTGCGTATGCATGATGGCGACGGTCGCACAGTTGCATCGGTCAATCATGATTTTGTTATGCCCGAAATGACCGGCGATGACGACACATTCTATACAGTTCGTCGTGGTGATTGTTTATGGATTATCGCACGCAATTTTATGCGTCGTGGTGTTCTGTTCAGCATTATCGCGGAACGCAACAATATTGACAACCCAGATTTGATTTATCCAAAACAGTTGTTGCTGATTCCGGTAGAAAAGTAATGGTTTGGAAAGATGCTATGCCGGAAGTAAATCTGGCATTAAAAATCACTAATTGGTGTAATTTGCATTGTGCACACTGTTGCGAACGCAGCAGTGCGGCGGCACCACTAAACCTGATGCCGATTGAAAAGATTGAAAAGTATATTTCACAATTCAAAGATATGGGGGTACCAACCTGGGAAGAAGTGGTTTTGACCGGCGGCGAAGCCATGGCCCCATATTACAAACAACAATCCGCATACATTCCAACCGTTGCAAATTTGTTGGCACAAAATAAATTGTCGATGGCACTGAAAACAAATGGCAAGTGGGGCGAAAATATATTTCTGTGCAATCGTATCTTGAACGATTTGTCCCAGGTTGCACATCAGCATGATCGCCAAATTTCATTAGATATATCGATTGATGAATATCACGATAATTTATACGGGGCGGCCAATATTGTAGATGCAATTATGCGTAATCCAAAATTTAGCGAGGCAATTCCTGTTTCATGGTGCGGTTTGAACACGGCGGCATCTGAATACACACGACAGACATTTATAAATATGCTGACCCAGCGTGGAATGACTGTATTGCCGATGGATGCCGATGGCGGTATTGTTATCATGACCAAAGACAATATGAATGTAATGTTCTATGATATTGGCGGGTTGTCACGAATTGGTCGGGCCAAGGATAATAACCTGACAGAATTTGTGCCACGTGGGATTCCAAATCAGTCTGGCTACTGTTTTGAGATTACAAATAATGATATGGCGATTTTGAATTATCGATTCAAGACGGCAATCGGTGACAGAACACTGGGTGAAATTTATCACGAATTAAAAACAAAAGTACCAACCAGATAGGCATCATTCAATCAAAGGAGAACGCACATGTACAAAGGGCGAAAATTCACACTGGCAATGAACGAAAAAGAACTGAGTGAACGAACGGCCCCAGATGCGTTCACACCATACGCTATGCTGGGCGTGGGGGCAGAACAGTACGAAGCCCTGCCGGAACGTGAAAAGTTGGCATTAAAGTGGTTGGTGCGGGCATCTGATTTAATTGACCATGTGGCATTACGATTAGACCATCCATACAATCTGGAATTTGAACGTTTCTTGCGTGCGAATACAAATGATAAATCTGTAAAAATGACATTGGATTTGTTCAATGGTCAACGTGGTATATTTGCACATGAAAAATCGGGGACACCGGTGGCGTTGACCCACGACGTGGAACCACGGTTGGGACGTGGGTTATACCCATATGATTTATCAATCGATGAATTTCACGATATTTTAATTCGTATGCTGGAAAGTGGCCAGGACAAAAAAGTTAAACAGATTTTAAATCAGCGTACGGTTGTTGACAGATGTTTTGGTAATCAATTGGTGCCGATTGATTATACGTTGGCATTTCAATATGCGTTTAGACCGGCAGCGAACGCACTGAAAATGGCGGCCGACTGTACAGAAAATCCAGACTTTAAAGAATATTTGAAATACCAGGCGGAAGCACTGCTGGAAAACCGACCATGGGTAGATTGTGCGGCGGATAAAAAGTGGGCAACATTGCAAACGGGACCACTAGAATTCACACTGGGGCGTGAATGCTATGACGATGCGATGACACCAACTGTGCTGAAAAATCCAAAATTAAAATCTATGCTGGATGACCGTGGAATTACACCGTATGCAAAAGACAATTTGGGAACCACGGTTGGAATTGTTGATACAGCAGGCACAGATTATTTATTAAAAATAAAACAGTATTTGCCAATGATGGCATCAAAAATGCCACGCAACAGCGAATACAGCCAGACTATATCGAATAATTCAAAACAGAATATGGTTGATGTAGATGTTGTGTCGGTGGGTGGGCACAATGCGGCGTATCGCAGCCAGATTACATTAGCGTTTAATTTGCCAAATGCCGATAAATTGGCGGTTAAAACCGGTGGCGGCCACAGAACGGTTTACCTGAAACAAATGCGTCAGGCAAAATATGGCAATGGAATTGATGCGAAACTGAATGCGTTATTGACACCAGAACAGCATAAATATTTTTCGGTTCAGGCATTGCACGATTTTACCATTTTGCATGAAAATATGCATTCATTGGGCCCCAAGGAAGGATTGGAATCATTGGGCGAATATAAAAACATTATCGAAGAACATAAGGCGGATGCGGGTTCAATCGCAATGCTGGACGAATTGGTGCATGTAGGATTCTTTACACCACAGCAACGTGCAGAATTGATTGTGTCGTGGATTGTAGCGTATCTGTATCCGGGGGCGAATTTTAGTCGTGCACACGCAAAACGGAATATTATGCAACACAATATGCTGTTTGAATGTGGGGCGATAAAATTAGATACGAACGGTCGATTGGTTATCAATCCAGATGCGGTTGTTGCACGTGGGCAACAAATGTTGCGTGATGTTATAGATATTCAATTGTCCAAGAATCCAGATTTAGCACGCAAATATATTGAAAAATATGCCCTATGGACACCACAATTACAGTCACTGGGGACTAAATTGGCAGCGGTGGACAAACAGCGAAATTCATACGTTGCAGAACCGCTGGCCGACACACTAAGACAACGCCAGAAATAAATTCTGGACATTGTCGGTAAAATAATATAATATTTCGCCATACATTGCGGGCGTAGTATAATGGTAGAACGAAAGCTTCCCAAGCTTTAGGCGAGGGTTCGATTCCCTTCGCCCGCACCAAAATTGAGCCCGCACCAAGATTGACTTTTAATAAATGTTTGACTTTTGACAAAATATAGTCCATAATGGACGCGCAAATCCCAAAGATTGCCATTATTATAAAACCAGTTCGCAGTATGCGTGTGGTACATCAACCGGCGAGTGTTCGCTCTTGATGGCGGTTTTCTTTGTGGATAAAACAGTTATAAAAAACAAGGAGTAAAGAAATGGCAACTGTTATTCGTTTGGCACGTTATGGTGCAAAAAAACGTCCATATTATCATATCGTTGTAACAGATTCACGCAACGCACGTAATTCTGGTAATGTCTTGGAAGTTGTTGGTAAGTATGATCCAATGCAGGCAAAAGACAGCGACAAACGCGTTATCTTAAAATTGGACGAAGTTAAAGCATGGTTGGCAAAGGGTGCACAGCCATCTGACCGTGTGTACAAATTCTTGGCTAATGCTGGCTTGGTAAAACCAAAGGCTATTCCAGTTCAGACAAAAAAACATCTGCAGTCTGAAAAAACACAGATGAAAATCAAGGACAAAGCTGAAAAGTTAGCAAAGATTGCTGAAGAAAAAGCCGCTGCAGAAGCAGCAGCCAAGGCAGCAGCCGAAGCCCCAGCAGAAGAAACTGCAACAGAAGCAGTTGCTGAATAATTTATTCCTTAATAAGTGTTTTCCAATGGCACAGGCACCAAAGGCAAAAGATCGTGAAGACATGTGCAAAGGCTTTATCCAACAAGCCTTTGACAAAGTATGGTTTCAAAACTATGAATTAAAAACATTGATTCACGATTCTTATTTGGACAATCTGGATACTTTGATGACCTATGCCATGGAAAACAATATTAGGTTGCGGGATTATTTCCTGGGGATAAAAAACGAATTATTAAAATCACCGAATACATATGAACGACACAGATAAAATCTTGGTTGGGAAAATTGTTGCACCACAGGGAATTCGTGGTGAAGTGCGTGTACAGACATACACCAACGCACCGACAGATTTCAAATCATTGCGGGTAATTTCCAGCAAATTTGCCCCAGATGATTTCAAATTTGTACGTCAATTAAACCCAAATTCGACGGTAATTATTGCCAAAATTCGTGGATTTGAAGATCGTACAGCCGTAGAAGCCTTGCGTGGGACCGAGTTGTTTATTGAACGCAATGCCCTGCCCCAGACGGACGACAATGAATACTATCAGGCAGACCTGATTGGATTTGATGTTGTGCGTGACGGCAAAAAGATTGGTGTTGTCGATTGTTTCCAGAACTTTGGTGCCGGCGACATTATTGAATTAGACAATGGTGACATGGTGTCGTTTATTGGGGCCACAGTTGACATGAATGCAAAAACAGTGGTTGTGAAATAATGCACTTTAACATACTGACCATTTTTCCAGAAATGTTCCCAGGCACATTGGCCGGTGGGGTTGTTGGTCGTGCATTAGAAAAAGGCATTTGGACATACAACGTCATCAATATTCGTGATTTTGCAATCAATAACTATGGCAGTGTAGACGACACACAATTTGGTGGTGGTGCCGGCATGGTTATGCGTCCAGACGTTTTGGGCGCCGCACTGGATTCAATTAAAAATCCGGGTAAAATTATTTATTTTTCACCACGTGGTAAAACACTGGACCAGAAGTTGGTTCGTGAATTTATCGCGGACCAAGATGCAACATATACCCTGTTGTGCGGTCGGTACGAAGGAATTGATGAACGCATTATCGAAGAATATGGTATAATGGAATTATCGATTGGCGATTATATACTGTCGGGGGGTGAAATCGCAGCCCAAGTTTTTGTTGACAGTTGCGTTCGTGTGATGGATAATGTGGTTCACGGTGGTTTGGACACCACCCAAAATGAAAGTTTCGAAATCGGGGGGTTGGAATGGCCGTTATACACCCGCCCGTCAGTATGGCGTGGACGAAGCGTCCCAGAAGTCCTGCTGTCCGGTCACCACGGCAATATCGAACGGTGGCGGAAACAACAATCGGTTGACATAACCAAAGAACGTCGACCGGACTTAATAAAGGAAAAGTAAAAATGAGCATCATTAAAAAAATCGAACAAGAACAAATCGCAAAATTAAAAGGCGATAAAAAAATCCCAGCATTCAAAGCCGGTGATACATTGAAAGTGCACGTCAAAATTAAAGATGGCGACAAATTCCGTGTTCAGGTTTTCGAAGGGGTTGTTATCGCACGCGATGGTGGCGAAGGCAACAATGCTTCTTTCACAGTACGCCGTGAATCATATGGTGTTGGTGTAGAACGCAAATTCCCATTGTACAGCCCAGCAATCGAAAAGATTGAAAAGGTTCGTATTGGTAAAGTTCGCCGTGCTAAATTGTTCTTCTTGCGTGGGTTATCAGGCAAGAAAGCTCGTATCGTTGAAGACTTGGCTGCAACATCTGCAGAAAAGGCTGCAAATAAATAAGACCTTTATTTATTGTTGATACAAAGAATCCCGCATTTTGCGGGATTTTTATTTATTTTATTATCGTGAAAACTTTCGTTTCTGGGTTGCACCCAACAATGGGTTAACCAGTGGTACGGGGCGATAATTTGTCTTTTCAACAGAAACGTTGATGCAGCGATTATGAATTGGAAAATCATAGTCTTGGATATGAATATGCCCATGGATATTCACAATTGGCGGCATGTTGCCAAATTCAACCAATGGTTCATGCGACAGCATGATATACTGTTCTGCATCATAGATTGGGTGGTTAAAGACTTTTTCAAAACCACATGATGCCCACCATGTTTCAGAATGGCCACGATCATGATTGCCCATAATTAAAAATTTGCGACCATGCAATTGGCGTAAAATATTTGCAACACGTTCTTTGGTTGCACCATACATAACATCGCCCAACCAATAGCATATATCCTGTTTCCCAACCACAGAATTATAGTTTTGAATCAATGCTGCATTCATTTCATCTGCATCACGAAACGGACGTTTGCCGTGCGATATAATGGCTGTGGAATAAAAGTGCGGATCAGAAAATACAAATTTAGCCATAGTTTACCCCCATCCTATAAAGTCTTAAATCTTTGGTTTAATTCGTTTAACATTTGAACAACCCGTGTCCATGTTTCTGGCATTTTAGAAAACGCACCAGACATTGCATAGTAGTCGTCGGCCAATTTACACAATGTGGAATCATCTGGCAATAATTGAACAGATGATGGCGACTGAATTATCCCCAAATCTTTGGTTGTGTATTTTTGCTGGTGTGCGGATATATCACGCAGCATATGGGCCGAACCAGACAAATCGACAAATGGCGACAATGTTGCAACATCATAGTAATGACGCGAAAAACCTTCGTCAAAGTGTGGAACACGGGCCAACGCATTGGAATGCAGGGCAAAAACCTTGTCCCAAAAGGTCTGTTCGTATGCCACAGTTGGTATTTCACCAAACGAAGAACCGCCCAATGAATATGGTACCAACGTTTGCACACTGGTAATGTTCGGGTTGTATTTACGTGGGATAATTTCAACGCAAATGTGCAGAAAGTCTGTTGTAAATGCCGACGGGTGCATCAAATGCAGTGTTGGCGATGACATAAACTGATGTTCATTACGCAGACTGTTCCAGTCACGGTCGGTCATAATCTTGAAACCTGCACCCTGGCCCAGGATTGTTTCAAAGCGTGGACGAATATCATCAAAAACAAATTCTTTGAAATTGCGTTTAAAGTTGGCCAGTTGTTTTTTAGAACGACTGTCCGGAATGTCCTGAAAATCGGCACAGGCCAAATCGATATCTTGGCCTATTCTGTCGCTGATACTGTATGCCTTGGTCAATGTGCCGCCGCCGGCGAATACCATGCTGGATTTTATATAATCGTCTTGGAACAATTTGTCCAGCACAACACATTCCAAATAGTCACGTTCGGCCATCTTTGGATTATTAGTGCGTTGAAACGCCCGAGAAACTTCATTTCTTATCTTTACCATACTTTATATTATAATACATATTGTGTTTTTGTCAATATTTGTTTTGTAATCTCCCCTATTATAGATTTGACAATGTTCGGTGTGACGGGTACAATGTGGGTTATGAAAAAACAAATCGTATTTGGTATATTTTTTGGGCTGGGGCTGGGCGGATTGTTCAGTCCGGCAAATGCATATGTAAACCGTGACAATGCTGTTATTCGTGTTATGAACAAGGCTGCGGGCAAAACACAAACTATGACCATTCCAGTTGGCCAGGAAGTGCAGTTTGAAAAACTGAATATCATTGTTCGTGCATGCAAACAGACAGACCCATTCCAGGCCGAAGATTTCTTTGCGTTCACAGAAGTTTCTAATACAACCGACGGTTTGATTTTCAGCAATTGGTTAAGTCGCAACGAACCAGGGATAAATCCGGTACAGAATGCAGACTATGATGTATGGTTGGTTAAGTGCGAGTAAGGCAACGAAAGGTATTGTAATATGAAAATGGACAGATTGGTTGGCTTTATGCTGGCGAATGGCAAGCGACCAGTGATATCAGGTGAAAAGTGGTGCGAATATGATACACCGGTCTATATTTGTGCAACAGTAGATACAGCAAAACAAATTCTGGAAAATTCACACAAGACAGCAATTGAGCCAAATCCTGTGTGGACTATGATTTTTCGTGTGGTGGCAAACGATATAAAAATAGACAAGATTGAAAACGGTTTAATCTGGACACGCCAGGCATCTAATATCATTGCCGACACGCCAGTGTTCTATAAGAAACCGCCAAAGATTACAGAATCCCATCTGATGCACAATGCACAACGCATTATGCCCCAGATGAAACGTTTGATGAATAGTGTTTATAGAGAGAGCAAGGAGAACCAAAAATGAACTTTATTAAAAAATATTTCAAAATCTTGATTGGTGCGGGTGTTTTGTTGATTGCGTTGGCGATATTTGTATCATTCACAGGTTCCAAAGATTTGGCAAACGGCACATTAAAAGATTGGCCCAGGGCTGCATTGGAAGACCGCAAGACAACTATGCAGATGTTGGTTGGAACAGATGACAATACAGAATTACTGGTTCAATGTGTCGACAAAATGGCAACTTTGCCAGAATCCGCAGAAATGGCTATTGCAGATGCGGCACGTTTGTGCAATTTGGGCGTATTGTTGAAAGAAAACCAGTAAAGGTGCCCATATGTTTCGCAATATAGTGTTGGCATTTTTGTTGTCGGGTTGTGCGGCGATGAATTTTACATCGTATAATGGTGCAGAATATATGGGTGCAAAGTACATGCGTGACCCACTGGGCGAAGAAAAATCACCAGATACAGACCCGCTGATTCGTACAGATGCGTTTGATTGCACGACATTCGTCGAAACCGTTATGGCGGGTGGCGATGTAAACAACCTGAATCAAATTCGTTATAAAAATGGCGAAATTGACTTTTTAAAACGCAATCATTTTATCGAAACAGACTGGTTAAAAAACAACAGTGACCGTGTGGAAAATGTCAGTGCTGAATATGGCACAACACGCAAGCGTAATTTGACCATTGATAAATCAGGGTGGCTGAAAAAAGTTCACAAAATGTCGGCGGATTTCGCCCCAGAAAACGCATCGATTGAATACATACCATATCGCAACCTGGGGGCGGTTGAAAATAATGAAACACTGATTGTATTGTTTATCAGTGCCAATTCTAAAAGCCACGAAACAATCGGCACAGATTTGGCGGTCACACATATGGGATTGCTGTTGCCGGGCGGTACAACACTGCGGCACGCATCATCGGCGGCCGGACATGTGGTCGATGCAGACTTTGTAAAATATGCAAAACGTCGTCAGGGATTGGGGGAAATGGGCGTTGCGTTGATAGAGATTAAGAAATGACAGACGAAAAAATTATGCATTTAGATATGGGAACATTGGCCAGTGGTGACACGACCGATGAACAACCTGCCCTGTGTTTGGGGATTGAATCTTCGTGTGACGAAACGTCCGCAGCGATCGTTGATTCAAACCGAAATATTTTATCACATATTATCTATTCCCAGATTCCAGAACACCAAAAGTTCGGTGGTGTGGTGCCTGAATTGGCGGCACGTGCACACATTTTGGCAATCGACGAAGTTATTAAACAAACACTGGCCAAGGCTGGCAAAACAATGGACGATATTGACGTTATTGCAGCGACGGCAGGCCCAGGTTTGATTGGCGGTGTTTTGGTTGGTTGGATGGCTGCAACAGGCATTGCCCAGGCAACAGGCAAACCATTGGTTGCGGTCAATCATCTGGAAGGACACGCATTGGTACCACGTCTGCATGCATCGAACGCATCGGGCACAGATGGTGATACATCGGTTGATTTTCCATATCTGTTGATGCTGGCATCGGGTGGGCATTGTCAAATTCTGTTGGTGCGTGGGGTTGGGCAATACGAAATGATTGGTCAAACACTGGACGACAGTGCCGGCGAAGCATTTGACAAGGTTGCAAAAATGTTGGGACTGGGGTATCCGGGTGGGCCAATTGTGGATAAACGTGCACAAAACGGCAACCCACGTGCGTTTAAATTCCCACGACCTTTGTGCGACAAGCCGGGATGTGATTTCTCGTTCAGCGGGATAAAAACAGCCGCACGAACATTCTTGGATAAAAATCCAGAACCGCATAGTGATGAATTCATAGACGATTTCTGTGCTTCGTTCCAGGCATCGGTTGTAGATTGCATTACAAACAGATTGGAAAATGCTATGCGGGACGAACGGGTTATGAACGCAATGCCAAAAACATTGGTTGTGGCGGGTGGCGTTGCCAAGAACAGCGCCATTCGTGCAGCGATGGAAAAACTGGCCAAAAAGCACAACATGATTTTTGCAGCACCACCACTGAATCTGTGTACAGACAATGGTGCAATGATTGCGTGGGCAGGGATTGAAAACTGGCGTATTGGTAATATCGTACATGAACCAATCGCACCACGTCCACGTTGGCCATTAACCGAAATGAACAAATAAAGCATGAGACCAGAAAAAGAAGAATTTTATTCACGTGCAACCAGTCGCCTGATGCGAAAACTGGAAAGCATGGGGCTGGACAAAGAAGAATTACGAAAAGCAAAGCGATTCACGCTGTTGTTCCGCAACAGTTTCAAGAACCGTGATGTAAAACTGGCTACGTTTGCACCGGATTTAGATGGCGACATCGACGTGTTTACATATGATGCAGATGGGTTCTGTAAATCATCCAGTTATGCGTTTTCTAAACTGATGGGCGACAAAGAATGGCAATTAATGTACATTAATGAAATGTGGACGTATGGCCCGCACCACTATTTGATGCATATGCCCAGCAAGACCGTCTTTGATTTAACCGAAGACCAATACACACATTCTGGGATTCAGGTGGCTTATTTCCTGGGGCGGCCAGTGACATTAAACAAAAATGAAAACCAAAGTGCATTGCGTTTTATGGATGCACTGGGGCTGAATAACAAAATGGATCGATAAATGCAAAAGCCAGAACCATTCGTTAAACCGGATACTATTTTCAGTGTGACAGATGCATCAGCCCTGTTAAAGGGGGTGGTGGAAACGGCATTCCCAAATATTAAAATCCGTGGTGAACTGTCGCAAATTACACGGGCGGCATCGGGCCATATGTATATGACTATCAAAGATTCTGGGGCAGCAATTTCGGTTATTATCTGGCGTGGCACACCGTTGTCGTTTAAGTTAGAAGAAGGGATGGAGGTTATAGTTCGTGGGAAATTTACAACGTACCCTGCCCGCAGTAATTACCAATTGATTGTCAGCGAAATTGAAATGGCCGGCGTTGGGGCCATATTGAAAATGCTGGAAGAACGCAAGCAAAAGTTGGCCGCCGAAGGATTGTTCGACCAAAGCAGAAAGAAACCTTTGCCGTACCTGCCGACACGCATTGGGGTTGTGACCAGCCCAACCGGTGCTGCATTCCAAGATATTCAAAACAGATTACGTGAAAGATTCCCAGTTCATGTGTTGCTGTACCCGGCCACAGTTCAGGGTGCAACCGCCGCAGCCGAGGTTGCCGCCGGTATCGAGTATTTTAACCGGGCCAAGAACGTAGATGTTATTATTGTGGCACGTGGTGGTGGTGCACTGGAAGACCTGTTGCCATTTTCCGAAGAAATCGTTGTACGGGCCGCCGCAGCCAGCCAGATACCATTGATTTCTGGGGTTGGACACGAACCAGACTGGATGCTGATTGACTTTGCCGCAGACGTGCGTGCACCAACACCAACCGGTGCCGCAGAAATGGTTGTGCCGACAAAATTGGCATTAAGCCAGGAAATCGATAATATGTGGCACAGATTAAGCGGGTCTTTTACCACACGATTGGTCAACGCAAAGCAACGGATTGAATCGATTACCATTAAAAGCCCACGCCAGTTAATCATGGAGCACGCACAACGTTTAGACGACCTGGGGCGGACAATGGGGGTCATAATTAATGCCAAGTTGGTTAACGCACGGCAAAAGATGGACATTGTTGCGACGTTCCCCACAATTTTACAAAACAGAATGAATGCGTTAAACCAGTCTGTGGGGTATTTGGGACAAATGCTGCAATCACTGTCATACAAAAGTGTTTTAAGCCGTGGATACGCCATTGTACGTGATGCAAACAACAAAATCATCAGCAACACAGGTGCAGGCACACCAAAGAGCATTGAATTCGCCGACGGTGTTGTAGAATTATAAAAAAATGCCCCAAACGGGGCGTTTTTAATGGGTTTTGTCCCACATTGGCAATTCAGCCAGAAACAATCGCATGTTTGTATACTTGCTTAATGTGGGCATTATTCTGCGTTGACACAAAGCCTGGACAATATCCCAATTCAATCGAACCGCATCAAAAAAAGACAAATCTTTATAGATTTTTGCAATACCAGAATCCGTCCTGGGGTGCATTTGCAAATCGATATATCTGCGGCCATTTAATTTGTATGAACGTGCCAATTCGATGGGTAAATACTTGCTGTTTGATTCATAGATTTTGATTTTATCGCCAGCTTTGAACACAGGCATACTGCGACCAACAACTGTTTTTAATTCGGTGTTGTCTGGTCTGCGAACATTCAAATCTTGGTGAAATGCATGTACACCCAAATTTTCAATTACCGTGAATTCTTTCATAACCTATCCTTTGATAAGTGTTTTTGCCATTGTAATGGATTCTGGTGTTATTTCGGCACCACTGATTATGCGTGCGATTTCATTAACACGTTCGTCGGGCCCTATTTCCGTTACACTGGTTGTGGTTTTGTCGTCTGTGACAGATTTTGCAATTTTGAAATGACGGTCGGCATAGCCTGCAACCTGGGCAGAATGGGTAATAACCAGGGCCTGGCCAGATTTTGCCAAACGACCCAGGCGTGCACCAACTGCTGATGCGGTGGCACCACTGATGCCTGTGTCAACTTCGTCAAAGACGAATGTGTGTGCATTTTCGGTTCCAGCCAACACCACACGCAACGCCAACATTAAGCGAGCCAATTCACCCCCAGACGCTGCACGATGCAGCGGTGCAAATGGTGATCCCGGATTTGTTTTAATCATAAATGTAATTTCGTCCATACCGTGGGCAGATGGGGTACCGGCAACACATTCAACCATAAAGTCTGCAGAACCCAATTTTAATTCTGGCAATTCGGCCAAAATCTTTTCACGTAATGAATTTGCGGCGGCGGCACGGGCCGATGTTAAATCAGATGCAAATTTATTAAATGTTGCACGGGCATTTGCAACAACCGTGTGCAGTTTCTTTAATTCAGCATCCGAATTGTCGATTGCGTTTAACTGGTCCGTCATTTCGGCCAACTTTGTCGGCAATTCATCGGCCGCAACACGATGCTTGCGGGCCGCGGCACGGATTGCAAACAGACGTTCTTCGATGGAATCCATATCATCGATATCTGTGCTTTCGGGTTCCAGTTCGCCAATTACAGACGACACAATTTCAGCCGCCTGGTACAGTTTATCAATTTGTTCGCTGTATGGATTTGGGTCGGTTTTAATACGCTGTAAAACATGGGCGGCATTAAATATTTGCCCATCCAGCGAGTTGCCACGGTTCGATAACACTTCCAGCGCATCGGTCAAGATTGCAGCATTCTTTTCTGCGTTCATCATTGCACTGCGACGTGTGGACAATTCGTCTTCTTCGCCGGGTTGGGGATTCAACGCACGCAATTCGGCCACATTATGTTCCAAGAATTCACGTTCGGCAATGCTGCGATCTAATAATTCCTGTAATTCAGTCAAACGATTTTGGGCCGTATGATATTCATTGTATGCAGAACGCACAGATGACAGTAAATTGGAATACCCGTCAATATTATTCGCTGCAAACGCATCCAATGTAGAACGATGGGTAGATTGATTTAACAATGTGTGATTTGCAAACTGGCCATGAATTTCAACCAGGGTATCACCAACCTGTTTCAGTGTTTTAATTGACACAGGTGTATCATTTATCCATGCACGACTTTTGCCATCAACCGACAAAGTACGACGCAATATTACACCGCAATCATGTTCTATGCCATTTTCGTCCAGAATATCTGCCAGCACGGGTGAACAATCATCAAATTCTGCAATAACAGATGCCATGTCACAACCATGACGAACCAGGCCCGCATCAGATCGTGCCCCCAGTGCCAATGACAGTGCGTCCAGCAGAATACTTTTACCCGCCCCCGTTTCACCGGTCAGGATATTTAACCCACGCCCGAATTCCAGATTCAGTCGTTCTATTAATACAATGTTTGTAATATTCAATCCAACTAGCATATGGGGATTATAGTCGTTTTTCCCCACAGGATTCAAGGATTTTTACACAGATTCTAATGTCCAATCATGTGTCCACAAAATCATGGCAGATATTTTATAATCTGGGTATATTTGCCGGGCCAGTTCGACATATTCACGCAACTGGGCAATGTATTTATCACGAAACACAGATTTATCTGTATCTGTTTTATAATCCAGAATATATACACGATGTGTCGCCGCATCAACCAACATTCTGTCAAAACGACGGGAAACAAATTTTCCACGCACGATACCGGCAACGGGTACCTCGGTTCGGGCGGCGGGTGAAAACAGTGGTAACACAGACGGCATATTCAAAATATGCGAAATAATTTCCGCATCGCCAGCATGTGCATCACCGTCTATTTTTATCATACGCAATGCATTATGCATACGTGTACCGGCATCGGTTGCGTATTTTTGATGTTCTGTGGTCTGGATAATTTTATGCATTTGGGTCGACATCGGTTATCCTGATTCTGTCTGGGGTTACGTCTGCGTTTGGTATTGTTTGGAACACACGCCACAGTTGGCTGTGCCATGATATTTCGTTAGCCGTTTTGTTGGTCGTAAATCCATGGATATACAAACGTTCACGGGCACGGGTCATCGCCACATACAGCAGGCGATAGTATTCTGCAATGGCGACGTCTTTTTGTTGTTCAATTGCTATGGCACGCTGGACACTGGTCGTGGCACGGGGCGACCACAGCCATGGTTCAGGGAACATATTGTCTGTACCCGGAATTGGCACTATGTCTTCTGGGGACGGAACGTTGGTTGTATCAATCAAGAATACAGCCTTGGCTTCCAGACCCTTGCTGCCATGGACAGTGACGACACGGACACCACTGGACGCATCCATGTCACGTTTAATTTGACTGTTACCGGTGACAAAGTATTTAAGGAAATGATGCAGTGTGCCAGGCTGGGTACGTTCGTATGCCAAACATATGGTCAAGAATTCTTCCAATGGGTCTATAATTTGATTACCCAATGCCGCAATCATTTTTGTTCGAACGTTATTATGATTCAAAACGTTGGTATAAAATGAATACGGCGATAATGTTTCGGCCCATTCACGTATCTGGACCAGGTCCGCATAGATATCTGGATGGGTGGTTTCCAAAACGTCTAAAACAGTCATTGGGGTAAAGTCTTTTGACTGGGCACGACGCACATTATTTTCATCGTTTTTAATTTTGCAAATATCAAAAATATCACGTTCAGTCAAACGATAAATCGGGCTTTTTAACACACAACATAAACTGAAATCATCAGTCACATCCAGACAAAAACGTGTCAAATTCATCAGGTCACGCACGACCGAAAAGTTTGGCAAAACGATACGATCACTGCCTGCAACATCAATATTTAATCGCTTTAATTCCTTGACCAGACGTGGGGCCAACGGGTGACGATTTTGCACCAAAACCATTATTTCCGAT
Source organism: Alphaproteobacteria bacterium (assembly GCA_017502865.1). Taxonomy (GTDB): domain Bacteria; phylum Pseudomonadota; class Alphaproteobacteria; order Rs-D84; family Rs-D84; genus Enterousia. The sequence goes on along the minus strand of JAFVUD010000005.1, from coordinate 65,607 downwards.
GGCTTTAATTCGCCAGACAAAACCAGGTCACGAATCTGCAATGCAATATCTGTTATATATTCATCAACCGTTGTTTCGTCTTCTTTTTTAGACACCAGACGATTTAGTTCCACAACGCCCTGCAAATTCTTCCAAAAACATTTATGTTTCGTATTAGAAAAGCCGGTTTTTGCAACCAATTCTGCATCATCAAAGAATTTATCGACTGCATACAAGACCTGGGGTGCGGAACGGAAACTCTGTGCCAGTGGCACTTCACGAATTGCACGCATATTATTTTGAATCTGGGCCGCGATTGCATCACGACTGACCGCAAAGGCACGTGGGTCTGCACCCTGAAAACCATAGATAGACTGTTTGGTGTCACCCACTACAAACATAGAATGCACATCGTGTGCTGTATCACCGTCCGCAAAGAAATCGCCGGCCAACATACGCAAAATATCCCATTGTACAGGCGATGTATCCTGGGCTTCGTCCACCAGAATATGCGACAGCGACAAATCTAACTGCGACAGCACCCAACCCATAGTCGATGGATTAGAAAATAATTTGCGGGTATATAAAATCAAATCTTCGAAATCCAATACATTTTTGGCAGATTTCATTTCACGATAAACACTGGTGAATGCCGCCGCCAAATCGAACAATGCAATCGTATCTTGGAACAATAATTGATTCACATTGTACTGATTCAATTCATAGACACGATTGGCTTCATCCAGCAGATATTCACACTTTAACAAATCTTTTCTTATGGTACCTTTGTCGGTCAAATAAGCGATTTTGTATTTCTCAAAATCTATTGTTTTTTCAATGTACTGATTTGTAAAGTTAATAACATTTGTTAAATACTTTACCGGGCTTTTTCGGCTTTTTTGGTCAAATTCGGCACTTTCGACGATTTTTTTCAGTTTTTCGGGGGCAACAGTGTCCAAAATTGGATTTTCAACATTTAAAAACTTTTTTGTCGTTTCAATAAAGTAAGCACGATACTTAACAAGATTATCAACACCAAAGAAGTGTTTATACTGTTCACTTAATATCTTTAAAACATCGGGCATGGACACTTCGGATATTCTGGTGACAATATGCGCAAATGCCGATATGATTTTCGTGTCCTGGACCGGCGAATTTATCAATTTGTTAAAAGTATCTTGAAGTAAAATTCGCTGGGCATCGTCCGATATTAATGACCATGCAGGTGTCAGCCCTGCTTCAATCGGAAAACGATGCAAAATTTCTTCACAGAAACCATGAATGGTTTTTATCTTCAAAACATCTGGATTATCAATATAGAAAAAGAATATTTCACGGGCACGTGCAATATCACCGGCCGATGCCGGCTTTTTTTCTGCAACACCGTCCAGCATTTCACGCAAATCATCATCACTGGCCATTGCCCATTTACGTAATGCGGCCAATATACGATTACGCATTTCACCGGCGGCAGCATTAGTATATGTCAAACACAATATGCCATTAGCACCCAGATTTTCACTGCGAAACAAAATACGCAGCAAACGCTGGACCAAAACACTGGTTTTTCCGGTGCCGGCATTGGCCTGGACCCAGACGTTTTCCAGTGGATTTGCCGCCAAATCTTGTTCTGGTGAAAGAGTTTGTTTTTGTGCCATTTATACCCTTGCTTTATTGTTTCAATTTTAGTATAAATTCAAAAGAACTGCAAGAATATAACTTGTATTTGTTACGGGGGAAAGAATGGAAATCACAGAACTGTTGATGATTGGTGGGGCTGTTTTGGGCGGCCTGTTGGTAATTACACTGGGCGTGTTGTTTTTTGTGTCCAGAAAATCGCAAAAAGTTATGCAATCACTGCTGATGATAATGACACGGCCAGAACGTGCCAAGGTCGCAGATGCAGTACGTGTATTGCAAACCATACTGGCAGATGAAATCAACAAGATAGAATCCAGTTTTCAAACAATGCGGGATACACTGAATGCACAAATCGCATCGGCCGAAGAATTGAAAATCGCCCTGGGGGAACAGAACGAAAAATTGGTCGCAATGGCAGATGATGCAACCAAGAAAATCGCAACTATGTCTGGCCGTTTGGAAAACACACTGGGTGGTTTACAGGGGGTTGTTGATTCAAACGCATGGAGTGACGTTGAAAATTCAACTGAAAAATTCAGCAATACAGTCAATGAATTATTAAACAAAGTTGAAGCAACTTCTGCAAATACTACAAACCAGACTGCACAGATTCAAAATCAAATTGATTCATGGATTAAAACCAGCGAAACACTGTCTGAACACCTGGGCGAAGAATTCGAAAAGAACACAAACCAGATGAAAGAACTGACCGGCGAATCCGAAACAATGCAGAATAAATTAAGTGAATTGGCAAAATCGGTCACAGATGGATTTGGTAATGTAAAAAGTGCCGCCGCCAATTATGAAGAAGTCATGATTCGCAACGATAGATTGTTGGATGGATATCTGGAAAAGATGGACACATTCAGCAAACAATCAAAGAAACAATTGACCAGCCAGATGAATACCCTGACCAATACTGCGAATGTTGTCGGTGCCCAGGTTCGTTTGGCAGAATCTTCGATAGACAAGCAGACCAAGAAATTAACCGATGCAGTTGAAACGATTATGGGATCTGCAACCACAACCGAAGGTGCTGTCCGTGGTATCACCGGCGAAATCGCAACATTGACCAAACATTTTGATACAGAAATCAAAGAATTTGCAACCGATGTTGTATCTGAACTGAAAACAGTGTCGGGCGTTGCAAACATCACATTGGAAAATACCAAGGGTGCCGCAAACGCATTTTCAGAATCTGTTAAGACAATGGCGACCGGTGTGCGTGAAACACTGATTGAAATGAACACAGCACATACACAATTGTCGGCACAGTCAGAAAGCCTGATTAAAATGTCCAGTGAAACAACCGCACAATTGCAACCATTGTCGGTGTTGATTGAAAAATATTATGCGGCCCTGCCCGATTTGGCAAATGGTTCAGTTGAAACCAGCGATAAATTGGAAAAGATTGTGGCCAGCCTGACGGAAAAAGTTAACCAGATGAAGCAGACCGTTAACGAAACAACCGATGCGGTTTCTGAATCTGCGATTAAATTAGAAGATTTGGCCGGAACATCACGCCAGCAGATGATAGATTTAATGTCTGACTATGCCAAGGCCGTGAACACAATGCAGACATTAAATAAACAGATGATGGTGGCACGTGCATCTGCACCAATGGATGCGATTAAGACCGCACCAACACAATCGTTTGGCCGTGTTAGCAGTTCTGATTTCTTGGCACAAAGCGAAAAGATGTTTGAAAAACTGCACGAACAGTCACAAGACCTGACACGGGCGACCGGTGCAGATATTCCAGACATTGTTTGGAAAAAGCATCACGAAGGCGACAAAACCATATTCTCGAAATGGTTGGCAAAGATGCTGAACGCAGCAGACAAAAAGCAAGTACGCAATATGTTAAAGTCTGATGCGGTATTCCGTTCCCAGGCAACACAATTTGTGCGTAGTTTTGACAAAATCTTGACCAGTGCCCAGGAAGCCGATAATGCCGATAAATTAGCAGCAACGCTGATGAAGACGGATTTGGGACAAATATTCTTTGTATTAAAAAGTCAATTACAATAAAATCGCCCCGTTCGGGGCGTTTTTTTATTGCACCACACATGGATATTTTCTATGATTGTTCTGTTGCAAGGTGTTCTTGCGATGGGGTGTAGAGACCCGTTTACAGGCATCGCCAATGTTGCGATGAAAACTCCTGATCCAATTCGGTTCAGGAGGGCGTGCGAAATATACAAATACGCAGCACAATTCCTGTAATTGTCTCTAACCTCCTGAACCACCAAATAAAAAACGGTGGTTTTGTTTTTATAACAGGAGAGAAAAAATGTTTCGTAGATTTATGTCGATTTTCAGCATACTGTTTTGCACCACATATGCAAAAGCCGGTCAAATTGCGAATGTAGAATATGTACACAGGACTATCCTGCACCGTTGGGGTGTAGATATTGCATATAACGAAAAACTGAACAGTACGAACCAGGTTGCGAATATGAAATACCTGATGACAGCGATTGATATTGCAAACCGAATCCTGAATGGAGATGATACAACAAACTATGCGGACGGTGATTTTGCAACCCAACGGGCGGTTGACAGCGTCGCCGTTGATACAGCCATAGATACATTGATTTCACAACCACCATTCGAGATACGAATGACCAATATCGACACATCGTTTGAACACAATATCACTATTTCCGCAATGGGCGATTTTACAATTGATTGGGGTGATGGTACAATAGATAAAATTGTGCGTACAGACACCATACCGCAAATGTATGCACACACATATTCTGTAAACGACGCAACAATTAAATTGTACGGCCGTGCCACCGCATACAGCGATGACGAAACCACTTCAACAGTTATGATAAGAACAAAAAGCAAGGTCGGTAGCGTAAATATCAGTGCCCCCGCCCCAGGCCCAATCGAATTATATGGCAGCATAGGCAGGATTTTCCCGACATTACCCAGTGGTAAACAACCACGATTTATAGATACCTTTGTTGGTATGGCACTGAGAAATATCCCAGAAAATCTGTTTGCTGGCGTATACGGACAACCGGTATCACATATGTTTGAAGGAACGTTTAGCGATTCCTTCCCTGGCAACCCAAACATATCTTGGACAATACCCGCAAACCTGTTTAGTAAAATATGCGGTCAACCCGCACCATTTATGTTTGCACGCACTTTCCGTGGATCAAAATCGACCGGTGAAACAATAATACCAGCAGGACTGTTTTCGTGTATCAGGGGCGTGCCCACAGAAAGCATGTTTGACCGAACGTTTGAGGGTGTTTTTAATAGACCCACCAAAGCCACTGGTCCACACACCGAGGTTTGTACCGTTCAAATACCGGATAATTTATTCGATGGAATTTCTGGTGCACCGGCCACAAATATGTTTCGTGGGACGTTCACAGGTCTATGTGCACCACTCAACGTGTATTCACAGCGTATAAATGGAGAATTCTTGTATAATATATGGCCAGAAGAACATGATAAATATTTTCGTTCAATGTATTTTCCATACTATGGTTGGAGAAGCTACAAAGACGCTGCAACCATTCCATCAAGCCTGACAACGTATCCAAATTGGCCAGCATAAATATACACCCCATGATTTAACCGTGGGGCATAAAATTATTTCGACTTATTCAGGCGGGCGATATGTCGCATCAGGTATGGGTCCAGGATTCCATTACGGGCCTGGAGTATATAATCAGGAACTATGCCGGCATGTAAAAAATCAATTGGGTCACATGTGTTCGTAGAACGCACATCAATGTCATTTGGCATGTTTGCACGTTTGCGTGCAGTTTCCAGATTGTTCATTGGCGGCAAAAAGTACGCTACACGAAAATTATAATCACGATGCAGACCGTTTTTGCGGAACCAATCCATCATTTCACGAACATAGCATGGCTGGATAACATCATAAATCAAATTCTGGCCCAGATTGTCGTATATTTCGAATTCGGGTACACCATACAGCCATTTTGGCGTTCCAGGCGTCCAGAACGCTTTATTAACCCACAAATGGGTTGCCAATGGTTCAGTTTCAAAATACGCTTCGTCACGAAAGAAATATGGATTGCCTTCGCTTTCGCCATCACGCATTGGGCGTGTCGTTGCAGAACGCAGATTATAAAACAAACCAGACGGAATCGTGTTGTTTATAAAATATGTTTTACCACTGCCCGACAGGCCGGTACAAAATAACAATGTTTTCTTTTTCATATTTAACCCCATAATAAAGCCCCGAATATGACGGGGCGATGATTAATCTTCCAGGAAACTGCGTAATTTACGGGCACGTGTTGGATGTTTTAATTTATTCAGTGCCTTTTGTTCAATCTGGCGGATACGTTCACGGGTCACACCGATGTATTCACCAACCTCTTCCAGGGTGCTAGTTTTGTTAGTACTCATCCCGAAACGTTGACGCAGAACGGTTTCTTCTTTTGGATCCAATTCCGACAGAATCTGGGTAACGATTTTACGCAAATTCTTTTGTGCGGCGGACACAAATGGATTTTTCGCGGTTTCGTCGGCAATAATTTCGATACGTGAACTGTCGTCTTCGGTGCCAACGGGTGCTTCCAAAGAAATTGGTTTCAGGTTAACCTTCATAGCCTTGTGAATCTTGTCCACAGGCAGATAGATAATCTTGGACAATTCTTCGGCGGTTGGCTGGCGACCATATTTGTGCATAAATTGACGTGATGCACGCTGAATCTTGTGAATATTGTCAATCATATGTACAGGGATACGGATTGTGCGGGCCTGGTCCGCAATGCTGCGGGAAATACCCTGCTGAATCCAGTTTGTCGCATAGGTCGAGAATTTATTACCCAAACGATAATCAAATTTATCCACCGCCTTCATCAAACCGATATTTCCGTCCTGGACCAGATCAGAGAAGTCTAAGCCCAGACCACGATTGCTGGATTTTTTCGCAAATTTGATAACCAAACGCAAGTTTGCTTCTATCATTTCGCGTTTTGCACGGGCGGCTTCGGTTTGGCCACGACGGACCAATTCAACAACCTTTTTATATTCAGATGTAGGCTGGCCGGTTTCGGTGGCAATTGCGGTGATATCTTCTTGAATCTTTAAGATATCTTTTTCATGTTTTTTGGCAAAGTTTGACCAAACAGCATTCTTGCTGCGGGCCAATTTTTTAACCCAATTGCGGTTCAATTCGTTGCCGGCGTATTCGGCCAAGAAATCTTCACGTTTAACCTTGTTCGCCAGGGCCAAACGCAACAGTTTACCTTCCAGTCCCATCAACAGTTGGTCACGTTGGGTCAATTTGTCCAAAATTTCAGCAATACGGTCATCGTTCAGGCGAATCTTGCTGACGTGTTCAAACAATTCCAGACGCTGTTTTGTGTATTTCTTTTCCAGGGCTTCGTCAGGTTTGTCAGATGTCAACAGGTTTTCCAGACGTTTTGCCTGCAATTTCTGCATACTGTTAAAGATGCGTTTGATTTTTACAAACAATTCGGTGACCATTGGCATCAAAGATTCTTCCATTACAGGAATTGGCACACCCGATGTACCACGTGGTGTGTCTTCTTTTTTGATGTCGTCGTCATCAACAGACGTGTCGGTCAAATCATCCAATTCATCGTCGTCCAATTCGTCGACATGTTCAACCCCCTTGGATTTCAGGGCTTCGGACAATGCGGCCAGTGATTTTTGTTCAGATTCACTGGAATACATAACTTCCAGGTTAACGATATAACGCAGACGAATATCTTCGTTTAACAACTGCTGATACCAATCCAACATAGCCTGGATAGTCATGGGGCTTTCGCACAGGCCATAGACCATCAAACGTGATGCGGCCTCGATACGTTGGGCAATGGCGACTTCGCCAGCGGCGGTCAGCAACTGGACCGTACCGATTTGTTTCAAATATGATTGAACAGAATCCTGGACCCCCAACACCAAAGAACCGGTCTGGCTGCGTTCCAATTGTTTTGCATAGTGTTCATAATCATCATCGTTGACATCAACCTGTTCCGCATCTGCGTTCAGCAAATTGCGGGTTTTGTCACGATTTTCGTCTTCGTCATCGGCATAATATTTTTCCATTTCACGGGAAAAACTTTCGGTTTCCAGAACTTCGACCCCCAAATCCTGACGAAAGAATTCCATTACTTCGTCTTGTTCTTCGGCGGGCACTTCGTCTTCTTCGATTGCGGTTGTAAAGTCCATCTGGGACATATAACCGTTTTCCAGTGCAGTTGTTGCCAATTTTTGCAGATTTTCAGGCAGCGAGTCTATCAACAGTTTTGTTGCTTCGTCCAGTTTCTTAGCCATTCATCAACCCTTGCAGTTTTGTGTGTTTAACTGAAATGTGATTTATATATTATTTCTTTTTCTTGCTGGTCTTGTTTGCCTGCTGTTTCTGGGCCTTGGCCACAGCATCATGGATTGCAGATTCAGATACCAAGCCTAAAACAATTGGGCTTTGAATCTGGATAACAGAATAAGAACTGTGTGTTTTGTTGCGAACCGATGCAACAGTTGGATTTGTACTGCGCATCAGGCGGGCAACCTGGCCGTCAGATAATTCTGGGTAATTTTTCAAAATCCACAAAATACCCCCCAAACGATTCTGGCGATGCAATTTTGGTGTATAGCCAACGCCACGTTTGTTTTGTTTCTGTTGGGCTTCGATAATTTCTGAACGCAAAGTCAGGCGGGCATCTGGGTCCGCTTCGCAGGCGGCGATATCTTCACGTGTTAATTGACCACTTAAAATTGGGTTTAATGGCTGAATTTTATATGTTTCAGCATCTGCAATATTTTTGATTTCTAATTCATGCAACCCGCAGAATTCCGCGATTTGTTCAAATGTCAGGGCTGTATTTTCAATTAACCAAAGGGCTGTAGATTTTGGCATATATGGATAGTTCATGGAAATTTCCTCTTGTAATTACGCGGGCTAATATACACCAATATTAGCCCGAATTCAACATATTTTTATTTATTTTTTTGTTTTGGCAACTTATGCTTTCTTGACGATTTTATAACCGTCTTTGCCGTCCAAAACCGTCCAGCCGGCCGCATCAATTTCGGCACGCAGTGCATCGGCGGTCGCCCAATCACGATTTGCCTTGGCAGTGGCACGAGATTCCGCCAATGCAACGATTTCAGCCGGTGCAGATTCACGTTCTAAATCAACCAATTTCTGGGCACGATCGATAAATTGCAATCCCAACAGGTCATCTGCAAAACGAACCAGTGCCAATTTGGTTGCACCATTAATCTCGTTTGACTTAATAAAATCTTGGACATGGACCAAAACAGCGGCTGTTTTCAGGTTGTCAGACATCGCAGCCAGCATTTTTTCATGCCACGCATCATAGGCCACAGAATCAACCGTACCATCGTTTACGACAATCAAATCTGCAACACGGCGGACCAGGTTCGCATAGCCGTTGGCCGATGCGTCCATTGTTTCCCACGAGAACGCCAATTGCGACTGATAGTGCCCCAGCGCAACAAAATAGCGATAAACCATTGGGTCATAGCCACGTTTACGCACAGATTCCAGCCCCAGGAATTCGCCCTTGGACTTGGCCATTTTTTCGCCGGATTTATCCAACAAGAAACTGTAATGCAACCATGTATTAACCCATGGCGCACCGGTAATAGGTTCGCTTTGTGCGATTTCATTTGCGTGATGTACACGGGACAGGTCTTCGCCGCCGGTGTGGATATCAAAGTGATTACCCAGTAATTTCATGCTCATTGCACTGCATTCTGCATGCCAGCCAGGGAAACCAATACCCCATGGGCTGTCCCATTCCATTTGACGTTTAACGTCTGTGGGTGAAAATTTCCATAACGCAAAGTCGGTTGGGTTGCGTTTGGCATCATTAAAACCAACACGGGCACCGGCACGATTACCAGACAGCGAACCACCGGTTAATGCACCATAACCCGCAAATTTAGATGTATCATAATAAATGCCATCATTTGGGATTTCATATGTATAGCCCAAATCCTGTAATTTCTGGACCAGTTCGATTTGTTCGGCAATATAGTCTGTGGCGTGGGGCATGACCGTTGGTGCAATCATATTTAAATCGTTAAAGTCACGCATGAATTCATCTTTATAAAAACGGGCAATATCCCATACAGATTTATTATCACGGGCGGCACCTTTTTCCATTTTGTCTTCGCCAGAATCATCTTCGTCATTGGTCAGGTGGCCGACGTCTGTGATATTCATAATATGACGAACGTCGTATCCATTGGCCAAGAACATACGCTTTAAGAAATCGTTATGCAAAAATGTACGCAAATTCCCCAGATGTGTATAGTGATAAACCGTTGGACCACATGAATAAAAACCAACATGGCCAGGCACCAATGGTTTGAATTCTTCCAGTTTACGGGTCAATGTATTGTACAATTTAATCGTCATAATATGTGTCCTTTTTCGGTTTTAGTTCTTGGTTGAGATGTTAGTAATTGTATATAAAAAAAGCAAACAAAATCAGTTTGCAAAATCTGCAATTTTAGCGACAACAGTAAAAATTTATAAAACGAATTGTCATTACACACAAAATTATAACATACACACACTTAAATTGTCAATTACGTTTGTTTTTTAGATTTTCATGCTTGCATTTGTGTTTAGGTTTCTATATAATACCCCCTGCACGGAGCGTTGGCAGAGTGGTAATGCAGCAGATTGCTAATCTGTGACCGAAATTTTTGGTCCATAGGTTCGAGTCCTATACGCTCCGCCACAAATTTGGCCCCAATGTGGGGCTTTTTCTTTGCCCTTGCCTTGATTTTAGCAATGTTTTCCTGTATCATATTTAATATATGGACGGAGGGGAATTATGACACAAAAAACCATAAATTTTGCCATTGCTTTGTTTTTGGGGGCAAGCCTGGTAGCCCTGCGACCAATCTATTCTGCACTGGGCAGTGTGAAAATTGTGTTTTTTATGGGTTGTGTACTGTTCTTGGCCAAAGGGTTTGTACAATTTGCATTAGAAAAGCGGGGTGGCCCGATTGCCTATATCAAGACACTGATAACAAGATTAAAATCTTATATAAACACCCAGGCCCGTGATTACAATAATATTGTATGGTACCAAAAGCCTAAATATTGTCTGTTATTGGCAATGTTTCTGTTTCATACATTGGCCGGTATTTACTATGGGTTGCCCAGTATGATGGACATTTTATTTCAATGCCTGTATTTCGCACCAATATTGCTGATGATGATTATTGGTGGGGCATTTCCATTTATTGTAATGCTGTTTTTATACATATTGTTCTTTGCAGCGACATTGTTGCCTGTATTTCATGGTTTTCCAATAAGCCCAGTTGTTATGATTTACAAGGTATGGTTTATCCTGTTTATGATGGGCATGATAACAATCTGTTTAATAATAGAAGTTAAACGCAATAACCATATCAGTATCTGGAAACGTATTTTAAGCCTGTTGCTGGTATTTGTGCTGTGTGTAATTTATTGATCTGGGGCATTTTATACCCAGGACAAAATTGAAACCCAGGTTAAAAACAGAACATTTGTTGAAGATTGTATAAAACATAACACCAAAGCAGACATTGAACCGGCGGATTTAGAACAATTCTGTCAAGACGCATTAAAACAACGTCAATAAATTAAAACCCACCAAAACGGTGGGTTTGTTTTTATTAGTGTTCTTCGCCAATGTGTTCTGGCTGATAAATTTCGACATCACGGGTCATTGCCATAAATTTATCGGCACGACGTGACGGCAATTCAGCCACAGGAATTTCCATTAGCTGCGTAATATGTTCCGCAACCGCTGTTGACAACAATTCCATTGTCGTTTGCCAATCGGTGTGGGCACCTTTGGCCGGTTCTGGAATAACTTCGTCAACGACGTTCAGGTTCGCCATATCACGGGCCGTCAATTTCATGGCGGCGGCGGCTGTGGCCTTGTACTTGTTATCCTTCCACAAGATGCTGGCACAGGATTCAGGGGCGATAACAGAATAAATTGCATTTTCCATCATCAACACACGGTCGGCTGTACCAATTGCAATGGCACCGCCAGAACCGCCCTGACCTACGTTAACAGCGACGTATGGTGTTTTGATTGACAGACCAACCGACATAGATGCGGCGACGGCCTGGGACTGGCCACGTTCTTCGCCTTCACGGCCGGCGAACGCACCGGCGGTGTCAAACAATGAAATCAGTGGCAGATTGAATTTTTCTGCCAATCGCATCATGCGCTGGGCCTTGCGATAGCCGTCTGGATTCGCCATACCAAAGCGATGTTTTTGGCGGGTTTCGATTGTACGACCCTGTTCCTGGCCGATGATAACCGATGGAATACCACGCCAATAACCAATGCCAGATCCCATGGCGGCATCTTCGGCATATAGTCTGTCACCGGCCAAGTACGTCCATTCGTCTACAATCCCGTTGATATAATCCAAAAAGTGTGGACGATTTTCGTGGCGTGCCAACAAAACCTTATCATATGCATCGTTTTCACCCAGACCACGCATTTTCTTGTGCGAATCCATCAATGGGGTTGCGACGTTTATCTTTTTCGGTTCACGTGGTTGTTTGGTTAAAACGTCCAGAATCTTGACCAATGTGTCGTGCAGATTCTTGCGTTCAACGACCATGTCAACCATACCGTGTTCGTACAGATATTCAGCCGTCTGGAAATTAGATGGCAATTTTTCACGAATATTCTGTTCAATAACACGACGGCCGGCAAAACCAATGCGGGCACCAGATTCTGCGATGTGAATATCGCCCAGCATTGCAAACGATGCCGTAACACCACCGTATGTTGGATCGGTCAACAGTACAATGTATGGAATACCATTCGCATGCATTTTATTTACAGCAGCGGTTGTGCGGGCCATCTGCATCAAGGAAAGAATATTTTCCTGCATACGGGCACCGCCACTGGCCACGACCATAATCAGTGGACGACGTGTTTCAATTGCATGTTCCATTGCGGCAATAATGCCATCGCCGGCGGCACGTCCCATAGACCCCATCATAAAATCGCCGTTTAACACACAGACGGTTGATGGGATGCCCCCTATTTTGCCATCGGCGGTTGTGACGGCATCATAATATCCGGTTTCTGTGCGTGCTTCGTCCAGGCGTTCTTTGTATGAAACACGGTCTGAAAATTCCAGTGGGTCGTCCGAAACCGTTGGTGGTGTCAAACGTTCCCAATTTGTATCATCAAACAACAGATTAAAACGTTGTTTTGGCGACATGATGAACGCACGGCCACAACGTGGGCAGATATACAGATTATCACGATAATCTTTGTAGTAAACCAACTTGTCACAGGATGTGCATTTTAACCACATCAGGCGACGAACACGTTCATAGCGTTCACGATTACGGTTTTTTATGCCGGCTTTTTTGCTGAATAACATATTTTACCCATTCATTTTTTTGGTTAATTCACGACTGGGCTTGAACAAGATAGTCGTACTGGCCGGTAATGGCATAGGCATGCCGGTGCATGGATTATAGCCAACCTTGGTCGCACGGGCACGTGGTTGGAATGTGCCGAAACCGCGAACCTCTATCCGGTCGCCGTTAGCAACAGATTCAATCATGTGATCTGCAACTGTGTCTAAAATAGCAGCGGCATCATTTGCACGCATGCGTTTGAATTTTACCTGAATTGAACGTACTATGTCTGAACGTTTCATTTTTCTACCATCCTTTATCTTTGCACACTATTATTCATATCATATCATATTTTATCAAGAATAAAGTTTTTTTATTTATGAAAAGGTACCTGTGCCATACACAATGGGCAAAATGATACAATTTCTGCAAAGGAGAATAAACATGACCAACCAATTCATACTTTGCAACGACAATATATCGAACATGCCGAAAATCGGCGAAAAAGCCCCGGAATTTGTGGCACAATCAACAAACGGCATCATTCATTTTCCAGATGATTTTTCGGGCAAATGGATTGTATTCTTTTCACATCCCGCAGATTTTACGCCGGTTTGCACATCTGAATTTATTCGATTCCAAGAACTGATTGCGAAATTCCAGGAAATGAATACGGAATTGGTTGCGATGTCAATTGGGGCAATATCTTCGCATTTGGGTTGGATTCGGGCAATCAGCGAAATGGACGGGGGCATAAATATTACTTTCCCAATCATAGCAGATGCGAACATGAGCATTGCACGATTATATGGAATGGTTCATGAAAACGTTTCTGATACCAGTGCAGTGCGGGCCGTTTTCATAATAGATACCAAGGGCACGATAAGAACAATTCTGTATTATCCGCCAATACTGGGGCGAAATTTTACAGAAATCATGCGAATTATAGTTGGTCTGCAAACTGCGGACGCATTCCGGGTTGCAATCCCGGCAGACTGGGTGCCAGGCGAAGACGTATTGAAATACGCCCCACAAACAACCGCCGACATGACCAAGGTCAACAAAAAATCAACCCGGCAGGCATGGTTTATGCAATACCAAGAATTAAAAGCAGAAGATATTTATGATAGATTGACCGGAAAATCACGAAAGAAAAATACAAAATAAAAGACGGGGCAACGCCCCGTTTTTATCCGTTAAAACACCAGTGGGAAATCCTTTAATTCCAGGGGAACCGCATCACGGTCGGGGTCCCATTGGAATTGTGCCATATCAACCGTCTTGTCAGGGGTGAATTTGACACCTTCGGCCTTTAATGTGCGATACTGTTCCGCCGCAAAGCCCGAACACAGCGAACCGTCTTTGAACACAACACGGTGCCACGGTAAATGCCAACTGTTTTTATTATTAGATGCATAGCCAACAAATCGTGCCATACGTGGGCGGCCAATCATCTGGGCAATTTGACCGAATGTCGCAACCCGTCCAGATGGGATACGGGCAACGATATCGTAAACTTTTTCATTAAATGTTTTTTCCATGGGACACAGTTTAGCAAAAGGCGAAAAAATGTCAAATATTTACCCTTGCAAAATATTTGTGGCACATATATAATACCCCCGCATGGAGACGTGGCAGAGTGGTCGAATGCGCGCGACTCGAAATCGTGTATACTCGCAAGGGTATCAAGGGTTCGAATCCCTTCGTCTCCGCCAGAAATTAAAACACCCGTTTGGGTGTTTTTTTGTTTAGACGAACGGGATGAGAACCCAGGGTTCGAGCCAACGGCGAAAGGGGCCCAACGCCCTGCGGAGGGAATTACAATCCCTTCGTCTCCGCCAGAAATTAAAACACCCGTTTGGGTGTTTTTTGTTTTAGACATCAAAGTTATAATTTTTTATGGATTTTACAATTGCGTTGACTAATTTATCCTGGTGACTGGATGATTTCAGCAATTTTTCTTCGCTGGCGTTGGACAGGTGCCCCAATTCCAACAACGCACCCGGCACAGTTGAACGCAAAACCGCAAACGGTGCATGGCGAACATCGGGACCGGGTTGCTGTTCAATAGATAATTTCTTGAACGATTTGGCACAACCGTTGGCGTATTCTTCACTCATTTCCGCAACGGCATGCTGTTGAAGTGACGACAATGCAATACGGATATTTTCTTCGAATTCGGTGAATCCTTCGACCCCGATTTTGTCGGCGGCGTTTTCAGCCTCGGCCAGTTTTTTTGCTTCTTCGTCAGATGCCTTTTCCGACAAGGTATAGATAGAAAAGCCCTTCATTTTACGGCTGGGGTTGGCGTTGGCGTGCAAGGATATGAACAGGTCTGCTTTTTTCTGTTCGGCGATTTCGGCACGTTGGGCCAATTTCAGGTACGTGTCCCCACTGCGTGTTAAATAGGTTTTGAAACCATTGGCATCCAGTTTTGTTTTTAATTTTTTGGCGACAGACAGCACAACGTCTTTTTCACGGGTTCCGCCCTTGCCAATGCAGCCGGGATCTTTGCCACCGTGGCCGGCATCAACAACGATAATATATTTTTTCGCAGGCGTGGCCGGTTTTGCCGGTTGGGTGGCCTGTTTAGTTTCTGTTTTTGCCGTGGCTGTGGTCGCAGTTGCAGATGAAGCAGCCGCCGCACCAGAACCCGCAACAAAATCCAATACCAGACGATAATCATTATCGCCGTTTGGTTCTAAAATCATTATGCCCGATTTTTGAATTGGGGCAATACCAGATTTCAAATTTGCAATAACCTGAAGTGTGTCGCCATTTTGGGCCTGGGCCAATGATTTTACCAGACCACTGGATGCTAAATTCGCAGTTATGCCCGTATTGGCAGCGGTATTCGACAAGGACACGACCAATTGATTGGCCGGATACGACAATGAATATGTTGGACGGGCAGACGTTTCAATTACCAGACGGGTTTTATTACCAGGCTGAACACCAGTTCGCAAAGACCGCAAGGAATTACGGGCAGCAAACGCGACACGGGGGGCCGACAAAACCGCCAAAATCCCAATCCCAGATACTTTTAGAAAGCCACGACGTGATATTTTCATAATGTGAAAATTATACCAGAATTCACATTTATGTTCAAGCACCTTTGTACGAATACGTGTTGCGTTTATTAAAAAAATATTCTAGAATTTACACACAGGAGTTCAAAGAACATGAATAAAACCCCACTGATTTCTGTTGTTGTACCAATGTATAATGCGGAAAAGTTTATTGAAAAGTGCCTGATGCACTTGATTTGCCAGACGTATCAAAATCTGGAAATTATTTTGGTCGACGATGGCAGCAAAGACGGCACAGTAAAATTGTGCGAAAAATACGCCAAGACAGACAAACGCATCAAGATTGTTAAACAGAAAAACGCCGGTCCATCGGTCGCATCAAATACAGGCATGGACGCAGCCAGTGGTGAATGGATTCATTTCCACGATCACGATGATTTTGTAAATTTAGACTATTTTGAAAAGATGGCAAATGCCGCCGTCTTAACGAATGCAGATATTTTGTGTGGCGAAGTTAATCAGCCAGAATACAGTTTCCCAGTGTTTGATAAAATTGAAATCTGCCATGAATTGGCCGACAAGGTTTTGACAACACGTGCGAACAAATTTAACCCTGCGTGGCGTTATGTGTATAAAAAAGAATTCTTGGACAGAACAAAACTGCGTTTTGAACCAGCAATCTTTGGTGCCCAGGATTTATATTTTACAAAACCGGCCATTGTATTGGCGAACACGGTCGCAACTGTACCAGGGGCACGTTATAATGTCGTGAACACAATTACTGCATTGGGCAAATCCAAGAAAAAACTGCGTGCCGCCGCTGAAAAGCCAGAAGCAATCGCAGCACGTGAAAGATACTGGAAATTTATGGACGAACATAATGCACGTGAAATTATCACAGCACCAGAAACACCATATCATATTGAAACATTAAAAATGTTTAATATTTCTGTTTATCGCAAAGAATATTTGACCAAAAAGGTAAGATATTATTTGTTTGGAATAAATGTTGGAACAAAACATATTCATCCATAAGAAAAACCCGCCATTTTGGCGGGATTTTTATTTGTTATAGCAACACCATTACTGGCTGATGCAATTTGCGAATGACTGGGCCATCAATGACCGTTCGGTTGCAGATAATTCAGCCACAGGAATTACATAGCAACGTGCACTGTCACGGATAACAAATGCCTTGGTCCCACGTTTATAGGCAGTTTGCATATCGTCCATTTGGGCACTGGTTAAAAATGCGTTTTCGGCGAACACATTACCTGGGTTCAGGCCCGCATTTACAACCTGGTGTGCGGTTTTATAATCCCACAGTTCGGAACGAGATTGAACCTCCATATAAATAGACCAAGATTCATATGGGTTTTCAACAACCTGGTTTGTTGTAGGGAATGCGGCACCAACCGCCAATGCAGCAACCGTCTGCAATGTAGATGGTTCGTTGTTTGTTGGATGTGAAACGGTGTTCAATTTCAAATCATCGCCACACGCCAAATTCATACGATTTGTATAACCCGCCAAGACCGCATCAACGGCGGCCTGCCAGTCGGCGGCTTTCTTGTTCAAATCCAGGCTGACGATTTTTTCGGCCCAGCCCCAAACACTGGCCCCGACATTGCCAGCATTGGCAAAGCGTGTGACCATTTCTGTACTGCCCCCGGGGACACCGGCACCACAATAGTCTGTCAATTGATTATTCAACATGCTGGATGTTTCGTTGCCGTACGCCAACGCAACAGAATGGCACGCCATGGCGGCTTCTAATTCCTGGCGACGTTGCAGACACAAATCAGAATGGGATTTTGACAACTGGTCTGCCATATTTGCCATGGACAGATACGACATTAATTCCTGTTGAACGTATGGTGGGCACAGGCGGGCCGCAGTATTCATTGCACCCGGGCTGTGACGCAGGTTGGTGTCATATTGTGCCATCAAGACAGACGTATCTTTTTGCAGGCACAGCATTGTGTAATTATACAGTTCACTTTCGGTTGCATATTGGCATTTTGATGAACGCTGGCCAGGCACAACAGTGACATCGCCACAATATTCGGTCAAACACGCATAAATTTTTTCACGACAGGCTGTATCGACACTTTGCTGGGTGACCATATAGTATGTATTTCGCTGGTTCGCCTTGTACGCATTGGCCTGGCCCTGATAGCCACGAGCCCCTTCGGTAGATGTGTTATACAACGCCAAACCACGGGCATTATTTGCACCGTTGGCCGCATTTACCGTCCCAGCCGACACTGCGAACGCAGGCATTACGCCACAACAAACCGCAAAAACACCGAAAAACTTTAGAATTTTATTCATTACAATCCCTCTCGTTATGGTGATTTTATCATAACTATAAAAAAAACGCAATCACTGTTTTAATATACAGATGCGACAAATTCGTTGCGTTGGCATTTTTTGATGATATGATATAAATCATGACAATTGATTATACTACATTACCACAAATTGCAGACGACATTGCCGCCGTCAGGGGGTTTCTTTGACCCCGAAAAATTAAAATCACAAATTAATGAATTAGATGTCCAGGTCAACGACCCAAATCTGTGGGACAATCCAGACAATGCACGGGCAATTTTGCAAAAAAAGTCCGGTTTAGAAAAAACACTGAACGAATTACTGCATTTAGAAGCGGAATACAACAACCTGAAAGAATTGTATGAAATCGCCCCAGACGACCCAGACGTTATCGCCGGGATAGAGGCATTACAGGCCGATGCACATCGGGCAAAGTTTATCACCCTGTTCCGGGAACCAGCAGATAATAATGGTGCATTTTTATTTATTCAGGCGGGTGCCGGTGGGACAGAAGCACAAGATTGGGCACAAATGATGTCACGCATGTATTCACGATGGGCGGAACGTCATGGCTTTGCCATAGAAGTTATCGAAGAACATGAAGGCGACACAGCAGGCATCAAAAATATCACATATCGCATATCGGGCGACCGTGCGTATGGGTGGCTGAAAAATGAAATTGGCGTACACAGATTGGTGCGTATTTCACCATTTAACGCAAACGGAAAACGCCAGACCAGTTTTGCATCTGTGGACGTATGGCCGGATATTGATGACACGATTGAAATTGAAATTAATGAAAAAGATTTAAGAATCGATACGTATCGTTCATCGGGTGCCGGGGGCCAGCACGTCAACAAAACCGACAGTGCGGTTCGTATCACCCACATTCCAACGAATACAGTTGTGACATGCCAAAATGAACGTAGCCAGATTCAAAATCGTGAAATGGCGATGAAGATGCTGCGAAGCAAGTTGTATGAATTAGAAATGCAAAAGCGTGCCGAAGAAGAAAACGCCGCCCTGGCCCAGCAGAAGAAAATCGAATGGGGCAGCCAGATTAGAAACTATGTCCTGTATCCATATCAATTGGTCAAAGACGTGCGAACAAACGTTGAAAAAACGGATTCTGCGGCGGTTTTAGATGGTGACCTGGACGACTTTATGTTGGCATCATTGCAGCGGGCGTAAGCGGTTGACAGGTTGAGCAGATATTTGTATAATTGGACGACAACTGGAGAGAAAAGAACATGAAATTAGTTCACAAAATTTTATATTCGCTGTTTGGATTTTTCGTTTGTGCGTTCAACACTAAAACCACACAGGCGGCGACAACTGGATATGGAAAAATCTATGGCGCACACTCTGTTCATTTTATAGGCAGTGATTTTTCATTTTTTTGCTGCAAGGCCGCGACTGGTGAATACTGTGGTTCCAACCATGCTACTAATACATGTTCAGACGGGGTGTGCACAGTATTGCCCAGCGGAACTTATTCTGGGGTTATTGTGTCATACGACAGTGTCTGGGGATTGAATTTGTATGGTTGCAGCATATTGGAATATGGTTGCACAGGCAACGAATACTTTACCGGTTCGGGTTGTGCGGATTGCACGGGTGCGTACACACAATGCGATTCCGAATATACTTACCATAAAAAAACCGACTGCAAGGCGGGATGTGCGAAAAACTACTGGTATGATGGCACCAGTTCCACGTGCACAGCATGCCCGCTGTACGGCAGTGGTGGTTCGTCACTGACAGGATTGACCCAAGGATGTGCAAAGGTTGGATCTGCATCTGTGGAACGTTGTTATGTTTCCGGAGAGTTGAAAGATGCCCGAGGAACATACACTGTGGATATGTGTTTCTTTGAGATATAAATATGCCAAAAATATCAATTATTGTACCGAATTTTAACTATGCTAATTTTTTGACAGATGCGTTAAGTTCTGTACAGCATCAAACGTTCCGGGACTGGGAATGTATTGTTATTGATGATGCCAGTGTAGATAATTCTGTTGACGTTATTAATTCATTCGTTAATCAAGATTCGCGGTTTAAATTAATACAAATGCCGAAACACAGTGGTATTGCGTTTGTACGTAATGCCGGTTTAGATGCGGCAACAGGCGATTATATTGCATTCCTGGACGCAGATGACGTGTATGCCCAAACCGCCCTGGAAACATTATATATTACCGCAAAAATGACCGATGCAGACATGGTCAGCGGTATGGCACACGCAGTCGAAGAAACATTTCATTTTGTAAAATCAGACAACGCAGCATTTGTGCCGGTTGGATTTCAACCGTATATTAACCCAGGTATCTATATGACACGTTCAACACGTGCACAAAGTTGGTTCTGGCTGTGGCGTAGAATATACAAACGCAGCATGATTGGCGATACACGTTTTAACACAAAATTAAATGCAATTGGCGAAGACATTGGGTTTATGCTGGAAATCGCACACAAGGCTAAATATATGGCCGATATTCCAATGCCAGTTGTGTATCACCGCAAACATTTTAATTCTGTTTCTATGCGAACACCGTGCCAGGATTATTTTGACTACTTCCCGGCCCTGCTGGAAATTGCGGAAAAACAATTTCCAAACTATGACCCCGGGTTTTGGCAGATATTTTATAACGCAATAACAGAATATATTATTCGTGAATGCATTGTAAAACCACGTGCATTAAAGGCAAACCTGGATGCGGCACGGGCGACAATATTAAAATGTGCCCAGATGATTCCAAGACAGTTTTTATCACGCAAAAAGCGTTTTATGTTCTGGTACTTATCAAGGTTAAAAAATGCATAAGATAAATGTTCTGTATTGCTTTGATAATAAATTCTGGAAAACTGCGTTGGTGTCTATGTGTTCGCTGATGCACAACAAAAATACCGATACAGAAATTGATATTTACTGTATGGTTCCCCAGAAAACCAGCAACTGGGCCCGTTGGAAAATTCAACGTACGGTTCGCAAATTCAAAAACTGTCGTTTAATATGGCGAAAAATTATTCCAAACGAAAATCCATTTGAAACATATGATTTCAAAAAATGGCACCCTGTTATTTTCTATCGATTGTTCGCACATAAAATATTTCCAAACCTGGACCGCATGCTGTATTTGGATTCAGACACACTGATTTTCGGCGATTTGTGGGAACTGTTTCAAACAGATATGGGCGACAATGTTATTGGGGCTGTGCGTGATATGGCATTGGTGGACAACCCAAACAACTATATCGGCCAATACGTACGTGAATTTACTGAAAAACATATGAAAGGTGGCCATTATATTAATTCTGGGGTATTGTTAATGGACATGACAAAACGTGCGGAATTAGACAGCCTGGGCCAGCCAATAGATTCCAAACAACTGGTATGCCCAGACCAGGATTTATTAAACATGCGATTTGCCGGCCGTATTTTGTACCTGTCGCTAAAATATAATTTTACATATGCGTATCTGCCATCTGATTATGATAAAACAGATGCAGAAAACGCACGCAGCAATTACGTAATCTATCATTTCTATACACGCAAACCATTCCAACTGCACTATCACCAGCGTGATTTATTTGCGTACTATACGAAAATGTGCCAAATCGCAGGTACCAGCCCAATGCGAATTGCACGACATGAAGATCAATTTACACCCAAGAAAACCCATATTCCGGGTATAAAAATCGTGGGAAACCGCATTAAATTATTTGGGATTACTGTTGGCCAGATATAAAAATCCCCCTATTCCCTTGACTTTTGATATATTGACTATAAAATATTTTGGACAAATATTAGTGGATTTATTATGACAGATGGACAATTTAGAACATATTGCAATGCAATTCGTGCACACATGGCCAATCAGCCTGTTGAAATTCGTATGCCTGAAATACGGGGGTCACTGGATAATGTTTTGATTGCAGAAACCGACAAGGAACAATTTATTTTCAAATTTGGAAATGATGCAACCGTGCGTAAGAACGCAAAAATCAGCCGAATTTATAAAACCGTTCACAAAATTCCTGTACCAACAATAACCGCACATGCGGACAATGGTTTGTTTTTTGAAAAGTATCCTTTGATGCAGGGTCAAACACTGTACCAGGCAATTAATAACCGACAGATTACACCAGAACAAATTCAGCAGATTTATCGTGAAATTTTGGTGGAATTTGCAAAGATGACACGTGTACATCCAATACAACTGAATAGTAACCCACAATTCAAATTTCATAACTTTGCACGTGAACATACGGCACGGGCAAACAATGAAACACTGGCAAATATTTTCATGGCGTTTGCATACGTGGCCAATATGGGCAAAAGCAACGACACGGCAATTATTCATTCAGACCTGTCACCAAAAAATACCATCATAACAGACGATGGACATTTGGCCGGATTTGTTGATTTGGACAGTGCAGTTATATGCAATAAAAACTATGCATTCTGTGCGATGGCATCATGGTATAAAAATCTGGGGTTCGATATAAAAGAACTTATGGATTTCTATGAAGAAACGACCGGCGACAAATTAAGTCGCAGCAGAATTCAGGGTATGGTTGGACTGAATAATTTTGGCAAGAAAATGTTATGGCAACATAAGCAAAGACGTAAATAATTATGCAACACCATACACCAGATTTTTATCATGCCGCAATCAAGGTGACTTTTCCAAATTCATGGAACATACGAAAACCTGAGGTCTGTGGTGCACACAGTCCGGTTTTCTTGGTTGATACGCCAGATGGCACCCAGGTATGTAAATTTAACGACCCAAACATTGTTATGCATAACCGTACGGTTTCCAATTTAATGCAGATGTATGATATTCCAACACCACAAACAAACGTGCGTGCGTATATGGATTCTTGGTTTGAAACGTACCCGTATTGCCCAGATAAAACGCTGCATGAATACATTACAAAAGCCCAGATTACAAGCGACCAGATTTTTGATGCGTATAAGCAGGCGATTGATATTCAACGCAAAATATCGCAGATACCACCAATCGAATTTAGACCACAATCGGGCCGATATTTTGCAGATATATTCAAAACATGCATGCGGTGGAATATGAAACGCATAATGGCAGATGCATATGCACTGGCCGCAAAGCACATGTCACAATATGGCGAAGCCAAATTACTGCACAACGATATACATGCAAAAAACATATTGATTGATGACAAATTCAATGTGACACGCATAATCGATTTAGATGCGATTGCGGTATGCAACGATGACTTTTCTGTGCTGCAAACATTCCGGTCGTACCCACTGAATAACTATGGTGAATACATGGATTATTATGAAGACACCATGGGCCGAAAATTAAATCGCAACGTTATTATGGGCACACTGAAATTTTTACGCATGGTGCGATCACAACGCAGAAAGTTGGATGCAATGTTCTGGCACGGCGAATATCCGGGTCCACAGCGATAAGACAGACTTGCATTTTATTTGTAAATATTTATAATAACCTGTGTTGCGCACCCATGGCTTAACTGGATAGAGCATCGCCCTCCGAAGGCGGGGACTACAGGTTCGAATCCTGTTGGGTGCGCCAAGTTTTTTATTATAATATTTAATATCTTAGTTTTAGAACGGGTATAAAATCAAACAACAAAACCCATTTTTGCTTGCGTTTCAACAAAGGTATTACACCAAACAATCTGCACCGCCAATTTCGAGGCAAAGATTTAACATTTTGTACCCTTTCCCATTTGTGCAATTCTTGGTACACAGCATAATTGCCAGGATATTTATTACAAACATCGCTTTTTATTGCCAACCAAGCGTTGTGCATTTTATTCTGTTGCAAATTTGTCGTATTTTCAGAATACCATCTGTATTTTACAAGCGGCGTCTGAATATTATAAAAATCTGTAAAATCCATTAAACGTGTCCAAAGACGATAATCTTCTGCAGGAGTATATTTTTCTTCGTATCGTATATTATGTTTATCTAATACAGATTTTCGAATCATTGCCGCGGTATGGGCAATAAAACAATTTTCGGTTAAGCCTAATTTGATTTCTATATCGCTTTCGGGGTTTTGCCATACGTCGTTTCTGTCACCAAAACATTGCAACAAACCAGACACCACCCCAACGTTTGGATGTGCATCTAAGAATGCAACCTGACGAGCCAAGCGATCTGGCATAGATATATCATCATGATCAAATATAGCAATATATTCACCCCGTGCTAAATCCAGCAAGCGGTTACGAGATGCTGAAATACCAATATTTTTTTCATTTTCATAATATTTGATACGCTTATCATCGTATGTGCCAATAATTTTTTTCAATCTTTTGTTATCAGGACTATCATTTAAAATGATAAATTCGAAATCAGTAAATGTTTGATTTATTATCGATTCTATACATTCACATAAATGGCCAATATTTGTATTATAAATTGGTGTTAAAACAGACACACGTGGTTTTGACAGCATGGTATTACCCCTTGATTTTATATACTGTTATCTTAAAAATTTTTACACGATTGTTTTGTATGCGAAAAACAAAACGTCTTATTTTGTTTGACATTTTACGTACGCAAGAAGTCATTACAACAGATTTCAGATATCTTTTGCCGAATATATTGTTTAACTGTGTACGATAATTTTTGTTGGTCAAGTACTCGGTTCTCATAAACAATATTTTCAAAAAAGTTTGTTTTATGGCGTCAGCCTCTTTGGCACTGCGATTTTTCGACAGTTTGTTAATTCTTGATAATATTTCAACACTGTCACAAACACGTTTTTCATGCTTTTTTTCGTCATGGACGATACTGTTAGGGTTAAAACGATAGTAATAAAATACAGCCTCGTCAAAAGCTACCAAGTTTGCACAAAGCAATAATTCAAGCAATGTTAAATTATCTTCGTAATATAGGCCAGATGGAAATCTGATTTTTTCAAACAGTGTTCGCTTAAACAACTTTGAACACACAGAACCATTATTTATATGAGACAGAACCGTCGGCAAACCTTTGACCAAACAAGACGGATGATTATCAAGACTGTATGTTTTTTGAGGTTCAACAACACATAATACACCACACGCAATATCAGACCCATTTATTCGACATATTTCATATAATTCTTTATAAAAATCTGAATCAACATAATCATCAGAATCTACAAAGCCAATATAATCACCACACGCAACGTCCAGGCCTGCATTACGTGCATTCGACAGGCCACCGTTTTGCGGTTGCTGTATCAGTTTTATACGGGAATCTTGGGTGGCATATTGTTTTAGTATCTTTAATGTGCCATCTGTTGATTTATCATCGATACAAATTATTTCAATATCTGACAGTGTTTGATTTGTTAATGAATCTAAACATTTTGACACATACTGTGCTACATTATAACACGGCACAATGACAGATACTTTTGGCATAACTTCTCCTTAGGCTAACAAAAAACGACTGCCAATTTGACAGCCGGGAAGTTAAGACAATCATATACGCAAAATGACCCCGCTGGCTTTCGGTTTGCACCTGTTGTATGACCAGCAGCTTCCCGACATACATCGAGAAAAAAGGCACAATCGTGCCGCACTACATTTGCGGATTACGACACAATGTGCCGTGCGTACAAAGGATGTCTTACGTCCCCGAACACTATCCCTAGGGTTCTGGGACAATTGTAAAATAAAACACTGATTTTATCAAGATAAATATTCTTGATAAAACCCGCTAAATTAAATACACTGCACACGAAAGGATTTGATTATGCACAAGATATTTTTATCATTACTGTCTGTTGTCTGCATCTTGACTGGTTGCAACAGTGTATATTTAAAACCGGGGACGTTGGAGCCAGGGGCCGAAATTTACACAACACGTGGCGGATATACATTACGGCACGCTGCAAAACCATTGCTGGAAGAACGTGGATACACAATCAAAATCGGCAAATTATCCAACAGTTCCAATATTGCAGAAAGTTTGGGTTCAGAACTGGAAACGTTTTCAGTTCCAACAAACGCAAAATATTTGATGCGTATTTCAGAAAACAGCGAAAAATTCCGTCCGATTTGGTGTGCACTGAATGGATTTTGGTGGTGGCGTTTTAACATGTCGATTATCGATCAGGAAACAGACACAGAAATCTTGTCATGGACAGGGCGTGGGTGTGCAAACAGTACCGTTCGCAAATTAAATAAAATTCTGGACGAATTAGAACAATAAAAAATCCCCCAAACGGGGGATTTAATTTTGGTTCGTGAATTAGTCGTCGATAACGCTGTATTCACAGAAACCTTCGTTGGTGTCACAACGTGATGTTGTACCTTCGCTGATGAAGTAGCCCTGTTCGTGCAAGCATGCTGGGCATACTTTTGGTGCTTCGGTACCGATGTGCCACATACCACAGTTTGTGCAACGCCACATAACGATATGATCCTGTTTGAACAATGTGCCGTTTTCGATGGCATCTATCAAGGCGCGGAAACGTGATTCATGATAACGTTCGGCATAACCAATGTTTTTCAGGATTTCTGCGATTGCTGGGAAACCTTCCTGGGCAGCAATCTGGGCAAATTTTGGATACATGTCGGTGTTTTCTTCGTGTTCACCGTATGCAGCAGCCTGTAAATTTTCCAATGTTGTGCCAATTTTGCCCGCAGGATAAGATGCTGTGATTTCCAAGTCGCCACCTTCTAGGAACTTGAACAAACGTGATGCGTGTTCTTTTTCCTGGTCTGCGGTTTCCAAAAAGATTTTAGAAATTGCCTGGAAACCTTCTTTCTTAGCCTGGGATGCAAAGAAAGTGTAACGGTTGCGAGCCTGGGATTCACCGGCGAATGCAATTAACAGATTTTTTTCTGTTTGTGTACCTTTTAATGATACCATTGTGTACTTCTCCTTTATGGTTTTTGTGTTTCTGTGCAAAATCATACCAGAGAATATCAAAAAATGCAAAAAATTATTTCTGGGGGCTACGTGTTTTGATACCACAGGCGTGGGCGTGGATTAAATCGCTGTAATGGTCGTACAATTTTATCCCCAGGAATGCACGGGCGGCTTCAATCGTTGGGCCATAACCCCAAAATGTTCCATCGTTGGTGGTGTATTTTGCAACAATCATATCTGGGCGTGAAGAAACATATTTACCATAGCAATTTTCGCCCAAACGGTATGCACGATAATATTCAAATGGAATGCGTTCTGTGTGGGGTAATTTTTCGCCCAAGACCACATCTATATCACGGACACGCTGGATTGGGCGGTCAAACGTATCTTGGACACGCCACAGGCCCGCCACAAATTCAACGTTGGACATTTGAACACTGCGTAATGGAACGGTTGTGTTATCAGATTTATAGGCCAAGGCCCCTGCCCCGCAATCACGGACATATGCGTTTGTTTTTTCTTTGGCGGTTTTGTATTCGGCGAATTTATTTCGTTGTATCATTTTCTTCAATCCCCAGGAAGCGTTTTTCGATTGTTGAAATCAATGCTTCTATCCCCAATCTCCCTGCGGCACTGATGGTTATGATTTCTGGCTTTTTCTTGCGGCCAAAAGATTTCTTGAATGCAGCCATTTTTTCAGCCAAATCGGCTTCGTCAATGGCATCAATTTTGTTCACGACAACGATTTCAGGCTTTTCAATCAAATCGCCACCGTACGAATCCATTTCATGGCGAATTGCACGATAGCGTTCCGCCCAATCGGCTTCGGTCCCGTCAATTACATGCAAAATCATTTTTGTGCGTTCGGCATGTCCCAAGAATTGATCGCCCAGGCCGACACCGGTATGGGCACCTTCGATTAAACCGGGCAAGTCCACCAGAACAAATTCACGATCGTGGGCATACATTACACCCAATTGTGGATTCAGTGTTGTAAATGGATAATTTGCAATCTTTGGACGGGCCGCCGTCACAGCCGACAACAATGTTGATTTACCGGCATTTGGGAATCCAACCAAACCAATATCTGCAATCAGTTTCAAACGCAAAACAACCGTGCGTTCTTCACCGGGCAGACCATCATTGGCCTGTTTTGGGGCACGGTTTGTAGGACTTTTGAAATGCAGGTTGCCCCACCCGCCATTACCGCCACGGGCGGCACGATATTCCATGCCGTCCTGGTTCAGGTCGGCGTATTCAATTTCTTCGTTTTCAGACAAAATTACTGTACCCGTTGGAACAGGCAAAACCAATGTGTCGCCCGATGCACCGGTACGCATTTTACCCATGCCGTTTTCACCACGTTGGGCAACAAATTTCGTTTTATAGCGATAGTCAATCAGCGTGTTCACGTTTGGAACAGCAACAAATACTACGTCACCACCACGGCCACCGTCACCGCCGTTGGGACCACCAAATTCAATATACTTTTCACGGCGGAAACTGGCACTGCCGTTGCCACCGTCGCCTGCTTTGACATAAATTTTTGCACGGTCTAGAAACTTCATTTTTTATAACCTTTGGGTTCATTATAACTTAAAAACTTGCAATTTCCAGTGTAAAAGACTATAATTATTGGTGCCGTTTACGGTGATGATTCTGAATCCGTTGTGAAATAGTCATTTTGGACTGGGGGGCGGTACCCCACAGCTCCACCATTTTCAAATGTGATGAATGGTCGCATTTGAATATGGGGCTGACATAGATTCGACAGGTGATGAAAGACAAATTGGGTGAATCCGACATGGCGTCGTTAAAAGCCGACTAAAAACTGAATGGCGATAGAATCGCTGCGAACGACAATGTTCGCTTTGCAATGGCTGCCTAATATGGCGTTGAATATGGTTGGCGATTGTTAATCATATTCGTTCTAGCAATTGCGGGGCACGCCCGATGCCTGGCACCAGAAATCGGGCAACTTTTTAAGAGAGAAAATGATTGTTAATAAAAGCAAAAAGGCATAAAAATGTTTGGAAAAGTTAAGAAAGTATTCTTTACAGGCGTGTTCGGGATTTTGTACATTTCGTTCATTGCACAATTGGTTTATGTTTTAGGTTGGAGCAATGATGTTTCAACTATGTTGGCTGGTATGGCTGCGTTGTCTTTGGAATGGTTGGTTTTGATTGCAGCACGTTATCTGTCAAAACGTTCCAGCAACAGTGCACAGCACAATAACTTTAGCGGTCGTCGTCGTTAATTTGATGAATGTACCACAAAAAAATATGCGTCCCGATTGGGGCGCATTTTTTATGAATTAATTCACACAGTTTGGTTGTGTCATTGTCCTTGAAAAGTTATTAAAAAGTATTATATTTAGACTTGCTATGAAACAATATATTTTACCATTTCGTGATTTTGTTGTACATCCGGGACTGACTGTGCCGGTGTATATTGACAATAAAACATCTATTGCGTGTATCGAAGTGGCCGCAAAAATCGGTCAAAAACTGGTACTGGTGGCACAACGCAGTTGGAATTATCCAACATCGGTCAAAGATATTTATGATATTGGGACAATTGGTGATATTGCCCAGGTTCTGCGTATGCCAGACGGTTCGCTGCATGCGATTATTCGTACGACAGATGCGGTAAAATTGGACGACATTCTGGTCGAAGATGGTATTTTCGTTGGCAATGCAACCCCAATCGAATTACAAGACGACATGCATGCAGAACAAACAACGGTTCTGCGTGACAAGATTGCAGAAAAAATGCAATTTCTGTCTTTAAGTCGCAAGTTCAAAATGGATAAACTGCGCAGTGTTATTCAAAGTTATCCATTGCCGGCATTTATTGACTGTGTTGTACAAAACGCAGAAATTGAAACAGATGCGGCGTTGAAAATACTGGCGGCAAAATCATGGAATGAAAAATTAGTTATTTTGTTGGAACAGGTAAATCTGTTGGTGGAAACAGCCAAGATTGAAGAAGCCATTAATCGCCGTATTCAGCAACAAATGGAAAACGGTCGGCGTGAGGCTATACTGCAAGAAAAAATGCGGGCGATTCAAAAAGAAATGGGCGAAGAAGACCCAGAGGCAGATACAGCAAACCTGAAAAAGAAAATTGAAAAATCACACATGCCACGTGATGCCAAAGAAAAAGCGTTAAGCGAATGGAAACGTATGCGTTCTATGTCGCCAATGTCAAACGAAGGTGGCTTGTTAAAGACGTATTTGGACGAATTGCTGGCCATGCCATGGGACAAAGCCGACAAGATGCAGATTGACTTGCAGACGGCACGTGATGTTCTGGACAGCGAACATTCGGGCATGCAAGGGGTCAAAGAACGCATTTTGGAACATATCGCAGTGATGAAAAAGACCAAGTCTAACCAGGGTAGCATTTTGTGCTTTGTAGGGGCACCAGGTGTTGGTAAAACATCGCTGGGCAAATCTATTGCGAATGCGTTGGGACGTAAATATCAGCGTATTTCATTGGGTGGCATTTCAGACGAAGCACATTTCCGTGGGCATCGTAAAACATATATTGGTGCCCAAACAGGGCGTATTATGGACGCATTAAAACGCAGCAAATCTAACAACCCGGTTATCGTGTTGGACGAAATTGACAAGATGGGGCGTGATTGGCGTGGCGACCCAGAATCTGCGTTGTTGGAAATTCTGGACCCAGAACAGAACAAGACTTTCCGTGACCATTATTTGGAAGTGGACTTTGACCTGTCGAATGTGTTGTTTATTGCGACTGCAAACAGTTTGAATTTATCAAACGCATTGAAAGACCGTATGGAAATTATCGAAATTCCAGGATATTCCATGGATGAAAAAGTGCGGATTGCACGTGAACACTTGATTGCACGTGCGGCACATGATACCGGTTGGGATATCAATAACATTGTAATTGATGACGATGCAATTCGCCATATTGTTCAAAATTACACTTCGGAACAAGGGGTGCGTGAACTGCAACGTGAAATCACAGCAATTCTGCGTCGTGCGTTATTGGAAAACAATGCCGAAGATGTGCGTACTGAATTTACACCGGAAAAGATTGACGAATTGTTGGCGTTGCGTAAATCTGCGGGATTTGCCAAGAAGATTGGATTTGGGGTACGTATATAATGGCTAAAAAACGTCCAGATATTGCAGACATTGTTTTGAATGGCGTGCCGGTGCGTGCGGCGATTATTGGCGACGGTTGGGAACAGATTGATTTGTTCAAAGAAATCGAAGAATATGCCCAGACACACGAATTTCAAATTCGCACAGAAAGTGAACCTGTGCCGGGCAAGCCATTGCGAAATGATTATGTTATTGGAAAATCTGGGCGGTATGATATTGTTGCATTAAAGGTGCACTGTCCCGGGGTGCCAGCGATGATGATTTCGCACCACTATAAAATGCTGGTCAATGACAAGGAAACAAAACGTGAACACAGGCATGCAGGCACAATCGCACATTACATGTTTGATATGCTGAATCAATTCAAGGAAAAACAAAAATGATTTTAATCATAAACACATCTGGCAAAGATTTAGAATTTGTATTGGGCAACAAATACAAATCTGTTTCGGTTGAAAAGCAATCGGTTGCGTTGGCCACAGAATGCGAAAAGTTTATGGATGAATGTGGCACAAAGTGGAATGATTTAAGTGCCATTGGTGTTGTTATTGGACCGGGCAGTTTTACAGGAATTCGTTTGGGGATTGCATATGCCAAAGGATTGGCAATGGGATTGAATATCCCAGTGGTTGGTATCAGTGCATTTGATTTATATTTGGCCGCCACACCAGATGCGTTTGTTGCGATTGAGTCTGGTCGAGGGGACTTCTTTGTTGGGGCAAATGGATTGGAACCATGCACAATGGAAATCGAAGAAATCGAAACAAAACAGATGGAATGGTCACGCACAGTTGGGCACAGACCATTTGATTTGAAATTAGGTACCCAGATTGCGGAACAAAAAATTGCATCGGGGAATTTAGAACCAGTTGTGCCAATGTATCTGCGTCCCAGTTATGCCGAAGAAAACAAAAAATGTTAAAAGAATTAGCAAATCTTCATAAACTGTGCTTCCCGCACAAGCCATGGTCGGCCGATGATTTTGGTGACTTGAAAAAATCGGGCTGTGAAATTATTGCCAGTCAAAATGGTTTCATCGTATATCGAACAACCCTGGACGAAGCGGAAATTATCACAATAGGTGTTCATCCCGATGCACGTCGCACGGGGATTGGGGTTGCGTTATTGGGCGTGATGGAAGCAGACTTGAAAAAATCAGGCGTAAAACATATATTCTTAGAGGTGGCGGCGGATAACACACCGGCACGTGCACTGTATGAACAGAATGGATTTGTGCAGATTGGCGTGCGACCACGGTACTATGATGGCGTTGATGCCATTATGATGCGAAAGGATATATAAAAAACAATGCACGATTACAAACCAAGTAATATTGATATTGTCAAAGCAGTTCCAAAAGACGATAAAAACGTCTGGGGCGTTGTTGCAGCGGGTACAATCGTGCCACAACGCCCAACAATTATTATAATCGGTGGCGAGTTAACATTTACACCACGGAATGCAAATTATTATATCAAACAGATTAAATCGACATTAGAATCCGCCAGTATTACAGATGCAGACATTTATTCAGCATACTATGATTTTGGTTCACGTGACCCGGGTGTTGAACGCATAAATTTATTCAAACGTGCGGGGCACAAACTTAGAAAAACAGGACGGTTGCAATTTGTCATAGACAGTTATACAGATTTAATGGATTCAAACGAACCAACGCCACGATATATCGAACAACTGTATAACAAAGTTATTCTTCCAATACTAGTATTGGACACCAACGGTGTCCAAGTGGACAAGACAGCGTATAATGCATCATTCGTTAGATTCTATGTACATTCACATGGGGCGGCGACGTTGTATATGCTGGGGCAATATATGGCGGGCAAATTAAAAACTATGGGGGGCAGCCCGGAGGCCATTCGCCAGATTCAGCGAAATATTATTGTGATTCAGCACGGTCCAATTGCACCACTGGAACACCCAAAGTTCACAACATTGTCGTTTATGTCGGCATCTGATACACGAATGAATTTTCACAACAAATTTTCAGACTATGTGACCGATAACTGGGCAGATTTACCGCCGGTCTATTTTCCCCAGGGCGGTGCACACGTGTTCGCAGTTGGTGAAACAAATACTGGATTCGGCGAAGAACACAAAAATGACGGTTTGGTAAAACCACAGGCACTGACCGATGATGGGGTTTTGTTATTCGAAGCAGAACGAAATGCCATTGTGAACGCAATGCGCTGGGCGGGTCAGCCAGTGCCACCAATAGACAAACTGGTCAATGGCGGGAATGTAAATCTGGATGATTTGCGGTATAATGGCGAATGGTTTTATTCGTTGATGAAGCAAGATATTAAAAATCAGCGTTAACAAAATCCAACACACGATTATCAAATATAACATCACGTGGACGTAATGGGTATGCAATGTGCATATCAGTTGCACTGCGGGTGCGTGATAATGCAACATAGGTTTGGCCATGGGCAAATGCACCACGTGCCATATCAATAACAACCGCATCCAGTGTTTTTCCCTGGGCCTTGTGTATGGTCATGGCATAGCCCAGGTTTAATGGAAACTGCTTATACGCCCCTACTTCGTTTTCGACAATGCGGTCGTTTTCATCACGGGAATATTCAATCTTTTCCCATTTTTCTGGCTTTACAACAACTGTTTCACGTGTGTCTGACAACAACTGGACCGTTATGTTGCGGGCGGTCATATCACGAACAATCCCCATAGAACCGTTGTGCCATTTATCACCGTTTTTTACAAATACGACCAACGCCCCTACTTTTAACGTCAGGTTTAATGGTGCAGGAACATCACGATCTGAAAAATTGCCCGACAGAACACCATTATAAACAAATTCTGGGGCATTTATTTGATTCAGGCGCATTGTGTTTATACGTTCGGCCACATCACGAAACGGCGTGATTAAAACAGCATTAGAACGACGTTCAGGGTCGTCTATTTTACAATCATTAAAGAATTCCAGTGCACCAATATCACGATTACGCAATCGCACCAAATTTTCCAGCAGTGCCCCATCGTTTTGACGATAGACATGATCAAAGTTAAATCGAATAAAGTTTGAACGGCGATAAACATTACTGTCAAAGAAATATGCGTTTTCGTGTTCGTATGCATCACGATAATATTCGGTTGCTGCACGTGTTATAACCGGGGGCAATTGAAACAAATCACCAATGGCAACAACCTGGATTCCACCAAATGGTTCATTGTTGCGGCGGGCCATACGTGCCAGTATGTCAATCGCATCCAGCAAATCGGGGGCAACCATTGAAATTTCATCGATGATTAAAACATCTGTGGCGGTTAAAATATTACGTGGTTTTGCCTTTAACTTTAATAATTCGGGCATAATAAAATCACGTGGCTGGATTTGAAACAGCGAATGAATCGTTTGACCGCCAATATTTAATGCGGACACCGCCGTTGGACATGCACAGATTATTCTTTTTTTTGATGCAGATTTCAGGTAATTTACAAATGTGGATTTTCCGGTTCCAGCCTGGCCCATGATAAGCAGATTGGAATTTGTGCGTTCGATTGTGTTGAACGCAGTCATTTGTGTATCACTTAAAATCGGTGCAATCAGTGCCATGGTTGATATCATGGCATAAAATTTATCAAATCGCAATATTGTTATAAAGCAAATCGCCCTGTTGAATTTTTTTCCCTTGCATAAAAATCGAAAGTATATATAATGTGTGGCCGTGGGTTAGTAGCTCAGTGGTTAGAGCGGAGCGCTCATAACGCTTTGGTCGTGGGTTCGAGTCCTACCTAACCCACCAGAATAAAAATTCGCCGTTTTCGGCGGATTTTTTTATTTATTAAAAAATGTCCTATTTTTTCGCTTGCGTATGTGGCAGTGATTTTACTACCATTTTATACAAAAGAGAGGAAGATATGGGAAAAATCCGCCAAATTCTGGGCTTTTTTGCAACTTTGTTGATGATTGTTTTTGCACAAAATGCATGGTCTGCGGGCTATACATGTGCATCTACCTATACATCGTGTAATGCGGGATATTTTATGCCATTCACAGGCATATGCGCATCATGTCCAGCAAATTCCACGTCAACAGCGAATAATACCAGTTCAACATGTACATGTAATGACGGATATGTGAATTCCAGTGACTCAACATCAACGTCCGTGGGCAGTGGCGAAAGTTGTGTCGAAGATACAATCAAAGTGACGTTTAGTTGTGGTGAAGGTTCCGAAATAAAAACATTGCCGGCCGCCATGGACGTAAAATACAACGAGGCATTTTCAATCGACTATGCCCCAGAAGAATACTGCGAACGCGATGGGTATCATGTAAAGAGCCTGCAATCTGGTTATTCTGGCAGTCAGAACTATTATGACTGGATACTGACAACTAATTCTGGGGACACACAGACAGTTAAGCGGGGAAAATCCATAACATATGATAAAATTATGCACCCGGGTGTGACATCGCTGGTTGTGACACCAGATTGGGGCCCCAATAATATATATATGGAATTGTTGGTAAATGGCAAACGCGACATGCATATCACCGACACCGGTTATTATGTGCATTGTGAATACGGTTCTTCTTATACACTGCCGGTATATAACAAAACAGGGTATACATTTGAAAAATGGACCGCATCAAATGGAAAAACATATACAGCGGGTGCGACCGTGCCATGTACATATGCCGAGACAGGCTCTTATGGGGCATACTTAAAAAGTCTTGTCAATAACGACGACGGTACCGCTGTGTCAACGTATGTATTAAATGATGGAACCGAAGTGACAAGCGATACGGATGATTATATTTCATATGTATTGGACGCAACATACAAGGCAAGCACTTCTAAGGTTATATTTGACTGTGGTACGGGAACGGGCACGGCACCGGCAACACTTGATATTCAATACGATTCAACATTTAAATTCCCAAACAACACATGTACTAATTCAACATCAACATTTGCAGGATGGAAATATACAGCCAATGGTGCTGAACACGAATACAATCCGGGCACAAGTATTACATGGAATTATCTGGATGAAGAAGTCACAATGGTGGCCCAATGGGATTCATGTACAGGATGTAAACCAGGTGAAGGTGCAACATGTTCGTTGAATACCAGCAGTGGTTCATGTGTGTATACTACATCATGTTTGCCAGGGTATTCAAACATTAGAAATTCGGGTACTGCGACACCACAGTGTACACCGATAACATATAATATCACATATAACATTATTGATGCGATTGATTCGTCTGTGGCTGTGACCTTGGATTCACCAATTGGCAATACGTCATACACGATTAAGCAGGCTGTGACCCTGCCAACCCCAAGTGCAACAGGATATACATTCGGTGGATGGTACACAAACAGTTCTTTCACAGGTACCGCAGTGACCAGTTTGCCAGTTGGCACAACCGGTGACAAGACATATTATGCCAAGATGATACCAGAGTCATATCATTTGCAGTATAACTGTAACGGTGGTTCAGGCACCCTGCCGACACCAGAATATTTTTACTATAACCGGACTGTAACCGTTGGAGAAAATGTATGTACACATCCAACCGCCACGTTCCGGGGATGGAAATTATCCAGTTCGGGTGCTGTATATATGCCAGGTGCCACATTCCAATGGACACACACAGGTAATCAGGTACTGACTGCACAGTGGAGTGAATGTACCGCATGTAATCCGGGGACTGGGGCCACATGTTCATTAAATGCCAGCAGTGGTTCATGTGTGTACACCACATCATGTTTGCCAGGATACACAAGCCTGGCCGGGTCCAACACACCAACACCATCATGTTCAGCCGAGGTTTATAACATCACATGGAATCTGGATGGTGGTTCTGTGACAGAAGCATTGCCAACAACACATACATATGGCACAAGAACAGATGTTGACATAACGCCAACCAAGACCGGTTATACATTTGCTGGGTGGTGTACATCAAACCCAGCATCTGGTTCGGCAGAATGCACACCTGCCATTACCATTACAGCAACAGAAATCGGTGATTTCGAATTCTGGGCATCATGGACGGTAAATACATATTCTGTCAGTTATGATTGCGGTGCAAACGGTACCGGCAGTCCAGCAGGTGCAACGGTTCAGTATGGCACCGATTACAGATTGCCTGCGGCATCGGTGTGTACACCAAATGTAGGGTATAAATTCGCGGGTTGGTCATCGGGTACGGCCACATATCCTGCATATCAATATATCACATGGACATACACAAAAGACGTCACATTTACGGCACAGTATGCGCTGGAATCAGACTGGACAATTACATACGAAACCAATGGTGGTACAATCAGTGGGACACCGACTACCAGTTATAACATAAATTCGGGGACAATCCAGTTGCCAAATGTAACATATCCTGGGCATAATTTCGAAGGATGGTCTTTGACACAGGGCAATGCACATGATGTAATCACTGCGATTTATCCAGGAACACATACAGGTGATTTGACACTGTATGCGATTTGGAGCACATGTAATTCGACATCGGCAGGTACCTGTTATTGTGCTGCAGATGAATACCCAAAATATGGTACATGTACAGATTGCCAAACCCAATGTTCAACATTGGGCGACGGCTGGACAGGTACATATGATATCTGTACCACCGGCAGTGCAAACACAATGTGTACAAAATCATGCACAGTTCAGTGTACAGCGCCAGTGGCACCACAAAGCGATCGCGGTACCGTTACATATACCAACGAAAGCAAGACAGGTACTATAGAATATGGCAGTCCAAATATCTGTTCACAATCGGCGTACGCATGTCCAGATGTTGTCTATTCTTGCAACCAGGGCTTTACATATGTTGCGGCGGCGACAAATGCGGCAGATATCTGTTCACCAAACATCTATGCAATTACATTAAATGCAAATGGTGGCACAGGTGGCACAGCGACGGTATATGAAAAGTATTCTGTTGGATTCTATTCAACATCGACTGCGACAACCGCTATGACAAAAATCACAGTCCCAACACGCACAAACTATGCGTTTGGCGGATATAAAGATACCAGTGGCAATGTTGTGATTGGTGCAGATGGTGTATTGCCAAGCAACAAGACATTCTTAAGCGATACAACACTGACCGCAGTGTGGAGCCAGACAGTCGAAAACTGTGTTGCCGGTAAATATATGAACAACGGCACATGGACAACATGCGTGGCACCATATTACTGTGACGCAGCGGGCGAAGTGTCCAGTGGCACAACAGGATGTAATGACACATGTCCAGCGGGCGGTTATACATCAAACAGTGGCAGTACAACCATTAATGATTGTCACAAAGTTATAACAGATGATTCTAAGAATTTCGAGAATGGGACTGCACAATGGGATTGTTATTACACCAGTGGCAGTGGCGACAGTGCCGTGTACAATACAAACTGTCGTGTGGTTCCGCTGACATGTGATGCAGGTTACTATTATGCAGGTGCAGGCGTAGTTGGTTGTTCACCAGTGGGAAATGGCTATTACAGTGCCGACGATGAATTGGAACGTCAATTCTGCGAAGGTGGCGACGGCTCCATTAGCCCACGTGACAGCATAAACACATGTTATGTCGCATGCGACAAGACAGTTGATGATGTGGCACACAGTACATCAGTCACATCTACAAACGATGATTTACGCGGAATGTGGAATAATGGCGAATATGAAACATGTGAATATACATTGACATGCGAAACGGGATACACACCGGTTCCAGGTGCCACACCATCGT
This sequence comes from Alphaproteobacteria bacterium, assembly GCA_017502865.1. Lineage (GTDB taxonomy): Bacteria > Pseudomonadota > Alphaproteobacteria > Rs-D84 > Rs-D84 > Enterousia. The sequence continues at coordinate 26,432 of JAFVUD010000005.1, read as the reverse complement.
GCGATCCAGTTAAATATACAGTTTATCTGGATAAAAACGGTGGTACAGGTGATGTTGCGGAATCTGTTCAGTGTACATTTGACAGTGGGTCATGTACCCTGCCCGTAAACCGCGCATTGTCCAGACCAGGATATCTGCCGTTGTATAAATGGTGCACAGATAAAGCGGGCAAAGGCACATGCTATACAGCCGGTTCAAACGTTGCAGAAAATCTGTCGGCAGACGGCAGTAATGTGACACTGTTCGCAGCATGGCAGCCAAATATCTTTGAAATTACCATAAGTGCAGATGGCACGGATCAGGCAGCCGACCCACAGACTGTGTATTTAAAATACGCAACAGGCTGGTATTTAGACGGTGGTGAAGTGCAAGGAATTACAAGTTTGAATACTAAACCAGCATTGGCGGGGTATACATTTGTGGGCGTGAATACAGAACAAGACAATTCAGGTGTTATGATTGTCGATTCAACAGGTAAATTCTTGACCACAGAAGAAGCATTGACAGCCGTTACAGACAATTCCATTGTATATCCAATGTGGGCGGCCGGCACAACACACTGTGATCCAGGTTATTATTACCCAGGCACAGGAAACGAATGTTCGGTCTGTGAACCAAACAGTTGGTGCCCAGGTGGTGATTTCGGTACCGATACAGGCAATGTTGGTGGGCTGAATTCATGTCCAGAAGCGGGCTTCTCGGCCGGTGGGGTTACAGCGACAGATGAAGGTGTTTGCTATCAGGTCGGTCTGGAATATGTCGCAGCCAACGGTGCAGGTACACAGACATGTTTCTGGGGTGGCGATGCATATGACCGCGACTGTAACGACATTGTTATAACCAGTTGTGTTGCGGGGCACTATTATGAAACAGGTATCGATTGTTCCGTTGTTGGTAACAACTGGTACAGCCCGAACGGTCCAATCACACGTACAGCATGTCCAAATAATGGTGTGACCGATACGGCGACTGCGGCGACTGTGAACGAATGCTTTAAGACAGGGTTGGCATACACCCCTGCATCGGGCAACGGTTCAGGTACCCAGACATGTACATATACCAGTGGTGAAGGTTCAAGTGCAAAGTACGAAACAGACTGTCGTGACAAAGTGATTACAAAATGTAATGGCGGTTATTATCGTGAAAACGCATCGGCAATTGACTGTGTCGAAGTTGGCCAGAACTATTACAGTGAAAAAGATGATGTGAACCGTGACCCATGTCCAGAAGGCGGCTTAACATCAGGCACAACAGCAACGGCATCTACATTCTGCTATAAGACAGATACACCATACGTGGCAGAACACGGGTCGGGCGTTCAGTTGTGCTATTACAACGATGCGACAAGTGTTTATGATACAAACTGTGGCACAATCATTATGCAACAGTGTGATGATGGATATTGGTGGGAAAATGACCAAGATGCAGACTGTTCACCGGTGGACTATGGTTACTATGGACCGGTTGCACATGAAACATTCACCAATTATATGATTGCACGTCAAATGTGTCCAGACGATGGATTGACCGCAACCCAGACCAGTGCAAGTGCGGCAGAATGCTATCACGAAGAAGTTGAATGCGAAATCGCAAATGGTTCAGGTTTGCAGACATGTAATTACGATGAAGCAACAGGTAATTACACAAACTGTACAACATGCGAAGTCGATGGCTGCGGTGCCGGATACTATGAGTTGGATGGAAAATGCGAAATCTGTCCAGAAGGCATGGTTTGTGACCCAACGGATCCAGACTGGGACGGCGAACCAAAGACATGTTCAGAACTGACCAATGGTTCACATAAATTGTCAGACGAAGGTATCAGTGACATCAATATGTGCTATACAACGTGTGCAATGGGTGTAAACGCAACAGAAATGTCTGGACGTGATTACTATGGCATAACGGACACTTGTGAAATCACAGCATGTGCTGCGGGATATTTCCTAAACAATGGCAGATGCGACCCCTGCCCAGCAGGCAGTGTGTGTGACCCAAGCGACCCAGACTGGGACGGCGAACCAAAGACATGTGCAGAAATGACAGGTGGTAAATACACTATGTCTGAAACAGGTAACAGCGACGTCAATATGTGTTATGCAGACTGTGCAAAGGTGGAAAATGCGACAGAAATGACCGGGGTTGATTATTATGGTGAAAACGTGCCAGATTCATGCGAGGTCGTATCATGCGAAGGTGGCTATTATGTGAAAGATGGCGAAGCATGTATCATTTGTCCAGAAGGTGGCGTGTGCTATCCGGGTTCAGACCACGAACCAAAAGACTGCTATGAATTGACCGGCGGCACACATGCAGAATCAGATCTGGGGACCAGTGACGAAAGCATGTGCTATACCGATTGCCAGAAACCAGAAAATGTTATGGAAATTATTGGACGTGATTACTATGGCATCGCAGACACATGCGAAGTGACAATTTGTGACGAAGGCTATTATTTAAGCGACGGTGCATGTGTTGTTTGCCCAGCAGGCAGCGTGTGTGACCCACACGATCCAGACTGGGACGGCGAACCAAAGTCATGTAGTGAACTGACCGGTGGTACACACACAATGTCTGATGCGGGCAACAGCGACATCAACATGTGCTATACAACGTGTGCAACAGGTGCAAACGCAGCAGAAATGTCTGGCCGTGATTACTATGGCATGGCGGACACTTGTGAAATCGCAGCATGTGGTGCGGGGTACTATTTAAGTAATGGCACATGCGAAGTCTGTCCAGCAGGCAGCGTATGTGACCCAAGTGACCCAGGCTGGGACGACAAACCAAAGACATGTTCGACATTAACCGGTGGTACGCATACAATGTCTGATGCAGGTATTAGTAATGTTAACCAGTGCTATGCAACATGTGCAATGGGTGCAAATGCAGCAGAAATGTCTGGGCGTGACTACTATGGTATGGCGGACACTTGTGAAATCACAGCATGTGCTGCGGGATATTTCCTGAGCAATGGCGCATGTGTACTGTGTCCAGAAGGCATGGTTTGTGACCCAAGCGACCCAGATTGGGATGGTGAACCAAAGTCATGTAGTGAACTGACCGGTGGCACACATATCCTGTCGGTTAAGGGGGCAAGCAAGGCAGAACAGTGCTATGCCAACTGTCCACGCACAGAAATCGAAAATGGTGTCGGCGTTGCAGCAAAAGATACTGTATTCTGGCCAGAACAGTGTGACTATACATGGACAGACCCAGATGGCAATCCATGTAAAGTTGTTGACGGTGTTTGTGTCGTGACGGAATGTCGCACGGGCTATGAAATGAAATCTGGACACTGCGAAGCATGTGATCGTGAAAATGCGTTGACATATAATAACACAGGCGTATGTGCGGTTGAAACATGTGTCAGCGGCTATCATCCAAACGGTTCACGTTGCGATGCAAATGTTGTGGAATGTTCTGCACCAAATGCGGTTGCCGCACAACAGGTTTGGAACAAAAATACCAAGTCTTATGGTATCTGCACAATTACAGAATGTGCCGAAGAATATCATTTGATGTCAAATGCATGTGTGGCCGATATCCAAGACTGTGTTGTTGAAAATGGTATTGGTATCAAAGAATGGAATCATGTGACAAAATCATGGGGTGAATGCCAGGCAACCGTCTGTGACCCAGGTTATACAAATGATAAATTCGAAACCAATGAACATTCAAAACAATGCGGCCAGTGCAAGAACAAGTTCAGTGTCCTGGGCGAAGTTGCAGTAAGCAGTTATGTGAACGGATGTGAAATCGCAACATGTATGTATCAGGGTGAAAAGTATATCCTGGAAGGGAACGAGTGTATCCCAATTTGCAGCGAAGAAGAACACCGCGACGAAACAGGATATATGTACTGGGATGATTACAGCAAGAAGTGTATCCGTGAATGTTATGATGGATATATGCCTTGGTAAAAGGACAGCCCCCAGATTTGGGGGCTGGATTTTTTCTGGAAAACAATTAAAGTAATAACATAATGAAAAAATATGATGTGATTATTATTGGTGGTGGTGCAGCGGGCATGATGGCGGCAGCGGGCTTGGCACAACGTGGGCGGCGGGTTGCCGTGCTGGACATGGGAACAACCCCGGGACGCAAGGTTGCTGCATCTGGCGGTGGCCGGTGCAATATTACAAATATGAATGCAAATCACACCAGATATTTTGGGGAAAATGTGAACTTTGTTCGCAGTGCATTGGCAAACACAAAACCCGGTGACATTTTGGATTGGATGACCACACATAATTTAAGTGTCACGGAAAAAGCACCTGGGCAATACTTCTGTGTTCAGGGGGCAGATGCAGTTGTTGCAGCATTAATGGACGATGCAGATGGTGTGGATATTAAATACGAAACCGTTGTCCAAGATGCAGAATTTATAAACAACCAATTTACCATACAAACAAATCGTGGGAATTTTATTGCGGATTCTGTGATTATTGCATCGGGCGGGACGTCTTTTGGGGTATTGGGGGTGTCAGATGTTGGGCATAAAATTGCCAAGAAATTCGGTCATAAAATTATTCCGTTGCGCCCTGCCCTGTGTGGGATGGCAGTTCAAGATTTTGACCCAGATTTGGCCGGTGTGACAACAGAAGTTGAAATCAAAGTTGGTCGGGAAATCATTGCGGATTCTTTGCTGTTTACGCATTTTGGCATTGGCGGGCCGGCGGTATATCGGGCCAGTGTGCGGGATTTTGATGATGGAATTATGATAAATTTCTGTCCGGGCAAAGATATTGCCCAGATTATGCGTGATGCAAAACGGACAATGGGGAAAAAGTCGGTGGCGGGTGTGTTGGAACTGTATATGCCACGGCGACTGGCCCGGTATTTCGCACAAAATGACGAACGACGTATTGCGGATATGCCAGATAAAGATATATTGAAAATTGCAAATTCTGTATCCCAATTCAAAATCGATGCGGGTAATATAAAACTGCACAATCTGCAAAGTGCCGAGGTTGTACGTGGTGGTGTATCGACCGACAAGATTTCATCAAAAACAATGGAATCACAATTGCAGCCGGGTCTGTTTTTTGTCGGCGAAGTGCTGGATATTGCCGGTGATTTGGGCGGTTTTAATTTGCATTGGGCATGGGCCAGTGCCCGTGTGGCTGCAAAATATGCATAAATTCCAAAGAATTCAAACCTATGACATTGGGGTGTGAAAATATGTATGATTTCTGGTGAACAGGAGTCGCACCATGACACACGAATATTTCACAACAACCGATGGGCAAAATATTTTCTGTACTGTATGGAATGAAACAAAACGGCCACGTGCAATCGTACTGATTATGTGTGGAATTGACGACACCATTGAACGGTATCAGGAATTTGCAGAATACCTGAACGTGAATGGATATGTTGTGTTCGGTACGTGCAATATTGTCGAAAATACCGCAGATGCATTTGATAAATCTGTAAATGCACATACGCAAATTATAAAATACCTGAAAATAAGATTTAGATTACCGGTTTTAATATTTGGGCATGCGTGGGGCGCGTTTATTGCACAAAAGTTGCTGATGCAGGCAGACCTGTGTACGGCGGGGGTTTGTATGTCGGGGGCCGGAAAATATTCATATGGTATGCTGAACACCCTGAACGCAATCAGTTGGATTGGCAAAAAACTGTTTGGTGATGCAGCACCGGCACGAATGATAGAAAACCTGTTCCCGATGCGGGGCCGGAACAAGCAGATTCAATATTTGAACTATGGTTTTTATCATTCGTTGTTTCAAAACCTGGATAAAATGAAATATGAAAACGAATGCCAGACACCGTTGCTGATTATCAGCGGTGGCCAAGATGCTTTTACCATGCGGGGCCGATTGGCACAACAACTGTATAACGCATACCAGGGCTATAATACAGACAGCCTGACGGTGATTATTTATCCAGACGCAGACAATGATTTAATGTCGCCGGTCAGTTTTGATGAAATGAAAAAAGACGTGTTGGAATTCTTTAACAGTGCGGTTTTCAGACAATAAAACACCCACCGTTTGGTGGGTAATTCTTTATTCTGCGACCAATACCATCGCTTCGCCATTTTCAACGATGATGTCGGGATCATCTGTATAATCTTTGTCGCCCGACCATACATAGTATGCGTACTGTTTATTTGGGGCAGACTGCATATGAATAACATGGTGTGCCGTTTCCAATTTCAAATCGTTGCCATTTGGGGTTGAATAAGCAACCGAGCAATCGCCAACGCATTGTGGTTCGGGTTCAACATACATTCCATCATCATGGTATGCACCAGACGTACATCCAGCCATACCCAGCAATAAAATTGCCAAAGTTATCTGTTTCATGGTTGATATTATATCATAAATCACACATAAATAAAAATAGTTTGTTTAATTTCCCACAGCCGTCTGATACCAATCCATGTTTTAGTTCCAAATTTGCTTAATCGAGGATTTTATGATATCATTTAGTTGATATAAGGGAGATGACTGTGCCAAACAAAACGACAAAAAGTGCAGAAGCAAACGCGGTTTTAAAAAAGATTGCTGATTTATTATTAGACGAAAATGTAAAAGCAACGGTAGAAACCGTATATTATTCATTGAACAAGGGTAACGATGTTGTTTTAACTGCAGAGCCACGAATTCCATCAAAATTAGGCAGCATACTGCGTATAGGGAACCAATCTGTTAATGCCAATCATGCAAGAAGTGTAAAAATCGGTAAATTTACTATGCGTAGATGGCCTAATGGTGCTGGATTTTATGTAATAACACCAGAAGGTAAAGATTATTCGTTTGAAGGCAATTTGAGTTCCAATATAAAAACCGCATCATATATATGGGCTGCGGCATTGGCTAAATGCGACAAACGGCACCAGGATATGCTTTTTTTCCTGAAGAATCTGCGTAGTCTGGAGATAAAAGACCCGAAAATGACCAGGGGTGTATTGAAGACCAAATTTGAAGAAGCACAAGCACAATTAGAATCACTTGGCATTCCAAAAGAATTCCAGAAACATTTGAGAAAATTGCACGAAGGACGCGAATAAAAAAACACCCCACTTGGGGTGTTTTTTATTTGTCCTGGCGGAGATGAAGGGATTGTCTGATTCCCATTTGCACCACATTGGTGCAATGGGCCCCTTTCGCTGCGTAAGATTCAAACTTCGCCAAAAGGCTCGTTTTCATCAACTGACGCCCCGAACCCGGCAATCACAGATTGCAAACGCTTCGTCCACACTGCCAACACCCACAGGAATAAAAAAATACCCCATGCGGGGCATTTTTTTATTCCTGGCGGAGATGAAGGGATTCGAACCCTTGATACCCTTGCGAGTATACCACATTTCCAATGTGGCGCACTAGACCAACTATGCGACATCTCCGGGTCTGGGATTATTCTGCGTCGTCTGATTCAGCAGTTTCTGGTTCTTCGGCGATGATGATTGGTTCTTCTTCACCCAGAACGCTTTCCAATTCGGCATCAATTTCACGCAACATTGGATCTTCGCTGCCGATTTCCAGAGATTCTTCGCCATCTGGCAAGGCAGGTGATTCTTTATAAGACTGAACAAATTCGTGACGAACCGCATTCACGTCCAATTTGCCACTGGCAATTTCACGCAGGGCAACAACAGTCATTTTATCGTTACCTTTTTCAACCACAGGTTCTGCACCACCGTTCAAATCACGGACACGTTGGGTTGCCAACATCCCCAGTTCATAACGGCTTTCTACATATGGTAATGTATCAGAATTTGTTGTACGGGCCATGATAAATCCTTTGTTGAAATCATTTTTAACCCCGCTATAATGCATTATGATTATAAAAAAAGCAAGCAGAAAATCGTAAATGAGCATTAAAACACTGACTTTTGGATGCCGACTGAACGCATTGGAATCTGAAAAGATTCAAAAAATGCTGAGCCCGGTGATAGATACGGCAATTGTTGTTAACACCTGTGCGGTCACCGGCGAAGCAGAACGCCAATCTGGACAAGCCGTACGAAAAATTGTTCGTGAAAACCCAGATGCACCTGTTTTTGTGACGGGGTGTGCGGTCAACCGCAATCCGGGGCTGTTCAGTGATATTCCAAACACGATGGTGGTGGATAATTTGGTCAAAACGAATTTAAGTGCATATCAGGCGGCAATGCTGGCACGACCATGCAATATAGCAAGTCCAAAGATTGTCAAATTCCGCAGCACAGACGACCGACTGTCCAAGCAATTTATTCAAATTCAAAATGGTTGCAACCACGATTGCACATACTGTGTCACACGTTTTCTGCGTGGGCCGGCAGTGTCTTTTGAATATGACGATATTTTAACGGATGTTCGGGCGGCGGTTGAAAATGGATTTGGTGAAATTGTTTTGACAGGTGTTGATATTGCATCATACGCCCAATTGCGTGATGGGCGTGCATTTATGATTTCTGATTTGTGTCGGGCATTATTAAACGACGTACCAGGGATTAAACGGCTGCGATTGTCTTCGGTTGATCCGGCTGTGCCAGAAGTGGACAAGATTATAGATTTAATTTTATCGGACCAACGCATGATGCCACATATGCATTTTTCTATGCAGTCGGGGTCGGATACAATACTGAAATCTATGCGTCGTCGTCACACCGCCGACATGGTGGCAAAACGAATGACACGTGGGGGCGATAAAATTACGTTCAGTTGGGATATAATTTGTGGCTTCCCAGGCGAGACAGAAGAACTGTTTAACGAAACACTGGATTTGGTTCGGGCAACCAAGCCTATCAAAATTCATGCATTTCCATTTTCGCCCCGCCCCGGGACAGTTGCTGCCGATATGCCGGGCCAGGTAAATCGTGCAATTTCCAAAGAACGGGTGCGACAAATTACAGCAATTGCAAATGAAAACAAAATCGAATTTATGCAAAAACAATTGCGGCAACGTGTTCAAGTATTGGTTGAAGAAAACAATATAGCCCGTTGTCCACACGACATTTCTGTAAAAATCGAAGGCACGACCGTTCCGCCACGCACAATTTGCGATGTGATTTTGACCGAAATCCAAGGCGATTATTTTATTGGAAAAATTCAGTAAAAAATATGTTGGCAAGTCCGATATTTTATTGCTAGTATCGGGGTATGAAAAAGAAATTATTTACCATTTTATTAGCGTGTGTGTGTGGCGTGGCAAACGCCGCCGAGTTTAAGACCAAGGCAAAATCTGCGTTCCTGGTCGATTATGATTCTGGGACAGAAATTGTCGCAAAAAATGCAGACACATTGATGCCACCATCGTCTATGATTAAATTGATGACGTTGGCGGTGTTGTTTGACGAAATCAAGGCAGGCAATTTAACATTGGACGACCGGATTCCGGTGGGGCCGAATGCAGACTATGAAAATCCAGAATGGTACCCAGCCAGCAAGATTTGTCTGCGTGCAGGCCAGACGATTACTGTGCGTGATTTGATTTTGGGGCTGATTGTATTATCGGGTGGTGATGCGTCTGTGGTGGTGGCGGAAAAATTAGCCGGTTCCGAAAGTGCATTTACTGCAATGATGGAAAGCAAGGCACGCAGTATTGGCATGCCATTATCTACGTTTGGCAATGCCAGCGGTTTGCCCAACCCTAACAATTTGATGACCAGCCGTGAATTGGCCACACTGGGGCTGCATTTGATTGCAGACTATCCAGATTTGTATCCGTTATTTGCAACAAAGCGCTTCGAATTCAAAGAACACCAGACCGATTGGTGTCGTGAATGGGGACGGACACATACAATGAACTATAACAAATTATTGTTCATTATGCCGGGGGCCGATGGCATGAAGACAGGTCACACGAACGATGGTGGATACGGCATGGTGGCCAGTGCAGTTGTTGGTGGTCGTCGCCTGGTTGGGGTTATAAATGGATTCAATGGCAAGGGTCACGATGCGTTGGCGGCGGAAATGAAAAAGTTGCTGAACCATGGGTTTGCGACAACTATGAACAAAGTATTCTATCGTCCGGGTGATGTTGTGACCAAGATTCCAGTTTGGTATGGCCGTGATGATGCGGTCGAAGCGACCGTCAATGAACCATTTGCAATTACAGTTGCCAAGGAAACGGGTTTGAAGGATGTGCGGGTGTTGGCACGATTTAACGAACCGCTGGCGGCACCAATTCGTGCAGGTGACGAAGTTGGCGAAATTATTGCAGAACAAGACGGCCGTGTTATCAAGCGTGCCAAATTAGTTGCCAAGAATCGTGTTAAAAAGATTCAATTTATTCGCAGAATTATTAAAAATGCACAGATTATATTTTTAGGCAGATAGTTATGGCACCCAAGAAAAAGAAGACAGTTGAATACGAATTTCCGCACCCGATGGACAATGAAAGCCTGGTCGGGCATGCAGACGTCCTGAAATCATTTATGGATGCGTGGAACAATCGTGATATACACCCAATACATCCGGTATGGATGCTGGCGGGGCCACGTGGGATTGGGAAATCTACGTTGGCGTATAAAATTGCCAAAATGGTTTATGGTAACGTTGGAGATTTCTTTATCGTAGATTTGGACAGAAACCTGGACAAAGACGGCAAGGTTAAAGCCGATGCAAAATCTATATCTGTGGCGACGGCACGTGCGATGATTGATAAAATGCAGATGTCGTCTATGTCGGGGGATTGGCGTGTGGTGTTGATTGATTCTGTGGACGAATTAAGCACATCGGCATCAAATGCAATATTGAAATTGCTGGAAGAGCCGCCCGCCAAGACACTGTTTTTATTAATCGTACACCAGTTGTCCAGTGTTCTGCCAACGGTGCGTTCACGTGCACGTGTAGAAAAAATGCGACCACTGACCATTTCGCAGTTGCGTGAACTGTGTTTCAAATTCTTGCCCGAAGAAGATGTCAGTACAGAAACACTGAAATTGGCCAACGGCAGTTTTGGGAAAATCGCAAACCTGAAATCATCGGGTGGCGATGAAGTCTATGAAGCGTTGATAGAACACCTGAACAATCCACGGGGCGATGCGTCAGATGCAATGAATTTAGCAAAAAAGATTGCAGCCAGTCCAGAATTGTACCCTATTCTGCTGGATGCGATTGCACATTTTGGACTGGCGGACCTGTATCCGGTGGCAACACGTGTGATTGCAGATATAAATCGGGTTAATTTGGAACCTGAAATCAGTATTTTCAAAATTATTATGGATATAAGAAAATGTTTATAGATACACACTGTCACCTGACCGATAATTATTGCGAAGGATGCACTGTGGACGAAATTGTCGCACGTGCAATGGCCGGTGGCGTTGGTGCAATGATTTGCCCGACCGCCGACCCAGAAGATATTCCAACTGCATTAAAAATCGCAAATTCATACGATAATATCTGGGCAACAATCGGGATTCACCCAGAACATATTGGGGTTGATGCGAATGATTATTTGACCGACGATGTTTTAACAAATCCACGGGTTGTGGGTGTTGGGGAAATTGGGCTGGATTATCATTACAGTCCAGAAACACGGACAGAACAGATTAAACTGTTTGAACAGCAATTGGAAATCGCAAAACGTCACAAATTACCGGTTGCAATTCACACACGTGAAGCCGAAGATGACACCGCCGCCATATTAGATGGTTCAATAACGGGCGTTATGCATTGCTTTACCAGTTCATGGGATTTGGCAAAAAAGATGTTGGACCGTGGGTTCATGTTTTCAGCCAGTGGTATTTTGACATTCAAAAATTCGGCTGAAATTCGTGAAACATTTGCAAAAATTCCAACCGACCGCATTGTTATTGAAACAGATGCCCCATTCTGTGCACCGGTGCCGCATCGGGGCCAGGTATGCGAACCAGTAATGGTTGTTGATACAGCCCGTGTGTTGGCCGACATAAAAGGTTTGCAATTAGGCGAATTGGAAACTATACTGAGTGAAAACACAAAAAAACTATACCCAAAGATGAAAATATAAAATGGCACGGCAGATTATTAAATTTGGTCAGGTTTCAGAAAATCGCAAGGCGCGATTCAATTATTCTATTGATGACACAATAGAAGCCGGCATTTCATTGACAGGTGCAGAAATCAAATCAATCCGCTATGGTTTGGTGACGATTGTTGACGGGTTTGTGCAAAGACGTGGGGATAATTTGTTCTTGGCCGGGGTGGAAATCCAGAAATTACCAACTGCGGCACGCATTGTGAATTTTGATGAACGTCGCAGTCGTCAATTATTATTGCACCGCAACCAGATAAACCGCCTGATTGGGAAATTACAGGAAAAAGGTGCCACAATCGTTCCGTTGAAATTGTACTTTAACAATCGTGGTAAATTGAAAGTGCTGCTGGGGGTTGGGTACGGTAAAAACAAAGTGGATAAACGTGAAACAATTAAACAGCGTGAATGGGACAAAAACAAAGCACGCATTTTAAAAGGTCATTAAAAAAATCCCCATTTCTGGGGATTTTTGTTTAGATTACATCATTCCCGGCATACCACCCGACATTTGTGGGGTGGATGTTTTTTCTTCGGGAATTTCGGTCATAACGGCACCGGTCGTCAACATTACGCCGGCGGTTGATGCAGCCGCCAGAATAGCGGTTTTTACAACCTTGGCCGGGTCAATGATACCGGCCGCCATCATATCAACATATTCACCGGTCTGGGCATTATAGCCAAAATTATAATCGGCAGATTCCATTACTTTGCCCACGACGATTTCACCAGACACACCGGCATTATCGGCAATCTGGGCCATTGGGGCAACAATTGCACGACGAACAATGTCGATACCAACGTTTTGGTCTGGGTTTGTGCCGGTCAATTTTTCCAATGCGGAAACCGCACGAACCAATGCGACACCACCACCGGCAACGATGCCTTCGGCGACAGCGGCACGGGTGGCCGCCAATGCATCATCAACACGGTCTTTCTTTTCTTTTACTTCGACTTCGGTCATGCCGCCGACTTTGATAACAGCGACACCGCCAACCAATTTTGCCAGACGTTCAGACAGTTTTTCACGGTCATAGTCACTGTTAGATGCGGCAATAGACACACGGATTTCGTCAGCACGATTGGCAATGGCGGTTTTATCCCCGCCCCCATGTGCAATCAGTGTTGAATCTTTGGAAACGACAACTTTCTTGGCCGAACCCAATACCGCCGGTGTGATTGTTTCGAATGTCATACCCATATCATCAGATACAACGGTTGCACCACAAACAATGGCGATATCTTTTAACATTTCTTTGCGGCGATCGCCAAAACCAGGTGCCTTGACTGCACAGACCTTTAACCCGCCACGCAGACGGTTCAGTACCAATGTTGCCAGGGCTTCGGATTCGATATCTTCGGCGATAATCAACAATGGTTTGCCAGACTGTGCAACCGGTTCCAAAATTGGTAATAATGCCTGCAGCCCGGTGATTTTCTTTTCAGAAACCAAAATCTGGGCACCATCTAATTCAGCCAACATTTTTTCGCTGTTGGTGACAAAATATGGTGACATAAAGCCTTGGTCGAACTGCATACCTTCGACAACGTCGATTTCTGTTTCCAGGCCTTTGGCTTCTTCGACGGTGATAACGCCTTCTTGACCGACACGGGACATTGCGTTGGCAATTTTTTCACCGATATCTGCATCGCTGTTTGCAGAAATTGTCGCAACCTGGGCAATTTCAGATGTATCTTTGACCGGACGGGCATGTTTATCAATGTCTGCAACAACAGCGGCAACCGCCATATCGATACCACGTTTAACATCCATTGGATTCATACCAGCGGCGATTACACGGCGACCTTCGCGAATTAATTTTTGGGCCAATACAGTTGCGGTTGTTGTACCGTCACCGGCATCATCGCCGGCACGTTTGGCAACCTCTTGTACCATGCGGGCACCGATATTTTCAGCAGGATCTTTCAGGGATACAGCCTTGGCCACGGTGACACCGTCTTTGGTTGCAACGGGGGCACCGTATGATTTTTCAATTACTACGGTTCGCCCCTTAGGCCCCATGGTGATTTTTACGGCGTTTGCCAATTTATCAACACCTGATGCCAATTTATCTGTATCAAATACAATATCTTTTGCCATTTATGATTTCCTTTGATTTTATTCCAATATTCCCAAAATGTCTGTTTCACGAATTAAAATATAGTCTTTGCCGTCTATTTTAACTTCACTGGCCGATGGGGCCCATTTCGCAAATAATACAACATCGTCAACACGGACCGTCATAGGTGTTAATTCGTCGCCATCGTACAGACCAGCCCCAACCGCAATCACACGACCACGAGATGGCTTTTCACGGGCATTGTCTGGGATAATAATTCCGCCGGCGGTTGTCGTTTCTTCTTCCAGACGTGCCAGCAGAACATAATTGTGTAATGGTTTAAACATATAATTTCTCCGTCTGATTAAATTAAACCTGTAAGGTTTATATAGTATGAAATTTGTTGCTTTCAAGTCTGTATTTTAATATGCTGGATATGAAAAACAAGGGGAATAAAAAGATGTATGATAAAAATAATGTGTTTGCAAAAATCATTCGTGGTGAAATCCCATGCAAGAAAATCTGTGAAAATGAATATGCGTTGGCGTTTCATGATGTGAATCCTATGTTTGAAAAACATGCATTGGTTATCCCCAAGGGCGAATATAAAAATATTCTGGATTTTTCTAAAAACGCATCAGGCGAAGAAATTGCCGGATTCTGGGCATGTTTTAATGATGCAGCGGCGACATTAGGAATTGAAAACGAATTTAACTGTCTGGCAAATGCGGGGGCAAATGCACCGTTTGTAAAGCAAAGTGTTTTCCATTTTCATTTGCACCTGGTTGCGGGGGATAAAACACCGGCTTTCCAGGATTTAGTGGCGGAATTTAAGTAATATGAAAATAAGTGTTCGGGTTATTCCACGTGCAAAATTAAATCGGGTTGAAGTTCAGCCCGATGGCGTGGTGCGTGTGCATACAACCACTGCCCCAACCGATGGCAAGGCCACGGCAGATGTAATAAAAATGCTGGCCGAACACTATGGTGTCCCCAAGACCAGCATTAAATTAATCCGTGGCGCAACCGCCCGTGATAAAGTCTTTGAATTTTAATATTTCAAAATCTGATCGGTCAATTCGGCAACAGAATCTGCGTTGAACATTTTATAGTCGTCGAACGTTTCGATAAAACCACATTCGTTCATGTGCTTTATCAAATCGGACAATGGTTCCCAGAATTTGTTTGTATTCAAAAAGAACAATGGCTTTTTAGTTTCGCCGATTTGTTGCATTGTCATAATGTCGGTCAATTCATTCAATGTGCCAATACCACCAGGCAAAATGATAAATGCGTCCGATAATTCAAACATACGCTGTTTGCGTTCGTTCACACCGTTCACAATTTGGATTTGTACACCGGCGTGGGCAGGTTCTTGGCGGGCGACAACTTCGTCTGTGGAAATTCCAATAACTGTGCCACCGGCCGTCAAAGCCGAGGTTGCAACCGTGCCCATCAGGCCAACATCACCACCACCAAACACCATGCGAATGCCATTTTTTGCCAAAAATTCGCCAACCGAATGGGCATCACGTTCAAACTGTTTATCATTGCCAAACTGATGACCGCAATAAACAGCAATAGATTTTAGTTTTTTTACCATACCTTTTTCCCTTTATTTTTTGAAATTATAGCATAAAATGTCAAAACAATGAATGAAAACTTTGTAGATTTTATGCGAAAATATTCCGGCCATAAATTGGCTGTCGCCGTCAGTGGTGGGGTCGATTCTGTGTGTCTGGTATGCTGGTTAGCGGCAATGGGGCTGGATATTGTGGCATTGCATGTAAACCATGGGCTGCGTGCGGTGGCAGATGACGAAGAACAGTATGTCCAGGATTTATGCAAAAAAATAAATGTTCCGTGCCAAACATTTCGGTGGTGCGGTGAAAAACCTGCAAATGGAATCGAAGCAGCGGCACGTGATGCACGCTATAAATTCATGACAGATTGGTGCCATGAAAACTGTGTTAATTATTTAGTATTGGCACACCAGGCCGATGACCAGATTGAAACATTTTTAATGAATCTGGGGCGTGGCAGTGGGATTTATGGACTGGCCGGGATGCAGGCCGCATCTGTGCGTGACGGGATTCAAATTCTGCGACCACTGTTGGATGTAAAGCGGGCAGAATTGGTTAAATACTGTGATGAAAATGGTATTAAATATTGCCATGATGAAATGAATGACGATGTGCAGTACACACGTGTCAAAATCCGCAAAAACCGCCATTTAATGGATAAATCACTGGGTATCAGTGACGACAGAATTTTGTTGGCTGTAAAAAATCTGGGGCGGATTCGTGATGCACTGGTTGCGGATGTTGATACATTGGTTGAATCTGTGCGGTGCCGGGGTGGCGGAATGTTTTCCCACGCTTTTCTATTTGACCTGGGGGACGATATTAGATTAAAGTTCCTGGGTACGTTGATTAAAAATATCGGGGGGGATAGTTATCAGCCACGCTTGAAATCATTGCATGCGGCACTGGAGAAATTATCAAACGATTGTAAATTTACACTAGGGCACTGTACAGTACGGCGTCTGGGTGAAAAAATACTGGTCGTGCCCGAAG
The DNA here is from genome assembly GCA_017502865.1 of Alphaproteobacteria bacterium. Lineage (GTDB taxonomy): Bacteria > Pseudomonadota > Alphaproteobacteria > Rs-D84 > Rs-D84 > Enterousia. The sequence continues at coordinate 9,820 of JAFVUD010000005.1, read as the reverse complement.
GCAGCAAAACAACATTTAGGAAGAGAAATGAAAAAAAGCAGCATAAACAACAAAGTAAATAAAAAACGTAACAACGCTTCGTGGTGGTTGTGGATGTTTGGTGCAATCTTTGCGGCGATGGTGGCACGCGTATTTTTCAGTGGTGCAACACCCGCCGGGTTTGCAAATTTTGGTGCAAGCAAGCCTGTGGAACTGACGTTTTCAGATGTATTGCGTCGGGGCGATGAAATTCAGTCTATGACCATTCGTGGCAGCGATGCAGCCGGGGTACTGAAAGATGGCACACAATTCCGTGCAACAATTACCGATGACCCAGAATTATTGAACAAGATTGCAGAAAACGGTGCAACCATTTCTATCGACAATTCTAAATCATGGGTGGATTTGTTGGGTACGTGGTTGCCAATTGTATTCTTTGTATTTTTGATTTGGTGGTTTTTCCGTGGGGCCCGTGGTGGGGCGGCTGGTTTGGGCAGAAGCCTGACGGGGCAAAACCCAACTAAAATCACAACTGGCAAGCCATCGACAACATTCAAAGATGTGGCCGGGATTGAATCTGAAAAACAAGAATTGGCCGAGGTTGTAGATTTCTTGAAAAACAAGGATAAATACAAAACTGTGGGGGCACGTGTGCCACGTGGCGTATTGTTGGCCGGGGAACCAGGAACAGGAAAAACACTGTTGGCACGTGCGATTGCAGGCGAAGCAAATGTGCCGTTCTTTGCGGCGTCTGGGTCCGATTTTTCGGGTATTATCGTTGGACTGGGGGTTGCCAAAATCAAAGAAATATTCGAAATGGCAAAACGCAACGCACCATGTATTTTGTTTATCGACGAAATCGATGCGATTGGCCAACGACGCAGTTCACATTCATATAACGATCATGACCGTGAACAGACACTGAACCAGTTGCTGATTGAAATGGACGGTTTCGCAAATGACACAGGCATTATTGTTATCGGGGCAACCAATCGACCAGATATGTTGGATTCTGCCCTGTTGCGTCCAGGACGCTTTGACCGCCAGGTTTATATTGAATTGCCAGATTTAGCAGGACGGCGGGCAATTCTGGACCTGTACACAAAACGTATCAAGGTTGCAGACAATGTAAACATTATGGATTTGGCACGTGGTACAACGGGATTTTCAGGGGCAGATTTGGAAAACCTGTTGAATGAAGCGGCGTTGCATGCGGTGCGCAATGGCCGCAAGGAAGTCGCCCAAGAAGACGTAGAAGAAGCACGCGATAAAATCATTATGGGACCACGCAAAATGCGTAAAATGCGCCCAGAAGATATCAAATTAACCGCATATCACGAAGCGGGTCATGCGTTCGTCAGCATTATGTATGCAGATGTGACAGATCCTATTCACAAAGCAACCATTATTCCACGTGGGCGTGCGTTGGGTATGGTTCAGCATCTGCCGATTGATGACAAAGTGTCTATGACCATTGCCGAAGTGCGTGCAAATCTGGCGGTGGCATTGGCGGGGCGTGGTGCCGAAGAGGTGTTCTTTGGGCCAGACAAAATCACAACGGGTGCAGAAAGTGATATTGCAATGGCGACACGATTGGCACGTTATTCGATTACAACGGCGGGTCTGTCACCAAAAATTGGGTTGGCCGCTATTAACCAGGTTGGTACGTTTGGCACACGTGGTGCGTTGGAAAACGCATCTGAAAAGACAGCAGAAATGGTCGATGCGGAAATTCGTTCATGGTTAGACAATGCACATAAAGATGCGGTTAAATTATTGACCAAGAACAAATCAACCGTTGATAAATTGGCCCAGGAATTGCTGAAACGTGAAACACTGACCGGCGATGAAATCAAAGAAATTGTTCTGGGCAAGAAAGCGGCGACAAAAAAGCCTGCACAAAAAAAGACACGCAAAAAAGATGCAAAATCTGAACAATAAATTTGAAATCGTTAACATGCAACCAAACAACACAACATCTGTGTTGTTGGTGCGTGGTGGCGAATGCGTGGTTTTCGATCCGTGGGGTCGTGCGGCGGACTGGATAAAGTTATTGGACGAACGGGGGCTGAAATTGGTGGGGATTTATGCAACCCATGGGCACCCAGACCATATTTCAGCCGCCCCAGATTTAGCAAAACATTACAACATTGATTGGCATATGTCGCATTTGGATATGGGGCTGATTGAATGGGGTAATGGGTTATTGGAATACTTTGGATTGCCGATTATAAATGGGGATTTCAAACGACCAGCGGACATAGCCGCAGGCAATCAAGAAATTATACCCGGCGTTAAAGCGTGCACAATTCATGTGCCGGGGCATACGCCCGGGGGCATGGCAATTTGGTTTCCAGACGACGGGGTAATGTTGGTGGGCGATACACTGTTCCAGGACAGTTATGGTCGCACAGATTTGCCCGGCGGAAGTGCAGACGATTTATTCAAATCTATTCACAAAATTTACGAAATGAATTTGCCAGATGACACGATTGTTATACATGGGCATGGCATGCACACAACAATTGGGTGGCTGAAACAAAACAACAGATTTTTTAGGTAATATAAAATGAAAAAATTATTTTCTGGGTTGGCATTTATTGGACTGTGTGCGTGTACAACACTGTTGGTGGGGCCATACAATTTTACATATTCACCAATCAAGACAGATACGTTTGAAATCGCAACATGGTACAAAACAAATAATGCAAAAGACCCTATACATGTTTATATCGAAGGTGACGGTCGTGCATTTAATTCCCAGGGCCAACCAACCGACAATCCAACACCACGTGATATGTTTCTGCGAAATCTGGTGGGGGTGGACAATCATACAAATGTGGCCTATATCGGGCGACCATGCCAATTTGTGACCAGTGAAATTTGCACCCAGGACGATTGGACCAGTGGGCGATTTTCAACAGATGCAGTTGATTCTGTGGCCAGTGCCATTAAGACTGTGGCCAAAGGCAGACCGATTATTTTAATTGGTTATTCGGGCGGTGCGATGATTTCTGGCCTGATTATAAGTCGGCACCCGGAAATGAATATTCAAAAATGGATTACCATTGCCGGGGTGTTGAATCATGCAGATTGGACAGAACACTTTGGCGACAACCCGTTGGATAAATCATTAAACATGGATACCCTGCCCCGGATTAAACAGGTTCACTATGCGGCGGAAGACGATAAAACAGTGCCGGTTGAACTGATAAAAAAATGGGTTAGCCCCAATAATTTAATTATTATCCCAGATGCCAAGCATAATTTAATGCCTGGATTGAAAATAGATTTTGAATAACCTCTTTTGTTATTGACAAAATATCTTATTTGTACTATATATTTAGTGTGAATAATAAAGGGGTTTATGTTATGGATAACGCACCAGACATACAAATTTTTCCAGTTTTCGACCAATCTGCACCGGGCGTTTGGTACGATTTTGCATCGATTCGTACAGAATCTGCGGTTGTTAAGTACCCCAGTTTGGCAACCCAGGAAAGCATTGCAGGGTATTTGGAAGATTGCGAAAGCAGTTGGAAAAAGAAGTCTTTTAATTTTGCCTATGCTGCATATCATGACGACAAAATGGTTGGATTTATCCAGGGTGACGTTGTTGATCGTGTTGGTTATATTCGTGACCTGTTCGTTTTGCCAGAATATCAAAAAATGCGTATTGGGCATAATTTGTTAACAAATGCAGAAACAGCCGCCGCAATGGGGGCACGTGATTTGGATTTGGTGTCATTGGTGTATGCAGAACCATTCTATAAGGCCCATGGTTACACAACATTGTACGGTTCAAACCGTCTGGGCAAACCAACCAGTCAACATGGTTTAAGTTATGCGACATTGCCTATATTCAAATGCACACCCAAGGTTATCCAGGCATGTGAATACATCGCCAAACAAAACGGTGTAAAATTTGATAAAACACTGGTGTCTAAACTGCACAGACCGATGTTCATCTATGCGGGTCACAATCAAAGAATCGACGGATACATTGTTCAAGATGACGTGGTATCAAAGCCAGTTATATCCAAAGATTATCCAATGCAAGATTGGGTCGCTAAAAGATTGCAGACCGCATTCGATGCATACATTATGCACACGGCCACACAACAGGCAAAGGTAAGATAGTTTTCACGCCATGGTACCCCGTAAAATCGATTTTGGACCAATTGATATACCATTGTCATGCACGCTGTTTTTGGAACCAGCGTTACGACGATGGGCACGCAATATTGCACCCGTGTCGGGTGAAATTACCGAATTTATTCACGACTGGAATTTATGTATAATCGAAACGTTAAAAATGCCAGAAAATATAAATATTCTGGGGCCATTGGGTAAACGACTGATGCGGGGAACGACACGTTTTACCAATTACACTTCGTTGTGCATTGCACGTGCCCCAGATGCAGAAATGCAATCGTTGCACTATGCAATTCGATTTTCAGAAAGTGTGAAATTTTTAGGCGACAAGATTAATGAAAATCCATGCATAAAATTTGTTGATTTGGGGTGCGGATTGTCGCCATTGGCCACTGCAATTGCGTCAACGCACACACGGACTGTACCGTACTGCATTGACACACAGCCACAAATTGCAGATATTTATGGCCAGGCTACAAAAACTATGGGTGTTTGCGAACCAGAATTTATTACATGGGACGATGCACGCAATTTAGCAACAAATAAAAAATTAGATACTGTTGTGGCGATGGGTGTTTTCCCATATATGGACCGCAAAGAACAGATTGCACGAATGAAATTTATAAACGAAAACATTCCTAAATTTCTTATCGAAGCAAAATACAACAGCAACGAAAAGATTGCAGCGGAAACAACATTCACGCCACGCAGATTGGGGCGGTTAAAACTGGAAATCGCACACGCAGAAACAATCGAAACAACAATGATTAAAAATTCACTGCGATATCTGCACAGTTATATGTCTGCACTGGCAACCAGTCGTGCATTTCTGGAACGTGATCACAGTATATTTTTTAGCAGGTAAATGATATGAAAACAAAAAAAATTAACACCATTACAGCGGCAGAAAATTTATGAGCTGACAAATATGCCCGCCGAAGAATATGAAAAAATCTGCAAGCAATGTGGGGTATGCTGTCTGTGCAAAATGGATTTAAGACCAATTGAAACCAGCACAATGTTTTTACGTGTGCATTGTGCCCATCTGGACGTAAAAACCAAGCGGTGCAACATTTATGCAAACCGGTTTCGTTTGGCCCCAGATTGCTGCAAGGTGGATATGAATATCATTCTGCATTCCGATTTAATTCCAGACAGTTGTGGATACCGAGAATATATTTTTGGGCCGGCTAAAAATCCAGCAGTTGTAGATTTAGAAAATACATGCCCAGAAAATCAAGTTGACTTTGATAATCCATACGAGATTTTGTCTCGTATTATCAATGAATCTAAAAACTGGACCCAGCGTTAAATACAAAATACCAAAACACGCATAATGCCAGACAAATCGTATTCGCCACGAACCGGTGTCCAACCGTTCTGGACAAAGATTTCTGTCACACGGGCATCCATATCAACACCTATTTCCAGATAGATTTTTCCGCCCGGCTTTATCCAGGCCACAGCGTTGCGTGCAATTATTTCGTATGCAGCATACCCATCATTGTCGGCATACAGGGCCGATGATGGATCGTGCATTGCCCCGGCATCAACACGATGGTCACCACGGGCAATATATGGTGGATTCGAAACAATTACATCAAATGTGTCCCGGGTCATATTGCGGCGATTAAACGAACGACACAGAATACGAACCGATTTTTCGAGACCCAGGCGGCTAACATTACGGCGGGCAACACGTACAGCCCCCCATGATTTATCAACACCAACCCCGGTTGCCCCGTGGATATTTTTTACCAATGATGCAACTATGCAGCCGGTTCCGGTTCCCAAATCCAAGATGCGTGGGGTGCAATCTGGGCCACAATCCGCAATTACCGCAGACACCAATGTTTCTGTATCAGGACGTGGGTCCAGGGTATGTTTATTTGTATAAAAAGACAGGCCATAAAACCATTTCTGGTTAATAATTTTTGCCACAGGCACCCCACGACGCAATTTTCGTGCGATACGCCACACAGAAAACCGTGACAATTTCTTGTTGTTTTCAGTGATAATTCGGGCTGCACGGACACCGCCTGCATTTGCCAATATTGTGAACGCTTGATTTATTTCCATAAAATTATTATAATGCGACTTATGAAAAAAGCAAAAAATATTATGAATACAGTCGTACTGACCCGTTTGGTGATGGGACTGGCAATTTTACTGACATTGGTGGCGATTTTCTTGGTCGCAACAAAGCGGACACCATCTGGGGCACGTCGGACAGATGACAACGCATGCACATCTGTGGTGGTTGTGGCATCAGGTGATACGCTGTCTAAATTGTTGTTGGAACAGGGTTTGACACACAATGACGTTAATGCAGTGGCAGCAGCACTGAAATCAAATGCAGGTATTTCAACACTGCGTGCAGACAATGATAAAATCGAATTCACACGCAGCAACGACAATGCACCGGTTTCTAAGATTGTGGTTATTCCATCCCCATGGAAACAGGTTGAATTGACATGTGATAATTCTGGTGCATGGAATTGCAAGACGGTTGATATTGAACGTGACACACGGGCGGTTTATCGCAGTGGTGAAATCCAGGACGGTGATAGTTTCTATTTGGCGGGTCAACGTGCCGGTATCCCGGCTGGAATCTTGGTCGATGTATATGATTTGTTGGCGTTTGAAATGGACTTTGAACGTGACGTTCGTGCAGGACAGAAGTTTTCTGTGTTGTATGAAGAAAACTTTTCCGAAGGCAAAAAAATAGACAATGGTCGTGTTTTGGCTGTTTCGTTCGAAGCGTTGCGTGGAAATGTACAGATGTATCGTTTCCGCAAGGCAGATGGCACCAGTGGTTATTATGATGCCGAAGGAAATGGGGCAATCAAATCATTAAAACGTACACCAATTAATAATGCCAAGGTGACCAGTAAGTTTTCTAATAAACGTAAACACCCTGTGTTGGGATATACACGTGCACACAAAGGCGTAGATTTCCGTGCATCAACAGGCACCTCTATTCCGGCGGCCGGTGCAGGACGTGTGGTGGCACGTGGTTATAATCGTGGGCATGGGAACTATATCAAATTGCGTCACAATGGGTCATATGAAACGTTGTATGCACACCTGTCTAAATTTGTTAAGAACGTAAAGGTTGGCACCAATGTTCGCCAAGGCCAGACAATTGGATATGTCGGGTCAACAGGCATGTCAACGGGGCCACATTTGCACTATGAAATTATCAAAGATGGAAAACATGTAAACCCAATGACGGTTAAATTGCCTGCAATCAGCAATCTGGGCAGTGCAGATAAAAAGAACTTCTTGGAATACAGAAAGAAATTGGACGAAGGCATTGCAGAATTGGCCAAGAACCCAAAAATGTTTATTCAACTGTAATTCAATCCCCCGTTTGGGGGATTTTTATTAGATTGAAATGTAATTTTTTTGAACTATCATTTATGGTATGAAACAACTGACCGATGCAGATATTTGTGAAATGATTGGGGTGGAATATGCCCCCGACGACGTACAGACACGACGTGATGTGCGCGCAGAACTGCATATGTCAACACGCATACCAAATGCCACACCACCGGTGCCAAATCATGCGGTACTGGACCTGCATCAGTACACAGAAGAACAGGCATGGGACGCAATTATGGAATTGGCAAAATCGGGTGTGCGTACCGCCAATATCATAACCGGGGCCAGCGGTATTTTACGACAAAAATTTCCACAGTGGGCAACAGAATCACTGTTAAGTCCATACATTATTGAATTCAAACCAATTAATAACGGCAGTTTCGCAGTTAAATTCGCCAGAAAAAAGATGGATTGATATCTATTATTTTCTGTGACACAAATGCTTTTTTATTCTATAATGCGGACGAATTATTTCGGGGGTGTGTGCAAAATGGCTGGAATCAAAACTGTTTATGATCATATTCGCAGAAACAATATTAAAACCACTGTTCTGGTGGCGTTGTTTCCAATGATTTTTATTGGGTTGATATTTCTGTTTGTGTGGGCGGTGGCACCACTGGCCCAGGCGATTGAAACAACTGCACGTGTTGCAATCCCAACAGCAATCGTTTGTCTGGTATGGATTGGGATTTCGTGGATGTTTGGGGATTCTATGATATTGAACATTGCAGGGGCACACGAAATATTTGATGACGACAAAAAGCATCGTGAAATTTTCCGCAGTGTGGAAAATGTTGCATTGGCGGCGGGGCTGCCAACACCACGGGTTTATATTATCGAAGATAATTCACTGAACGCATTTGCCACAGGTCGCACACCACGTGATGCGTCGGTGGCCCTGACCCGGGGGATTATTAATAAATTAGACAAATTGGAATTAGAAGGCGTTATCGCACACGAAATGGCACATATCGGCAACCGTGACATTCGGTTGGACATGTTGTTAGTGACAGGGATTGGGGTCACTGTATTTATAGCCGACGTATTATTGCGAAACGCAATGTATGGTGGCAGCATATCGTCTGACGATGACAGCGGGAAAAACAATGGGGCAATTATTTTGCTGATGGTATGGTTGGCATTCACTGTGTTTAATGTTATTATCACACCACTGTTGCGAATGGCGGTTTCCAGAAACCGTGAATACGCCGCCGATGCAACCGGTGCACATATAACACGAAATCCGCACGCATTGGCGAATGCACTGCGTAAAATCACAGCGGACAGTCGTGTTGAAAGACTGGATAAAAATAAATCTGTGGCGATGATGTGTATCGCAAATCCATTGGGCGTGCGGGAATTCATGGGTGATTTGATGTCAACGCATCCGGCCCCAGAAAAACGCATCGAAAGATTAGAAGGTATGAGTATTAAATAAAGGAAGGGTAAAAAATGGCAAAGTTGCATTTTCATTATGGCGTGATGAGCAGTTCTAAATCAGCCAAATTGATTATTCATGCGTATAATTTTCAGCAGACTGGGAACACGGTCGAAGTGTTAAAACCGGCATATGACACACGCTTTTCAGATGAGACCGTAAAATCACGCATAGGCATTGAAACACCAGCCCAGGCATTGCCGAATTTAACACAATATATCCCAAAGCCAGAAACACAAATCATATTGGTTGACGAAGTGCAATTCTTTGCACCGGCAGACATAGATAAACTGGTGCAGATTGCCGATAACCAGGGCAAGTTGGTTATGTGTTATGGACTGATGGTGGACAGTAATGAAAAGATTTTTCCAGCATCACAGCGCCTGGTCGAGGTGGGTGCCAAACTGCACAGAATGGAATCAACGTGCCAGATAAATGGATGCCTGAACATTGCGACACACCATTTGCGTTTCGCACCAGATGGCACCGTTATTCGTGCCGGCGACCAGTTTGCATTGGGTGACAGCAACTATAAATCTGTGTGCAGACAACACTTTAACCAGATTTATAATACAGTAAATCCAAAGGGTAAAGGTGGCAGATAAAAAAAGTTATTTTTATTCTTGCATTTTGTTTTATTTAGTATAAAATATTAATCCGTTGCATCCATAGCTTAACTGGATAAAGCATCTGACTACGGATCAGAAGACTGAGGGTTCGAATCCTTCTGGATGCGCCAGAATTAATAGAAAATGTCGCCTGAGGGGCGGCATTTTTTATTAACCCATGTGCAACATGGATATTCGAACCCAGGGTTCGAGCCGCAGGCGAAAGGGACCCGCCGCAATTGCGGTGGGAATT
>JAFVUD010000004.1 GCA_017502865.1 Alphaproteobacteria bacterium | reverse complement strand
GTTCGCTGGATTTATTCTGGTGATTATTGAGCGGGAGCCACCCTCTGTTCCATCCCGAACCAGACAGGGAAACCCCGTATCGCCGATGGTACTTTGGCTTAAGCCACGGAAGAGTAGGTCGTCGCCAGAATAAATCCAGTTATCGATATAGAAACCGAATTCAACCGCCCACGTGGCGGTTTTTTATTTGTTTTTAGATCTTGGTATGGTATAATTTTCCTATGATTAAATATCAGAAACCAAGGTTATATCACGATGATAAAGGATACCCAAAAGGGTATCGTGTGGGTATCTCTGATAACATATATGGAATATGTCCTTTTTGTGGGAAATCGTATAGCGAAAACGATATAAAAAATCCAGATGTTATCAATTTTGAACATATTTATCCCAAATTTGCTACAAAAAACGCAACAGGAGAAAAAGACACGGTTACAAACATAGAGTCTAAATTCAAGGTTGCTGTGCACAAGGAATGTAATTCAAAAGGCGGTTCTGATCTAGAAAGAAAAATTTGTGCAATAATAAATAACATTAATTCTGGTGCTTATTTATTGCCAGATGAAGCAATTGTCCTAATTAATTATTGTATAAAGACAAGTATATTTCTGAGGTACTTATATTTGTGGGAATATGAGTCAGGACGACCTTGCTATGAAAATGAGAAAATAAAAACTCTAGATAAGAAAAATTTATTAGAAGGATTAAATTTTTATAAAGATTTTCAGATATGCATCAGGAAGGTTGTTGATGCCTGTTCTGGAATTTATTGGGATTTAAACACTGATAACAGTATGTCCAAATATTGCTTTTCAATCGTGTTAAATAATATTGAAATATCTTTTTTTTCAAAAGAACTTGAATTCAGGTACGACCTTTCGTCCGATATTATCCATATTGAAACATTCTGTAATCTTTTGTCATGGGCACGTAGTGACAAATGGGGAATTCTGAATTTTAGGCCGTTTAACAGAAAGGGGATTTTGTGTGACCTGGAAAAATGGGGTAGTGCCGCGCGAATATATAAGAATAATATAGACACATTATCAGAAGCCTGGGACACGCGGTTTGATTTGCCAAAGGATTATTTTATTCGTCAGAATACATTGGCAGAGCGATTTGATAAAGCAAAAATAAAGCCATCTGATTGCGGAATAATGTTTTTCAAAAACGGTCATTTTTATTTGGTGGATGATAACAAAAAAATAAGAAATGTTGCCAGCCTAACAGACAAGACAGATATTCCCTCAGTGTGTTTCAAAAATACTAAAATTGTTCGACTAGAGGATATGTCGAAATTAAATATAAACGGAAACCTTGATATATTAAATTGCTGTCTTGAAAGTCTTGATGGGGTACCAAAATATGTGCAAGGACGCGTAGATTTAAGAGAAAACAATTTAAAAACATTACACGGATGTCCAGAGTATATTGGAAAATCATTTTATTGCGATAGTAATAGTCTGATGTCATTACAAGGCGTGCCAGATAAAATAATGGGAACGTTTTCTTGCGCAAACAATGCGCTACCAAGCTTGATCGGTGCCCCAAAAGAGGTAATGGAAGATTTTATCTGTATTCAGAATCAATTAACTTCTTTAGAAGGCTCCCCTCGTACGGTTGGTGGGTATTGCTTTTGCAGTGGCAATAAGCTAAAATCTTTCAAGGGTGCACCAGAAAAAATTGGACTCAGCTTTTCCTTTGATGTTGCGCATCTAGAATTATTGGACGGATTGCCACAGGCAAAATCGTATATAGTTGCAGATTGCGGAAAGGTTTTTAATAACGCCGATGAACTGCATGAATGGTTTGCTGAATATAAAAAACAGCGCTCAGAAAAAAAGAATGTGGAACTTTCTGCGGGTACAAGAGCACTTGACGCGCTTGTAACATCCAAGTCAAAAAAGAAAACAATAAGCAAGGATGATAGGGAACATTGAGGAGGAATATGAAATACGAACTAAAAACACTGGATGTTGCAGATGCACACCGTCTGTACGACTTTTATCAAACAATACCCGCAGCGGAAAATGGTGCAGGCAACAAAGCGCATGGTCTGACCCAGGAACAGTTCATAGAATGGATAAAGCAAGAAGAACGTTGGTCGCGTGGACTGGACTTGCGCGCGGATTGGGTTGCGGGCACGACCTATGTTCTGTATGTTGATGGTGCGCCGGTTGGACGCAGTAATTTGCGCCACTATTTGAATGCGGCATTGGAACAAGATGGTGGCCATATTGGGCTGTCAATTGCGCCTCAGTATCGTGGTCGCGGATACAGTAAAATTCTGTTGCGTGAAACATTGAAACGGGCCAAAGAAAAAGAAATAAATCCTGTTTTGGTATTTCATTTTTCTGATAACGTCCCTGCATGCAAAATGTCAGAAAGTGTCGGGGGCAAATTAGTGGAAGAACGTTTTCATGAAAAGCATGGACGATTTATTCGTAAATATACTTTTGATACATCTAAGTTAGATTAAGCGTCTCGCCTCCGTCCCAAAAAGTTCACAAAATTTCCAGTTTTACCCGCCCATGTGGCGGTTTTTTTTATTTACTGTGCTTGGTATTGACAATCGTTCATTTTGTCTTATATTACATATGACAGAGCAAGGAGGTCGATATGCCAAGAAAAGTATGTTCAATAACTCTATCAAAACCAGAAAAAGATACATATGAAGTTTCATATGTTGATTATCTGTGGATTCGTCCGGGCTATACCGGCAAACGCAAGTATAAAAGATTCAAAAGTTTGGATGCGGCCAATGCTTTCCTGCGGGATTTGTATATGCACATAGATGGTATGGCGAATGTTACAAATTATACATATAAACCACGTAATGAATCCGGCATAGAAAGAAACGATAATTCCGGTTTAATTCACATAAATACTGTGAACGAATACGCAAACTTTATGTTCTTTTCACTGGATGCTGATTTTAATCAGCCTAATCCATCTGTGGCATTTGTTCCAGAACATGTGGTAAATTCTGTTTTTAACTATATTGCTGGTCAAAAATATGCACAAACAAAACAAGTATTGCAAAATGCAACATTGCTAATGCAAAAGACTGCGTAATTCCCACGCCGCCCCGAATGGGGCGGTTTTTGTTCCTGTGGCGTTGTGTGGGTGGCTGTGGCAATATTGGTGCGTTCGAAAATTTTCACATACACACACCAAGGGAGGGGGCAAATGTTTCGTGAAATGGGTTTGGTTATGCCGGCATTGTTTGTATCGGCGGTAAACAGCGTTATCGGCACACCGCAAAGTTCACCACGTGTACTGATAATTTATTATTCGCTGGGCGACACCAGCCTTGTCAGCGTTGCACGTACAATCCAGGTTGCCACAGGTGGCGATATTTATGAACTGGGGGGTGGTTATCCATTTCCAAACCCAATGGAATATGACATAGTATTTGTTGGTACACCCATTTGGTCCGCCAATGATGCCCAACCAATAAAAAGTTTCCTGGCCCATACTGATTTGTCTGGTTGTGTTGTGATACCGTTTGTGTCCCGTACAAACAGCGGTCGTTCATTTAATGAAATTGCCAATTTGTGCACCGGTTGTATTGTTGATACAGACGGTTGGTCGGGTCGTCGGGGCCATCAACGTGGATTGGATAAATGGGTGCACAGAAAACTGATGCTGTATAATTAATCTGGGAATTTTTACCCAGATTTTTTGTTGCCCCACACGTATTCATTTGCTAGTCTTTGGCTGAATATCAAAGGGCGATAAAATGTTTACAGATTATGTCGAAAAATCTTCAAAGATTATCAAGAAATACAGTGATGAAAATGGTGTGGTCTATATTACCCGTGGCACAGAATTCTATGGCGTAATGGTTATCAAAATGTTGGCACCGGGGCACGAATTACACCGTGAACGTGGACGTATGGATGCATTAAGTGCGGGTGAATTTTTCAAAACCGCTGTTCGTTATGTTCGTGATGATGCAGAATGGGTTGAACCTGTTCGCAAATTCAGTTGCAAATTTAATCCAAAACATTCACGTGGCTGTACACCAACAAATTGTCCAAAATGTTTGGGCGGTTCTGCATATTGGGAAATATTTGCACCGGCATGTTTATATCGTCATGCCCGTAAAGTAAAGACAATATAAAAACCACCATTTGGTGGTTTCTTTTTTTTATATATTTACACCCAAACTGAATTTAGCAAATTCCCCGATTGCAAATGCAACAATTGACACACCAACACATATAGCCAGCATTTCAAACGCATGTCGCCAGAATCCACATCCACGCTTTCTGCATATGAACCAGTTGCATCCAAAAATAATCACAACCGCCATTGCAAATGCAGCCAGCATCGCATAATAAGTATCAAAGATAATAATATATGGCAAAATCAGCAGTGCGCATGTTGCAATATACGCTGCCCCTGTGGTAATGCCGGCACGCACCGCACAGTTGTTTTCGTGTGTCTTTTCCGCCAGATAGCACGATGCCCCCATCGACAGCCCAGCCGCCACAGATGCAATCACCGCCGACAGTATAATTAACTTTCTGTCGGCCAATGCCATGGTTAACCCGCCAATCATCCCGGTCAGTGAAACCAACGCATCATGCATCCCCAGAACAATTGCCCCTGAATATTTGAAATTTCGTGTCATAGTGTTGCACATTTTATCATTTAAGTCCCCGTATCACCACAGGAAAAAACAGGCAGAATTTTTATTGCATGAAAAATAAAAAAATCCTATGCTGTCCATCGTCAAAGGAAAGGAAGCATGACCCCAGAATTTATGGAACAATTAAACGCACTGCGTCCCAACACACCACGCACATTGGCATTGGCAATGGCGACCGATGTGCATGCATTAAAGTCAATCATCCGTGCACACGAATTAGGATTTGTGAATGCAATTTTATGCGGACCAATTAACGATGTTAAACGCATTGCACGTGAAAATAATCTGGACATATCGCAATTTGAAATTATTGATTGCACCGATGATATTACCGCCGCCAAATGTGCGGTCGAATTGGTACGCGTGGGTCGTGCAGATATTTTGATGAAGGGCCTGGTTCATACCGCCGACATTCTGCGTGCAGTTTTGAATCGTGAAACCGGAATTCGTGGTGATGGAATTTTGTCACACGTGTCTGTTTTGTATTCGCCATCACGCAATCGTCGATTGTTTATGACAGACATCGCAATGGTTATGTATCCCGATTTAGAAACCAAGGTTAAGTTAGTTAAAAATGCTGTGTCATTTGCAAATCATATGGGGGTTGAAATGCCACGTGTTGCCCCACTGTGTGCAGTTGAAACATTGAACCCTGCGATGCAGGCCACCGTTGATGCAGACGCATTACACAATATGAATATCCGTGGTGAAATTGAAAATTGTATAATATCGGGACCAATTGCATTTGATATTGCCGTATCGCCCGCCGCCGCCATGGCCAAAGGCGTGTCCACCCCAATCGCCGGCGACGCAGACATATTACTGTTTCATAATATCGAAGCCGGCAATAACACAATCAAAGCAATGGTTCAATTTGGCGATTGGATATTTGGTGGTGTGATTTTAGGTGCGACTGCCCCAATCGTAATTAATTCACGTTCAGATTCAGATTTATCAAAATTATATTCAATCTGCTGTGCGTGCAGTATGTAAAAAAACGGCGGCCATTTGACCGCCAATTTTTATTTATGATAACAGTTTCCAGATATAGTATAACTTCCTGTGTTGTCACTGTATTCTATTGCGTTTCCATTACTGTCGGTTGGTGTTTGATAACATGCAGTTATACCAATTTTATTTTTATCTGCCGATGTCACGCCTGTGGCCCGTTCTGGACATTCCAAACACGTTCCATTGGATAAATAATATCCCGGTTTGCATGCGGTATATTTTGATGAAGACTCTAGGCATCCCAACAGTGTTGCAGCCCACACACTGTGTGGAATTAAAAACGCAACAGTCAAAATACAAATAATTTTTTTCATTTTATTGTTTCGTCAAAATCAAGTTCACAGTTTGCGGGGATTCGGCCAAACAAACCGTCAGAGGTCTTATACAGATACATTATCGAGCCCATCTTAAGAGTTGGTGTGTTCGTAGTTGTTGAGTCTGCCAGGCAATTGCCATACGATGTTTCAATATAGCCTCGTTCGTCATCGCGAGTTGTTGGGCTCTTTACACACTTTGTCCCAAGCAGCTCGTATCCATCGTCCTTATATTTGTCGCAATTATATGTGGTCACGCTTCCCGTACCAGAAGATATCGTGCAAGAACAGCATCTGTACTCATCGCCATTCGTGCTTTTTGCCTCGGCCTCTGCTTCGCAGTCGCGTAACGGTTGTGTGTCACAAACGCTTACTTGAACCGCCGCCCACAACGCCGATGTGTTCCACAGTATTGTCACAATAAAAATTGCAAAAAATTTGTACACCAAATAACTTCCCTTCATGAAATATCTTAGACTATTTCTATTAATTGTTTCAACAAGATAATAATTTGAATTTTTACATAAAATATGAAAATTTTTTCTTGCAATTCGGTACTTCATACCCCACAATCTTTTGGCGTTTTAATTTTACTATTTAAAGCAAGGAGAAACCATGAGTAACAAATGGGTATACACATTCGGTAATGGTATCGCCGAAGGCCAGGCAGATATGAAAAATCTGTTGGGTGGCAAAGGTGCAAACTTGGCCGAAATGAACTTGGTTGGTCTGCCTGTGCCTGCGGGCTTTACAGTCACAACCGAAGTATGTACATACTACTATGAAAACAATCAAACTTATCCAGCCGATTTGATGGACCAGGTACGCAGCGGTATCGCACACGTTGAATCTATTATGGGTAAAAAATTCGCAGACCTGGAAAACCCATTGTTGGTTTCCGTTCGTTCTGGTGCCCGTGTTTCTATGCCAGGTATGATGGACACAGTTTTGAATTTGGGTTTGAATGACGAAACTGTAAAAGCATTGGCAAAAATTTCTGGCAACGAACGTTTTGCATACGATTCTTATCGTCGCTTTATCATGATGTTCAGCGAAGTTGTTATGGGTGCAGACATTGATTTGTTCGAACATACACTGGAACGCATGAAAGAAGACAAAGGTTATAAACTGGACACAGAATTGACCGCAGATGATTTGAAAGAATTGGTTGAAAAGTTCAAAGAAATCGGTGTCAAAATCGGCAAAGTATTCCCACAGGATCCATGGGAACAGTTGAAATTGGGTATCGGTGCAGTGTTCGGTTCATGGATGTCTAAAAAGGCTATCACATATCGTAAATTGAACAATATCCCTGCTGATTGGGGTACCGCAGTTAACGTCCAGGCAATGGTATTTGGTAATTCTGGCGATGATTCTGCCACCGGCGTATGTTTCAGCCGTGACCCAGCAACCGGTGAAAATAAATACTATGGTGAATACCTGATTAATGCCCAGGGTGAAGACGTTGTGGCGGGTATTCGCACCCCACAGCCTATGAGCAAAGATGATTCCGGCCGTCTGTCTTTGGAAGAAGCGATGCCATCTGTATATGCAGAACTGTGTGATGTTCGTGAAAAACTGGAAAAGCATTACAAAGATATGCAGGACATGGAATTTACAATCGAACATGGCAAATTGTGGATGTTGCAGTGCCGCAATGGTAAACGTACTGCTGCCGCCGCCGTTCGTATGGCTGTAGAAATGGTCGAAGAAGGTTTGTTGACCAAAGAAGAAGCAATCCTGCGTGTTGGTGCGGACCAGTTGGATCACCTGTTGCATCCAATGTTGGATCCAAAAGCCGAAAAGAAAGTTATCGCAAACGGTTTGCCTGCATCCCCAGGTGCTGCCGTAGGTCAGGCTGTCTTTAACGCCGAAGATGCTGAAAAATGGGCTGCTGATGGTAAACAGGTTATGTTGATTCGTATCGAAACGTCACCCGAAGACATCGCTGGTATGAACGCTGCCCAGGGTGTTATCACTGCACGTGGTGGTATGACATCACACGCCGCCGTGGTTGCACGTGGTATGGGTACACCATGTGTATCTGGTTCCCCAGACATCAAAATCGATTATGAATCCAAGACATTGAAAACAACCGACGGCACAGTTATCCACGAAGGTGACTGGATTTCTATCGACGGTGCCAAAGGCCAGATTATCGAAGGTAAAATCCCAACCGTATCTGTGGAATTGACTGGTAATTTCGGTACATTGATGGAATGGGTTGATCAAATCAAAACTTTGACTGTCAAAGCAAACGCAGAAACACCAAAAGATGCCAAACAGGCACGTGACTTTGGTGCCGAAGGTATCGGTTTGGCACGTACAGAACACATGTTCTTTGACCCATCCCGTATCCAGGATATGCGTGAAATGATTCTGGCCGAAGACGAAGCAGGTCGCCGTGCTGCCTTGGCAAAACTGTTGCCATACCAGCGTGCTGACTTTGTAGAATTGTTCAAAATTATGGACGGTCTGCCGGTCACAATTCGTTTGATTGATCCACCATTGCATGAATTCTTGCCACACACCGATGCAGAAATCGAAGAATTGGCAAAACACATTGGTAAATCTGTTGAATTCATTAAACAGCGTGCAGAACAACTGCATGAACAGAATCCAATGTTGGGTCATCGTGGTTGCCGCTTGGCAATTACATACCCAGAAATCTGCGAAATGCAGACACGTGCAATCTTGTCTGCTGCGCTGGAATGCAAGAAAAACGGTGTCCAGGTATTCCCAGAAATCGAAGTTCCATTGGTTGGTTCTAAGAAAGAAGTTGATATCGTCAAAGCGGTTATCGATGCAACTGCCCAATCATTGTTCGCAGAAACTGGTGAAACCGTCGAATACACTGTTGGTTCTATGATTGAATTGCCACGTGCAGCCGTTTTGGCAAATGAAATCGCAGAATCTTGTGAATTCTTTGAATTCGGTACAAACGACCTGACCCAGACAACATTGGGTATGTCACGTGACGACACAGCCAAGATTTTGGATGAATATCGTGCACGTGGTGTCTATGTTGCAGATCCATTCGCATCTGTTGACCAGTTGGGTGTTGGTCTGTTGATTAAAGACGCAGTTAAGAAAGCTCGTGATACCAAGGGTGAACATATCCACCTGGGTGTTTGCGGTGAACATGGTGGTGACCCAGAATCTATCGCATTCTTCCACCAGTGTGGCTTTAACTCGGTCTCATGCTCGCCATTCCGTGTGCCAATCGCACGTTTGGCTGCGGCCCAGGCTGCGGTTAAATACCCACGCAAGAATTAATTGTGTCTTGCACAAAAAATCCCCATCCTATGGTGGGGGTTTTTGTTAGCGTTTGATATTTTTTTGTTGTTGACGATTGGGGTATATTCTTCCTATTATCATTGTGTATAAAACAAAGGGGAAATTATGAAAAAAACATTATTATTTGGTTTGGTTGCTGTAATGACTGTGTCTTCTGCAAATGCTGGTTTGTGGGAAAGATTGTTTGGTGCTGACAAGGTTGCCGAACCCACCACCCTGGAAGAAGCCTGCAACACAGACGAAATAACCAAGGTTTGTCCAGAAATCATCTTGGGCCAGAAAACATTGATTGAATGCCTGACGGAAAATATCAAAGAACTGTCCACAAAATGTGCAACATTTGTCAAGAAATCCGTTTCAGAAGGTGGTACCGCTGTTATGGCCGCTGCTGCCGATGCCAAAGATGCTGCATCTGAAAAAGCTGCTGCCGCCCAGGGTGTCACCACAGAAAAAGTCCAGGAAATCAAAGACGAAGTTGTTCAAAAAGTGACCCAGGCCAAGGTTGCAATTGCAGAAAAATTGCTGGAAACTGCCGAAAAGAACGCCGCAGCAAATCCAGCGGCTGCCGCAAAAACGGTTAAATAAATGATTTTATTAAATCAACGAACAAAACCCGCTGTCATGCGGGTTTTGTTGTTTACAGACCCCATGAAAAATGTTATAATTAAACAAAGTTTACGTGGATTGTGCATTGCATAATCACGTCGAAACACATATTTTCTGGGCGTTTCCAGAAAGCGGGGGAGTGATTTATGAAAAGTCGTAATTTTTCAGATTGTTGCAAAAATGCTGTCGGCACAATATTTTTGCTGGGTGGTGCGTTTTTGACATGTTCGACATTGTTGTCGATGCGTTCTGTGTTGGCGGATCCAATTACGCCACTGAACGATGCGTCAATGAACGGTCCCCAGGCAACACGTGCGGGCAATAATGTTCGTTCTGGCCGGGCCAGTCCACGCAACAACGCATCAAACACAACCGTTGCACGTACAACGACACCTGCATCACGCACGGTGGGTACTCGTACCGTTGTTGACCGTGCTGCATCACGTGCAGAATCTGCGGTTGCGGGAACGGCCGCATCACGCACGGTTGGTGAAAATCCTGCCCGTTCTGTTCGTGCCCGTACAACCGTCACACCGGCTGCAACCCGTGCCGGCAACACGACATCACGTGCGGTTCGTGCCCGTAACACTGACGCAACTGTTTCCCGTGTTTCTCACCAGGGCAGTGCTATCCGTGGGTCCAAGGTGACCGCCAACACATATTCGTATCTGTCAAACAAACTGTACACCGGTAATTATTCCAACATCGTTGATCCAACAACCGGACTGATTTCGACAGATGCATTTAACAACTGTATGGAATCGTACTATACATGTATGGACGAAATTTGCACCGCCCGTAATGCAGCACAACGTCGTTGTGCCTGTGCTGGCCGTGTCAAGGCTTTTGCCGAAGCGGAAACAGCGTTGGAAACCGCTAACGAAGAATTGATTAAGGTTTCTGGGGAATTGGCATTATTGGTTGCCAGTGGCGGCGAAGATGTTTCCGAAGCGTTCAAATTAACCGATGCTGAAAAGGTTATGAACTGTGTTTCCTGGCGTGATGCCAGTAAAAACGGCACCGCCACCGACGAAGAATTTGGTGACTGGTGTGCCGATCACGGAATCTTTGACAGCACATGCAGCAATAAATCTGCGCCAACATATTGTAAAGAATCCGGAAATAACTTTGGATTTGATGTAAAAACGTTGGATGGAAATGGTTCTGACATTCTGGCTTCACTTCAGGCATGGGCCGATGCCAAAGACCAAACCATCACTATTTTAAGCGAAGATGAAGATAACCTGTTGTCTGCATTTACCGGCATTGCTGGCGTTGTAGGCGGTTTGGCGGGGATTGACGGTGCATTTGCAAATTCCGAAGAATTAAAGGATTCATTGGCGGAAACATGGGGATATGAATTGTTTGAATATGCCCACAACAATGTTTGTGCCCGTGTATTGGATTCTTGCTTTAACGGTATTTACGAAGCGTGTGGTACACCACCATCTGGCACAAAATGTGGCAATGGTGCATCCCAGTGTCCATATAATTACAACAGCACAATTACCGTAAACAATACCGGTACATATGAATTGAACTTTGTGACCGCAAATAATGGTTATTCTGCGTCGAATTCTGCAACATGCTTTGGTTACACATCTGCATCGGGCGACCCATATTATAACCTGCGTGGTCCGGTTGCCGATGCCCGTCGCAGCATTATGCAGAAATACGCTTTGGATGCGAATGCCGACTGTGACGCATATGGTGAACAGTTGCGCAGCACCGCCCAAAACATTGGGTACCAGAAAGTTGCCGCCCAACAGGCCCTGCAACAGAAACGTCTGGAATTCGCCCAGGAAAAGCGTGACGAAATTTACACTGCGGCCGTTGATGCGGGTACAAACTTTAACGAATGTATCAGCGAAATCTATGACTGCTATGAAACCCAGGCGACATCGAACCCCAGTTGGCCTAATGCACGTATCAAAACATACTGTGCCCAGATTGCAAACGTTCCACATTGCTATGAAGAAATGATTTGTAATCCATCAACGGTTCAATTCACAGCCGTTATTGACAAGGCTGACAGTACAACCTGTGTTAATACCCAGGATTACACAACAAATTCATGCCGCAATATTGTGACATTGAATGAAATCCTGAACGGTACCGGCACAGATGCCACAAAGCCTGAATATGATATCAAGGCGCCTGTAGATTCAACAACCGGCCTGCCTTCGAATGTTGGGACACATAATTCTGCGGCATATCGTGAATATTGCTTGCAAGAATCGGGTGTTTCCGGTGTTCGTGAATGGTTTAATAACAGGAATCAACCTAACTAAAAAATAAAAATCCCCCGTTTGGGGGATTTTTTTTATATCAAAAACTCTATAAAAGTACGATTTGCATAATTTTTTCGACAAAATACTTGACTTTTGGGTTTAAAAAGATAGAATTTGCATAAACTTTTCGACAAAATCGAAATAAACGAAACAAAAAAACATAAAACACTAAGGAAAGACATATGAGCGATTATGCAATCTTTCAAACCGGTGGCAAACAATATCGTGTCCAGGCGGGCGATATTATCAAGGTTGAAAAACTGGATGCAACCGGCAACGTAGAATTCGACCAGGTTTTAATGGTCGGTGACAAAGTTGGTACACCATTCGTTGACGGTGCCAAAGTTGTCGCAGAAGTAATCGAACAGAAACGTGCAGACAAAATCTTGGTATTCAAGAAAAAACGTCGCCAGAACTATCGCCGCACAGCCGGTCATCGTCAGTTCATCACTGTTCTGAAAATCACAGCAATCAAAGCCTAAGGAGATAAACTATGGCACACAAGAAAGCGGGTTCCGCATCATCGAACGGACGCGACTCAGCCGGACGCAGACTTGGCGTTAAAAAGGCAGGTGGCAGCCGCGTTATCCCAGGCAACATCATCATTCGCCAACGTGGTACATCTGTACATCCTGGCTTGAATGTTGGTATGGGTAAAGACCACACATTATTTGCGAAAATCGCAGGTATTGTTAAATTCAAGAAAGGCAACGGTGACAGAAAAACAGTTTCTGTTGTTCCAGAAACCGAAGCCTAAAGATTAATCCCCCAATCGGGGGATTTTTTTAATTCAATTTCTTTGTCTGGTGCGGGCTTTTGTGGTATAATTATCCGTACAGGGAATGAAAAAACTTTCAACGCAAATTTTATTGTTGTTATTATTTGCACCATCTGCGTTTGGTGCAACGGCTGCACGTGTTATTCCGGGTACCAATACGCGAACCAGTGATGCCCAGGCTGCATCTGTTGACGTGCCCCAAACAAATAAATCATCTGTTGTATCCCGTGCGGCCACTGTTTCAAATAAATCCCGTGCTGCATCTCAAACCCAACCGGTTGTGTCCCGTGTGACTGCATCAACCCCCGATACAGCAGAAACGGTTATAACAAAAACTAACCCAGATGTATCACGCACCACCCAATCACGTGCCCCCATTGCCCGCAATGCGAACCCCGCGGATGCACGTGCAAAACTGGATTCTGCGGTATCTACGGTTGGTCGTAATGCCCGTGTATCATCTGCATCTATAAACAATAATCCAACGGTACGTCGTATGGGGTTATCATTACGCCCCACCACGGCCGAGGTTGGGGGCCGTGCCACAATCGCCGGCACAGATATTCAAACACGTTCCAACATGGACGAAGCGGTCCGTTCTGTATCCGCCCGTGCCGGTGCATTGGAACAATTTGCACCCGTGCGTGCCCAGATGGAAAACATAAACGAACTGCACAAAATGTGTCAAACCCAGTATGCTGAATGTATGGATATGTTCTGCAATGTCGTTGATGACACAATGGGCCGTTGTTCATGCAGTTCTAATTACAGCAATTACACCCGTGTTGCCCGTGCGGCGGCTGCGGCAAATACCGAATTGAACGAAGTTGCCCAACGTATTCGCTATATCGGCCTGACCCCCGAAGAAATCGAAGTCATGAACAGTGGCACCGTCGCCGAAGAAGAAATGGCGTCCAAGACGGATAAATCTGATATGTCTGCGGCATTAAAAGATATTGCCGCCATGATAAAAGATCCATCCCAA
Organism: Alphaproteobacteria bacterium; assembly: GCA_017502865.1. Lineage (GTDB taxonomy): Bacteria > Pseudomonadota > Alphaproteobacteria > Rs-D84 > Rs-D84 > Enterousia. Next base: position 74,393 of record JAFVUD010000004.1, on the reverse strand, counting down.
ATATCATCGTCCTATGCCGAAAATGCAACAGGCATATTGGACCTGGATTTTACATTTTCTTCGAATCTGGTTGACCTGTCTGGGATAAATTTGATGGGCACCGCCAGCGAAGATGCACGTGCATCGAACAAACGTGGTGTCGCATTGTATGAAACAGCAAAAAATCACTGCAAACACATTTTGACCCAGTGTGTTGATGCCGGCGGCGATGCAGAACAAATCACAATGGCATATGACATTAATATCGACAAAGATTGCATGTCCTATGCGGCATCCCTGGAAAAACAAAACGAAACAATAAAAAACAATGTTCGCAGTGCTGAAACAATGTTGCAGTCTGCCCGCACAGCGGTTGCCCAGAATAAAAATCAATACGATGCGAAAAATTGTGTTGCGGCACTGAATATTTGCATGACGGACGATTATGTCTGTGGTGGTAATTATTATAATTGTGTTGACCCAACCAATACCTATATCGACAACAGTGGTGAAATCATATTGGGACGCAGTCCGCAACAACCACTGGCGTACATGAAAAAATTTGCAGCGGCGACCATTAACAAAGATTTCTTAACAAAATCATATGCACTGACATCTATCACAGATGCTGTTTGTCTGTCTGATACAAACAATAACGGCATGTGCATTGCAAACAAATTATTGAATTTAATTGGCATGGGCGACACCGCCCAGGACGGTGGCCTGTGTCGTCACGTTCTGGACCAGTGCCAGGATATCACATACGACGAAAATGGAATATACGACCCATATAACGAAGTTGTTGTGTCGTACGTCCGCTATGCAATGACCCAGATTAACGAAGCACAACAGAAACTTGTCGGCGATTACGCCGCAACATGCCTGGCCGATGTTGAATCATGCATAGATCGCCAAATGGGCTATATGAACGCATGGGGCGATGACACAGATATTGAATCCCTGTATCGTGTTGTGCGTGGTGCATGTCGCAATGTTGCACTGACCTGTGGTTATGCTGCATTTGATTACAGTGCATACAGCGATTTCACAATGGTTGACCCAAACACAGGCGAACGCACCGCCGGCTGTGATACCAGTAGTTGCGGCGGGAATCAATCATGTATAAATGACAAATATATCACCTGTATTGCAAATGTCGCAATGCAAGACGTTCTGTGTCCTGGCGATTCTACATTTACCTCTGTCGCTGGTACTGCGGGCACGTCGGGGTATGTAAATTCGCATTGTGTGTGTGATTCTGGGTTTATACCAAATCCAACAACCGGATATTGCGATATGATAAATTCTGGGAATTAAAAAAACGGCGAAATGCCGTTTTTTTATTGTTGTGTTTCTTCGATAATCTTTGCCTTGACCAAGAATTCATGGTGTGCCGCCAAATCTTCTTCGGGGGCTGGAAAAGATCGCCGTGGGAAATCCCCACCAACCTTTGGATGGTTCAGCATGGCTTCGTGTTGCTTGGCAATAATTTCTGCAACGTCTGGGGCGGGTGCTGTGTTTTCCAGTTCCAAAAACACCTTGGCCAGAATTTCTGCGTCAATCAACGCACCGTGTGCATCGGCACGTGCCGTCAGTGATATTCCATACCATTTCGCCAATGCGTCCAATGAATAACTTTTGGGTCCAAAAACCCGATTGCGTGCAATCACAATAGAATCCATCTGCTGGTTGCGTGGAATCTGGGGCAGCCCCATCATAGACAATTCGTGATTAATAAATGGAAAGTCAAAATCAAATCCGTTATGTGCGACAATGGGGCTGTCCCCGATAAATTCCAAGAACTTTGGTGCAATCTCTGCCATTTTTGGTTTGTCTTCCAAAAACGCATTGGAAATTTTGTGAACCATATATGAATCAGGCGGAATAATTTTGCCATCTGGATTGATATATTCATGGAAACTGTTATTTGTGATTTGTCCGTCTATAACCTCTACCGCACCGATTTCAATGCATCTGTCGCCACGCAGATATTCCAGCCCAGTTGTTTCAATGTCAAAGCAAATAATACGTTTCATGCGAAATTTCCAGTCCTTGATAATAAATGTTTGTGGTATTATAATGGAACGATGAATTTAAATCTAGAAAATCTTAATCCACAACAGCGTCTTGCCGTTGAAACAACCGCAGGGGCACAATTGGTGTTGGCTGGTGCAGGTACTGGCAAAACCCGTGTTTTAACCACCCGCATTGCATATGTGTTAAATACCCAGCCAGATGTTAAACCCTGGGAAATTATGGCTTTAACCTTTACCAATAAAGCCGCAAATGAAATGAAAAGCAGATTGGCGGCACTTGCTAATGGCAGTTGGTATTCTGGTGACATTTGGTGTGGAACATTCCATTCGATTTGTCTGCGCATATTGCGTGCCAACGCAGAACGTCTGGATATGCGACGTGATTTCTTGATTTATGGCGAAGATGAGCAGAAATCTGTTATAAAAACCGTGTTGGCCAATCATGGCACAACGACGAAAACCCCCGGTGACTTTGTCGAAGAATTTTCATCAATCAAAGACAAAGGTCTGGTCGCATTACAGAACAAAGATAAATTATTCAACGCATACAATGCTGAATTACGTCGCCTGAATGCGGTTGATTTTGGTGATATTATTTTACGTGTTCTGGAACTGTTTGATAAATTCCCAGACATTTTATCCCGGTACCAATCCCAGTTTAAATACATTTTTGTTGACGAGTTTCAGGATGTAAACAGTGCACAAATGGAATTTATTATTGCACTTATGCCAAAAGAAAAAAGCAAGAGAGAGGGCAGGTACTTGTTTTGTGTGGGCGATGATGACCAGTCTATCTATTCATGGCGTGGTGCAGAAAGCAAACATATCTTAGGGTTTGCTAAACTGTATGACGAAACAAGTATTATTATTGATACAAATTACAGAAGTACTGGCAATATTTTAGGTGCTGCAAATTCTTTAATTGCTCACAATACGCAAAGGTATACAAAGGCATTAAAGGTTTATCCTGCAAATGGCGATGGTGAACTGGTCTATGTATTAACATTGCCATCTGACCTGGACGAAGCTCGCATAATCGCAGACAGTATTCTGCGTGACGATGCACACTGTTATTCAAATTATACCGTTTTGATTCGATCTGGTTCATTGTCTCGCCTGTTCGAAGAAGCATTTGCCGTGCGTTCAATTCCATATAAATTGATTGGTGCGACCAAGTTCTATGATCGTGCCGAAATTCGTGATGCGATTGCGTATTTACGTTTGCTGGCATTTCCATTTGACGACATGTCATTTTTGCGTGTGATTGGCAAACCACGTCGTGGCTTTGGGGATCGTGCAATTGAAAAATTGCGTGCATCTGGCACGAATTTAATGTCGGCCCTGCGTGATGGTACCGGTTTAACGGCGAAACAAAAATCTGCCGCAGATGAATTTTTATCTGCATTTGATTTTGAATGGGAAACAATGGCACCCCGTGATGCCGCCCAAACATTACTGGACCGGGCGGGCTATATCAAAATGTGGACCGAATCCAAAGATGCCGATGCCGCCGACCGTCTGTCAAACATTCGTGAATTGATAACCGGTGTAATATCTAAATACGACACCATTGCCGATTTCTTGGAACAGGCCGCCTTGATGATGACCGACGACAACGACACCGACGTTATCGAAGGAAACATGGTGTCAATCATGACAATTCACGCCGCCAAAGGTTTGGAATTCGACACTGTCTTTCTGCCCGCCTGGGAAGAGGGCATATTTCCCAATGACAAAGCCATCGGCGAAGGTGCCATCGAAGAAGAACGCCGTCTGGCCTATGTTGCGATAACACGTGCCCGTCGTCGTTGCATAATATCCAATGCGATGTCACGAATGATATTTGGTTCCCGCCAATATAATTCCCCCAGTCGCTTTATTACTGAAATCGATAATCGCTATCTGGATTTCCAGGGTTCGTCCCCACGCACATCTACGTATCGGCCAACTGTATCCCAATCATACGAAGCCCGGCCAAAACCACGGCCCGCCGTCACCCCATCGGCCAAGGGTAAAATGATATCGCATGCTGAAATGGGCATGGGGGTTGTTATTGATGAATCTGGTGATATTTTAACCGTCGCATTCAAAGCCCGTGGGATAAAAAAAGTCGCCCGCCAATACGTAAAGTTTTTGGGCTAGTTTTATTTAGATTCTTCACGAATAATCTTGACCCACTTTTTACCTGTTTCGTACGTGTCTTTGACAACTGTTTTAACATCATTGGTAAATCGTTGGGCAAATTTTTGACCGAATGTACCACTGACACTGCCGCCCCAGTCTTTGGCAATCTGGTCTGCACGATTGGCCAAATATCCAACCAAAATCGCAGTCAGCAATATTGGCAAAAATCCTGTATTTTTCAGCGATGGTATTTGTGTCGCCGTATCTGTGGTGATAACGCCACTTAACAGTGCCACGCAAACCGCAATCACCACAGACAACACAACGAAATAAATCGTTGCACTGATAAATCTGTCGAATTGTGATTTCAGCGATTCTGTTTTGAATATCCCGGTGAAACTGTTATAAACATTACCGGCGATACCTTTATATGATGTCTGGCTGACCGTTTCGGAAATAGCCGTAAATGGCAACATAAACACCCCGATAAACAAATCTGCAATAACCCCCAACGCCATCAGTGTGAATTTCCATGCATTAATCAGGAACAGTACAATCATTCCCAAACCCAAAATAAATGAAAATGCACTGACCCCCAGACCGGCCACCATCCATTTCCAACCGGCCACAACCCCTGCGGTAAAGAACCCAGATAACCGTGTTGGCAAACACATAATGTTTGCTGCTGCACCTGGATCCAACAGCATACCTGGGTCTGCATTGGCAACGACATAGTTATGAATTGCCGCACACGTGTCTGGCAACTGTGCACCCGTGACACTGGCAACTGCATTTAATATTAAATCTGCCGAATGTGTTCCAATCCACAGCAACGGCATCATAATCGTCATAAACAATTTTGCCGGCCCCAGTCGTATTAAAATAATCCAGAACACAATTTTAATAGATTTAATTAAAATATCTTTGCCCAGTTTTTGTATATCCTGACCCTGGCTGATAGACATGTATGCTTCAAACCCAACCCAGAATGCGTACATAATCAAAATAAAAATAACTGCAAACCGTACCAGTGCCGAATCCAGAACCGCCCCCACATGTGTCATTGCATTCATAAATGCCATACCAACCTTGGCTTCGACCGGGACATAGTCGTCCATAATTTGATTTTTTGCAATCTGTGGTTCGAAATTGTTAAAGTCTTCCTTCATCGCAGACATCAGCATTTCGTGGTTTTCCTTTGTTGCCCACGAACCATAGTCCCCAATATTTCCATTTGGAATGTTGGCTGTTGCCGCCACAGACACATTGCATGTAAATGCGACCATCAATATTGATAAAAATTTACATATATTCTTTAACAAAATTTACTTTCCCATTTTTTCGGTAATTGCACCTGCGATTTTTGTTGGCAATCCCCAAACATTTTTACCCAACTGTTTAATCTGTCCGCCAAAGTCAAAGTCTTCGCCACCAACCCCGGCCAACAAACCTTCAACCTTGTCCTTGATTACATAGAAATACAAGAATGCGACCCCCAACATTAATATCAGGAAATCCCACCCGTCATCCAAGAAATCAAATGCCCCTGGATATTGTCTTTCGACCATCGCCCGCTGTGCGGTAAAGCAATTTGTGAATTTATCTTGGTCCATTTCGCCATCTGCCAATGCGACCTGTTCGCAATCTGCAAAAACCTTCATCACAGATAACGTTTGTGCATCTGGGTTTTCGACGGGCTTGCCCAGCATCGGTGGCAGCATCGCACTGTACCCATCCACAGGCCCTGGGAATGTTGCATCGGCGGCATACGATACGGTTGCGTAAACAATTACCACCTTTAACGTAATCACCACGATTTTTATCGCAGAATTAATCAGCATATTTATTCCCTTGCCGACTAATCCGCTGGCCACCTTCCATGCACCTTCGAACGCATACGCCGCCAACAAGAATGGCATAAATATGATTAAGAATATCAGTTTGAAAACCACGGACAAAATTTGAAAGAACAAATCAAACCCAATGATTAAAAATGTTATAACTAACGCCAAGCCTGCAACCCATGTCAGTATTCCGCCGCCCATCCCCAGCCACGCATAATTCATCATTGCAAATCCGCCTGCTGCCCCGGCCAACATTACACTGTTAATATTTCCAATAACGCACATAAATGGCCCCAGCACAGATGATAAAACCCCACCGTCGGTTGCGATTAACGCACCACATTGGGTCGCCTGGGCGACACCGGTTGCCGCCATTGCCAATTGTCCGCCCACAAACAACACAGGTGTAATAACAACGTTGGAAATAACCTTTAATGCGGTAACGCCACCCATCCCCAGGCCACCAATCAGCCCAACACAGAATAATACCCGAATACCTTGCTTAACAACCTTGTCAAACCATGCACGAAAGTTTATCTTTTTTTCATTGTCGTCTAATTTTGCAGCATCCTTGGTTGCGTTCCATACATGGAAAATTCCTGTTATAACCAGATACAAACCAAACCCCAACGCCATAATAACCAACAGCGTATCCAACATTCTTTCCCAGAACATTTCTGTTGCATCACCGATAATACCGAATAAATCACCAATATATCTGCACAAGAAACATCCGTTTGCACTGGCAACATCTTCGCCGGCCCCAATTGCGACCAAGAAATTATCCATGCTGGAATACGTCAATGCCGCCCCACCGATGGACGACGACAAATACCAAATGCCCACCCCCAACGCAATGGCCAACATTACAAACCGAACCGCTAAAAGAATCAGGTGTGCCTTCATTTACTTTTTCTCTTCGCCCCCCGAAACAATTGTTTTGCCAACCTTGATTGCAGTATTCGCAATATCTTTAGTCAGGTTGATTGCATCATCTGCCAACTGTTCACTCATTTGTTTTTCTTCGCTGACGTTAAATGCACTTAGAATCATTTTTGTGACCTGTGGGATTTGACTGAATATAAAGTTTAACACATAAACCAATGCTGTTGCACTGACCAATGTCAATGCGGCCATATTTTCGTCGGAAATATTTGCTTCGAATACATCGCCTGATAAAATTTTGTTCATAAAATCTGCACTGGACACATCTGTATCTGTAAAGAATCGTGCCAGAATAATCAACATAACCGTATATGTCATTACGCATGCCGCCAATGCAACAATTGCGTTAATCAGTTTTTTGATTTGGTCTTTACCAGCGGCGTTTCCAATATTTTTAACAACCGCTGGCAAATGTTCTGCACCGTTAAACGACATCAACATAACAGACAGCGGGAAAAAGAAAACAAAGAACGCCATTGCAACTGTGATATCTATGAAATAAAAACAATATCGAATAAATAATTTGAAAAACGCATAGAACAAATACAGCCCGATAAAGAATATCATGATATGCCGCACCAACGCCCCAATCCCCAGCAACGCTTCCCATGAAAACGCACTGTCCATAACTGCAATCCCCAATTTGATATACGATTGGAATGCAGACGTGGTTGTTTTCATCATCAAAATAATTTTGTCACGCAACTGTGGGCGGAAAACACCCGTATCATCCATATCCATTGGTTGATATGTCACACGTTCATTAATTGTTTCTGTGTCTTGCTGAATCAGTGCCTGGGTATATGACACTGCAATCTGGGCAACTGGTTCAAATGTGATTTGCGAAATTACACGTGGCACCGTAATTCCCATTCCCAGAATTCCCATTGCAACAATAGAATTTATAATAACCTTTTGAATTGATTTTTCATACCACGGATCTTTGCCACCGCCTTTGATATTTTGATGAACCGCATTGATAACAAATACTGTGAATACTGCACAGAATGTAATAATGCACAGCCACACCAATTTATCATAAATCAGTGCTGTTGCATTTGATACAATTTGGAACAGTCTATCAAAGACCTCGCAGCCCCAACACTGCACAAAATTTTCTGTAAAAAAGTTTGCGAAACTTTCCATTTTTTATCAGTCTTTGAATGCCTTTTTAATTGTTTCGTACGTTTTTGCTATGTTGCCTTTGGTTGTCTTGAAATCAGACTTTACACTGTTGTACAGTCCGTCCATTCCGCCCGTATAACTCTTTAACATCTTGTTTGTCACTTCGAACAATCTTTGCATGATATAGAATGTTAAAATCGCCGACAAACACATAATTGCATGTTCGCCAAAACCACCTGATGCATTTGCCATTTGTGGGACATTGCTGGTTGCACTGCCACCTGCGGCAACAACAAATATAGACGTGTTCCATGTGAACAGTGCCTTTACAATCGCCATATTTATACACAGCATAAACGCACACGAAATCATCGTGATAATTAAATCTTGCAACGCTTTGATAATGTTGTTGAACGCCGGCCATAAATCCAGCCATTTATCACTGGATTTTACAACATACATTAACACGTTAAACGGATACAGTACCAACGACATACCAAAATTAAATATCGCCTGGATAACCAACATTGCCATAAACAGATTGCAACCGACGAATGTGAACACCAATACCAACCCAGATATCAGGTTCATAAATCCTTCGCCACGATTATGTGAAAACAGTGATACCAACTGGTCTAACCCACGTGTAATAGATTTGAATCCGTGTTTAATAACCTGGTTGTTGGCGTGTGATAATTGTGCCACCGGCTGGGTCAAGTATTCACATGCCGATTCGGAAATCCATGCTTTTTCAACAACGGCCTGGGGACATTCCACCTTGGCAACACCAATGCCTGGGATATTCATCTGCTTGGTCAAAACGCTGGTGTACACAGACCCGATTTTCAAGAATGGATTAACAACCCAATCTGTCACAAAAACCGGTTTTATCTGCAACAACAGCAGCATTGCAATCAGTGCACGCAACGCCGGTTTTAAAACATTGTACGCAATGTCCAGTGCACCAACCTTGGCATCTGCGATTTCGCCACCGCCTGAAAAACCAAATAAATCCACCCACTTTTTCGGCATGTACAGTTTGAACAAATACAGTGTTATCGATATTGCCAAAAATCCCCAAATCAACACGTATAAAAATCCACCGCTATCATCACCGACAAAAAATTCATATGTCCCCGTTGCTACCATCATCAGTGCATCCAGAACATATGGCACGAACGGTGACAAATCCAATGCGTCAACAATATTGCCGGCAAACGCCATGCTGGGCGTGACCATCATCAGCATTGCAACCACGCAAAAAATCAGTTTTTTTAATAAAAACATTCTCTACTATATTTATTTATCTTTTCAATTATATCACATTTGTTGCAAAATGTGATATACTTAAAAACAATGAATGGATTAAAAAAATTCTGGATAGTGTTTTTTTCGTTCCTGCCGTTCGGGGCAGGGGCTGTTGCACCATGGTTGGTTGGTGCCGCCGCCAGCGTTGTTGGTATCGCAGGTTTTTCCATATACCGTTCTATGTCGCCGGTCGATATGAAATCCGCCCTTGATTTCTTTGGCAGTTGTTGGACCTGTGACATGTTTTCCAGCATTATCGGCACATTGTCATCAATCATGCCCGGTGTCTATAATGGGCTGGGTAAAATAATTGTCCCATTATCATTGGGGTTGGTTGCAGTATGGTTTGCATGGCGAATCATGTCTGGGTTTATTAATTCCAACGTCGAAGAACCCGTCGCCCTGACCAAATCGTTCGGCGAAACATTGATGAATCTGGCATTTGCATCTGTGGTGCTGCTGGCACCCCTGCCACGATTGATTTCAGACATTGCGATAACCCCCGTATTTAACATAGGTCTGGCAATAAATCATGTTGTCGCCGGGGACGAAGCGTTTAATAACTGTGTAATTGCAACCGCATTGGCCGACCCAACCACTGTTGATGTTGCGGCGGCAAAATCCGGGGCGTTTTCGCCACGTCTGCGTCATAACCTGGCATGTGAATTGGCCACCGTGCATCAGTTAACAGGTCTGGGGATGACAACGGGTTGGACCATGATGAACATGGCATTTAACGAAGAATACATGCATAAAATCATGTGGGGTGTGCCAATCTTTCCAAATGTGCCAATTTTCTTTGCAGGCCTGCTGGTGCTGATGTTGTTTTTTAGTGCCCTGTTGCCGATACCGCTGTATTTCCTAGAAGTGTTCATGAACCTGGCACTGGATTTGATAATGTTGCCATTAACGATTCTGGGCTGGATATTCAAAGATTGGAAGATTTTTCCCCGTGGAACCCATAACAAAGGTGTCATGGCCATCATAGATGATGTTGTTGCTGCAACATTTGGTATTGCGATGACGGGTGTTTTTGTTTCGTTTGGATTTATCTTTGTCGATTCGCTTTTTGGTCGTTGGAATGGCGGTTCTGCCTTGATGGCGGCGATTTCCAATAACGATTCGACAATCATTATGGACGGTTTGATGATGCGCAACGACAGCTTGATTACAATTATCCTGATGGGTGTGTTTATTGCCATGTTTATGACGTCAATTCCGGCACTTATGAAGACTTTGTTCAACACCGGCATATCGACAAAATACTATGACACGGTTAAAAAGGATGTCCAGATTGTCTGGTCAAACCTGCAGAAACTGTGGGCCGTAATGAAAAAATAAAAAATCAAGCCCTTTATTTGCTCTGGCCCCCTTTTTTGTGCAAACCGAATCTGATATAATTCATAGCAATGACTCAGTTTCCGATTCTTTATTGGCCACGCAAGACCACACGCGACCCGGTGTACCAATTGGCACGTCGTGTCATTAATAATGCCACCGGTCAAATGCCGACGGTTATTAATGGTGATTTAGATTTGGGTGAAATCCTGAATACGAACCCAGATGCGGCGGTTTACTATCCGGTTTTCTGTGAATCGACCGGTTGGTGGGGTGAACTGCTGGGCAGTGATGCTGTTGTGACCGATAAAATGATAATTTCCCCTGAATGCCAGTTAATGGTGATTCAGCGTGAACAAAATGCCAACACATCCGGGAAAAATCAGTTGTTGGCGGCGGAAATTTACCCAACCAGTGGTTTTTTCAAGAAAATGAATTCTGGTATTGCGACGGTTGCAGATATGTTGGCAACAGATGCCGGAACGATTCTGGCACTGTTTTCCGGCCGTAACCAGTCCCAGTTTATAAATGTGCTGGAATCGACGGGCAATTCATATCTGGGTTGCATTGGCCGATATTAAATTTCGAATATTGCTTGATTTCTGTAAAAATATTTATATAATCATTGGGCTAAATTTTATAAAAGGGTAATACTATGAAACAAGGAATTCATCCTGAATATCACGAAATTAACGTGACAATGACAGACGGCAAAACTGTAAAAATGTACTCTTCTGTAAAGAAAGACTTGGTTTTGTCAACAGACAATTTGAACCATTCTGCCTGGACTGGCCAGCGTTCTAACGCCGCCGACAAAGGTCAGCGTGCCGCCGATTTCAAGGCAAAATTTGCAGGTTTCAAATTTTAATAATCAACTAATTACTGTCTGATGGGGGCGGGACATGGAATTGATGATTAAAGGTTCGTCGGAATTAAACAAAATGTTTATGGCGTTGCAACGCACAGCATCTGGTCTGCGTCGTGACTTTGGCGAAGTGGAAAATCTGCAACAATCCCTGCGTGGTGCCCGTGACTTCGTTGCCAAGGCTTCTGCCCGTATCGAAGAAAGTATCCTGTCTGATTTGTTATTGGTTCGTCCGTCGGCCGGTCTGTTGACCCCAAACGTTTCCCGCGAAGGTGACGGTCGTGACGAATTCGTATTGTCTTTGTCTGGGGCATCTAATTTTGTCCGTGGCAATGCACACTTTGCAATTTCTTTGGCACTGCGTTCAAATGATGAAACAAAAATCGCATTGGTATATTCGCCAATCGACGAACGTCTGTACTATGCCGAAGCGGGCGCCGGTGCATACGTATTTTCTGCATTCCATTCTGCCCGTATTCGTGTTTCCAATTTAAAAGAACCAGCGGAATTAACGGTTGCATATAACACATCTGATGCACGTCCATTGGTTGGTGAAAATACCCTGCGTACAGGCTGTCCTGCATTGGATTTGGCATGGGTTGCCGCCGGTAAATTGGACGCATTCGTGTCTGATCCATTGGATTTCGCAGAAATTGCTGCCGGTGATTTGTTGGTCCGTGAAGCGGGCGGTAAAATCGAAATGATGGCAGATTTGGTTGCCACCAACGGCAAAGTAGAAATGTAAATTTTTGCCCCATTTGGGGCATTTTTTTATTGCATAAAACACAACTAATCACTTTCCTAAAAAACAATCTTGTGATATAATTACCCAAAGAGATGAGAAAACTTGCGACGTGTTTTTTCGCATTAGCCATATGTGCGCCGGCTGTTTCTGCCGCGTCGGCTGCGTCGCGTGTCATTCCATCAACAAACACAAAAACAACTGCTGGTACATCGGCGACTGTGGCAACCGAACGTGTTGCACCATCGTCGGCCAAACAATCCCGCACTGCAATATCACGTAATGTCACAACTGCTGTCACGCCAACTACGTCGCAATCTGGCACGGCGGCACGTTCGACGGTTTCACGTTCTGTTGTTGCAGGTGGTGCAAACATGACATTGTCTGATGTTGTGTCCACGGTTGGCCGTAATGCCCGTGTTTCCAGTGCCAGCATAAACAACAACCCCACAATTCGTCGTGCTGGGTTGTCTTTGCGTCCCTCCACAGCCGAGGTTGGCGGTCGTGCCACCATTGCGGGCAGTGGTCTGCAAACCGGATCTAACATAGATGAATCTTTGCGTTCGGTTCAATCCCGTGCCGCATCCAAAGAAGTCACCCGTGAATCCATTGCCGAGGCTAAAGAACGCCTGGAACAGTTGTCTGAATTAAACAACACGTGCCAGCAACAGTATAACGATTGCATGGACCAGTTTTGCAACGTTGTTGACACGAACCAGGGCCGTTGCAGTTGTTCTGGCAACCTGTCCAAATATACCAAGGTAGAAGAGGCCGTCAAAGAAGCCAACAGCGAATTAAACGACGTTGCCCAACGTATCCGTTATGTTGGTCTGTCTGCCGATGAAATTCGTGCGATTTTAACCGCCACCGAAGCGGAAGAGGCCTTGTCCGGCCAGGTTGATACCACCGAAACCCGCAACATGTTGGCCCAAATCGAAGATTTAATCAAAGACCCGACCAGTGCGACCACATATTCCGCCGATTCATTTACCGGTCTGGACATGGATTTGGATTTTACCGCCGACAGTGCTGATTTATTCAGTCTGGATTTCTTGAACACCGGCACCAGTGGCAGTTTCGCCAAATTACGTGGCACAGATTTATATAACGCTGCCAAAAAACGTTGCAGCACAATTTTATCCCAATGCAAAGAAGCGGGTGCCACATCGCAACAGGTCACCGGCAATTATGAATTGGCAATTGATAAAGATTGTATCGCCTATGAAAAGGGCCTGACCAAGATGAACGATACATTGAAAAACAATGTACGCAGTGCCGAACGCATGTTGCAAAAGGCACGTCTGGCCGTTCTGCAAAACAAGAATCAATACGATGCCAAGGGCTGCATCTCTGCCCTGGAAACATGTATGAAAGACGACATGGTTTGTGGCGATAACTATTACAAGTGTGTTGACCCAACCAAACGATATATCGACGAAAATGGCAAGGTTGTCTTGGGTCAAGACATCACCAAAATTACCCAGTTTATGGAAGATTACAATAACGCCAGTATTGACAGTGGATTTTTGCAAAAATCAATCGGCAACACGGTCAGCATGACCCCTGCTGCCTGCGGTACGCACCAGGCAATCGCCGCTAGCACAGATCCTAGCAATGATTTGGGCGATGGTGCCTGTGTCGTAAAATATTTGATGAGCAAGATTGGCACCGGCCAAAAAGTAACAGATAACGGTCTGTGTCGTGCCGTGTTGGACAAATGTCAACGTTATACATACAGTGACACAGATACATATAATGCCACAAACGATGTTGTTGTAAATTATATCCAACGTGCGATGGTAAATGTTCGTGCGGCCCAGAAACGTATTATTTCGGAATATTCGTCAAATTGTATGATTGATGTTGCCACCTGTTATAACCAACAGGTCACCCAGATTAACACCTGGTCGTCCAGTGCCAGCATCAACAGTATCTATAACGTTATGCGTGGTGCATGCCGCAATGTTGCATTGACATGTGGCTTTGCAATCTTTGCCGGCCCACCCGAAATTGATAATCCGGAATCAGATGTGACCGTTTCTGGCTGTAAATATGCCGAAGGTGTGGATTACGGCTCTTCTGTCTATAACGACGGTATTATCAACTGTGTTTCAGAAATGTTCTATGAATCACTGTTGTGCCCGGATAATTCTCAATACACCTCTACCGAGGGTACAATTGGCACCGCAGATGGCGACTATGTTAACGCCCGTTGCAAATGCTTGCCCGGGTACCAGCCATATGGAACATTGTGTGTTGCGGTATGCGGTAAAAATGCAGAACGTAATTCATACGGCACATGTGTATGTAAAACAGGTTATACCGGTCAAACGTGCGATGCCTGTGCGTCTGGATATGACCCTGACCCGGATAATGATGGCGTATGTATTCCAAAAACGGGCAACACACCAAGCCCTGCCCCTTCCCCTGCTGCCCAATTGCCAACAGATCCTACGGAGTGTGAAGCGGTTGAGTATGCTTCTTGGACCGACGGCAAGTGTACGTGTGATGCAGGCTATAAAGAAAATAATGGTACCTGTGTAGAAGACACGTCCGGTGCATAAAAACAAATCCCCCAACGGGGGATTTTTAATTTAATACAAACTTGCAAAACTTTTGTGTTTATCTTAAAATTTATATCACTATGAAATTCAAAAAATTTTTACGCATTTTATTAAATGTAATCTTTTGGTGTTTTACCGGTGCAATTGCTGCATTGGCTGCATTAATTTTAATCTATGGTAATGACCTGCCTGATTACAAGAAATTGGCAACATATGCACCACCGGTTGCAACACGTCTGTATGCATCAGACGGTTCGTTGTTAATCGAATACGCCGAAGAACGTCGTGTGTTTATCGACTATGCCGACATGCCGCCCCAGTTGGTAAATGCATTTATCGCCGCCGAAGACCAGAATTTCTGGACCCATCCTGGCATTGATGTCCAGGGTATCATTCGTGCCGCCACAAATAATGTTATGCGTATGATGGGATTTAATACCCGCTTTTCCGGTGCATCCACCATCACCCAACAGGTGGCCAAGAATTTCTTCCTGACGTCTGAACGCACAATTTCACGCAAAATCAAAGAAGCGATTTTGGCACTGCGTTTGGAACGTGCATTTTCTAAACAGCATATCATGACCCTGTACCTGAACCAGATTTTCCTGGGGGCCCGTGCATATGGTGTTGGATCGGCTGCATTGATGTATTTCAATAAACCTGTATCGGAATTGTCACTGGCCCAGTGTGCATTTCTGGCCTCTCTGCCCAAGGCACCAAATAACCGCAACATGGCGGTTGAACGTCGCAACTATGTACTGCGTCGCATGGTCGAAGAAGGCTTTATTACCCAGGACGCCGCCGACACCGCCGCCGCCGAAGAATTAAATATCAACAGCGGTTTTACCGCCCAAATGGAAGAAGACTTTCAATACTTTGCCGAAGATGTTCGCCGCCAATTATTGAATTCGTTGGGGCGTGAAACCCTGTATAACCAGGGTCTGTATATCAAAACAACAATTGTGCCGGAATTGCAACGTGCCGCCGCCGCCGCATTGAACAAAGAATTGGACGTGTTCAACCAGGGACGTACCGAAAAATTACAGGGTGCAATTATTGCGATGAATCCACACACTGGACGTATTTTGGCAATGACCGGCGGTCGTTCATTTAACGAAAGTTCATTTAACCGTGCCACCCAGGCATACCGCCAGGTTGGTTCCACCATCAAACCATTCGTGTATCTGGCGGCGTTGGAACGTGGTTATTCACCACAATCAATATTGCTGGATGCACCAATTGTTGGCTGGCGTGAAGATAATACATTGTGGAAACCCGAAAATTATGACAAGAAATTCTTGGGCGATGTACCACTGCGTTTGTCATTGGAAACATCACGCAATGTTCCAACTGTACGTCTGGTCCAGACGGTTGGTGAACGTGAATCTATCGAAGTGGCCCAGCGTTTTGGTGTTTATCCCGCCGACATGAAAAATATTAATCTGTCTATGGCATTGGGGTCTGGCGAAACAACATTGGAAAAATTGGTGTTGGGCTATTCTGCCTTTGTGAACGGTGGCCATGCGATTCAGCCTAAATTGGTTGACTATATCGAAGACAGATATGGCCGTGTCATCGGTGGTAATGAAACCGAAATTATCGAATGGGATGCCGAATTGCTGCCACCAACTGTTGCGGAAACCGCCGAACCGTTATCTGACCCGCAAAGCCTGTATCAAATGGTTTCTATTTTACAGGGTGCGGTTGAACGCGGCACCGGAAAACAGGCCCGTGTTCCTGGGCACACAATTGCGGGTAAAACCGGCACTACAAACGATGTCAAAGACGTATGGTTTGTTGGCTTTACCAAAGATTTAATTGCCGGGGTCTATCTGGGCTATGACACACCAAAATCATTGGGTCGTGGGGCTGGTTCCCATATGGCGGCCCGTGTATTCGCAGATTTTATGCGTGTTGCCTTGGCCGATAAAAAGGATCAACCATTCCCTGTTCCCAACGGAATGACATTTATGCGTGTAAATCGTCGCACCGGTGTTGCTGCATCGGCCGACCCAACCGGTACCATTATTTCCGAAGCGTTCAAACCGGGGCAAAAACCAAACCCCGCCCCCCAGACTGTGGTTGTTCCAACAACGTCTGGCACAACGGTATCTGTTCCCGCCAGTGTTCCAATGGTTGGCGGTGTCTTCTAATCAAAATCAACGCAAAAGATAAAGGAGGGGCATTATGAAAAAAATATTGTTGTCAATCTTGGCGGTATTGGCGGTTGCGGCCTGTGATAAATCGGACGCGGTTTCTGAAAAACTTACATACCAGTGTGGCGAACACAGTGTTTCTATCAGTTTTTCCGAAGATGGTTCCGTAATGGATGCGGTAATTTCGGGTGTGCCAGCAGAATTTGTATTGTCTTTATCTGCATCTGGTACGCGCTATGTTGGTAAATTCAATGATACAGATATGGTTTTGTGGGGCAAAGGTGATACCTGGACAATGTTCGTCGGCCCAGAAGAAACATCTGTCGAATGTATTGCTAAATAAGATTTATTTTCATATTTTATTGTGATAGAATGTCAGCATAAGAAGGAGATTTTTATGCTGACTGATTATTTTGTATCACATGGTCTGTCTTTGTTTGCCAGTGGCTGGTCCCAGTTTGCCGGTGCGTTTGCCGTTGCATTTCTGGTAATGCTGCTGTTTGGTCGTGGCTTTGTTCGTGCAATGCACGCATGGCAGAAAAAGGGTCAGCCAATCAGTGAAAATGTCCCAGAATCACATCGTAAAAAGGCCGGTACCCCAACAATGGGCGGTATTCTGGTTGTGTTTGCGATTGTGTTGGGTGCAATTTTGTTTATGCCAATGTCAAACAATCTGGCGGGCTGGGTTGCATTATCATCGTTGGTTATGTTTGGTGCATTGGGCTTTGTTGATGATTATAAAAAGGTCACCAGTCAATCTAAAAAGGCATCAAATGGTCTGTCGCCATTGACCCGTCTGTGTGTCGAAGGAATCTTTGTTGTCATCTTGGCATTCTTGATTAATCGCACAATGCCACCATATATCCCAGAATTGTCATTGGCATTGCCGTTTGGAATCATTTTGCCATTGGGAATCTTTTACTATGTGTTTGCGTATTTTGTAATATGCGGTTCGGCAAATGCAACCAACATTACAGACGGTCTGGATGGTATGTTGTCTAAATTGTATTTGCCGGTATTGCTGGTTTTGGTTGTTGCGTTGTACGGTGCAACCCGCATTGGATTTATGGATACAGTTATGTTCTTGCCCACGGCCAGTGGCCTGTACGCAGTACTGGGTGCGGCATTCGGTGCTGTATTGGGATTCTTGTGGTTTAATGCGAAACCTGCGTCCATCTTTATGGGGGACGTCGGCTCACTGGCATTGGGCGGCTTTATGGGTACTGTCGCCATGTTGCTGAAATCCGAAGTTATTATGGCGGTATCTGCCGGCATGATGGTGCTGATATTATTATCGTCTTTTGTCCAGACCATGTATTTCAAGGCCACACGCAAAATATCCGGTACCGGTCGCCGTGTATTCTTGCGTGCACCATTGCATCATCATTTCGAAGAACTGGGTTGGCCAGAAACCAAGATTGTAGAACGCTTTTTCATAATGTCGATTGTGTTTTCGGGCTTGGCATTGGCGATGCTGAAATTTGCGTAAAATATCCCCCACCGTCCGGTGGGGAATTTTTTTGCCTTTGGCGGTATATTTTCGCAATTAAACATGTTATAATGCGATTATGTTTGGAAGTGGAAGAACCGAAGAAAGTAAACTTACCAGTTGGTATTACAGCATAGACCGGCGATTGCTGGGGTGTGTTTTGGGCTTAATTTTTATTGGTGTTTTATGTGTTGTGTCGGCCGGCTCGGTCCAGGCCCTACGCAAAGGCTGGGAATGGTACTATTTCTTGCAGCGCATGTTGCCGTTTTATGGTATTGGCTTAATCACTTTATTCGCCACCAGTATGTTAAACAAACGTTTGGTGTTGGGGCTGTCTGTGTTGAATGTTGCAGTTTGCTTTGTGTTGTTGGTTTTAACACTGTTTTGTTCGCCTGTGCATCATGGGTCTGAACGCTGGATTCCAATACTGGGATTCCGGTTGATGCCATCTGACATTATGAAGCCCGGCTTTATCATGTTAAGTGCATGGTTCCTGACCAAGATGAAGGAAAAGTATGGCGATGATATATTCTTGAACCGTGATGCGTGGCGTTTATCGTTGTTAAGTTGGTGGGTGTACTTGATACCATTTGCTATTGTGCTGCTTATTTTGTTTATGCAGCCCGATATTGGTACCATGATGCTGTATTTCATCGTGTTTTGTGTATTCTTGTTTGTAGCGGGGTTGCCATATATAATTATTGTTCCATTGGCGTGCATATTTGGTGTGGGCGGTCTGTTGGCGTTTTTGTTCCAGCCCCACGTACACCGCCGTGTTATGGATTTCTTTCAGCCCCTGGACCCAACAACCCAGGTTGGCTATTCTGTGAACGCCATTCGCCAGGGCGGTCTGTTTGGTATGGGTGACGAAGCCTTTGCCAAAGAAAGCCTGCCCGATGCCCACACAGACTTTATCTATGCGGCATTGGTCGAAGACTGGGGTGCGATAATTGCGTGCTTTCTGTTGATATTCTTGCTGTGTGTAATTCGCAGATTGGTCACAAACGCAATGTCTGCACGTGATTCATTTGTGTTTTATGCCACTGCTGGCACGGCGGCCCTGTTCGGTACCCAGGTATGTATCAATCTGGCAACGACACTGCATCTTATGCCGCCTAAGGGTATGACACTGCCATTCATTTCATCAGGGGGCAGTTCGTTCCTGGGATATTGTTTGTTGTTTGGTATGGTCTTGGCGATTGTTCGTGAAGACAAATGGAAATAGTCAAAAGGATAAAAAATGAAAATATGGATTGCAACCGGTGGAACAGGTGGACATGTATTTCCAGCCTTGGCCGTTGCCCAGGAATTGGCATCACGTAAACATAAAATCATAATTTCGTGCGACGGTCGTGTTCGTCAAATGGTCGCCCGTGGCAAACCAGAATCTGCCCGCATGTCGCACATATGGGCATCGGGTGTTGGTGCAAAAAGTCGCCTGAAACAAATCTGGGCCCTGACTAAAATAGGTGTTTCTGCCACTGCATTGACATTGCGTTTTATGGTGTCACGTCCAGACCGTGTTGTTGCGTTTGGTGGTTATGCATCTGTGCCGGCTGTGTTTGCGGCACACCTGTGGAAAATTCCAACATTCTTGCACGAACAAAATGCCGCCATTGGTCGTGCGAATAAATTTACAATGCGCTGGGTAAAAACACTGATGACCAGTTTTTCAACCGTAGATGGTATTCCATCAAATTCATCGGCCCGTGTTGTTTATACCGGTTTACCGGTACGTCGTGATTTCCTGGATGCGGCCGGTGCACCATTACCAAACGAAATGAAATTATTGGTCACAGGTGGTTCATTGGGTGCGCAAATTCTGGACGACGTTGTACCTGCCGCAATTGCATCAATGAAAAATAAAAAGATTTTTGTGACCCACCAAACCCGTCCTGAAAATGTAGAACGTCTGCAACGCTTTTACGCAGAAAATAAAATTCATGCGAATGTGTTGTCGTTCATTCATGATATGGCGGGGGCAATCGTCGCATCTGATTTAGTTATCGGTCGCAGTGGTGCCAGCACGGTCATAGAATTGGAAACAATTGGTCGTCCTGCGATTTTTGTGCCATTAAATATTAATCCAGACCAGGCCGCCAACGCCGCCAGTTTTGCGAAATTGGGTGGTGGTTTCGCGATTGAACAATCTAAGTTCACACCAAAGTGGTTATCTGCAACATTGACTGAATTATTTGACAATCCATCACGCCTGGCCAAGATGGCCCAGAAAGCATTGGTGCCAAATCATGCGGTCGAATTGATTGCAGATGAAATCACAAAATAATATACGTTGCATTTTTCCTCTTGCGTGCGATTCGTCATTTGTTCTATGATAGTAGCGGAAGGAAAGGAATTATGCGTCGTATAACAATCTCTGTATTTGCAACACTGATTGCATTGCCGGCCTTTGCAGACGTGCGTTTGCCGGTTGTGAATCTGTCGTCGGGCGGTGTTTCTGCCCGTGCTGCATTTGGTGAAACGGTTGCCACACCAACACGCACCGTTGCATCATCTGTTGAAAAAACTGAAACGAAACCTGCTGCACCAACACGTCGTGTTGTTGCCCGTGGCACTGTGACAAAATATACACCGGCCCCGGTTGATACAGGTGAAAAAATTGTTGCATCAAACGATGTTTTGTTGCCCCAGCGCCCCAGTAATGATTTATGGGCACGTGCTGCAACCGATGCACCACTGCGTATGCCATCTCCTTCTGAATTCGCAGTGTTCCGTTCCGATTCTGTATTACCCGAAGAAAGCCTGGATGGTCGGGCAATGGCACCAACATTCGCATATGATTCCACACCTGTCCAGACCAACGTTGTTAAAAGCGAACCAATGGCAGATATTGATGCACAAATCGCACGTCTGGTCGAATTGCAACGTCGTGTTGATGAAACCGAACGCAGCATCACCCGCACATCTGATCGTGTGATTGCGGCACCAATTGCGGCCGAACGTACCGCCGCACCAACACGTACGGTTGTTGAACGTGCTGAACCTGTGGTGGCACATGTCGAAAAAATTGCATCGGTCGAACCGGTTGAAAAAGCAGCCGATGGTGTGTCATTACGCCGCATGGTTGTTCCAATGGAACCAGACGTAATTGTTCGTACCGTTGAACGTGTGAAATCGCCACGCATTGCCAGTGTTCGTGACGACATGTCAAAAATGTCACCAACTGAATTACGCCGTGCGTTCCGCAAAACGTTCTTGTCTGAAAATAAACACCTGTCAACATTCCAAATTGACGACCGTTTTGACGTCGCCAGTGATATGTCATCCAGTGTCGAAGGTTTCACATCACGTCGTGATTTGTCTGAAACCACAGATGTTCGTCCGTTGGAAATTAAAATCCGTTTCCGCAACGAAGATTCTGCCCTGACACGTGATAATTATAATTTGCTGGCAGAATATGCCGCGATTGTTGTGCACAATCCAACACGTGCAATTCAAATCGGCATCCCCCAGCGTTCCACGACCAGTTCAGATGCCCGTAAATTGGCGGCCCGTCGCTTGGCCATCGTAGAACAGGTTTTACGTGATACCGGTGTGTCCCAGCAACGCATTTTACCGGTCTTGTCCCAGCGTGACGACGACAGTTTTGTCTTGCGTGTCATCTCGAATGACCAGTATGACAGCCTGACCCAGAAAAAGCGTGACATTTTTGGTGACACAATCGATACCAAATCGTACAAAAGCATGTCGTGGTAATGAATGTAAAATCAATACTTGAATTTCTGTTTCCGCCGGCGTGTCCACTTTGTGGCACGCCGGTGTCAAATCATGGCGAATTATGTCCAAAATGTTGGGCGGGTTTTAATTGGATATCAAATCCCAAATGCGTTCGTTGTGGCTATCCGTTTCCTGCAAATCTGGATTTAGGGCCAAACCCAATGTGTCCAACGTGTGCATCGGGAAATTGTGAACTGGATTGGATTCGGTCTGCATGTGTATATGACGATGTGTCACGTTCGGCCATGTTGCCGTTTAAGCATGCTGGGCGAATTTTATACGCACCATTTATGGCCCGGGCGATGATTACAGCACTGAACGATGTTTCGCACGACATAGATATTGTTATGCCGGTTCCACTGGCACGTCGCCGTCTGTTCCATCGTGCCTATAACCAGGCCACCTTGCTGGGCCGGCCAATTGCCAAATCGTTGGGTATTCCAATGGATTTAGATTCTGTCCGCCGCAAATATCGTCAAAATATGGGTCACATGAATGCACGTGCCCGCAGTGAAAATATTCGTGGTGTGTTTTCTGTTGTCTGTCCGGATAACGTGCGTGGCAAAAGAATTTTGTTGGTCGACGATGTTATGACGTCTGGTGCAACGTTTATTGAATTGCGTCGCACATTAATGGCATGTGGTGCTGTGGCTGTATATGGTGTGACATTTTGTCGTGTTGTTCGTGCAATTTAACTGAATTGCTTTTTATCAGCCATCATCATATCAACGAATTTTGATTTTTGTGCCAATGCTTCTTGGGCAATAATTTTAAGACTGCAAAATTTCATCAGTTCTATGATGTCTTTTGCCATCTGGGGCAAGAATTTGTCATTTTGATTAACAACGACTTCACCCAACAGATCGTCATTTATGCATGCATTGTAATAGTAATCCGTGCCGCCTTTGCCGTCGGGTATTTTTACAAAACCGACACTGATATAGTCTTCATTGGGCAGGCTTGCCGCATACGACAGCATGCCTTCGTGCATGCGTGACACCGATACAGTGTATTTTTTGAACATATCCAACAAAAATTTTTTGTTTTCCGAATTCATGTTTAACTGTGTATTTTTGGTGATGTGATTTGGCTTAACAGACCTGTCTTTCGTGCCTGAATTTCCTGGGCCAGTACTTTGCTGGAACATCTTTCGATTAATCGCATCAACTGTCGTGTTTGTGGTGTTGGCTTTTTGCAAGAATTCAGGCAATATGATTCAGAAATTATTTGGTCGTTCAAAGATACGGCATAGTATCGGGCAGGGCGATTTTTATCGTCGCACGCATATCTGCATTCAAAGAACAAAACAGAACCTGAATCCAATTCAATGCTGTATTCTGCGGACACGTCATCATGGTTGACCGATATTTTGTATCGTTTGATTGCATTGTATAAAAATTCTAACACATGTTGTTCCATGGGGTTATTTTGCTGTACAAATAATATTTTGTCAATTATATTTTTCTGGTTGTGGATTTTTGTGTCCGCATTGCCGGCTGAATTACAGTCTTTGGACACAACAAAATGGACACCTGTGGTTATAAAATAAAAATCGCCCCGCATGGGGCGTTTTTCTTGAATTTTTATTTTAATTTGCTACGATTACCCCCAGGTTTTATAAAAAATAACAGGGTATAAATATGAACATTGAATTGGGCAAGAATATCAATCCACGTGAAATCGAAACCAGAATCCAAGAATTCTGGGATAAAAACACATTTTGGAATAACAATGTAAATTCGGATAAAACACCATTTTGCGTGATGATGCCGCCACCCAATGTCACTGGTAATTTGCATATGGGCCATGCAATGAACAATGTTTTAACAGACATCATGTGTCGCTATAAACGTATGTGTGGCTTTGATGTTTTGTGGCAACCTGGAACCGACCACGCATCTATTGCAACCCAGTTATTGGTTGAACGTGATTTGTCCAAACGTGGCATCAACCCACATTCATTGCCGTTGGATGAAAAATTAAACGCCGCCTGGGCATGGAAAGCGGACAAGGGCGGACAAATCATGAACCAGTTGCATATCCTGGGGGTCACACCAACATGGTCGCGCGAACGTTTCACTATGGACGAAGGTTTGTCAAACGCTGTCACAAAACTGTTTGTAAAAATGTATAACGAAGGTCTGATTTATCGTGAAAAGCGTTTGGTAAATTGGTGCCCAAAACAAATGACGTCCGTTTCTGACCTAGAAGTGGAAACACGTGACGAACATGGAAAATTCTATTACTTTAACTATCAGTTGGTTGATGGTGGTGTGATTGAAATTGCGACAACACGTCCTGAAACATTATTCGGGGACCAGGCCATTGCCGTGCACCCTGAAAACGAAAAATTAAAACACCTGATTGGTCGTCGTGCAATCATTCCATTAACAGACATTGAAATTCCAATCATTGGTGACGAACACGCTGACCCGGACAAGGGTACAGGTGCGGTAAAAATTACACCGGCCCACGACTTTGACGACTGGGAAGTTGGCGTTCGTCATAACCTGACACCGGTCTGCATTTTGACCCCAGATGCCAAAATGAACGACAATCCGGTTGTGCCGACCAAATATCGTGGCCTGGACAGATACAAGGCACGCGAAGCCGTTGTCGCAGATATCGAAGCCGCCGGCCTGTTGGTAAAAATCGAAGACAAAATTATTCCAACACCATATTCTGAACGTGGCCAGGTTCCTGTTGAACCATACCTGACAGATCAATGGTTTGTTGATGCCGAAAAATTGGCCCAGCCTGCAATCGCAGCGGTCGAAGCCGGCAAAATTAAATTTATGCCTGAACATCGTTATAACCTGTTTATGGCATGGATGAAAAATATCCGCCCATGGACAATTTCACGCCAGTTGTGGTGGGGCCATCATATCCCTGCATGGTATGATGCAGATGGTAACGTCTATGTTGCAGAAACTGAAAGTGCTGCAATTGAAATGTCGGGCGGTAAAACATTGACCCGTGACCCAGACGTTTTGGATACATGGTTCTCGTCTGGGCTGTGGCCATTCTCGACACTGGGTTGGCCTGAACAGACCCCAGAATTGGCCCGTTATTATTCAACCGATTTGCTGTACACGGCCGCAGACATTATCTTCTTCTGGGTTGCACGTATGGTTATGATGGGGATTTATGTAATGGGTGACGTTCCATTCCACACGGTTAACTTCCATGGTTTGATTCGTGATGCTAAGGGACAAAAAATGTCCAAGACCAAGGGTAATGGAACTGATCCTTTGACCGCCGTTGACAAGTTTGGTGTTGATGCCCTGCGTTATTGGATTGCAACCGCCCCAATCGGCACAGACATTCGTTACAGTGATGACGAGGTTAAACGTGGTTCCAAACTGCTGACAAAGTTATGGAATGCATCAAAATATGTGTTGATGAATTTGTCTGATTTCGAACCAGAAACCGCAAAGCAAATTCCTGTATCTGAACGCTTTATCGAAGACAGATGGGTGTTGAACGAATTGAACAAAGCGATTGCGGAAACACGTAAACATTTGGATAAATACGATAACTATAATTCACGTGCTGCAATTGATACGTTCTTCTGGGATATCTTCTGTGACCAATATTTGGAATTTATCAAAGATCGCTTCTGGGCACCCGAAAAATACAGTGCAGAATCGAAACTGTCTGCCCAGTGGACATTGTACACTGTATTGCGTACGATAATCGGTCTGTATGCACCGTTTATTCCATTCCTGACCGAAGAACTGTGGCAAAAGATTTATCAGCCATTCGAAGGCGGCGAAACATTACACCTGACCCAGTATCCAGAATACAAATCTGAATATGAAACAGATGTTGCCCAAATGGATATTGCGCTGGAAATCTTGAAAAACGTTCGTGGTCTGCGCACCGACAGAAAGGTTGGCAATGGTGCCAAATTGGAAACATTGACAATCCCAACCGACACCCCAGAAATTTTGCATGGCCTGATTAAATCTGCGGCCCGTGCAAACGAAATTACACTGGGTGATGCGATTGACTTTGTCGTTGCCGAACAAAAGCAATAAAAACAACAGGGGGATTTTTATGGCTGACAAACTGACCGAAAAAAGGGTTTTGCAAGCATATCAGTGCGACAGATTTGGCAATGTTCGTCCATTGATTTTGATGAACGAATTGCAATCTATTGCCGACCGTCATGCCGAAGTATTGGGCTGTGGCCGTACGTATTGTTTGGAAAATAATGTTGGTTGGGTTGTCACATATTATCTGGTTGATATTGTTGAATTACCCCGTGAAGGTGAAGAGTTAGCATTTACCACATGGCCATCATGCCAGGACGCCCTGCGTGCCACCCGTGATTTTGAAATTCACGGGGCTGATGGTCGCTTGATGGTGCGTGCCACATCGCAATGGATATTGATTGATATGGCACGTCGTCGTCCATTGCCATTGGCAAATCATCTGTCGCCTGATGTTGTTGTGCCAACACGTGCATATGGTTGTGCATTTGAAAAATTCCCAGATTTCGAAACGACAAAAACACATGTTATGAAATGTCGCTTTGATGATATTGACGTGAACCAGCATATAAACAATGCGGTCTATGCTGTTTGGGCAACCGAAAGTGTCGGTTATGTGTATCGTTCAAACCACAAATTGAAAAAAATAGATATCAATTTCAAAAAAGAAGTCAGTCCAGATACCCCAGAAATCTGCATAGATGTTGCGATTGATGGTCTGGTGTCAAAACACAAAATTCGTACCGGCGACACCGAACATGCAGTTGTTGTTTGTCACTGGGCCGAATTGTGATATAATACAAAATAATGTGTTGGGGGGACACGTTGTTTAACCGATTGTTGCTTTTCATTGTTGTTGGATTTTTGGTTCCGCATGCGGCATGGTGTTCGATTGCATCTACCGATTATGTTCGTGCCATTGTTGATAGTATTGAAAAAACATCTCAAATTACATCTGCTTCAACCGACACAGAATTGCCCACCGCCCAGGCTGTGTGGGAATTAAACGCAACGGTGTCTGGTGCAATTGCCGAACATGTTGCAGATACTGCAAATCCCCATTCTGTCACCAAGGCCCAGGTTGGTTTGGGTAATGTTCAAAATGTTGATCAAACAAACGCAAGTAATTTGACGTCTGGGACGGTTGCGTATGGTCGTTTGCCGGTTGGTACCGCGGCCAGTACTGTTGCAGCGGGCAATGATGTACGTTTTAATGCTGTTTCTACGACCCAGCCAGCGGGTACCCCACCAACTGGTATGGTGTGGATATGGTTTGAAAAATAGGTGGTGTGATGTCTGTTGATGTGCCTGTTTTGAAATTAATGGACTCAGATGGTATTATCTATGAAATGGCAACCGTTCCATCGGGCGGTTTTGTTATGGGTGGTGACGAAGAATTGTTCTACGAAGAAGCGACGGTCAATGTGTGTCAATCCATCACATTGCCGTCTGGCAAATATCGTATTGAATTAAAGGGCGGCAAAGGTGCTGGCAAAGACATCGGCGGTGCCAGTTTCGAAGGAGATGTTGTAAACTATGACTTTTCTACACCTGTTGATACAACTGTAAATTTATTTCGTGGTGGCGATGGTGCTGGACTGTGTGCATCAAATGGTGTGACAGGTGGTGGTTCTTCGGGTGTTGATACGCTGTTTATAACGGGTGACACAGTTGTTCGTGCCAACGGTGGCAATGGTGCTACATATGGATGTTCTGGATATAATGCCGGTAAAGTAATTGGTCGAAATTCTTATACCGAAGGTTTGCCTGGTGGTGGTGGGTTAAATACCGCACTGCGTGGTTATTATAATACGCCGGTTATAAATGCACGTTCTGGTGCGTGTATGTCTGGGATTGCGGTAATTGCTGGTGGCGGTGGCGGTGCACCATATGGTACCAATACAATGCGTACATCGTGCACGTACAAAACTACATCAATTGATGTATGTAATGTTGACGGTGCAAATTGCAGTGCGGGTGCCACCCCCGGCACCAATGCGACGGCGGATGCCGGTGGTTCGGGTGGCGATGCATATTTAACATTCGAAGACATATCGTTATCTGCAACAGGTGGCGTTGGCGGTGAAACGGTCGGTTGGTCGTGTGGTATTGCAACGGCGTATTCGTATGGTGGTGGCGGTGGGCCTGCATTATGTACAGGTGGATTTTTAATCGACTCGTCTAAGCATAATGGCTTTACCCGTGATTTAGTTTGTATATCTGGTATGCCGGGTGGCTCGGGCAGTGTTGGTACTTCTTCGACCAGTTATATTAGAATTTTCAAGACGAACTAGGGTGATTGTATGGCGGTATTAAATTTTGGCGATGTTCAGGTTCCTTTGTACACAACCCAGGTTTCTTCTCCAACCCTAAAAGTTATGGATTCCAAAGGTATGCTGTACTATATCCCCCTAATTAGCGAAGGGGGCTGTATTGCCACAGGTACCAAAGAATTGTATTATGAAGAAACAGAAATAAATACATGCAAAACATTAACATTGCCCGCAGGTTGTTATCGTATCGAATTACAGGGTGGCTTTGGTGGCGGGCAATGCAATGCCGGTGATGATGCCGACCAGATGGGTGCGGTTGCATCATATAATTTGCGTATTCAGGAACCCATGGAAATATCTTTGTTTCGTGGTGGCGATGGCAACAGTGCAGAAATTAAATCCGGATATGGAATCGGGGGCAGTGCATCTGGTCTGGACAGTTTTGTTGTTATGGGCGATGAATTTGTGGTTGCTGCCGGTGGCGATGGTGAAAAGTGTGCGGGTGTACCGGCGGGCTATAATGTTTCCAGTGCGAATGCCGGCTGTTCGGTCAGTGGTTCGTATGGCGGGTCTGGTTCGTTAAATACAACAAACAGTAATGCCCTGGGCAGTTCGGGCCAGGCATGGTGTTCAACAGGTGGGACATCGATTCAAGAAATTAAAACATATCGTGCACCATCTGGGGGTGGTGCCATTGGTGGTGCGGCCGGTACAGTTCGTGCAATGGCTGATACGAATGCCGTGTACAATTTAACCCAAACGGCCGGCACGTCTGCATCGGGCGGTATGGGGGGTGGCATGTCATTAACTGTCGGCGATACAACATTCAGTGCATCGGGTGGTAATGGCGGTGCAACGGTTTCTTATTCATGTGGCGGTCGCACGGCGTATTCGTACGGTGGCGGCGGTGGTGGTGCGGTATGCTATCATGTTGTTGATACAACGAACGCAGGCTGCTTTGGTGGCACAGATGGTGCCAGCGGCAGTACCAACACCTCGTCGACCAGTTATATCAAGATTTACAGATTATAAAAAAACACCCCGCAAACTTGCGGGGTGTTTTTTCATTCGTATTGTACAACTAGCGTACAGTTTCTTTTTTATAACCACTTAATGCCAAAACCAAAGAGTTTGGACGTGGGTTCTTTTGCAACACTTCATCAATGTATGTAATCATTGGTTCGCGATGTGATTTGATAAAGCGTGAAACCTGGCCCTGGATAGCCTTCTGGACATCCGCATCTGTGCTTTCTTTGAATTTTGCCGCAGTGTTTGTCCAAATGCCATTAATATCACCCAAATACAGATTGCTCAGTGTGACACGTTTGCCTTCTTTTGCACGGACCCAACCGTATTCATGGCGACCTGCATTGCTAATATGTTTGTTCAATATTTTTACTGCATCTTGTGATTTAGGAAATTTGTCACCCAACGCAAAACTGTCTTGGAAATCTACGATAATGTTAAAGAATTTCACCGCATAGTCATAGACGGCTGTGCCGCGTGGTGGTTCACCTAATTCTACCAACTGGTTACGCATTGTCTGCAATGCGTCCATTGTGCGAACTTTATCTTGTGCTTTTTTGAACATTTTTTATATCCTTTTTATTTTTTCAATACCCGTATATTATATCACATTTTTACGGATAAAAAAACCGCCAAACGGCGGATTTTTTAATTTACGGCAGTCACAGCCAAGCGTTTACGACCCGCTGCACGACGACGGTTTAATACATCGCGACCGCCCTTGGTTTCCATTCTTGCACGGAACCCGTGTGTACGAACACGGCGTGTTTTAGATGGTTGATATGTACGTTTTGTAGCCATTTTAAAATCCTTTTGCCGGTATATTTAAGCATACATTTTTAGAAAATGCAACTATTTATTTAGATTTTACTAAACCTAATTTTTTTAACCCCTCTAACAGGATGTGATACATGAATATCACAACAAACAAATTCCAGAACGGTAAAAACACTTTTTCTGTCATATTTATCTGCTTTTTGTTCGAATTTTGTTAACAATTCTGGTGCCGAAATCCACAATGTCAATAAATCTGTCCAGATTCCACGTTGAAACCCGCATCTGGGCAACCATAAATGGGTCGTCGCTGTATGTGTCGGCGATTTCCTGGGCCAGTTGTTTTGTTTCTAACAAAGTGTCTTTCAGTTTGCTCATAGTCTGTATTGTATTACAAAACAATGTTTTGTCAACGGTTATTTTGTTTTTATGCGTTCCATCATGTTCATAATGTTTATCAGTATTCTGGAACATGCGATTGTGACCTTGGTTTCACATGGCAGCATGTCTGGGTGCTTTTTCTGTAAATCCATTGCCTGTTGGTATGTCCATACGACATCTTGTCTAAAATTGCCCATATTTTTCCTTTTTGTTTGCCAATAATATGCTATCGAACCAATGTGTTTTGTCAATGTGTTTTTTGGGCTTTATTTCTTGACCTAAACCCTTATTTTTTGCTATGTTGCATATGTTATAAATAGGGGAAAAGTAAGTATGTCAGAAAATATCAACGAAGTTATTGAAACACGGGTTCCTCAGTCATCGTTGGAACATGAAATGCGGACCAGTTTCTTGGACTATGCAATGTCGGTTATTGTTGACCGTGCGTTGCCTGATGTTCGTGACGGGTGCAAACCTGTGCACCGCAGAATTCTGTATGTTATGAACGATGTTGCACCTGCAACCAAACCAACGGTTAAATCGGCACGTATTGTCGGTGACGTTATGGGTAAATACCACCCACACGGGGACAGTTCTATTTACGAAGCCATGGTCCGCATGGGCCAGGATTTCTCGATGGGTGAAATGTTGGTCCAGGGCCAGGGTAACTTTGGTTCACGTGACGGTGACAAAGCGGCTGCTATGCGTTATACCGAAGCACGCCTGTCCAAACTGGGTGCATCCCTGATGGACGACATGGACAAAGATACCGTTGATTGGCAACCTAACTTTGACGGTTCGCTTCAGGAACCAGTTGTTCTGCCAACTAAATTCCCAAACTTTTTGGTAAACGGTGGTTCTGGTATTGCGGTTGGTATGGCGACAAATGTTCCAACATATAATCTGGGCGAAATCTGCAATGGTATTTTGGCGATTTTAGATAATCGTGAATTGACCGATGACGAATTGTTCTCAATCATCCCTGGGCCAGATTTCCCAACAGGTGCCGTCATCATGGGGCATGCCGGCGCATATAAAGCACACACCACCGGTCGTGGTTCAATTATTATTCGTGCAAAAACACACTATGAAGATTTTCGTGATCATACCGCTATCATCGTTGACGAATTACCGTACCAGGTGAACAAAGCCCAGATGATTATCAAAATCGCCGAATTGATAAAAGACAAACGTATCGAAGGTATTTCGGAAATCCGTGATGAATCATCCAAAGAAGGTCTGCGTGTCGTAATCGAATTAAAACGTGATGCGATTGCAGATGTTGTGCTGAATCATTTGTTCCAGTACACAGAAATGCAGACAAATTTCCCTGTGAACATGATGGCGTTGAACCGTGGTCGTCCAATGTTGTTCAACGTTCGTGGTGTTCTGGATGCGTTTATCGAATTCCGTGCCGAAGTTATCCGTCGTCGCACAATCTTTGATTTGAACAAGGCCCGCAATCGTGCCCACACATTGTTGGGTCTGTCGGTTGCCGTTGGTAATCTGGACGAAGTTATCGAACTGATTAAATCCAGTCCAAACCCAGATGCCGCCCGTGCATCTTTGATTGCCCGTGGTTGGCGTGCATCAGATATTGAATCGTACATTCAACTGATTGACGATCCAAACACAGAATACAAAGACGGCATGTTCTATATGTCCGAAGACCAGGCCCGTGCAATTCTGGAATTGCAACTGCATCGTTTGACTGGTCTGGAACGTGATAAAATTCACGACGATTTAACAACACTGGGTGCAACGATTAAAGACCTGTTGGAAATCTTGGGCAGTTATGAACGCATTGTTCAAATCATTCGTGATGAAACAACATTGGTACGTGACAGTTGGGCGTCCCCACGTCGCACAGAAATTTCTGATGCAGAAATCGACATTGATATCGAAGATTTGATTGCCCGTGAAGACATGGTTGTCACTGTATCTAACACTGGTTATATCAAACGTGTTGCATTGGATACATATCGTGCACAAAAACGTGGTGGCAAAGGCCGCAATGCAATGGCAACCAAAGACGACGACTATGTGGTCCAGGTATTCGTTGCAAACACCCACACACCATTGCTGTTCTTCAGTTCCAAGGGGCTGTGTTATAAATTAAAAACATACAAATTACCCGAAGCCGCCGCCGCAGCCAAGGGTCGTCCACTGGTAAATCTGTTGCCACTGGAAAATGGCGAAACAATCACCGCCATCTTGCCTGTGTCCGACGAAGATGTCCAGCGTGTAAAAGATTCTGGCAAAGAACATTTCTTGATGTTTGCAACTGCATCTGGAACGGTTCGTCGTAATCGTATGTCTGACTTTGATTCAATCCGTGCCAACGGTAAAATTGCAATGAAACTGGACGAAGGCGACAGCTTGATTTCTGTATTGCCATGTAACGAAGACCAAGACGTATTCTTGGCAACATATCGTGGCCGTGCGATTCGATTCCCTGTGCCAGAAATCCGTGTGTTTGCCGGCCGTAATTCAACCGGTGTTCGTGGGTTGACATTGGGCACCGATGACAAGATTATTGGTATGGCGATGTTGAACCGTGGTGAAACTGATTCTGCGGTTCGTGCTGCGTATATCAAACAATCACGTGCCGCCCGTCGTGCAGAAACCGGTATCGAAGAAGAAGCCGATGCCGACGAAGAAACAACAACCCTGGTTCTGGACGAAGCCACCATGGCCCGCATGGCAGAAAAAGAAGAATTTATCTTGACCATTTCTGAAAATGGCTTTGGTAAACGTACCAGTTCTTATGAATATCGTTTAACCCATCGTGGTGGTGGTGGATTTACCAACATTAAACTGGGTGGTAAAAATACCGCTGTGGCTGGGTCTTTCCCTGTGCTGGATAACCAAGATATTATCATGGTTACCAACGGTGGCAAAATCATCCGCACACCTGTTGACGATGTTCGCATTGCAGGCCGTTCGACCGCTGGTGTAACATTGTTCCGCACCGCCGAAAATGAACAGGTTGTATCTGCGATTGCAATTGAACGTGATGAATCCGCCGACGAAGAAGGCACAACCACAGATGTCGAAAGCACATCGGTTGAACCAGCAGAAACGGTATCGGAATAATTCACGGGGCAGGGGGGTACCGTAATGGAAAACGAATATTTTGCATCAATAAACGAAGTGTCGACACGTCTGGGCGTGCCGGCACACACCCTGCGATATTGGGAAAAGCAGTTTCCAACTGCAATTCGCCCAACGACGGGTGCTGGTGGCCGTCGCTATTACCGAACGGAAACAGTTGAACGCCTGACGATAATCAAAGAATTGTTATATACACGTGGTATGACAATTGCTGGTGTGAAAAAGTTGTTTCGTGACGGGGATTTTCCAAAACATATTACCGAAATTCCAACTGGGCAACCTGTGTCTGTATCGGTCACACCGGCATCTGTACCAAACATGCCATCGACCGGTGAAATAAAAACAGCGATTGGATTGTTGGAACGTGCCCGTGAATTGTTGAAATAAAAAAATGCCCGTTTGGGCATTTTTTATTTTTGTTTGCCAGATATCACACGGTCTTTTTGTTTTAACAGCGAATCAATTTTGATTTGCATATTGCGGATGTTGGCTGTGTTGGTGCTGTCCAAAAATCTGCGAACATCATGTTCTGGATTGGTGCGTCCTGCCACAGATTTTTCCAGTCCTGAAATCAATTTTTTATTTTGCCAGTATTTATATGATGCTTCACGTACATACGACAGGTGTTTGTATTCGCTGAATACAGATGTATTTTTTCGTGGCAATGTAACGATTGAAAATTGCTGTGCCCAGTTGTATGCAGTGTTTATCAAACTGTCGTTTGCGTGTCTCAGGCTGTCTGTTTTAATTGCGTTATCACGCATCATTGTATATGTTGGATTTTTTTGTAAAGAATCTTGGATTGCATCATCGATACCATAACGCATGCTGTCGATTTTATAGTGTGCGTCATACAGTGCACTGTCGATTTTTTCAATGTCGTTGGTTCTAGAATTGGATTTTTTGGCCGGGTGCATACTGGCTACCAATGCAATCGATACAGCAGTCACAATGATAATATCCCGCCATTCTTTTATATCTTCTTTTTTCATATTAGCCGCCTTGTGTTATATGTTTTTTGTCGTCATATTTTTCGTGCCCACTATATTCACAAAAACACCCATTGTCAATCATGGATAAAAGTTTTCCTTGCGGTTATATGCAATATTATCTAGTATTATTGTGACATGGCATCATCGTTAAGACGTTTTTTTGCAAATGTGATAAGCGGGTTTATTGCGAACAAAGATACCCGCAAGCGTGTTCGTGTAATATTGAATTCGGATATTGGTGGCTATCTTCGGTTTATTCGTCACGATATTGGCACTCTGCGCAAGGTTAAAACATTCGTCGGCTACCAGGCCCGCAGCCTGTTGATAAGTGTGAACGACGAATATATTTATAAATTTCCCCTGCGTCGCAGCGATGCAAACGAATTAGCGTTGCGTGAACGTGATATTGTGTCGGCCCTGGCACCGTTGTCGCCGGTCTATATCCCGCCGGTTGAAATTTTGGAATACAAAGATATGTTGGTTCGCAAATATAAATTTATCAACGGGGTCCAGTTGCGTAAATTGCCATTAAATACAGCAATGGAATTGATTGATGAATTGGCGCCGGTTGTTGCGAATTTCTTGTATACAATTGCGTGTGCAAATCCACCCGAAATTGCCCAGTATAAACCAACCAAGAATGCAAAGTCTGGTTATATGTTCGGCTGGACCCAGGGCGACGTTTGCGACAATTTTTTAATTGATGAAAAAACGCATAAAATCATTGCCTTTATTGACTGGGAAGATGCCTTTTTTGGCGATTTCAGTTATTTGTTTAAAAATGAAAAACGTTCGCCTGCACGTGAATTCATGGCCCAGGTACAAATTGAATACGAAAAACTATACAACGGGAAAAAATAATGTCTGTTCGCAGTTTGTTTGCAAATATCGTTTGTGGATTTATTCCTAATCATAAAACACGCAGTCGTGTTCGTGTTGTTTTGAATAATCCATCTGTTCATAAATATGTCCGTATGGTGCGTGGCTGGGCGGATAAAAATTGTGGTGGCGTTCGCAAATTAAAATTGGATTTTGGTGTTGGTTGTCATAATCTGGTGGTGATGTTAAATGATGAACATGTGTTCAAGATTCCACTGTTGAAACGTGAAAATCCCGGTCCCCGTGAAAAGCGTATTGTCGATGCAATGCGAACTGTTTCACCGATATATTTCCCAGAAATGGAAATTATGAATTGGGACGGCGTTCTGGTCCGCAGATATGAATTTATTCATGGTAAATTGTTATGCGATTTTGATGCGAAATACATTGTCGCCAACCGTGCCAAGATTGCACACCAACTGGCCAAATTTATGTACGAAATCGGCCGTGTTGATTTTGCAGAAATTCGTGA
The DNA here is from genome assembly GCA_017502865.1 of Alphaproteobacteria bacterium. GTDB lineage: Bacteria > Pseudomonadota > Alphaproteobacteria > Rs-D84 > Rs-D84 > Enterousia. Next base: position 38,234 of record JAFVUD010000004.1, on the reverse strand, counting down.
TTTGAAACCAGATGCCGATGCCAAACCCGATTACATGTACGGCTGGTTTCATAACGACATTGGCCAGAACTTCCTTATGGATGATGATTTGAATATTGTCGGCTTTATCGATGCAGAAAAGGCTGCATTTTGTGATTTTCGTACGTCATTAACCGCGGCAGAACATTTCTGGGATAAACATGGCTATCATGGTTTAATGGTTGATTTACTGGCCGAATATTCGAAATTATACTATTCCAAACCATCACGCAAAAAGTCATCAAATTAGTGGCAGTCCCAACGGGGCTCGAACCCGTGTTATCAGAATGAGAATCTGACGTCCTAACCACTAGACGATGGGACCACATGCGTGCCTATTATAATATCACTTTTTCCCACAAAGTCATTATTTTATTTTTGGTTGGGGCGCACTCAATTCCCTCGGCATAAATGCCTGCGGGGCATTCCTGACGATTTGATAGCGTTTCACTTATCAAATCTACTCATTGTCGAACTGGCAACTGACGTTGCAGATTACGAACCGTGGCTCTAACCAAAAATAAAATCGCCACAAGGGCGATTTAATTTTTGGTTGGGGCGCACACAGGGGGGTGGGGATGTTCCCCACTAGTGTTTTTGGGAAAACGCAGATTTCCCGAAACACGTACAAAACATTGATAATGTTTTGCGGTACAATCACTGAAACTGATTGTACAATCCGTTGCGCATAGCAAATGAAAAAACACCCCGGCTGGGGTGTTTTTGAATTTGGTTGGGGCGCACGGATTCGAACCATGATAAAGAGAACCAAAATCTCTTGTCCTACCATTAGACGACACCCCAATAGCAGACACAATTATAAAGATGCAGATACAAAAGTGCAATAAAAAAATTGTACTGTTTTTATTGTTTTATGAATTTTTTATCTTGTGCCCGATTCGTTGATTTTTTTATGATAAAAACTGGAGGAGTCTACACTTTTTTTATGGTGTGGTGGAAAAAGATTTTATCTGGTTGTTCTGCGATAGTTTTCGCAACTGTTCATCACGCCTGTATCGCAGTTGAATGCGATGATTATAAATGCTGGCGGACTCTGTCTATTGGTGGTGTTTCGTTCCGTGCGTTTGATACGGCCCAGACATCGCCAGCATTGCACATTATGGATTCAGAAGGGTCCACCTGGCACGTCAGTTTTGCCCCCGATGGCACAGAAAATGTGGTTTCGTCCCAACTGCATACACAATATGACGGTATCACGTATTCTGCCATAGACAGTATATATGAAATAGTAAATGGACGTTTGGTCTGGGCACATCCTGATATCTATCTGGAAAGTTCTGGGACCCAGTATATTGACACCGGCATCAACCCATCGGATTCCAAGGGGGTAAAACTGTCGTACCAATATGTTGGCGATGGCACGATGGTTTTGGCGACTTCTCGTCAAATACATATGGGGGTAGAATCAAATCAAAACGCCCAATCTTCAACCCATGCACGCTTTTCGTTGGGAACAATGTCGTCGCCACTGTATGGTTGGGGTGCGTATTATGATGTATCGGGATTGTCGATCGATGCACGCTATGTTGCAACACTAAACTATAAAAATGACCGCCTGGTTTCATATAATGGTGTGTCCTATGGTGATTTAACCTTTACGCACCCAGGACTGAATTATTCTGTATATCTGTTTTGCTCTAATGCCAAAGGCAAGGCGACAAATTGTTCTGCAACCAAGATATATTCTGCGGTCATAACAGATGGTGCAGACATAGTAATGCATCTGGTTCCGGTACCGGCTGGCATGGTTATTGGGGATTATACGGTCCCGTCAAATGGTATGTTCGACATAGTATCCCAGACATTTTATGGAAATTCTGGATCGGGCACATTTACATACGGGACAGAATTCTAGCGTACTTTGAACTTAGTTGCGTTTTGGGCCATATTGCATGCCTTTTCAAATTCAATCTGTTCACGGGTTTTAATATGATGGCGTACCAGGAAGTTTTCCTGGTCTGCGATATATGTGTTCTGGTCCTGGGGCGACAAAGACGCCAACTGATGTCCACGTGGTGTTGACATGAATTGTGGTCTGTATCCATATTCCCATCCCAAACGAATTCTGTCGGCATCCCACAGGCATGCCGAAATCATATCTGGTGCCTGGCGACCTGTGGTGTGGTTTTTTACCGCCTGCACAATTTTTTCAACCGTTGGCTGTGGCACGTTTGGATAATGTTCGGCCAAGAATTTACGTGCGATTGGTTCGCATGCCGGCCCGTGCAGTTCGTCGTATTTATCATGCTTGCGTGCACAATCGTGCAATCCGCATGCCAAAACCACAGGCAGCACATCTGTTTCCGCTGCGATTGCCAAATCGATACCAAACATTGCAACCTGTTCTGTGTGTGTCAGGCCATGATATCCATATCTGGATTGATTTGAAACCTGTTCCAGCAATGGTAAAATTTCATAAACAAACTTGCGTGCGTAAATGGCACGTGTTGTATCGTTTTTCGATGTACTTTCGATTACTATCGGTGCATCTGTATGCATTTTTTGTACCTGGGTCAGTACATTTTTGCGAAAAATATTGCGAAAAAATTTAGCCATTTTGAAAAAATCACTTTTTATTAAAAATAATACTTGAAAAAGATTTGTTAAAACATATAATAATTAAAGTTTATAACAAATCTGTAACCAATCCTATTATATAGGAGAAAAAAATGTCACGCAAGGAATTTGTTCGTTTAATGGAAGACAATATTTGGACGCTGGATAAACTGGCGGACAGATTGCGTCTTGATCGTGTCGAGGCAACCGGCTATCCACGCCAGTTAATGTCAATTTTGGTACGTTTGCACACCGGTGGCCGTGCAAAATTAAAGGATATTGCCCGCCGTGAACACGTGTCTGCACCGAATTTGTGTGCTGCATTTCGTAAACTGGAACGTGATGGTTTGGTAATTCGTTCAATTGACGAAGACGATCGTCGCAACACATGGTATTGCGTGTCGCCGTCTGGTGCGGAATTGGCGACCCAGGCAATGAATTTATTCCGGGCTGGTATGGAAAAAATGTTTTCTGGTATCACCCGTGCCGACGAAGAACGCTTAACAGCAGCCCTGCGTACATTAAGTGAAGTTTTAAAGAATGTGGAGTTGAATAATGCATAAATCAAGAATGGTATCTGTATTGGTGGCATTGTGCAGTGGCATCGTTTCGATGCCCGCATTTGCGTTAGATTTGTCTTTATCAGATGCAGTGTCCCGCATCACGGCAGAATCGCACGATTTGAAAAAAGCCGATGCTAATGTAAAAAAAGCCGAAGCATCACTGGATGCAGTAAATGCAAACCGTTGGTTCAAACTGGATGGGTCTGCATCGTATATGAACATGGTAAATGTTAAAAATCCATCTGAATCCCAGAAAATTGAATTGCCACCTGAACTGGGCGGACTGATTTCGGAAACATTAAAAGACCAATCTTTATCCTTTACCATTCCTGATAATATTTTCCAGGCAGGCTTGACCCTGACCCAGCCAATTTACACATTTGGTAAAATCGGCAATGCGGTAAAATCTGTAAAATCGGCTGTAAAAATGGCGGATGCGTCACGTGAAATGACCGCACGTTCTGTACGCTATGCGGCGGCCGAATTATATTGGACTGCTAAAATGACAGATGAAATTGTAGAATTGGCAAAAAATGATTTGAACAACGCACGTTCTGCACGCAAAAAATTGACATCTGCCGGTCGTGCAAACCGCAGTAATCTGCTGAAAATCGAATCTGATATCGCAACCAAAGAAATTAATTTATCGGATGCAGAATTCAATCGTGATACCGCCCACAGAATGTTGAAAATTATGGCGGGCATCAACATTGACGAAGAATTAAAATTGACCGATGAAATGCCATCAACATTTGGTGACTTGAATGCCGGTGAATTAAAGACCACACCACAATGGCAAATTCTGGATGAACAGGTAAAAATGTATGAACGTTCGGCCCGTTCCCAGCGTGCAAACGGCAATCCAACATTGGCGGCAACTGCATCATACACATATTCAACAATGTCTGACGATATCGGTCACATGTTTGATAAAAGTGGCAGCCAATCTGCATATTGGGGTCTGGCATTACAGGTGCCAATCTTTACCGGCGGTGTAAATCGTGCAAATGCCACCGTTGATGCCATGAATGCCGAAGCGGCCCGTGAAGACCTGGCCCAGGCAAAAAAGATGACCACAGAACAGTATAATAATGCAGTTCGTCAATATGACCGTCTGCGTGGTAATTTGGCCACATTGACCAAAGCCCGTGATTTAGCCGCTAAAACATACGAATTGTCCCAGAACCGTTTTGCATCTGGACAAACGTCTGCGGTTGAATTGGCGGATGTATCGGCGGGTTTATATCAATTGGATATGGCATTGCTGAACACTAAATTTAATATATTGATGTCTGAACAAGCGGTGAAAAAGTTGGGTGAATAAAATGGAAAAAATACAAGAAACTATGCAAACACAAAAATTCAAACGGTTCTTATATATCGCATTGGCGGTATTGTTGATTGGCTGGGTTGCGTTCCGCTTTGCATCTGTGGCGGCAGAAAATTCACGTTTTGTATTTAATGCATCACGTGTTGCTGCCGATCGTGGTGCCCCAATCGAAGTTGTCACAGCAAAGCAGAAAGATGGTGTTTTATACGAACCATTGGCGGTTCAAAACAATCGTGCATATGTCACCGGTGCCCGTGCATCAAAATTACGTGCCGGCCAGAAACTGGGCAATGGCAAAATTGTTTCTGTGTCATCTGGCCTGGATTATGATTCTGGGATGTATGTTGTCCGCACCACTGGCGTTGGCGATGGCCTGCATTTTGCAGAATTCAACGGTCGTGGTTATTTTATTCCATTGTATGCTGTGGCGAACGATTCTGTAATGGTGGTCGAAAATGGTGTTGCGGTTGCACGCAATGTGACCATTACCCGTCAAGATTCTGAAACCGCATACATCACATCTGGTTTGAACGATGGCGACATGGTTATTTTAACCACTGTGAACGCCGGCGACAAAGTCCAAATCAAAGAATAACAGCCAAGGTAAAGGGGAAACAACATGCTGAAATTTTTCGTACGCAGACCAATTACCACATTAATGTTTGTATTGTTGTGGGTTGTATTGGGTTTTGTATCATTTCCAAATATGAACATCGAACGCACACCTGCGTTGGATTTTCCAATGGTAACGGCGACATTCGTATATCCAGGTGCATCACCCGAAGAAATCGAATCCCAGATTATCAAACGTGCCGAAGATGCCATATCCGAAGTATCTGAATTAAAAAACATTACATCATACGGCTATGAAAACAGCGGTTTTGTAATGGCTGAATTTAATTTGGGCGTAAATGTAAACGACAAAGCATCCGAAGTAAAAACAAAACTGGACGCACTGATTTCGGAATTCCCAGACGACATGGATAACCCTGTTGTTGAAAAATTGAACCCATTACAGGAATCCGTTATGGATATTGTTATCCGTGGTGCCGATGCCCGTGATGTCGAAGAATACGTAGATGATGTTCTGTCCAACAAAATCACCGCCATTCCCGGCGTGGCCAGTGTGTCTGTTTTCGGTGGCCGTGAACGTGCAATTCGTGTTGCCATGAACCCAGATTCTATGGCGGCCCACGGTGTGACAGTCATGGATATCGTTGCAGCAATGGGTGCACATAATTTGAACGTTCCTGGGGGTAAAATCGAAACCAGCCAGTCTTCATCGAACGTTCGTTTTATTGGTGAATTTGCATCTGTTGATGAAATAGCAAACCTGCAATTGACCACCGTCGAAGGTGACAGATTTAAATTATCTGAAATTGCAACAATTACAGATGCCGCCCGTGATATTGAAAACGGTGCACGTTATAATGGCGAAAACGTTGTTGTTGCATCTGTTGTAAAATCATCAGACGGTAATGCGATTAACATTTCGAATGCATTGCGTGAAAAAATGCCTGCATTGCAGAACGATTTGAAATCACGTTTCCCAGATGCAGAAATGTTGATTGCTGCGGACTCTTCCATTGCGGTTGCCGACGAAACCAACAGCACTATCAACGGCATTATCTTGGGTGTTCTGCTGACTGTGTTGGTGTTGTTGGTATTTACACGCAACTGGCGTTCAACCGTCATCGCAGGTGTCGTTATTCCTGCATCTTTGATTGCAGGCTTCTTTATGATGGACGGTTCTGGATTTACCATCAACGCATTGACATTGTTGGCATATTCATCTGCACTGGGTACACTGGTATCAAATGCGATTATTTTGATTGAATCTGCCCTGCAAGAAATGCGTGCCGGCAAAGACCCCGAAGATGCCGCCATTGACGGTACTAAAAAAGTTGCCGTTTCTGTATTGGCGGGTGTTGGTACAAACGTAGTGGTGTTCTTGCCATTGGCATTTATGGGCGGTATCGTTGGTCAATTTATGGTTCAGTTTGGTATGACCGTTGTGTATTTGACATTGCTGTCATTGCTGTTCTCGTTCACATTGACCCCAATGATGATTGCGAAATTCCTGCGCCTGACCGACAGAAAGCGTGCCCGCAAATCTGCTGCCACCCCGGCCAAGGCCGAAGCAACGGCGGCTGTCAACGGTGGTCTGCGTCGTTGGTATGATTACCAGCATTCACACCCATGGCGTGTTGTTGGTATTGCGGTTGCAGTATTTATTGCATCAACAATGCTGATGAAATTTGTTGGAAATGAATTTTCGCCATCCACAGACGCAAACGAAATCACTGTGACTGCACGTGCACCAATGGGGTCCACATATGAAAAGTCTGAATCTATTGCGACCCAAATCGAAGAACGTCTGCACAAATTTGATGCGGTAAAATCAACCACTGTTAAAATTGGTGAACGTGGTTTGCAGAACATTACCGTCACCATCGAATTGGTTGACGCATCTGAACGTCGTGATTCAGACAAAATTTTGGCCCAGAAAATGTTGCCTGCAATATCGGATATCGCAGATGCAGAAATCCAAATCCGTGCCGGCGAAGCGATGTCAACGGGCATTTCATCGGACTTGGTATTGAATGTGTATGGCGATAACGATGAAATTCGTGAAGAATACGCAGACAAAATCATCGATATTGTAAACCGTATCCCCGAAGTGCAATCGGCCGTGCGTGCACAACAGTTGCCGGCCATGGAAACACAATTTGTTCCAAATACCGAACAAATGAGTTTCTGGGGCGTTCAAAATTCATACGCCGGTACAACATTGCGTACCGCCCTGTATGGAAACGATGACTACAAATACAAAGAAAATGGCGAAGAATATCCAATCATTTTGGAATTTGCAAAACCATTCAAAAACGCGGCACTGTTTGACAATGTCTATGTAAATTCACAAAAAGGTATGGTTCCATTATCATCGTTGGGTGAAATTAAAATGGAACGTTCTACCCCAGACATTCGCCGCAAAAACAAAAACAGATATACTGAAATCGACATTAATATCGGTAAATCAACCATGGGTCCGGTTCAAACCAAGATTCAAAACGAATTGGATAAAATGGAATGGGCACCGGGTTATTACACAGAATTTGGTGGTATGTCTGATACCCAGGCTGAATCTGGTCGTGAAATTGGTCGTGCCTTCTTGCTGGCTACAATCCTGACATTTATGTTGTTGGCGGCTATTTTGAATTCTTTGGCACATCCATTTACAATCGCAACATCAATCTTGACCAGTTTTGTTGGTGTGTTTGTAATGATGTTCTTGTCTGGGGCCACAATGAACGTTGGTGCTATGTTGGCATTTGTTATGTTGGTTGGTCTGGTGGTAAATAATAATATTCTGGTACTGGAACCAACGATTAAACGTGTCAGTGCCGGCGAAAATCCATACACCACCCTGTGGCAAGAATTGATGGATAAAAAGAACATGGTTTTAATGACATCTATTGCCGTTATTGCAGGTATGGTACCCCAGTTATGGTCAATCGACGGTATGAAGGTTGCAATGGGTGCCGTTATGATTGGTGGTATGCTGGCCAGTTTGATTTGGACATTCACATTGACACCTGCATTGTTCTTCTTGATAGAACGTGCCCGTCATTGGAAGCCAACCTGGCGCCGTAAATAATCAAACAGAAAAATGCCCCAATCGGGGCATTTTTTTTATTTGTGCTTTTTCTGGATTTAGTCCAATGTACGCAAACTAATTTTTTCATCATCAACGATAACCAGTTTGCCCGTATTGATGTTGAAACGGCGTGCCGCATTAAATGCATCACGCATCCCAAACAATTCATTGTCGTAAATTGGGAAAATGCCACGTGCCAAACATAACTGGTTCGCAATCACAGATTCATTACATACTGCGATAACTGGAATATCTGGTTTACGGCATGAAATCTGTGTCGCTGCAATTGTGTCACGTGCAAACACGACAATTGCGTTTGCTTTGTTCAAATATGCCATAGATGCAACCGAACGTGACCAATCGTTTTCAGGAATATTTTCAACACGTGACCAATCGTATGGATTAGCAATCGCGTCACTGTCTGCATACGCCAATATTTTGTACATAGTATTGATAACATTGACCGGATTGATACCAATTGTTGTTTCTTCGGATGTCATGGTGGAATCCGCACGCAGATATGCAGCATTCGCAACGTCTGTGATTTCTGCACGTGTTGGGAATTCGCTGTTCACCATTGTGCCCAACATCTGGGTCGCTACGATAACAGGCTTGTTCATTTTGCGACATTCACGAATGATGTGGCGTGAAATAGCCGGCACTTCTTCGAACGGAACCTCTACCGCCAAATCGCCACGTGCAATCATAATACCATCTGCTGCTGCTGCGATATCAGTGATACGTTCAACTGCATTTGGGCGTTCGATTTTAGCAATAATTTTAATTGGATGCCCACTGCGTTCTGTAATGAAATCACGCACTTCGGCAACGTCTTCTGGTTTTTGAACAAAAGAAATCGCAACATAGTCTGGATTTTTAGTAATTGCATATTCCAAATCTGCCCGGTCTTTTTCTGTCAGCACAGATGTTGCAATTTCTGTGTCTGGCAAATTAAACCCACGTCTGGACCAGATTTCTGTCCCACGCATAACGGTTGTTTCAATTCCGTTATCCAGAATGGCATCAACACGCATTTCAATTTTACCGTCATTCAACAGAACACGGTCACCAACTTTTAACGATTTCAAAACGTCTTCGTCTGGCAACTGTACACGTGTGCTGTCGCCTGGGGTTGGGTCGTTATCAAAAACAAACTTCTGGCCGATTTCCAGTGGGTATTTATCTTCTGTTGCGAAATTACCGATACGATGCTTTGGCCCCTGCAGGTCAATCATAACCGCCACAGGTGTGTTTAATTCTGTGGATATTTCACGAATTAAATCGATTTTATGTCCCTGGACATCGCCTGTGTCATGGCTGAAATTCAGTCGGCACATATTTACACCGGCTGAAATCATACGTGTTAAAACTTCGCGGTCTTCGCAATTTGGACCAATAGATGCTGTAATTTTAGTATATTTATTCATATCCATACCCCGATATTGTTGTTTTTGTTTTTCTTGATTTTTTCGTTTTATGATATATCATAAAGTCTTGGAATAAACAAGGGGAAAACATCAATGAAACAAGCAAATCATGGTGCAATCGATAACCAGCAGTTGGTCAGCATTATCGAAAGAATTGAAAAATTAAACGAAGATACCGCCGCAATCGCCGCCGACATCAAAGAAATCTACAGCGAAGCAAAATCGGCTGGGTTTGACCCTAAATATATCCGCCAAATGATACGTCTGCGTAAATTGGACCCAGATGAACTGGACGAAGCCGATGAATTAACCCAGATGTACCGCAACGCATTGGGACTGTAATGAAAGGTTTTACCAAAACAATCGAAGATTTTAACTGTGCCCATTGTGGCACAGTTGTTCATGGTAATGGTTATACAAACCATTGCCCACATTGCCTGTGGTCACGCCATGTCGATAATAATCCGGGCGACCGTGCGGCGACCTGTGGCGGTATGATGAAACCAATATCTGTTGTGGCGGATGGTGCACGTTTTATAATCACCCACCGTTGCGAAATCTGTGGCAAAGAAAAACGTCAACGCACCACAGATGCAGATAACATGGACGCTATAATCGAACTGTCCAGAAATCCAGATTTTATTTTTGGGAAATAAAAACCGCCCGTTTGGGCGGTTTTGTTATTTAATGCTTTGCCGCTGCGGCAATGAACGCATTGAACATCGGGTGACCCGAATACGGGCTGGATTGAAATTCCGGATGAAATTGCCCTGCAACAAAGAACGGATGTGATGGTATTTCAACAATTTCCGGTAATCGTCCGTCTGGACTGATTCCCGATACAACCATTCCTGCCTGGGCAAATTTATCGGCCCACTTGACATCAACTTCGTATCTGTGACGATGCCGTTCAGAAATTTTATTTGTGCCCCAAATCTGTTCTGCCCGTGTGCCTGGTTTGATTTCACATGGATATGCCCCCAATCGCAACGTGCCACCCATATCCGCCGCATCGTGGTCGGGCATAATATCTACAATCGGTGTACAGTTTTTATCAAATTCAGTTGAATTTGCATTTTCAATTCCCAACACATTGCGTGCGAATTCTATAACTGCCACCTGCATCCCCAGACAAATTCCCATGTATGGCACATTGTTTTCACGTGCAAACCTGGCGGCGGCAATTTTACCTTCGACCCCACGTGTGCCGAACCCGCCCGGTACCAGTATTCCATGCATTCCATTGCATGCATCTGGTGTAAAATCTTCGGCATTTATCTTGTGAATTTTGACATGCACATTGTTTTGAATTCCTGCGTGGAATAACGCTTCGTTCAAAGATTTGTACGCATCTGGCACATCAAAGTATTTACCCACAACCCCGATGTTGACGGTTGGAATGTCCGCCCCCAGATAGTTTTCAATTTTCTGGAATCGTTCCATATTCCCCGATGCATTTGGCAACCCAAAATGTTCTGCGATAATATCGAACACATGTTGTGCTTCGTACGCCAACGGAATTTTATAGATATTATCTACATCGATCCCACTGATAACATTTTTTGCCGGCAAATTACAGAACATGCCAATTTTACCCCGTTCGTCTGCGGTCAGCATACGTGGTGTACGCACAATTAACATATCTGCCTGAATTCCATTTTCCAGCAACTGTCGCACAGACATCTGGGTTGGTTTGGTTTTTAATTCGCCCGACTTTTCCAGATATGGTGCCAGTGTTAAATGCACAAACATAACATTTCTGCGTCCAACCTGATTGGCGAATTGTCGAATAGATTCCAAGAATATCTTGCCTTCGATATCGCCAACGGTACCGCCGATTTCACACACTACAAAGTCTGTGTCAATGGGTGCCCCAATGTATTCTTTGATTCGATTAGAAACGTGTGGAATCATCTGCACCGTTCCGCCCAGATAATCGCCACGTCTTTCTGCGTTTAACACGTCCCAGTAAATACGCCCACCCGACACAGAATCATTTCGTGTCAGTTTTGCCCCCAGAAATCTTTCATAGTATCCTAAATCCAAATCTGTTTCGTACCCGTCATTGGTCACGTACACTTCGCCGTGTTGAAACGGTGACATAGTGCCTGGGTCTATGTTTAAATATGGATCGAATTTTCGTGCATGAACGGTGTACCCCCTGGATTGAAGAAGGGCGCCACAACCTGCCGCTGCGACGCCCTTGCCTAAACTGGAAACTACACCACCGGTAATAAATATATACTTTGCCATAAGCTTGCCCCCTTATGGACTTTCATCATAGGAAATTTTGGATTGCAACGCAACGAAATAAATTCCTATACTGAAAATATGCAGAAATTACTGGAAAATCAGTATCGAAATCTATTCATGTGGTCTGGGTTGCTTATGGCACTGGGGGCGGGGTTGTATTTTGCGTTGCCGTTTGAGCCAAAACTGATTTTTCCAACTGCTGTCACAATGTTGTTGGCGGTGCTTGCACTGGTGCCACGTGTGCACTTGTTGTTGCGTGGATTGATACTGTTTATGTTTGGATTTTGTTATGCATATTCATATACACACATAACAGACACACCAACGTTAAAACACGACATGCGTGACACAATAATTACAGCCAACGTTGTGAACATAGATACCGCAAACAATAAAACCCGCCTGTACCTGAACACAGATGATGATGTAAATATTCGTGTTTCTTTGACCGACGACGTACCCACACCTGACCTGGGCGACCGTGTGTCTGCCACTGCAACGCTTTACCGGCCATCTGCCGCATATACACCCGAAACATTTGATTATGCACGTTGGGCATATTTTAACGGCCTGACTGCCACTGGCTATGTCACAGATATAACCATTTTGGAATCTGGTGATGCATCTGTAATAAATAAAATTCGTGATAATCTGCATCGTGAATCAAATTCATTTTTAGTCGATGCGCTGGTACTGGGGTATAAAAATTCAGTGCCCGAAAACGAATCAAAAATCTGGACGGCAACCGGCGTTGGCCACGTCTGGTCAATCAGTGGTTTTCATATGACCCTGGTCGGCGGCTGGCTGTTTGCAGTATTCTTTTTAATCTTTCGTTCCGTGCCATATATTACACGACGAATTCCCGCCCGCATACCTGCAATGGCGTTTGCATGGTTGGGGTTGCTGGGGTACCTGTTTCTGTCGGGTTGTGATGTTGCAACTGTGCGTGCGTTTTTAATGACGACACTGGTATTTATGGCATTCATATTTGGCCGCACTGCCGTATCATTGCGTAATATATGCCTGGCAATGCTGGTTGTGTTTTTAATAAATCCACACTATGTCATGCAGCCCGGTTTTCAGTTATCTTTTTCCGCCGTCTTTGGCCTGGTGTGGTTTTGGGGCGATGTCCAGTACAAACCACGTACGTTTTTCCAGAAAATATTACGCATAATTTACATAACAATTATGACATCTGTTGTTGCAACCGTGTTCACTGCACCATTTGTTATTGCACACTTTGGTGCGCTGCCATTGTTTGGTGTTGTGGGTAATTTGATATTATTGCCGGTATTTTCGTTCGCAATAATGCCGTTGGTAATTCTGGGAACATTTGGTGTACCATTTGCAACAGAATGGGCACACATAATCTATGAAAAATTATTTGTCGTCGCCCAAACGATATCCGGCCTGCCATACGCCACAATCCAAATGCCACACATTTCAAATCTTGTTATTATATTGTGCATATTAGGATTTGCGTGCCTGATATTCGTTCGACCAATTCGTGTAAAGATAAATTATATTTTGTGTGGTATTTTTATAACGACTGGAATCACACTGTATACATTGTCCCCACGGCCCGTTTTTATAACCAGTGCCGATAATGAATTGGTCGCAATGTATGATGGCGATTCGAATCTGGTATTTAATAAATCACGTTCGTCCAAACATTACTTTGCGTTTGATACATGGAAACAGTACGTTGGCATTTCCCCCGACACGCCCACCACGAAACAGAAATGCCACCGCAACATATGTGAATTTGAACATAATGGAATTCGCCTGGTCCAGACCAACCGCTTTATGCCACTGATGAAAAATCTTAATAAATGGTGCACCAACAAAGACACAGACTTCATCGTTTCAAATTTTGAAATCGATGCACCTGCGTGCCAACATAAAATCTTGCCCCGTGGGTCTGTGGTCTATGAAAATGGAACCGTTCGCCAAACAACCACTAATCGTTATTGGCATAATCGGCGCCGATAAAATACAGCCCATCTGCCGGTGCGGTTGGACCGGCGGCACTGCGGTTTTTGGCTGCTAAAATTTCATCGATATCATACGGTTTGCTTAAGCCAATTTCAACCAGTGTCCCCACAATATTCCGCACCATGTGATGCAGGAAAGAACGTGCCGAAAATTCAAACATAATATCATCACCATTTTTTGTAATGCTGATTTTATCCAGTGTTTTAATCGGGCTTTTTGCCTGGCATTCTGATGCACGAAAACTGGTAAAATCATGGTTGCCGATTAACTTCTGGGCCGCTGCCTGCATTTTTTCTATGTCTAATTTTCGTGGCACCCAGTAAACACGATTTTTGTTCAGTACCGGTGCCGCCATACGATTTGAAACAATGTATTTATAGTGTCGTGCCACACAGTCAAACCGTGCATTGAAATCATCATTCACAATTTTACAGTCCAACACCACGACCGGCTTTCCCACCAGATAGAAGTTAATTGCCCGCATCACAGTATTTGCACTGTGTTCGCCATCGATATCCATGTGTGCAACCATACCCACCGCATGCACGCCGGCATCTGTGCGACCTGCACCCACAACATCGGGTCGCACGCCACAGAATTTTTCAATTGCGTCTTTTATCAACGATTGCACAGACGGCCCCTGGCGATTTTCCTGCCAGCCGATTAAATCTGTGCCATCGTATTCCAAAATAACCTTGTATCGTGTCATATTTTTATCGTGTTTTTTCAGTCTGTTTTTTAATCCAGTGGTCACATGTGTCGCATGCACTAACCTTGCGCGGGCCAAAAAAGAAAATATTCGCTGGTTCCCCGTAATAGCACAAACCTTCTTTGCTAAATATCAAAAAGCAATCACAGTTTTTACAAATTTTTTCTTCTGTAACATTATCAGACATATTTATTCCCCATATTTAATTTCTGCCCCACGCAGACCGTTCACAAAACTTTTCCAATCCATAGGCTTTTTTCCTGCGGGCTGAATTCGAATAACCTTTAATTCCCCATTTTCAATTTTTGTTTCCAAGATTTTTACGTCCACCCCATTAACCTTGGTGCGGCCGCATCCCAACGCACGAATCTGGTTGTGAATTTGAATTGGTGACTTGGACCAATCAATCATTTCATCTGCGCCGGTAAATTTTCGTGTAAATGTTGGTTCGCCCACCTGTGGCACCGCCGGATATTTTTCTGGATTGTCCAGGTATTCAACCATCATTTTACTGGCCAATTTTGAAACCTTGGCTTCAATATCATCATTGGTGTCATTTGGTGCAATATCAAATTCACGTCGCATATGTACACCACCTGCATCCAGTTCTGCTGTCACGTCCATCAAACAAACCGCAGACTTTTCATCGCCATTAAAAATCGCAGTACGAATTGGCGATGGTCCACGATATTGGGGCAGGGCACTGGGGTGAATGTTCACACACGGCCCAGACGATAAAACGTTGTCACGCAAAATCACACCGTACGAAATAACCACAATCATATCTGGCGAATAATTGTATTCGCCAATGTTTGTGTGTACCACCAAACCATTTTGTTCGGCCCACATGTGCACAGGCGATGGCGTTAAAACCTGTTTGCGGCCCACAGGTTTTGGTGCACGTGTGAACACAGCCAAAATTTCATGCCCGGCATTTTTAATCGCATCAAAGATTGGAACAACAAAACTGTTTGTTCCCATCAAAACCAACTTCATATTCTCTACTTCCGTTTTTTTACTTTACGCATAACCATTTCACGTTTAACAGACGGCAAATGGTCGATAAACAAAATCCCATCCAGATGATCTGTTTCATGCTGAACCACACGTGCCGGCAACCCGGCCATCTCTGCCATTTTGCTGTCGCCGTTTTCATCGGTCCATTCAACAACCACAGATTCAGGTCGCACCACATGCGAAAATACCGGCAACCCATCGTTGCCCAGCACCGACAGACAACCTTCTTCCATGCGACATGTCTTTTCACTGCGTGACACAATCCGTGGATTAATCATGCGGAATACCTGTTTTGAATCAGGGTCCATCATAACCAAGAATCTGGATAAAATGCCCACCTGGGGTGCGGCCAGTCCAACCCCATTCTGTTCGTCCATCATTGCGACCATTTCGTCCAGGGTCGCCAAAATATCATCTGTAATGTGTTCGACCGGTTCGCATTTTTGACGCAAAACCAAATCCCCACAAAGTTTCATTTGCAACATTTATAAAACCTCTTATAATAGATTTTAGCAAAGGAAAGTGAAATGACAACTTATATTTTTGTATTATTGTTTATAATTATCGCATTGCTGTTAACCCTGTTGATGCGTCGTCCAACGGTGGATATTTCGGCCCTGCGTGAAGATAATGCCCGTCTGCGTGAACGTCTGGCAGAACGTCTGGGTGCATTGTCCCAGAACGCCATCGAATTAAAAAACATCAGTGGCGACATTGCGAATTTTAAGAATATCTTGATGGGTAATAAACAGGCCCGTGGCACATTTGGTGAACGCCAACTGGAAGATTTGGTGGCCGATATCATGCCCCCCGACAGTTATGCGTTCCAAAGTGTTCTGGAAACTGGTGTCCGCCCAGATTGTATAATCCGTCTGCCGTATCCGCCGGGCGACATGATTATCGACAGTAAATTCCCATTGGAATCATACAACCGCATGATGGCCGACAATACCGACGGCATTGCCCGTAAACAGTTTGAACTGGATGTTCGCAAACACATTGATGCAATTGGGGAAAAATACATTATCCCCGGTCGCACCGCAGAATCCGCTATGATGTTCATTGCATCTGAATCTATATTTGAAACGTTGCATCGTGAATTTCCAACCACAATCGATTATGCGGCCCGCAAACGTGTATTTATCGTGTCGCCATCAACATTGTGGGCAACATTGAATACAATTCGTGCCGTACTGTCTGATATAAAAATCAAACGTGTTGCCGCCCAGATTAAGAAAGAACTGGATATGCTGCTGACCGATTTGACACGCTTGTCGGACCGTGCCGCCCGTGTCCAGCAACACTTTGCCCAGGCACAAACCGATATCGAACAATTACAAACATCCGTTGGCAAAATCGCCCCACGTGCAGAAAAGTTGCGTGGAATGGACTTTGGCGAAGATTAAACAAAATCCCCGTCATGGGGATTTTTTTATTTCTTCTTTTTGTTTTCCAGAATTTCCAATTGTGATTTTAATTGTGCGATCATTTTGTCTTTTTCCTGGATACGTGCCATCAATTCTGCATTTTCAATCTTGATTTTTTCCAGTGCCTGTCGCCCGATAACAATCTGGTTGTCTTTACGTCGGTTTCGATTGCGGTTCAAAAAGAACGCAAATACCGCCCCCAATATCGCACCGCCCGTTGCACTTAAAAAATCAAAAAAAGTTTCCATGATTGCCATGGAAACTATTTTATCAAAATGCCATAAATATGCACTGGGTTTATTTTCGCATACCTGTTTTGCGGTCAATCCAGACCTGTTCGTCTGCGATTTCCATCATTGGCATATCAGATTTACTGTCTGAATACGAACGCACAACATTTGGAATCATTTTATTTTCTTTGGCCCATTCGTCTAATGCATAAACCTTGTTCATGCCCCAGCACAGATATTCGTATTTCCATGGCTTTTTCTTGTCCATGCGTGATGTCAAAATTGCATCAAATTTAATATCTTTGACCAAATGTGGCACCAAATAATCTGTCCCTGCAGAAATCAACACGACTTTGCGACCGGCTTCACGTTCGGCCATGACCCGTTCTTTGGCCCAACCAAATCTTTCACGTTTGTGTTGCTTGATAAAATCACGTGAATGTTTTTTGATTAACCCCGGTGTCATAAATCTGCGGATATTTTCACGCCACCAAACCCCATCTGGTTTGACCCAGCGTGCCACCCCACACACCATCATCAGTGGGATATACAGCCATGTGCGTGGTTCACGTTTGATGCAGTATTTTGCAAATTGCACATTTGAATCCAACGCCGACAGTGTTCCGTCAAAGTCAAACACAACAACATCTTTCTTTATCAACATATTTGTTCCTTTGTTAAAAATTTTCAGTGGCATTATAGCAATGTTTTTCTTGCACCGCAAATCTAATATTGCTAACCTGATAATATGTGATTATGGGGAAGGGACATCATGAAGAAGTTGTTTCTGTTTGTTTTTGTGGGGATTTTATTGGGGATAAATGTTGCACATGGGGTGGAAACACGTGAAATGTGTATTGTTCTGGCCAATGATCAACAGCTGGCTGGCATAACATATACCCGTGATGACTCTTGTTATGCAGATAATGCAAACAGCGTGTGCAAGGATATCACAACCGGCGAATACACTTGCACGGGCAGCAGGACGCTGCTGCCGAACAGATATGGTATAGAAGCAACCAATCATTTCGGGGTCGAGCAGCAATTTACAACAAACTCGGACGGTGTCACCGGAACTGTAACTTGTGTATGTAATCGCAGCGTTCGTACAACATATGCCTGTGCCAGTGGATATTATGGTACCGCCACCGGTTCAACATCTGGTTGTACCGCATGTCCAGACAATGCGACATGTGCCGGCGGAAACAGTTCGACATTCGTGTGTGCCGCCGGTTATTACAAAAACTCGTCCGGCGATGGTTGTTCTGTGTGTCCACCCGATGAATTAACTGGCAAACAAACATCTGCTGCGGGTGCCTCTGCGGTGACAGATTGTTATGTTCCGGCCACCGCCACATGGACCGACGACAAAGGAACCAAGAAATTCACTGCAAAATGCAATTATTCGTTGTGAAGTTTTATATCGCACTTTTCATTGCGTTGTTAATGCCGACAATGTCGCATTCTGCCATTGTTGCCCGTGCTGTCACCAATGTTGGCGACACAGCAATTGATAAAGAAGACAGCATTGTGGACGGTTCTGATACATTGCTGCCGGTGGAGCCTACTGACAAACTGCAGTGTCCTTATCTTGCGGTTGATGTAGTTGGGACTTGTTCTTCCATAACCACGACGAACAGTTGTTATGAACCAAATTGCAACTGTCCCAGCAGCACGTCTGGCCCAAATGCCAATCATATTATTACAACCACCACCCAGGTATTAGAAGGCAGGGTGACAGATTGTATCAGACGTTGTACGTGTGTGTCGTCTGGCAGATCTACATATTCCTGTGCGTCTGGTTATTGCGGCAACCCTACGTCGGCAACATCGACTGTGTGTAATTTGATACCCGTCAATGGCAAATGTGTTTCTGGTGCAATTCAATGTAATGTCAATTATTACAAATCCAACAATTTGTGCGTGGCCTGTCCCGCAAATGCCACGTGTTCGGGTGGTACTGCATCTTTTGTATGCAAAACTGGTTATCAAAAAAACACTGCCGGTGATGCGTGCGTTGCAATTTGTACCAGTGCCGAATATTTTAATGGCGTGAAATGTGTTGCCTGTCCAGATAATGCCAGTTGTGATAACGAAACCCACACCGTAATGTGTAATCCAGGATATTACAGAACCGCCTTTTTTTCACAGTCGCCCATTACAACAACATATTCATGTGCGGAATGTCCCAGAAATGCAACGTGTGCCGGTGGCACCGCAGAATTCGTTTGTAATATTGGTTATTATTCGTCTGGGCGTGTTATTGTAAATGGTGGTGGCTGTACCGCCTGTCCCGAAGGTGGCACAACCGACAGCCCCGGTTCTACATCGGTTTCTGCGTGTAAAATGGTTGATGGTGGTACATACTTTGATAATACTGGTTCATATACAATATCTGGTGGTGGTTGTACGTACGAACAGACCACGGCAATATAATATTTGCCCAATATATTCATTTAGCGGTTGACCCAATCAACCGTTTTTTATTATCATTTGTTGTATGAGAAGAATGTTAATCATTTTATCCGCAATATTGGCATGCACCGCCGCCCATTCGGCCCAATATCGTGCTGCGTTGGTTGCGGATATGGATACCGGGCGTGTCCTGTACCAAGAAAATGCCAACGAATTAAATTACCCGGCCAGTTTGACCAAAATCATGACATTGTACCTGACGTTTGATGCGTTGGAACATGGTCGTTTGAATTTGAATGATTATTTGATTGTGTCCCAATCTGCCGCAAATGCAGAACCTGTAAAATTGGGATTGCCGGCGGGTTCTAAAATCCGTGTCGAAGATGCGATTAAGGCATTGGCCGTACACAGTGCGAACGACGTTGCCCGTGTTTTGGCCGAAAACCTTAAAGGTGGCCAGGAAGAATCCTTTGCCGATTTAATGACCCGTGTTGCACGTGAAATTGGATTAACACGCACGAATTTTGAAAACTCATCGGGCCTGCCGAACGACGATCACATGTCAACCGCCCGTGATATTGCGTTGCTGTCCATGGCGGTGTATAAACACTTTCCGCAATATTGGCATTTCTTTGGTATAAAAAGTTGGACATACAACGGCAAAACATACACCAATGGAAATCGTCTGCTGGGCTCGTATGCGGGTTGCGATGGTATGAAAACCGGCTATACAAAAAAATCAAAGTATTCATTGGTTGCAACCGCCAATCGTGACAATAAACGATTAATGTCGGTTGTGTTGGGTGCTGAAAACAAAGACGTTCGTGCAAACGTCGCCGCCCAGATGTTAAACCGTGGTTTTTCAATGTTAAACAATGGTGCCACACCTGTGTCTGTGACAAAACCTGTGGCACAATCGGTGTCCCAGCCATCGCCCCAAGCGTCATACACGTCACCCCCACCGCCGGCACCAACCCAGCCTGTGACAACATTTAATGCGGCATACAATGCGGCAACATCCGCCGCCGCCCCCGTATATTCTAAACCGACAACTTCGGCACCTGTGGCAAATTCTGTGCCGGGTTCTGCCGGGGTTCAGTTTGGTGCATTTTCATCACGTTCATCGGCCGAAACCCAGGTTCAAAACGTTAAAAACAAATTGGGTGTAAATGCAGTCATTGAAACTGCATCAAATGGCATGTATCGTGTTCGTGTTAACGGATTGTCTGAATCTGCGGCCCAGCAAATAAAATCCAACGCCACCGCCAATGGTATTGACAGTTACGTTTTTCACTAGTATTGTTATGAACAATCATGAATCCAAAAATTGAAAAATTAATAAAATTATTCGCAAAATTGCCACGTGTTGGTGCACGTGGTGGTCAACGCATTGTGTTATCGTTGCTCCAGGATAAAACCGGTCGTGCATCTGCATTGGCAACGGCGTTAATTGATGCTGCCGAAACAATTGTACCGTGTCCAACATGTGGAATTTTGACCGACCGCAATTCTGTATGTGAATTTTGTCGTGATACCAATCGTGCCAACGGCCAGTTGTGCATCGTTCGTGACTTGGCCGATGTTTGGACGTTGGAAAAATCATCTGTATTTCATGGTCGTTATCATATTATTGGCGGTCTGTTATCCGGGGCAGGGGGCGTTTTGCCATCGGATTTGAATATATCGAACCTGCCATCACGTATTGAACAAGAACATATCACAGAAATTATTTTTGCGTTGCCTAACACCGTCGAAGGCAAAACAACCCAGCATTACATTATGTCCGCCATCGGTGCTGTATCTGGGGTTGCGTTTTCTGAATTGGCGTCCGGTGTGCCGTTGGGTGGTGACCTGGATTACATTGATGATGGTACATTAACATTGGCGTTTGGGGGGCGTAAATCATTATGACAGATATGATTGCCACATTGCCACCTGTATCTGAAATGATGCGTGATTGTGGACTGGAACCTAAAAAGCAATTTGGTCAAAACTTTTTATTTGATTTGAATTTAACTGGCCGCATTGCACGCAGTGTCCCCGATATTACAAACATCCCTGTGGTCGAAGTGGGACCTGGCCCCGCCGGTTTAACCCGTGCGATTTTAATGGCGGGTGCACCACGTGTAATCGCAATTGAAAAAGATAAAACAACCGAACCAATTTTATCCCGTGTTGTTGATGCATCAAACGGTCGTCTGTCTGTGATATTCGATGATGCATTGCGTGTCGATTTTTCTAAATTGGGATTGACCGAATATGCGATATGTGCAAATTTGCCATACAACGTTGGAACAGAATTATTAATCGGATGGTTGCATAAGATTGCACACGGCGAATCGATTTCGTCTTTGACATTAATGTTTCAACGCGAAGTTGCCCTGCGTATCACATCACGCCCCGGCGACGAACATTATGGCCGTCTGGCGGTTTTAACATCATTGATTGCAGATGCGAAAATTTTATTTGATGTTCCCAACACCGCCTTTGTTCCACGTCCACGTGTTCAATCCGCAGTGGTCCAGATTATTCCAAATCGTGAAAAAATAGCACGCATAACAAACCTGGGGGCGATTGAACAAATAACTGCAAAATTATTTGGCCAGCGTCGCAAAATGATACGTGCAATTATGCCAAACGTTGATTGGGAACGGTACGGGTTGTCTGGAACCGAACGTGCAGAAAAATTATCACCAGAAATGTTTGCAACATTGGCCCACGATTTGATATAATCATATCATACCTGGGATAATCACAGAGAGAGAATACATATCATGCCAATATCTGCACTTATATTTTTTGCAATTGTTTTTGTGCTGGTCTATTTATTGCGTACGGCTAAAATCGGTGCGTTGGTTGCATTTTTATTTGCAGGTGTCCTGTCTGGACCATACGCATTAAATTTGTTTGAAATGAATTCCACATGGTCGTTCCTGGGGGATTTAGGTATCCTGTTTTTATGGTTTAATATCGGTTTGGAAATCAATATTAAACGCCTGTGGAATATGCGGCATACAATTTTTGGTTTTGGTGCCGCCCAGGTTATGATGGTCGCAATAATGCTGTTCCCAATGTTGTTCAGTATTACAGACTGGACAATGATGGGTTGCATGATGGTCGCATTAATGTTGGCAATGTCCAGTACTTCGTCCGTCCTGGAAATGTTAACCGACCGGAACCAGTTAAACAGTAATATGGGGCGTCAAACATTTTCAATCTTGTTATTCCAAGATTTACTGTCCATTCCCCTGTTGGCGATGTTGCCGGTATTTTCTGGCAAATCATTTAACCTGGGGGCAACCGCAATCGACGTTGTGGTAATTTCTGTCGCATTGGTTTTCAGTGTTGTCTTGGTCGGTCGCTTTGTCTTAAATCCATTGCTTCGTCTGGTGTCTAAACTGCAATCCAAAGAAGCATTTTTATTGGTTGTAATGTTGAACATTATCATCTGGGCCGTGTTGCTAGATACAATGGGGCTGCCGGCTGGGTTGGGGGCATTCTTGGCCGGTATGCTGATGTCAGAAACGATTTATCGTCATCAAATCACCGCTACAATCAGTCCGTATTCCATGATGTTCATGGCGTTCTTCTTTATCACATTGGGTATGGGATTGGATTTAAACCTGTTGCGTGATAATTGGTATATCGTACTGTTTGGCTTGTTTGGCCTGGTATTTGTAAAGTTTGTTGCAATCTATATCGTTGCCCGTGTTCGCAATGTTCCTGTTCATGAATGTGGTATGATTGCATTATTGCTGGCCCAGGGTGGTGAATTCGGCCTGTTGATGTTACAGACAATTAAAACCAGCGGCATTAACGCAATCCCATCTGCCCACGGCGAAATATTATCTGCCATAATTATTTTGTCTATTATGACAACCCCAATTTTATTGTGGCTGCACACCCGGTTACAGCGTTCAGGCAAACTGGGCTTTACACGTTTTGCCCGTGCATTGGATGATGCCGATATCACAATCAAACCGGATGTTGTTATCTGTGGTTTTGGTCGTGTTGGCCAAATCATTGCCCAGATGTTGGCATCTAAAAACATTCCGTATGTTGCGATTGATTTAGATGTTAATTCTGTTATGGCGGGTCGTGAACGTGGTTTTAATGTTGTCTATGGCGATACCACAAACGCAGATGTTCTGCGTGAATTTGGTGTAAAACGTGGCCTGTCTGGTGTTGTTGTTGCACTGGACAATGCATACACTGCCCGCAAAACGGTGCTGTCTGTAAAATCGATTGCCCCACGTATGAAGATTTTTGCCCGTGCCCGTAATCTGGCAGATTCCCGTATCTTGTTAAAAGAAGGTGTTTTGACCGCAATGCCTGAAACAATTGAATCCTCGTTCTTCTTGGGGCATGCAATATTGTTGCACATGGGTGTATCTGAAAAATCCATAGAACGCCTGCTGGATGAAATGCGTGCGAACCAGTATGATATGCTGGATTTACAGATATCTGACAAACAATAAAAACTGTCCCCAAATGGGGACATTTTATTTGATTTTATCTGTGTGTATTGCTATATTTTTTTCATGTACAACTTATACCAAGGACAGGGGAAATGAAGAAAGTATTATCAATGCTGGGGATAATCTTTGGGGTTATCGTACTGGATCAATTGGCAAAATCGTTTTTGCTGTATTTAATCACAGGCACCGTTCCATTGGCGGGTGCGGCGTGGGATGTTGTGCCGGTGCCATACCTGATGGCGAATCTGTGCGATTTCTTTAATATCGTATTTACATGGAATTTTGGCACTGCATTTTCAATGTTCACAACATTGGGCGAATATGCACCAATTGTTTTGGTTGTACTGACTGGCTTTGTCATTGGTGTAATTTTGTATTTTCTGTTTGCCCGTGCATCACGTTATGAACGTGTTCCGTTGGCATTGATTGCCGGTGGTGCGATTGGCAATTTGATTGATCGTGTTCGCTTTGGTGCGGTCATAGACTTTTTGGATTTTCATATTGGTGGCTGGCATTATCCTGCATTTAATATCGCAGACATTTGCATTGTGGCGGGTGTTGGTCTATATATGTTAAACTGGTATTTGGCCCGTCGTCGTTGCATGGCCCAAACAAAAACAAAAGGTAAATAATAATGGTTCAGTATCTGGATAAAAATTCTGGCTTTGCCCAGTGGAATGCAAATAAAAACAACACCCAGAAAAAATCTGGTCTGGGTGGTTTTATGTGGTGGTTTTTAATCTTTGTCGCCGCATGGTGGACGGTTGGTTTGTTTATGACACCTCCGCCATCTAATACCGTTGCCCCAGACAACACGCCTGTGGTTGATTTATCATCGGTCCCAACTGCCGAAATTTCATCGAATGATATCACCGCCACTGTCCAGGGTCTGCGTATATCAAATGTTAAATTGTCTAAATTTGCTGTATCCGCAACGGACGCCGCACCGGTATCATTGTTGTCTGCTGACGGTGCATTTGCAGAATTTGGTTTAATCGCCAATGGTACAACGGCACCAACTGCAACAACCGTATGGAAAACCACAGATGGCAAATTCACATGGCGTAATCCAGACGGCATAACATTTACCCGCACAATTTCTGTTGACGGTTATGATATTGTTGTATCTGATGAAATTCATAACACAACGAAACGTGATATTGCATTTGCACCCTATGCCCGTATTGTTCGTGCCAACGATATGACATCATCTGCTGGTGTATCCACAGGTGCCGTTGCATTGGCAAATTCAGACATTGAACGTGCCGATTGGCGTAAACTGGACAAACGTTCATACGCATATCAAACCACCCGTGGCTTTGTTGGTTTCACAGACCAATATTGGGGAACGATTGTCAATATTGATTCACCCGATCAAACAATGACCATTAAAAAAGCCGGCGAATTATATGGTGCAGACGTTGCCGCATCTGCAATTGCCGTCCCTGCGGGCACAACAACAAAAATTACATATAACCTGTTTTCTGGCCCCCTGGAACAAGATGTTTTGAATGCGGCCAATTCGCATATTGACGGCATTGACGATATAATTGATTATGGTTGGTTTGGTTTCTTGGCCCGTCCAATGTTGTGGTTCCTGAATGTGTTGAATTCATTGGTAATGAATTATGGGCTGGCAATTATCTTGATGACCTTGTTCTTGCGTTTGTTGATGTGGCCATTGACCCGCAAATCATATACATCAATGATTGCAATGCAGAAAATGCAACCTGAATTACAGCGTATCCAGAAATTGTATGCAAATGACAAAGCCCGCCTGCAAATGGAAATGTTAAAGGTGTACCAAACAAACAAAACATCACCAATGTCTGGCTGTCTGCCAATGCTGATACAAATTCCAATCTTTTTCGCATTGTACAAAGCCTTGCTGATATCTGTCCAGATGCGCAGTGCAGGTTTCTTGTGGATATCTGATTTGGCGGTAATGGACCCATACTTTATCTTGCCAATATTGATGGGTGCGACAATGTGGCTGCAACAGTATCTTCAGTCTGCATCCCGTGGCAAAACCGCAGACAAAAACGACATTACTGCCCAAACGCAAAAGATGATGCGTTGGATGCCAATTTTATTCACGATAATGTTTGCGTGGATGCCGGCTGGTCTGGTTTTGTATTGGACGGTATCGAACGTATTTGGCATTATCCAGATGTATATCATCAAACATCAATCTAAATAAAAAAATCCCGCCGTATGGCGGGTTTTTAATTCAAATACTTATACAGACTGTCTGGTGTTTGAATTTGCCATCTGTGAATGCCAATTGCACGCTTGGTTAGTCCAACACATGTCATCGCACGATGCGGGTTAAAATATCGATTACATTCGCCATTGATATAGCAAAATTTCCATCCCATCTGTGTCATACGCCGAATATCACAATCACGCAGTTTTATTTTATAAATATGTCCCCGCCGCACGAAATGATACATAACCAGCCCACAATCTGTTCGCACAATTGGTGCACAGTGCTTAAATTTTTTACATACAACTCGTGGCAGCATTTTGCTCGTTTTATCCGAGAAAGCAATAATCATCATGTTTTTATTCCTTATTCTTCAACCCAACCACGTTTTGCCGCCGCATCCCCCAGGGTTGCCATTGCACGCCGCCATTGGTCTGCCGCACGATTTTCTGCCCAGATATGTTGATGGGGTGCCCGCCGTTTATCGCCAAATTGTTTCATAACTGTCAATTGTTCATCAGTTATTTTTCCACACAAATATAACTTGGTTATCAGTGATTCAACATCAACCAATTCACATACACGCCGTGTTGTCCGTGCCCCCGGCTTTAACATTCCGCTACGCACCGCCCGTGAATACACGAACCAGAACCATAATTGTTCCGCATTGTGGAATTTTTCAGCATTATGAATTGTTTGTATTTGTGTGTTCATTTTTTCTCTCCTTTCATTGGGTTAAATATTTTATAGTTTATTGTTAGACGTAATTGCATAATTACAACTTTCGATTGAATCTCGAATCGAAAATTCGATTCGTAGTGCGGATTTGTTTCCTAGTCTGCGAATCGAAAATTGCAGATTAACAAATAAAAAAACGCACACATGTGCGTTTTTTGTATCCGCCCAGAAAAATAAATAGATGCTTACTTCATTGTATATTATCTCCTAAATTAAAAACCCACCATGCGGTGGGTTAAGTTTATTTGATTGGTGGGAAACAATCGCCACCACTTTCTGGACAACAGTTAAATCCTTGGTCGCCCATGTCTGTGTATATTTCACCGGCACAGCAACCATTTGCATCTGGCAATGAACCGTCTTCACATGTCAGCACTTCTACAACTTCTTCGTCGGCTGATTCTGTGGATTCAAATGGGTTCTGGATTGCACCTGTTTCTTCGTTGTATGTCAGCCCCAGTACCTGTTCATTATATGCCTGTTGGCCTTGGTTTGAAACATACGCAATGCTTTCTTTATTTTCCGCAGATTGCTGATTCTGCCACACCTGTTCTTGCTTTGCATTGTTAATCGCCTGATACTGACGTGACTGGCAATAGAACAATACAGTGCGGTAATCGAACCCAGCGGCTGAAATTTCTGCTTCTGCCCCTTTGCGAACTTTTGATTGTGTTGTTTCGTCGCAATACTGATCCAGATTGAACGAACGAACCTGACCTGTCCATGTACCATCAGAATAATCAGGTGTTGCATCGTTGCGTACGGTTGTGCGTTTCTTTGAACCATATTCTGTAATTGCACACTTTTTGCCTGCGTTAGGACCGTTTTCTGGGCCGCATGTAACAATCAAATCAACCGGTGAATATACCGTAATGCGTGTCCCCGCTGCGATTGAAAATGGTGGAACGGTATTGTCCATCATGTCCACAATCAATTTCTGTGCAACCTGGTTCCAGGCGGTAATAATTTCATTTTTTGCCAGTTCAGACGAACGAACTGTACCACTTTGAACAACTGTGTTATTGTCCAAATCAATCTGGTTCACAAACGCATCAGACACCGGTGCAATCAGGTTCACCGCCGCCGGCACAATCGCTGTCAGCATTGGCATAAAGAATTGTTCCAGATAATCTGTGCTGCCATGACCCGGCACACCAACACGACCCTGTGCATCGCCCGAGAAAGGATTGTTTCCACCAAAGTTAAATTCAACACCGTCTGGGCGGATAAATTGATACCATTTAATCTGCATACGGCCAATGGTTGTGTATGGTCCTGGCAAATTACCTGTGACATAACCCATCAACAGTGTGCCCGCTGGAATAATTACATTGCGTCCGTTATCAGAATATACATTGCGATCAACGGTTGCACGTACCGGCAATCCTTCATTTATGTTGTTGGGGTCTGCCTGAATTTCAGACACAATCGTTGCTGGAATAGGTTTGTACTGACGCAGAATAAATTGTCTGTCGTACGGCATACTGGAAACAACCGCATCATCTTCGCCCGACCCCAGATATGTCTTGGCTTCTTCTGTTTTTCTTCTTAAACCCAATGTCCCATCGCCACCCAGACGCATCATGCCACCACTGTCGGGCAAATCAGCTGTATCCAGTTGTTGTGCACGGTTTACATTGCGTGGCACCACTGGGTTAGACAGTTCTGGAATTTGCCCGCCTGAAATTCTGGCATAGCCAATATGTTCAGCATCTGTCCCAATGCGTTTGCCACTGTTATCAATATCTGTGATTATACCATTGTCTGGGTTATAGACACCTGTTGGGTCTTCACATTCTGTATCAGAAAATGGATGGAAATAATATGCACCCTTGCTTGGTTTAATCCAGCCAATCTGGCGACCTGCGGCATTATATCCCGGCATCGCAAAATCAGAACATCCTTCACTGGGTAATGTCACAGTTGGTTCTGCAACAGGGGCTTCCTGGAACGGTGCCACCGGTGCAATCAAATCAATTTCTGGCTCTGGTTCTGGCATTGGTTCTGGTTCAGGTTCTGGAACAACAACTGGTTCTGGTTCCGGCATAACCACTGGCTTTGGTTCTTCGACCGGTTTTGGTTGTTCCGGCATAGATGCCCCGACCACAACTGTGATTTGTGTCTTGCGGCTCATTTTATCTGGTTCACCGGCTGCCCGCCATTCGATAAAGATTGGTGCACTGCGTGCAGATAATGCCGCCGTTGGTACATAATCGACTGTGACTGTGCATGCGAACCCGGCATCTATAACCTTGGCATTTGGGCACGTAGAACGAACGGAAAAACCTTCAACTTCACGTTCACGTTCAACCTTTAACACTGTTGCAGGTGCTGTTGCAGATACACGAATTGTTTGCGATTTCTTTTCACCAACAATGATATTGCCCCATTCGATTTCATCTGGTGTAATAACCAAATCCACCGGTACAGAATCTGTCTGTGCAATAGATTCTTCGTCACTGCCTGTGAACATCAACGTCAACAGAATCAGCACAACAATAAACGCCGCCACCAGCAACAGCCACTGGATACGTTTTGGCGTATTCTTGCGCATTTCTGAAAATTGTTGTTTTATCTTACTCATGCTCCAATCCCATCAACAGATATTTTACTGAATACGAACAATGTTGCAACTTGTGCTGCTGAACTTTAACAATTCATCGCACAGTTTTTGTGCTGTATCAATATCTGCAAATGGCCCGATACGCAGGCGGTACAACCGTGCTGTGGCCGATGGGCTGCCTAATTCACCAACACCTTCTTCGTCAACGGCAAAGAATACTTTGTCTTTGTATTTTGCCAACAGACCTTGGCCTTCTTCGCCACTGAATTTTGCCAACAACCCGGCCCAGTGATCATTCAAAGCCTTGACCGATGGGTCAGATGCCAATTCAACTGCAACACCACTTTGGTTGCTGGTAATCAGCGGGATATTTGTCTGGGGCAGAAATGCACCGGCCGTGTTGCGTTGTGTTGGCAACATTGTCGTTGTTGTGCCAGAACCCGTAACACTGCCACTGCCGGCAGAATAGCCCATTGGCATGTAATAACCGGCACCGGTCGCCGCATTAACGCTGCCGTTGCCAACGAACGCTGGTGTGCCTGTATAACTGGTGCCCATGCTCATTGCGGCCATGCTGTCTGTGTACGCAATGTTGTTCAGTGATTGCCCTGATAACATGCTTTGTGCCACGTTGGCTTCGGCCAATGCCATCACAGATGCAGTGTCTGCGATTAAGAATGGTTTTTCACGCTTTTTGATACATACAATACGTTGACCACTACGCAGAACCATGTCACCAACGGCTTCCACAATCAATAATCTGCCATCTTCACCATCTGTGCGGAAACCAACTGGTGATTCACCGCCTTCTACCAACAGTGATACAACCGGACGTTGTGTCATAGAAATAACTTTGTCCCCGAAATCAATGTATGTAAATATGCGGTCACGCCATACACGTTCTGGTGCAATAACATAGTCGTCTGGGTTTGGAACGAAAATATCCAAATCAAAACGGAATTCAGACGGGTCAATCTTCATAGATTTAATCCATCCATAATCTTCACCATCAACGCCAACTGTATTGGTGGTCTTGGCGGCTTTTTTGAATATAGAATTCATTCCGCCACCGGTTGATGTGCCGGCTGTGGCCATTGGCAAATGACTGTTGCCATCTAAAACAACGTCAACCTGGGAATATGTGATTTCGCTGGCGTTCGCAGGTTCGCTACGCAGATAAAAGATGTATTTGTTGCCCGACTGACCCGTGACAATCATATTTGTGTCGGAACCCTGGTTTGAACCTTCTGGTGAAATGAACAGTGTTCTGCCACCTTGTTCTGCATCAATTGTGAACAATCCGCTGTTGCCAACCATGGCATCTGCAATCTGTTCCCCGTTTGGCAGATTAATCATTGTCACCATGCCATTGCGTAATTTAACAGGTAAAACAGAACCTTCGGCCCACGTTAACTGTGCGTATCCTGGTTTAATGCTGCCACTGCTCATGTTTGCAGTTGGATTATCCCATGCACTTTGAATACTGCAAACCGCCGGTGTTGCAAACATCAGCCCCAGACAAATCACAGAAATATTTAACTTTAATGCTTTTGAAAACGTCATACCTGTTTCCTTCCCTTTCGTGTCCATGTTTCGTTTCTTTGTGTATTAGAAACGGTTCAGTGGATCTGTTTTGTCATTTGTGTTGCCATCAACAGATTCAACTGTGTATTCAGCAACACGAATCCCCAGTGGGTTGTTCAGGCGATCGGCCCATTTCATTTTTTTGCCTTCGCCCATATCTAATCTCAATACGATTGTATAATCTTTTGGTGCTATCTGTCCATCATTATTTACACAAAAATAGCGGAAATTTACAGCGTATGTATCGTCACCACTGCGTGGAACAATCGCACCTGTGGTAAATTCAACCGGGCATGCGAATTCAAAGTCTGGAATTTCACTCATCAGCGCATTCCACAGGGCTGTCTGGGTGAATTCGTTGTACACGTTGTCGTTGGACCATGCCCGCACCAGTGCGTTTTCATCATTGCTCCACTTTTTGCGAACATCTGCAATGCTTGGTGTGATTTCGTTGCGTGCCTTGATGTATTCACGGATAAATGCCTTTTTATATCGGTCCAGATTTTCATCAACCGGCGGCATTTCTGCTAACTTAACCTCGACTGTTTCGTGTGGCTGGGTCCACAAAAAGAATACCTGTGGTCGATTAAGTGGGAATAATTTTGACAACGTGATAACCATAGTCACCACCACGACCATGGTCGCAGCAAACACCAGTGTCAACAGTCTGGACATCAAAATTGGCGGTTCTATGCGGTTTTGCACGTTATTCTCCCCCTTGTATAGGTGGATTGTAGACAAAAAAGCCCCACCTGTGCAAGAAAAAATTTGCAATTTCAAACCGGTAAATTAAAAAAGATGTTTAAATTTATTCTTGCACGGAAATGTGAAAAGTATTATAATATTTCCACTTGATTTTTTGTATTTGTGTGCTACTCTATCGCAGACTATTGTGGTGCATGCGGTACAAAAGACAGGTATTTATTGCAGTTCATATAGGGGCATAGTTCAACGGTAGAATATCGGTCTCCAAAACCGCGGATGAGGGTTCGATTCCTTCTGCCCCTGCCAGTTTTCTGGGGTTTTGTGCCAGGATAGTTACGGTAAAAAATTGGTAAAATTGGATAAAGTTTTATGAAAAAAATACTGGAATATATTAAATCAGTTCGTCGTGAATGGTTCAAAATTGTTTGGCCATCACGTGACACAGTAACCAGTGCTACAATCAGAATTCTGGTATTTTCTGGTTTGGCTGCGCTGTTCTTCTTTTTGGTGGACAGTGTGCTGAACGCGATTGTTGGTTGGATTTTCTAAAAACGGGCAAAGGAAGCATAGAATGGAAGAAAGAATGCAGTGGTTTGTCGTGAATGTTCATACCGGGTGCGAAGACAAGGTTGCACGTGGTCTGCGTGAACAGATTGATAAACGTCGTTTGAATGCGTTGTTTGGTGAAATTTTGGTCCCAACACGCGAAGTTACCGAAGTAAAAGCCGGCAAACGTGTAAAAACAGAAAAGAAATTTTTCCCAGGTTATATCGTTGTTCAAATGGTTATGAACAATGAAACCTTTACATTGGTTCGCCAGATTCCCCAGGTTGTAATGTTCTTGGGTGCAAGACAAAAGCCAATTGCCGTCAGCGAAGAAGAAGCACGTCGCCTGTTGAAACAGGTAGAAGAGGGTGCCGTCGCTACAGACGATATCGAATACGAAGTTGGCCAGGAAGTACACGTTATCGATGGTCCTTTCTCGGGCTTTAACGGTATCGCATCCGACGTTGACAATGTAAAACAAAAAATGACTGTGACTGTTCTGGTGTTTGGTCGTGAAACCAGCATGGAATTAGAATTCAGCCAGGTTGAAAGAGTTTAAGTGTGTGCCACCGGCGACGGTGGCATATGCACTGTGGTAGATGTGCCATATCGTACCACAGCACAACAGACGCAATGGTGCGTCAAAAAAATGGAGTGAAAAATGGCAAAGAAAGAAGTTAAGGGATTGGTCAAACTGGTCGTCCCTGCAAAACAGGCAAACCCAGCGCCTCCTATCGGGCCTGCATTGGGTGCTGCTGGTGTGAACATCGCAGAATTCTGCAAACAATTTAACGATAAAACATCTGATAAAGAACCTGGAATGCCAATTCCATGCATTATCACTGTTTACACAGATCGCAGTTTCGAATTTATTATGAAATTGCCACCTGTATCGTACTATATCAAAAAGGCATTGAAACTGAAAATCGGTTCTCATAAACCTGGCCGTGATTTTGTTGGTACAATTTCCAAAGCCCAGATTAAAGAAATCGCCGAAGCGAAAATGCCAGACTTGAATTGCTCTACCATTGAATCCGCTATGAACATCGTTGCGGGTCAGTGCCGTTCTATGGGCGTAAAGGTGGAGGAATAAGATATGAAAGCTACAAAAAGAAAGCAGACATGGGCAAACCTGGACATGGACAAAGTTTATACTTTGGCTGATGCTATCGAAGCATTGCGTCCATACTGCTCTAAAAAGTTTGACGAATCTTTGGAAATCGCTATCCGTTTGGGTATTGACGTAACCAAAGCCGATCAGAACATTCGTGGCATGTTGTCTTTGCCAAACGGCACTGGTAAATCTGTACGCGTTGCAGTTTTCACAGAAAATCTGCAAGACGAAGCCAAAAAAGCTGGTGCAGACGTCGTTGGTGGCGAAGATTTGATTGAACGTGTTGTTGCCGGTGAAATCAATTTTGACCGTGTAATCGCAACACCAGACATGATGCCAAAAATGTCCAAGGTCGCACGTATCTTGGGGCCAAAGGGCTTGATGCCAAATCCAAAATTGGGCACTGTAACAAACAACGTTGCTGATGCTGTTAAAACAGCCAAGGCAGGTCAGATTGAATACCGTGCTGAAAAGAAAGGTATCATCCACGCTGGTATCGGTAAAATGTCATTCGAAACAGCAAAATTGGTTGAAAATGCAACTGCATTGATTGACCAGTTGAAAAAAGTTAAACCTGCATCGTCCAAGGGTCAATACATCTTGGGTTGCAGTGTTGCTACAACCCAGGGCCCAGGTCTTAAGGTTGAAGTAAAATAACAGTTGCGGGTTCGGCATTTTATGCCGGCCCGCCAAACAGATTTCTGTCCAAGACTGATGGTGTGACGACAAACGTTGCTTAATTCCCATCATAGACAAAGAAAAATTTCTTTGGGGCAGGAACCAAAGCCCCACCCAAGGGCAACCTTGGATGGAAAGTTGAACAAAAAGAAGCTTGAAGGAAAAAACAGATGAAACGCGAAGAAAAATCAGGTTTGATTTCAGCGTTGCAGTCGTCCTTGAAAGAAGCGAACGGTGTTTTCGTTATTGAAAACCACGGTTTGACTGTAAGTGAATTTGAAACCTTGCGTAACGAATTACGTCCATTGGTTTCTGTATTCAAAGTTGTCAAAAACCGTCTGATGAAATTGGCGTTGCAAGACACTGATTTTGCCGGCGTTGCCGATATGCTGAAACGTCCAACTGCAGTTGCTGTTGCAACAGATGCATTGGCGGTTACAAAAGTATTGGCGAAATTCGCTGAAACACATCCAAACTTGACCATCGTTGGTGGTAAAATGGATGCAGACGTTTTGGACACAGACGGCGTATTGCAATTATCCAAGCTTCCTTCCCTGTTGGAAATCCGTGGCACAATCGCACGTATCTTGGTCGAACCAGGTTCTCGTTTGGCACGTGTATCCGCAGAGTATGGAAAAAAAGAACAATAAAAATCGGAATAGAAATATTCTGACCTACCTAAAGAATAGGAGTATAAAAAATGGCAGACATTCAGAAATTAGTTGAAGAATTGTCAAAATTGACTGTTTTGGAAGCAGTAGAACTGTCCAAAGCATTGGAAGAAACATGGGGCGTTAGCGCCGCTGCTGCTGTTGCAGTTGCAGCTGGCCCAGTTGCTGCAGCCGCAGAAGAAAAGAGCGAATTTGACGTTGTATTGGCCGAAGCCGGTGCAAACAAATTGGCTGTTATCAAGGCTGTAAAAGACATCACAGGTTTGGGCTTGGGCGAAGCAAAAGCTTTGGTCGAATCCGCACCTAAGGCTGTCAAAGAAGGCGTAGCAAAAGATGAAGCTGAAAAAATGAAAGCTACATTAGAAGCCGCCGGTGCAAAAGTTGAATTGAAATAATTCACGCACCCATTCGGAACATGTGTTCTGAATAAAAATACCGCCATATGAAAATATGGCAAAAACGCCGCCCGCGTGGGAATTTTCCCATGCGGGCACAAAGGCGTAAATATACATAGAAAATAAAAAACGGTATTACTATATCGTTTGTTTGCACAAAACGCATAAAAAAAGGATTGAAACCAATGGCAGTTATCCAGAAACTAAGAAAATCTTTTGGTAAAAGTTTTTTGCAAACTCCGCTTCCTGATTTAGTTGAAATTCAATATAATTCCTACAAAGATTTCTTGCAGGCAGACGTTGCACCGCAAAACCGTAAAAATATGGGTTTGCAGAACGTGTTCTCGTCCATGTTCCCAATCAAAGACTATGCCGGCATTGCCGACCTGGAATTTGTGGAATACACATTGGACAAACCTGTCTACAATGTAAAAGAATGCATGCTGCGTAATATGACATATTCCAGCAAGCTGAAATTGAAGCTGAGATTGATTTTATGGGATGTCGCCGAAGATGGCAAAAAAACTTTGCGTGACATCAAAGAACAAGAAATATTTATGGGCGAAGTGCCACTGATGACTGAACGTGGCAGCTTTATCGCATCCGGTGTTGAACGTGTTATCGTTTCCCAGATGCATCGTGCCCAGGGTGTTGTGTTTGCAACAACCAAAGAATCCAAGGTCGCCGGAAATCCAACAACATACACCGCCCGCATCATTCCAGAACACGGTTCATGGATTGACTTTGAAGAAGCCAAGGGTGTTATCTATGTTCGTATCGACCGTCGTCGCAAAGTACCTGCAACTGTTCTGTTGCGTTGCTTGCCATGTGCCGAAGACGAAAAGAAATGGATTGCCGAACCACGCAAACCATCAATTCGTGGTATGTCTGATACAGAAATCTTGTCTGTATTCTACAACCGCATTGGCTTGAAATTTGATGGCAAAATGTGGATTGGTGAAACTGCGTCCTTCCAGGGTCTGGACAAATACCGCCTGAACTATGACTTAATCAATCCAAAAGACAAAAAAGTCATTGCGTCCAAGGGCGATCGTTTGAACGCCAAACGCATGAAAAAACTGATGGAAACCAAAGAATTCGGCATCTTGCCAGAATCATTGGTTGGTGAATACCTGTTTGACCCAATTATGAATGGCGAAGAAGTTGCTATGCCTGCGGGTACAGAAATCACCGACGAAGTTTTGTCTGATTTGGATAAAATGAATGTCAAAGAAATCAGCCTGATTTCTATCGACAATGCGACAATCACTGCACATATGCGTAACACACTGTTGGCGGACAAAACCACCAACCGTGAAGAAGCCTTGATTGAAATCTATAATATTATTCGTCCGGGCGAACGCCCAACACTGGAAGCGGCCATCAACCTGTTCCAGCGCCAAGGTTTCGAACCAGCATACTATGATTTGTCGGCTGTTGGTCGTTTCAAGATGAACAAGCGTTTGAAAATCGATTCTGGCAAAAAACCAGAAGACGAACGCCTGTTGTCAAAATCAGACTTCTTGGCTGTTTTGAAAACATTGACAAACATTATTGACCGCAAAGACACAGTTGATGATATTGATAACCTGTCAAATCGTCGTGTTCGCACTGTTGGCGAATTGTTGGAACAGAATTTCCGCACCGGTATGTTGCGTATTGAACGCTTGGTCCGTGAAAGCCTGTCTTCACCAAACATTGCCAATATGCAGCCCCAGGACGTTATCAATGTAAAACCATTGATGTCTTTGGTATCTGAATTCTTGGGTACGTCTCAGTTGTCCCAGTTTATGGATGCATACAATCCATTGTCTGAATTGGAACACAAACGTCGTATTTCTGCATTGGGTCCTGGTGGTTTGAACCGTGACCGTGCCGGCATCGACGTCCGTGACGTTCACCCAACACACTATGGTCGTCTGTGCCCAATTCACACCCCAGAAGGTGCGAATATCGGTTTGATTAACCACTTGTCAACATATGCCCGTGTAAATCCATATGGCTTTATCGAAACACCATACTATGTTGTTGAAAACGGTCGTGTGACAGACAAAATGGTATATTTGACCGCTGACGAAGAATTGGGTCATAAAATTGCCCAGGGTAATACCCCAACAACCAAAGACGGTGTCTTGGCCGAAGATACAGTAACGGCCCGTGTTGATGGCGAATTTACCATGGTTGACAAAGCAGACGTAGACTTAATCGACGTTGAACCACGCCAGGTGGTATCTATCGCAACCGGTTTGATTCCATTCGTTGAAAACGACGACGCGAACCGTGCATTGATGGGTTCGAACATGCAACGCCAGGGTGTTCCATTGTTGCGTGTCCAGGCACCATTGGTCGGTACCGGTATTGAACGCGAAGTGGCACGTGATTCCCGCACGGGTAAGGTTGCCAAACGCAGCGGTATCGTTGAATCTGTTGATGCAAACCGTATCGTGGTTAAATGTATGAACAGCCGCAACGTTGTGACCGGTGTAGATATCTATAACCTGGAAAAATTCGAACGCAGCAACAGTGAAACAATCGTTCACCAGAAACCATTGGTCAAGGTTGGCGATCGTATTTCTGCGGGCGACATCATTGCAGACGGTTCTTCTATGAACTATGGCGAATTGGCATTGGGCCGCAACGTATTGGTTGCCTTTATGCCATGGCGTGGTTATAACTACGAAGACTCAATCGTTATCTCGGAAAAGATTTCTCGTGACGACGTATTTACATCTGTAAAAATCGTTGAAAAAGAATTCAAGGTTCGTGATACCCAATTGGGCCCAGAAAGCTTCACACGTGATATTCCAAACGTCAGCGAAGAAGCCTTAAAGAATCTGGACGAATCCGGTATCATCTATGTTGGCGCACGCGTAAAACAGGGCGATATCTTGGTTGGTCGTGTTTCACCAAAATCTGAAACATTATTAACCCCCGAAG
>JAFVUD010000001.1 GCA_017502865.1 Alphaproteobacteria bacterium | reverse complement strand
GGCAACGCCAAAACAAAAGATGGCAAAAAAGATGGCAACGCCAAAACAGAAGATGGCAAAAAAGATGGCAACGCCAAAACAGAAGATGGCAAAAAAGATGGCAACGCCAAAACAGAAGATGGCAAAAAAGATGGCAATGCCAAAACAGAAGATGGCAAAAAAGATGGCAATGCCAAAACAGAAGATGGCAAAAAAGATGGCAATGCCAAAACAGAAGATGGCAAAAAAGATAGCAATGCCAAAACAGAAGATAGCAAACCACATCCAGCAGAAAAATAAAAACAAAACAATATGGTGTAACACGGTATGAAAAAAATTATTTTATCTTTATTGGTTGTATTTATGTCCCTGCCCGTCATGGCCGCAGATGAAACAATCACAATTTCCGGTACGGTTCGTGATGCAACCGAAACGTTAATTGGTGCATCAATATCCTACACTTCTGCAAACGGTACCCCAACTGGTACTATCACAGATCTGGACGGAAAGTTCACATTACAAAACGTTCCATCAAATGCCACCGTCACCATTTCTTATGTTGGCTGTACAGAACAGAAATACACCGCATCCAGCATACCATCAACAATTACGCTTAATTGTGAAACCGCCCTGAATGAAGTTGTTGTAAAAGCCTGTGCCCCAGACAAAGCAAATGGTATTGCCGCACGTGAATTAATAGATGACGAATGCTATCCAACCAAATGTATTGAACCACGTTGGAAATTATCCGGCTCTGACAAAAGTGCAAAATGTATTGAACAAAAATGCACATTCTACAATGGTACCGGGGAATGGACACAAAATGATAACACATGGGAATGTAAATTAACATCTTGCAACACGGACAAGGGCTATAAAAAAAGCACAGACGAAACACAATGTGTAAAGACGCCGCAAGAAAGCACAGACGAAAAATTAAAAGAACAACCAACCCCATCTGATACCGGCACCGAAACAAGCAAAATCGACGAATGCGAAGACGGCTATCGCCCCAGTTCTGATGGTAAAAAATGTGAACCAAACCTGACCGAACAACAGGCCCGTGACAAAGCCAAAGAATTACGTGCCAACGCCGACGAAATGAAACGTGTTGAACAATCCACCGAAAACAAATTACTGGGTGCCACCGGTATGGGGGCCGCTGGTATTGGTGGCATGCAGGTCGCATCTGCCCTGGCGGAAAAAAATGCCGACGAAGACGCCGAACGTGATATGGCGGCATACCTGGCAACATTCCGTTGCGATTATGGTCATGGCCTGAATATCAAGGGTGGCGAAACGGGCATCGAATTGCCAGGTGCAAACAGCCTGATTCCGCTGTATCAAGAATATGTAAATCTGGCCAATGATTTAAAGGTTCGTAAAAACGCACTGGGGATGAAACCTGGTATCGAATCTGAAAAGATTTTGGATGCTGCAACATCTGGTCTGTACGACAACCAATCTATTGGCAAAGTCGATGGTGCATTCACATCATTGGCACGTGCATTGGCCGACCCAACGGGTGCAGATGCCGCCGAATGGGCCGCCCAGAAAGATGCCACTGCGAAAAAATTAAAGACTGGGGCGGTTGTCGCCGGCATCGGTATTTTGGGCAGTGCCGTTGGCAATGCAATCATCAACCGCAATGTTAATGAAAGATCCGATGAAATTATACGGAACTATCAACCATTGAAAAAATTGGAAGAAAAGATTAACCAAATTCCAGAACAAAAAACATCATGCCCAACAGATGCAACTGGTACATCTGTCCCAAATTGCACATGCAAAGATACATCAAAATTTTATAACGACAACACCAATACATGTGATGCATGTGCAAACCGCGGTGAAATTGTCAAAGACAATCAATGCCAATGCGAAATCGCCGGTCAAATC
Source organism: Alphaproteobacteria bacterium (assembly GCA_017502865.1). Classification (GTDB taxonomy): domain Bacteria; phylum Pseudomonadota; class Alphaproteobacteria; order Rs-D84; family Rs-D84; genus Enterousia. Next base: position 14,717 of record JAFVUD010000001.1, on the reverse strand, counting down.
GTCGATGGCGGTGCATGCAAATGCCCGGGCAATCAAATTATCAATGGTGACAAATGCACATGTCCATCTGACAAACAGCAGTGGGATGGTGCAACCCAAACATGTGTTGCCAAAAAAACAGAACCTGAAACATGCGAATACAAATGCGCCGAACCAACACCTAAAAACCATCTGGTACGCAATAACGATGCCAAATGCACATGCGGCTGCAACAGCGGATACAAATACAACGAAACATCACATACATGCGAATGCGTTGGCGAAAACATGAAAGAAGAAAACAACCAATGCACCAAAGTCGTCGTTAAAACAGAAACCAAAGTAGAAGAAGTACTTCAGGTGGTACAAAACACAACAACAACGATAACATTGGATGCAGGTTCATTATTTGACATTGGCAAATCCACCCTGCGCCCCGAAGCCCAGGTTGAATTAACCAATTTCTTGAACAATGACATGGCCGGCAAAAGCGAATGTGAATTAACAATCATCGGTTATACCGATCCTGTTGGCTCAATTCAAACCAATCAAAAATTATCCATGGACCGTGCAACATCTGTTAAGAATTATCTGCAATCAAATGACACGAACAATTTGTTAACATCTATAACCGCCCAGGGCCTTGGTGAAAACAATTGTTCATGCGGTGTCGGCAAAGGCAAAATCCCATCTGGCCAAGAAAAATCCAAGGACTATGTTGCATGCTATGGCAAAGATGCAACCTATCCTATTACTGGCGACCAACGTTTTGCACCATGCCGCCGTGTTGAAATCCAGGCCAAGTGCATCGAAAAAACCAGTGAATCATCAACGGAAGCCACAAAAAAAAAATTAACCAGTGACCCAACAGAAACGCCAATTGCATCAACCGATGATGAAAACGGTAAATGCAATGGCAAACGTTGGGCCCCATTGGACAAATACGCTGCCTTAACCAGGATATACGAAGATCGTGGCACAGGAATTCATCAACCCGAAACACGTTCACAATACAGCGGCTATCTGGCACGTGCGAAATCGGTCTGCGAATCCGCCGGTGGCACATATAAAATAGACGAACAAACACTGACCGAAGTAAAAAACGTATGTGGCACATATAACAAATACGACAGAATCATCTGTGACTTTGGCACACCCGATACAACACCCGGTTCTACACGTTGCCAATCCACATTTAAGCCAAAAAATATTAATTTTACCCAGGGCTGCAGCGAAGGATTCGATAATTATACGTGCTGTCTGATATTTAATCCAGAATCATAGCATATAAAAACATATGTAAAAAATCCCCTAAACTGGGGATTTTTTTATCGCTTAACATTCTTTGATTCTTATAACTACGCAATTCAACAATAAAACAATTACGCACAACACGCCCAGTACAACCACCCAATTACTTTCTGTTCAACAACACACCCCTGTCCACATACAAAACATATTAAGCCACACACCCCATAAAAAATCCCCCAAACGGGGGATTTAATTATTATTCACATGCACCGTACGATTTAGCCACCGGATAATTTTCGACACATGCACTGCCCGAAACTGCACACGCAGATCGTATCAGTTCTGTTGTCTTGGCCCCTGCTGGCTTATAATTGATTTGTGCATTTTTGCAATCAATATCATTTTTGTATTGGGCACATGTTTGACGCCATGACTCACAATCATTTACAACTGCCGTTGGCTGAACCGTATCTGGGACCTGCAGATTCCATTTAACATAGAAATCACGCAGTGTACCAATCGCATGCGATTTTCCAAAACCAACCTGTTCCAGTCCATCACCAACACGACAATTAATATTATTGCGTTCTACGAATGCAGTAATCGCAGTACCCAAACCACCGGCCCCGGCACCAACCGCTGCACCAATTGCAATACTTTTACCCATATTGGACTTTTCGCCCTTTTCAATCATATCGGTCACAGATGTTGTGAACACAGAATCCAAACGTGTCAATTCACGCAAAGTATCCTGGCGTGACAAGCATCCTGGATTACCAATTGGGCAATAAACACTGGTCCCATCGATTTTAGCCAGGTTAATTGGTTTAAACGAATTGCATTCTGGACGTGATTGTGCATCCGATTCGCCCATCATATTATTTGCAATCAAATCCAAACACTGCTGTGGTGTTGTGAACCCTTTGCCAATGCATTGTTCTGCATGCGTCCACCCTTGGGCAACCAATGCAGCAAAGCAATCATCCATTTTGTCATACTCATCACAAATGATTGCACCAGCCAATTCTTTTTCGACACGTGTCGATACGCCATCACAGTCATCAACGGCTGTTTGAATCTGGCGGTATGCATCATACAGTTCAACAATATCATTACACTGTGCTTCGTTCATTGTACCTGCGGTCGATGTAATACGATTGCCTGCAACCATATATTCGCCCAAGATTCCAATATTTGCACCACCACGTAATTCTTCGGTCAGCATTTCACGATGCTTTTCATTACCGCAATCAAATGGTCGTTTTCCATGTCCTGCGATTGCACCAACCCCGGCCCCCAGAACGGTACCACCACCAATTCCAACAACGGCCGCTGTGCTGGTATTATTCATCAGTGAAAAACCGAACAAGTCTTTGTTGCATGTAAATGTTTCACCGGCGGCTTTCCAAACTTCGGCCGGTTTATCATCACCCAACGCACCAAACAACCAACTGTTTTTAATATGATTATCTTTGTTGTATGCCGCCACACGGATTAAGCATTCTGCCGACGACGCATCCCAACGTGCATAGTGGCCACGTTGACCATCAACACCGGGATTACCATCATTAACCTTGACCCCCTGTGGATTATTTTTAACCAAAATATTTCCCATCTGCTGGTTATATGCACCAACCTTGTTGTTATATTCTGCGGTCACATTCCCAGAATTTGCCACCGCCGAGAACGAAGACCCATATGTATTTTTATCCAGCAATCTGCATGTATTTTCAGCCTGATTTGGTGTCAAACCTGTTTTACGCAGGACAAAACTGTAATATTCCGGCTGAACACGACGTGCGTTAAAGTCAATCCAAACATCTGTGCTTGCACGATAAACATTTCTGCAATCCTTGCGAACCGTCTGCACACATTTATCCACCTGGACCGAGCAAATTCCCATACCATTCATAATCGCATTACGCAGGTCTTCGTTAAACATATCGTTCAAACCACCTGGCAACGCACCACTGTTAACACAACGCAACACATCATCCATACAGTTTTCAACCGTATATGTTGAATTCTTTACCCCACCATCTGGGCATTCTGGTTTTGGTTCGTCCGGCTGTGGTTCATCTGGGGTTGGCGTATCTGGTTCTGGATCATCCGGTGTTGGTGTAACAACCGGCGGATTAGACGGTTGATTATCAGATGGTGTATTTGTCACCATATTGCCCGTTGTAAATATTGGCAACGTCGGCATAGACGGCATACGTGCCGCTGTTGTTCCTGCAACACGATTATATGCCCCACGGCCTGTGGCCGGCTGTGCTGCATACGATGCACCAATAAAACTGCACATCCCCAGCCCTATTACAGACACACCAAATATTTTCAGCAACCGTTGCATAAAAACTCCCCCTTAATATTATCCCTGTAATTATATCACTAAACAGACCATAAAAAAAGCACTTTTATTTGACAAAACACATATTGACAAATATTATTAATTGTCTATAATTAATATATGAAGAAAATTCTGGAATTTTACAAAACACACAAAACCGCCATAACATGGACATTGTGCTATATCGCAGTCATGTGGGCGATTTTGTATGGCCTGTTTAATTTCAACATATTTAATGGTACCCAGTGGCATCGCCTGTTCCATGCCCAGTTGCGTGGTTTTCCCGGTTTTGTCTTTGGCATTTTAATATTGGCCGCCCTGCCCCTGTACATTGCAACAACCACATTGGTTATACGCAATAAAAAGCCACTGTTCACCATTCCCGTACCTGAACGCATCAAAAAACTGTTTGCCAAACCGGCCGCCGCTTCAACCGAATCCACAGACGAAAAAGCCGCCACCCCGGAACCCGCCCCCACCCCATTGCCAAACGAAATGCCAAACGAATTGCGTCCACACTTTCTGCGCAATCGATTGCACATGGTCGCCATGGGCCAAACCAACTTTGACCAACCATACGGCAACCCAACACCGGAACAAAATGCCGCAGAAAATCCGGACACACCACAACAAAAACAAAACGATGACCAGTTAACCGAACTGCCATTACCAACAGATTTCGACATCGACATGGGCGAAGCGGACTTTGACCCATCTGGCGGCCTGCCTGCATTCAGCGCCCCAACATTCACAGACATAAATTTTGACACCGAACCAACAATCGCCGCAACCCCAATGCACGATTATCTGGATGCGAACAAGATTCCATTTGAAACCGAAAATGATTTAATCATTACCGACAAACATGTTATCGCCACACATACCGATCCAGAATTCTGGATTGCAGACGAAGAAACATGGTTTGCCGCCGGTGAAAAACGCCTGTCACCAATAACCCAGATTCTGGATATTGCAAAATCTAAAAATCTGATACCTGTAATGTACCTGGGGGCAACCAACATAATGGACCTGGACAAAAATACAGAATTATGGACAACCATGGGCATATCGGTCATAACATCGCCCGACCAATTACCAAAATAAAACCGCCCCAACCGGGGCGATTTTTTATTTCTTGTTTGCCTGATTTCGCTCGAATGTTCTGTTATCAATAAAGGCCATCAATGCAAAATTCAATTTACTGGCACAGTCCTGAACTGTATCCTTGCGTCCAACAACCATATTTTTTGTACAGGCCACATATGCTTCATCGTCATCTTTAACAACCTGCAATTGCTTTGCTGTACTTATATCCTGTTGCAACTGTTTTGCAGCATCACGTGCATTATTCGCAGAAAGTGCATCCATTGCAATACGCACATTCGTCTGCAAACACGACAAAGCCGCATCTGTCGTACTCATTTTCATACAGTTCTGTGTCCCGGTCAATACGATATACTTATCATCAGACCGTGCCGACGTACCACCTGTTGTTGAACCAGCCGCCGCCGCACCCGATGTTTCCAACTTGGTCGTCAACACAGCCTTTTCCAATTGAATCTTAAAACGACGAATCATAGATTCCAGATATTCATATTGTTTGTTCAACTGTTGTGTCATAACCGTTGTTTTCAACGCAATGATATTTTTCATATCATATTTATCTGCATCGGTCTGTGGATTTTGTGCCAACCCCAGATTATACGCATGCGTTGAACACAGTGCCAATTCTGGTGTAATCTTATCATTATCTTCGTTGTCACACCCATTGTCTGCCGCCATCGCCGGCATGGCCAGCACAGCCGCAACCAACACCCCAAACATTGGTTTCATAACAACATCAAAAAATCTACTTTTTTTCTTCATCATCATTACTTACCAGATAACGACCCCAGACCAAATGTTAATTTAAATTCTTTCTGAAATGCCTTATTACAATCCGCCGGACGGTCACTTGTAAGACATTCACACTTATTTTTAACCGGATCCCATGTGGCATTATAAACTGTGGTACACATTTTTTTATCAAAATCTCCGTCTATCTTATCTACAACCAAATTCGTACTTGGCATAAAGCGTTCCATCTGGGCCGCTTTTTGATTGTCTGGCGTTGCCATCTTACACTGACCATCCAACCACACATATCCAAAACCACAATTGCACGTCTTCGAATATGCAGACCATGATGCACCATACCCAGAATTTCTGCAAATACACTCTGGCGTATTGGCGACCAGACTGCTTGAACAATCCTGCCATGTTCCTGTGGTCACACTGGTTGTCCCAACGCCACCATTATTGGCCCAATCACGTGTCAATTTATCATCACCAATACAAATCTTTTTGGGCAACTTTTTCAAATTCGCCGCCTGTTCCAGTGCCGACATTTGTGCTTCGGTCTTAATCGCACAATAACGTGAACCGTGTTTTTCTTGATCCTTGTTTGTATTGAATCTGGAATTACCCGCAAATGCCGGTGCATCCTGTTCAATAATACGTTCCAGTGTTTCTATATCAATCGTTGCCTGTTTTTTACGTCCACGGAAAAACTGTGACGATTCCAACGCCGCCGACGCACATCCAACACGCACCATATCACCATCTAATCCTTTGGACGCATCTAACCAGTTACGCTGAACCTCTTCCTGGTCTGCCAATGTACGTTGCAGCACGCACGATGGACTGTCTTCTGCTGGGATTACCTGGCCCTCTACACATTCATGCCCACCATTTGTTGTCGCACTGCGCCCAGATCGACCACCACTGCAATTATCAGAATTATATTTATAACGCACGGTATCAGAACACAGATATTCACCCCAAACATTACACGACCCATTCAGCATCATATAAATATCGGTAATATCCACCCCAACCGCCTGGGCTGTGATTAACGCATCATACAATTCGTCCAACACATCATTATACGGGTCAAAAAACTTTAAAGCCTTTTGCTTAAACACTTTGACACGTTTTGGACCGGCACAGTTATCCCCATTTGAATCACATTGTGCATACGCAAACGTATCATCTAACACAACCTTTAATTCTTTCAGGGCCGTTTCCGCATTTTCCAGTTTCGACATAATCTGACCCGTAATTTTTTCACGTGCCAACAAATCTGCATCAACACCACGCTGTGCAGCCTCTATCTGGGCCTGGGTCAATTCTGTTGTCGCCGTGTTGTCTGAACCGCCCGATTGTTGTGCACTGACCGCCTGCTGTGCAGCAGTCGCATTTGCAATCGCCTGGGCATTTAATTCTTTCTGTTCCGCCAACGCAGATTCCAACTGGGCAACTGTTGCCGCATTTTGTGCCGCCATTTCCGCCTGCATCTGTTGCATTTGCGCCTGCATTTGTTGCATCTGTTGGCTGTTTTGTGCTGCGGCCTGTTGGGCTGCGGCCTGCTGGGCGGCTAATTGTGCCTGTTGCATTTTTGCATTCGAACTGGCCACTAATTGGGCGGCGATGGTCTGGATTAATTGATCACCATGCTTTTTACATGTTTCATTATCCATTACACACCCCGAAACAATCGGCGTTGTAATTTCCAACGACGTACACCCACCGGTCGCACATTTCGGCTGGGCACAGCGCAAAACCAATGCATTACAATTACCAAAATCCGCCGCCGGTGCAGAATCAACCACGCCACCACTGCGGTTATTCATCAAAGAATTCCATTGGTTATTATTCGTCGCCCCCGACCCGCCATTCCATGCGGTTAAATTACTGCCTGCGGTGGTTGGGATTGGCTGGGCCATGGCGTCAAACGACACCAACGCCAACGCAATTAATAAAAATCTAGAAAACAACTTCATATTCTCTCTTAGGTAAAATTTTAACATAAAAAACAAACAATGGAAAGTTAAAAATATACTAAAATAAAAAATCCCCCAATCGGGGGATTGTTTTTAGAACTGAATATCTTCACACTTTTCTACTGGCTTTGCCCAGTCTGCACAATAACGTTTGCTAAACAATGGTTTCTTCGTCTTTGTACAATCTATATCCTTGGTACATTTGCGACACACCATTGTATCCCAGTTAAATGTAGTATTCACTTCACGTTTCAAGAATTTTTCTTCAGACTTTGATACTGCTGCCAATTTCAAACCTGACGTCTTTTCTGCAACCTGGGCTGCACTGGCTAATTCTGTAGCCCCACTGGTAAATGGCATAACTAATGTCGCACCATACATTGACAGACCACCAACACCACTCATCCCCAGACCTGCATCTGATGTATATGGTGCAATCGCTGTTGTTGATGTATACGCCAACGCCAAACACGCCTGACGTGCTACGTCACGATGTGCAGATTTTGCATCTTCGTCCATCAATTTCATCACACGTTCACCCGCATTTGCAAATTCAGCTTCCAGTTTTTCATTCAGTTCGTCATATTTTTTATAGTAATTATCACGTGCTTTTTGCAACGCCGCCTGGGCAATTGTCAAACGCATCTGTTTGGTCAATTGCGGGAAACGACCTGCATCTTTGCCACCAATGGTTTGACGTGCTGTTTTTTCGTTACCATCGGCATCTTTGACCCGTGTATTCATACCCTGAACTTCACGACCCGTCATACAGAACTGAACTGTTGGATCTGCTTCGATTGTTGCGATAATATTATCAATATTATTCTGCAACGTCCCCAATTCAGATTCCAATCTCTGTTTTTCTGTATTAGAAATCGTAATACCAGATTTAGCCAAATAAGTATCTATACTTTCCAGTTTGCCTTCTTGACCTACTTCTTCACTATAGTCAACATTTTCCCAGAAAATAAGCCCACTTAACACGCCCGCATATGGTGTATTATTACGCAACTCTGTATCGGTTATCGCCGACATACCCGACCGACAATTTGCCACATCATATGTCGCCAAACCATCCGCCCCAATTGAATACTCACACACACGATAATCCAATGAACGTGTACCAACATCATCATCTATTGCCAACTCATTGCAATCTGTTGAATCACCACAAACCTTAATCATGGCTTCATTGGCTGCGTTCTGGCACAATTCCATCATCGAATTATCAATGTTCAAGAATATACCCTGGACCAAACGTGCCAATTCATTATAAACTTCGTTTTCTGTTTTGGCATTTTGACCCGCATAGCCTTCGCCACTATACTGTCTTTGACAACCAACCAATTTATCATATGGACACATACGAACAATTGAATCTGTATCCAAACCGACACACTGGGTATAATCTTTACCGCATCTGTCATCGGATTGCAGACATTCTTTTACTTCTTGGGTACATGAATCAACACGCATAGATGCCAAACGTGCCAACACATAATCCCAGATAGAACTTGCTTCTGCTGCTGCGGCGGACGACGCATCAATTCCACACGCATTCAATGGAATCTTACAGAAATTCAACATTGTTTCTGGACGTGTCAAACAGATATCATACGAACCATCTGGGTCATTTGGATCCATATGTTCCTTACACGCTTTCTGGAAACAATCTGACACATTACCAATACAATTCTGGCGCGCATTATCTTCGGCAATTAATTCCGCAGATTTAATCTGTGGTGCCACTTCACGCAGGAACGTATCCCAAACCTGGCCTGCGACATTAACGCACGATTTTGTGACACTTTCGCACAATGGCTTTTTTGCCGCCAACGCATCATACGTAGATGCAGAAATTTCGATTGTTGTCGCCGCACCCTTAATCTTGTATGTTTTTACACCACTTGAATTACTTTTGGTCACATTGGTGTTATCCATTGCCACCACCGATGCACACCCGGCGAAATCATCACCACAGCCACCGGTTGTCTGCATACACTTTTTGAATTCAACTGTACATTGACCCAGATCATATTTGTTCGCACTGCGATACTGTTCCAATGCTGTTTCACGCAATGCTTTTTCCGCCGCCAACAATTTCTGCTGGCTGGCATTTTTTTGCTGTTTCAAACTGTTTTCATATGCCGCACAGTCTGATTTAATACGCTGGCCATAAACCATACGCAGCATATTCAAATCTGATTTACATTCTGGAATCTGTGCACTACAAATATCCGCCGCAGCCACATACAGTGCATCACCTTCTTTGCCTTCTAATGACATCAAAATTTCGTCTTCTTCGGCAAAGATATCCGAATCATCTTCAAAACTGAAATTCGCATCCCACATGGACAAATCCAGTGTTTTACGCTGCTTCTGTTTTTCTTCTTTTTGCATTTCTTCGGTCACTGCATCTGCCGCCTGTTGTGCCATCGCCATTGCAACATCCGCATCATCACCCATTTCCAAACGTTCTACACCAACGGTCGCCATTTTGTACGACTGCTGATCCAGATGTTCAATCTGGGCCAAAATATCATCCAATTCTGCATTTTTATCGCTGCACAAACATCTGCCGCCGGTTTCATTATCCAGCATACAGAACGCATCCATACACCCATCAAACTTTGCCTGACATTCTTCACTGACCACAATGTTTTTTGCCGCACCTGTAACCTTGGTCCCGGTACCAATAACTTTTTGCTTGGTCGCTGCACGGGCTGCCACAGGCTTGGCCGCTGTGGTTGTCTGTGGTGTTGCTGCACGGGCCGCCGTTGTACGCTGGGCCGGTGTGGCACTGCGTGCTGCCGTTGTACGTGGTGCGGTACGTGTACCCGTTGCTGCACGGGCCGCAGTTGTTTTTTGTGTACTTTGTTCTGGTGCGTTTTGTGCACTGCCACCACGTCTCTGTGCCGGCGCAGCCGCATCAACGGCACCAACAAAACCCGCTAAAATCAAGCAGAAAGTCGCAATTCTCTTCATAAAAATCCCCTTCCAATTTGTTTTATTTTATCACACTTTCCCTTTGAATAAAAGCATTTCTTTATGTTCCCCAACACAAAACATTGACAATCTGTACATTTGTACTATATTTACCAGTGTGGGCTGTAACCAAAGGAGGCACCATATGAAAGGACAACCATTTTCGGCAGAATTCAAACCAGCATACACCGTATCAAACGAAGACTTACGCTGGGTCACATCTTTGACACCGAACGCAAAGCGTGTTTTAACCGTCGCCGGCAGCGGGGACCAGGCCTTGTTCTATCACCTGGCGGGTGCCACAACCGTGCACACATTTGACCACACACGCAACGCTGGCATAATCCAAGATATTAAAACAGCCGCCATCGGCCACATGAAACGTGATGAATATTTCAATGCACTGGACAAATTGCACACATGTCGCAAACCAACCGACGTCCTAGAAATGGCAACAATCATGCCACGTCTGCCATCGGCCACAACCCAGTATATAACAAATCCAAATTCCGTTTGGTTCCGCCCATTTTCAATGGGTTGCACCCCTGCGGACTATATGGAATACCAACCAACCGATGCCGAATACGCACGTCTGTCTGCTACAATCAAATCGCCATTCAAATTTATCTTGGCCGATTTGGTCGATTTACACAAACACATCGATGGCGAATATGACGTAATCAACCTGTCAAACATATTCGACGACAACTATGGCATCAGTCCCATGAACCAATTGGAAATTATGGGTCGTTTAACACCATACCTGCGTGTTGGCGGACACTTTGTTATACACGCCCAGTTAAACAGCAAAGATTACAGCAAAATTGAATTCACACGTCGTGATAATGGCATGACTGTTAAATTCGCCGGCAAAATTCGCAAGGACCCAAACAAATTCAACACCGACACTGTATTAATGTTCCAGCGAACACGTTAACAAGAACAAACAACAAAAAACACCCCGATTGGGGTGTTTTTATTTATTCGTTCACCAGATTATTCAGCCTGGGCTGCTTCTTCTGTCGCTGCTTCTGCAACTGGTGCTTCGACTGGTTTCGCTGCTTTCTTTGCATTTACATCACGATCAACCAATTCGATAATCGCCATAGGTGCTGCGTCGCCATAACGGAAGCCCGCTTTCAAAACACGTGTATAACCACCTGGGCGGTTTGCATAGCGTTTACCCAAAACATCGAACAACTTTTTAACTGTTGCAGCCGATGCATTACCCAATTCAGATGCTGTCAAACGACGATTTGCAACTGTATCAACCTTGGCACGAGTAATCAATTTTTCGACTACGCTGCGCAAATCTTTTGCTTTTGGCAATGTTGTTTTAATCTGTTCTTTTTCAATCAAGTTTTTTGCCAGACCAATAAACAAGGCCTTGCGTGCATTTGTGTCGCGATTGAATGTACGACCTGCTTTCATATGTCTCATCAATTACTCCTTTGGTTTCTGCCCTGCTTTGTTAAAGCGGGATTTTTTGAGACTTCCATGACCTGACCACATTGCCAGAACCACGGGGTTAATTTTTTAATACTTTGACCGACCATAAAAAATCGAATTAAAAATCTGCACAAAAACGCTATCGCTTTTTGCAACCTTGGTATTTGGTTTTACTTTTTTACCCTTAACCTTGGTCTGTGCATCTTGATAAGATTTTTTCTTGTCTGTCATTTTGCATTCCCTTTTATACCATATTCCAGGCAAATTGCAAGAAATAGATTTATGCGAGATTATTGGAAGTGTTCGCCGTTTCTCACAATAACCCCTTTGCCCCTTGCAGTGCAAGAAATTAAATTATGTGTGACGAATGTTGGTGCCTCACAGTTCCGACGTGTATTGGACATACACGAGGAACCTGTGAACGCCAACAGGCGTCCACAGAATTTAATTTATTATTTGTATGGGTCTTCGTACTTCTTAGCCAATTCTGCAATATTTTCTGGTGGCCAACCTGGTACTTCCATACCCAGACCCAATCCCATGGCTTCCAATTGAACTTTGATTTCATTCAAAGATTTGCGGCCAAAGTTTGGTGTCTTTAACATATCTGCTTCTGTCTTTTGAACCAATTCACCCAACCAATTGATTTTATCGTTCTTCAAACAGTTGTTTGCACGAACTGACAATTCCAGTTCATCAACATGCTTTAACAATTTTGGATCAAATGGCAATGCATCTTTTGCTTTTTCTTCTTCGCTTGGTGCATTCAACTGGGCTGGATCTTCAAAGTTAATAAACACAACCAACTGGTCTGTCAAGATGCGTGCTGCAAATGCGATTGCATCTTCTGGTGAAACAGAACCATTTGTCTTAACTGTCAGTTCCAGTTTATCAAAGTCTGTTGATTGACCAACACGTGTTGGCAAAACTTCTGTTGCCACATTCAAGATTGGCGAGAAGATAGAATCCACAGGAATCACACCCAATGGCAAACCATCTGCATGGGCAGATGCTGGCACATAACCACGGCCTGTACCCAATGTGATTTCCATATCCAAATTTGCGCCCTTGTCCAGTGTGCAGATTTCAACATCTTTGTTCATAACTTCTACACCACCGGCTGTTTCAATCATACCTGCGGTAACGACTGCTGGGCCCTTAACTTTCAAATATGCTTTATGCTGACCTTCGTTCAATGCCTTGAAATAAACCCCTTTCAGGTTCAAGATAATATCTGTCACATCTTCACGAACGCCCGAAATGCTTGAAAATTCGTGCTGAACGCCATCGATTTTAATATAGATTGGTGCGCAACCCTGTAACGAAGACAACAGTACACGACGCAATGCGGTACCCAATGTCAAACCAAAACCTTTTTCCAATGGTTCTGCGACCAATGTTGCGATATTAGGATTATGTTCATCTGCTTTGATTGTCAATTTTTTTGGCTTAATCAAAGTCATCCAGTTTTTTTCGATCATATGTTTTTTCCTTTTAGCTTAGTTTATCATTTTCGCCAAACGGCACATGCATTCTGCACGCCCGCCAATTTTATATCACAATTTATAAAAAGTCAAACAATAAATCCCGCAAACTGCGGGATTTTTAACGTATTTTATGTAAATCAGCCAAAACCTGATTCAAATCATTTTTTGCCATACCCAAATGCCGAATAACCGCCGACAAATCATCGGCGGTTAAATTCTTGGTGCCTAACATCTTGCGTGCAAAATTCAAATCACCCAAGACATTATTACGCATCGCATCTGATAAGATTTTACGACGCATTTAAATTACATACCACATTTGTTGCATGATTTAACAGGCACCATACGACGTTCTGTGTATGTACCTGCTGGCTGATACACTGTCACAGGCTGATAAACCTGATAATGATCAATAACTTCTGTATGTGTTTTTACACGCACCGGTTTAACCGATGGACCACGTTTTACGCAACCACCACATGTGTTGCACGATGGACGACATGGTTTAACATCTGCACTGGACGCATAGCGAACAGCGGCTGGGGCTGTCTGTTCAATTGTGACTGTTTCCCACGTAGTTGTTGTTTCTGTTTCAGTGTAAATATTATCAGACGCATATGCTGTCCCAAATACCCAGACCGAGAACATACCTGCAAACAAAATTTTCTTCATTTTTATTTCCTTGCGGTTATTGTTTATACATTCTCTGTCCCACTTGTACAAAATTATAACATGTCAATTTCCCATGTCCAGCAAATATTTACCGCCCCATGCGGGGCGATTTTTTATTTCCACGCTGCTGGTATATCTGCATAATCGGTCAGGCCCGTACAGTTGTAATACATACTGCCCACATCAGCACTGCTTACATCCGGCCAAACTTCGTACAGGTATTTACCATCAATCTTCGGTGAATACCCCGTTAAACCACTGCAATCATAAAATGTGAGCTCAAACATTTTGCTGGCCTGTGCACCAGATATTCCAGCAAACAGGTTTTCAGGGATTGAACCCGTTAAACCACTGCAACCAGAAAAAGTCCCCCAATACATAGAACTGGCCGGCGCACCCGCGATTCCCGCAAACAGGTTTTCGGGTATCGAACCCGTTAAACCACTGCAACCACGAAATGTGCTGGAAAACATACTAATTACCGGGGCACCAGAGATGCCTGCAAACAGAGGCCCACCAATACCGGTTAAACCACTACAACCATTAAATGTGCTAGAAAACATATAGGCTTCCGGAGTGCCAGTAATGCCAGCAAACAGTTTTTCGGGGATAGAACCCGTTAAACCACTTCAACCACGTAATGTGCTGGAAAACATACTACTTGCCGGGGCACCAGAGATGCCTGCAAACAGTTTTTCAGGTATTGAACCTGTTAAGCCACTG
>JAFVUD010000003.1 GCA_017502865.1 Alphaproteobacteria bacterium | reverse complement strand
CGTGATACCCAGTTGGGCCCAGAAAGTTTCACCCGCGACATTCCAAACGTCAGCGAAGAAGCATTAAAGAATCTGGACGAATCCGGTATCATCTATGTTGGTGCACGTGTAAAACAGGGCGACATCTTGGTTGGTCGTGTTTCACCAAAATCTGAAACACTGTTGACCCCAGAAGAATCCTTGTTGCGTAACATCTTTGGCGAAAAAGCATTGAACGTCAAAGACACATCACTGCGTGTTGGTCCAAACGAAGAAGGTACAGTTATCGGTGTAAACGTCTTGACCCGTCACGGTGTTAAGAAAGACGAACGTACCCAGATGATTGAACTGCAGAAAATCGAAAAGATTAACAAAGATCGCGAAGAAGAAATCGCAATCATTGAAAAGGGTTTCGCAGACCAGATATTCCAAATCGCCGAAGGTTTGGTAATCGAATCTGGCACCGGCAGCCTGAAACCATTTGTTGGCAAAAAATTGACCAGCGAAGTATTCGAAGGTATCAAACCAACAGATGTTAAAAAATTGGTTGTCAAAGACAAAGAAGCCCAGGCAAAAATCGATGAACTGCGTGAACAGCACGTTCTGAAATTAAAGAACCTGAACGAAGAAGCCGACGCCGAAATTTCCAAGGCAACAGAAAGCAATTCTTTGAACGCCGGTGTATTAAAAGAAGTAAAAGTGTACATCGCACACAAAATGAAATTGCAGCCTGGTGATAAAATGGCGGGTCGTCACGGTAACAAGGGTATTGTATCCAAGGTTGTCCCTGTCGAAGATATGCCACACTTGGCCGACGGTACACCTGTTGACATTGTTCTGAACCCATTGGGCGTACCATCACGTATGAACATTGGTCAGATTTTGGAAACTCACTTGGGTATGGCTGCCCGTACATTGGGTGCCCAAATTGGTGCCGTTTTGGACGAAGTCAAGGCTAAACGTGCCGTAACAGATGATTTGCGCAATATCATGGGCAAAATCTATGGCAAAGACGTTGCAGAAAAACTGGAAAAAATGACCGACACAGACGTTCGTGCCCAGGCCGCATTGCTGCGTGATGGTGTTCCAATGGCAACACCAACATTTGACGGTGCGACCCCAGAAGACATCGCCAGCATGTTGAAATTGGCGAAATTACCAGAAACTGGTCAGTTTGACCTGTACGACGGTATGACTGGTGAAAAGTTTGCACGTCCTGTGACTGTTGGTGTTATGTACATGTTGAAACTGCATCACTTCGTTGATGAAAAGATTCACGCCCGTTCAACCGGCAGTTATTCCTTGGTAACCCAGCAGCCTCTGTCTGGTAAAGCCCACATGGGTGGCCAGCGTTTGGGTGAAATGGAAGTTTGGGCGCTGGAAGCACACGGTGCCGCCCACCTGCTGCGTGAAATGTTGACTGTCAAATCTGACGATATCACCGGCCGAAACAAGATGTACGAATCCATCATTTCCGGCAGTGATGATATCCAGACAGGCACCCCAGAAGCATTCAACGTATTCGTTCGCGAATTGCGTGGTTTGGGTCTGGCTATGACACCAAAGAAAGTAGATTAGTTGTTAGCATTGGTGTGGGCTTTACCCCCCACACCCTAACTACTAGCCACTAACAACTAAAAACTATTTTATTCAAGGAGCAAAATATAATGAGCAATATGTTGCAAAAGATATTTGGACAAATCGAAACCAAAGAACAATTCGACGCCCTGCGTATCACAATCGCATCGCCCGAAGAAATTCTGTCCTGGTCCCATGGTGAAGTTAAAAAACCTGAAACAATTAACTATCATTCCTTGAAACCAGAAGCAGAAGGTCTGTTCTGCCAGCAGATTTTTGGTCCAGTCAAAGATTACGAATGTGCCTGCGGTAAATATAAACGTATTAAATTCCGTGGCGTTGTCTGTGAACGTTGCGGTGTAGAAGTTGGTTCTTCTTCTGTTCGTCGTGAACGCATGGGGCACATTAAATTGGCTATGCCTGTTGCCCACACATGGTTCCTGCGTGAAGGCAAAATTGCTACATTGTTGAACAACCTGCCACAGAAAAAATTGGAACAGGTTATTTCATACGATGCCTATATCGTTATTGAACCAGGCTTAACAAATTTGAAACAATACGATGTCATCAGCGAAGATGAATACCAGGCTGCTGTCGAAGAATTCGGCGCAGACGCATTCCACGTTGGCATCGGTGCCGAAGGCGTTCGTTCAATCATCGCAAATCTGGATATGGGCGATGAACGCACACGTCTGCGTGCAGAATTGCAAGACACAAAATCCGAAGCCAAACGCAAATCAATCATCAAACAGTTGAAATTGGTCGAAGCGTTCTTGGATTCTAAAACAGACCCAGCATGGATGATGCCGGACATTATTCCTGTTATCCCACCTGATATGCGTCCATTGGTCACATTGGATGCGGGTCACGTTGCTGCGTCTGACTTGAATGATTTGTATCGTCGTGTAATTATCCGTAACAATCGTTTGAAACGCTTTATGGAAATGCACGCCCCAGACATCATCGTTCGCAACGAAAAACGTATGTTACAGGAAGCGGTTGATTCATTGTTCGACAATGGTCACAAGGCCCGTCCAATGGTATCCCAGAACCGCCGCCCATTGAAATCATTGTCTGATTCATTGCGTGGTAAATCTGGTCGTTTCCGTATGAACATGTTGGGTAAACGTGTTGACTATTCCGGCCGTTCGGTTATCGTATCTGGTCCAACATTGAAACTGCACCAGGTTGGTTTGCCAAAAACAATGGCATTGGAATTGTTCAAACCATTCGTATTTGCCCGTTTGATGGCTGGCGATTATGCAAACACAATTAAAACAGCCCGTAAAATGGTTGAAAACGGCGAAGATATCGTATGGGAAATCCTGGAAAAAGTTATCCACGAACATCCTGTATTGTTGAACCGTGCACCAACATTGCACCGTTTGTCCCTGTTGGCTTTCGAACCAGTTTTGATAGAAGGCAAGGCTATCCGCCTGCACCCACTGGTATGTAAAGGCTTTAATGCTGACTTTGACGGTGACCAGATGTCTGTTCACGTTCCAATCTCGCTGGAAGCTCAGTTAGAAGCACGTACCTTGATGCTGTCTTCGAACAACGTTTTGTCACCTGCAAACGGTGAACCAATGATTGTTCCATCCCAAGACATGGTATTGGGTGTGTACTATATCTCGTTGATTAACGGTGAACACGATGAAAAGTCCCCACGCTTTGCGAACATGGACGAAGTGAAATTGGCATTGGAAAACAAGACAATTACACTGCACACACCAATTGTTGCCCGTATCAACGGCAAAACATATAAAACAACTGCTGGTCGTATGATTTTGGGCGAACTGTTGCCAAAATCAGACAAAATGCCATTCGACCTGGTGAACAAAGTTATGCCTGTAAAAGAAATCAAGGCTTTGTTGGCAACAACATACGAACGTTGTGGCGACAAAGAAACAATTCTGTTGGCTGACGCATTAAAGAACACCGGTTTTGAACAGGCTGCACGCAGTGGTATTTCAATTGGTTACGAAGACATCGTAATTCCATCTGAAAAGAAAGACCTGATTGCCCAGTCTGAAAAGGCTGCCGAAGAAATCGAAGATCAATATCAAAACGGTTTGCTGTCTGGCGGTGAACGTCACAACAAACTGATTGACTTGTGGCAGAAAACAACCGACAAATTGGGTGATATGGCATATGCTGCGTTGGGTAAATCAACTGGCGACAACTGGAATTCTGTATATATGATGGCGTTGTCTGGGGCCCGTGGTTCCAAACGTCAGATTCAGCAGTTGGCCGGTATGCGTGGTATGATGCAGAAACCAGACGGTTCTATTATCGAAGTTCCAATTATCTCGAACTTTAAAGAAGGTCTGACCATGTCTGAATACTTTACATCCACCCACGGTGCACGTAAAGGTATGTCGGACACGGCTTTGAAAACTGCTGACGCTGGTTACTTGACACGTCGTTTGGTTGAATTGGCCCAGAACACAGTTATTACAGAACACGACTGTGGCACAACAGAATTCATCACTGCTAAACCTGTGTACACTGGTTCGACATTGTCTGTTGCGCTGGGTGATGTAGTATTGGGTCGCACTGCGGCACACGACATCATTCATCCAATCACCAAAGAAGTTATCGTTCCAGCCGGCGAAATGATTACAAAATCCGCAGCCAAGGCCATTAATGAATCTGGCTTGCCATCTGTTGATGTTCGCAGTGTGCTGACATGCTGCAGCGACGGTCTGTGTGCAAAATGTTATGGTATGGACTTGTCACGCAACGCATTGGTACACGTTGGCGAAGCGGTTGGTGTTATCGCAGGTCAGTCTATTGGTGAACCTGGGACCCAGTTGACACTGCGTACCTTCCACATTGGTGGGGTTACAGCGGGTGGTGCAGAAAGCCACTTTATCGAAGTTCCTGTTGCCGGTACAATCAAACTGATTGGTGTGAACACAATCAAGAACAGTGCAGGCCGTATCGTTGTCTTGTCACGTAACGGTAAATTGGCTGTTGTTGATGCCGAAGGCAAAGAATTGTTCAGCAGTGCATTGCCATACGCATCTATGTTGGTTGTCAACGAAGGCGACACCGTAGAAAAAGGTGCCAAGGTTGCAGAATGGGATCCATATTCAAACACAATCATCGCCGAAGCCGACGGTATTGTGAACTTCAACGACTTGGTTGAAAATGTTTCTTACCAGGAAGAAGTTGATTCCATGACCGGTATTGTTTCCCGTAAAGTTATCAACTGGAAAACAAATACCAAAAAGGCATTGAAACCGGCTGTCACATTGGTTGACGCATCGGGTAATGTTATCAATTTGGGTGGCAAAAAGATTGCAGAATATCTGTTGCCAATCTACTCGGTATTGAACGTTGCCAACGGCGATTCCGTACACGCAGGTGACATTTTGGCCCGTATCCCTGTCCAGGCAAAACGTACAGGCGACATTACTGGCGGTCTGCCACGTGTTAACGAATTGTTGGAAGTACGTCGTCCAACAAATCCTGCTTTGTTGGCTGAAATCGATGGTACCGTTGAATTGGAAGATGCAAAATCCAAGATTATCATCCGCATCGAACCAGCCGACGGCACAGCACCTGTCGAATACGCTGTTCCAAAGGGTACAAACCTGTTGGTCCGCAGCGGCGACATCGTGAAAAAGGCCGATAAATTGGTTGATGGTGATCCGGTTCCTCAGGATATCTTGCGTATCTTGGGCCAGAAAGCCTTGGCAACATTTATGGTTGACCAGATTCAACAGGTTTACCGCCTGCAGGGTGTGACCATC
The DNA here is from genome assembly GCA_017502865.1 of Alphaproteobacteria bacterium. Taxonomy (GTDB): domain Bacteria; phylum Pseudomonadota; class Alphaproteobacteria; order Rs-D84; family Rs-D84; genus Enterousia. The sequence continues at coordinate 54,927 of JAFVUD010000003.1, read as the reverse complement.
AATGACAAACACATTGAAATCTTGATTCGCGAAATGACACGTCGTGTAGAAATCACAAACCCAGGTGACACAGGCTTCTTGATGGGCCAGGTTGTTGACCGTGTTGATTTCGAAGAAGAAAATGCCCGTGTTGCCCGTGACGGCGGCCGCATTGCCGAAGCGTCCCAGGTTCTGGTTGGTTTGACACGCGCATCTTTGACATCTCGTTCATTTATCTCGAACGCATCGTTCCAGCAGACAACCAAAGTATTGGTAGATGCCGCCATCAGCGGTTCAACCGACAAACTGGTTGGTATCAACGAAAACTTGATTGTTGGTCGTTTGATTCCAATTGGAACCGGTGCATATGTCCGCCGTGTTCGTGAAATTGCCAAAGAAGAAGAACGTGCAGAAAAATTGGCACGCGAAGGCAATGTTCAACAGCAACTGTTGGATATCTAAACAAAAAACGTTCCCAGATTCAGGAAAAATACCTGAATTTGGGAATAAATTAAAGTTTTGCTTGCAAAACAACAATATTTTAATAAAATAACCATTCGGTAAATAAAAGGATTGTAAAATGGCAACGCCAAAAAGTAAAACAAGTAAAGCACGTACCGCACAGCGTCGCGCCCATGATGCATTGTCTGTAATGCCATGTGGTGTCTGCAAAGCATGTGGCGAAAAGAAACGTCCACATCACGTATGCCCTGCATGTGGTGCGAAATAATATCACACTAACCTAAGTTTCGGCAGACTTTGGTCGCACCTGTGACCTGTCTGCCTTTTTCATATTACTATGTCACAAGAAATACCTACAATTTCCATCGATGCAATGAGTGGTGACAAAGGTCCATCTGTTGTTTTGGGCGGCCTGAACCAGTTCTTGTATCAAAACGGCGAAGGCAAGGTTCATTTCCGCCTGTTTGGCGATGAAAAGAAATTACGCCGTCTGTTAACCAAATACCCACGTGTTGGTCGTAATGTAGAAGTTGTCCATGCCCCTAATGTTATCAAGGGCACAGATAAAATTATGGACGTTCTGCGTCATTCCCAGGACACGTCCATGTACATGGCAATTCGTGACGTCCGTGAAGGCAACGCATCTGCTGTTATCAGTGCGGGCAACACCGGTGTTTTGATGTCGTTGTCAAAACTGGCCCTGAAAACAGTCGAAGGCATTGCACGTCCTGCCATTACAACAATGTTGCCATCTGGTGGCGGCGACAGCCGTGTTGTTGTGTTGGATTTAGGTGCCAATGTCCAGTGCGACGAAACAATTTTGTTTGATTTTTCTGTTCTGGGCAGTGTTTATGCCGAAGTTATCGGTAAAATGCCAAAACCAAAGTTGGGTGTTTTGAACATCGGTTCCGAAGAAACCAAGGGTAACGAAACGCTGGTCCACTTGAACCATGTTTTGATGGAAAACAAAGATAAATTACCATACGAATATCTGGGCTTTGTCGAAGCGAACGATATCAGTGCCGGCCGTGTCCAGGTTGTTGTGACCGACGGTTTTACCGGTAATATCGTGCTGAAAACAGTCGAAGGTACCGCAAAACTGATTAAACGTGTAATTGTCGAAAATTTCAAGAAATCGATTCTGGCGATGATTGGGGCGTTTTTCTTGGTTCATGTATTTAAACGGTTAAAGCATAAAATCGATCCACGTTCATATGCAGGGGCGGTGTTCTTGGGGCTAAAAGGGTTTGCAGTTAAAACCCATGGCAACAGTGATGCCCTGGCGTTTGCGAATTCGATTAAATATGCGTCTGATTTGATTCATGCGAACCTGAACGGCTTGATTGCAGAACGTGCAAAATCTGTGGCCGATGTTCGTACTGCGTTAAAGAAAACTGATGCAGAATAAATAAAAATCCCCGTTTGGGGATTTTTTTATTGTCCAATAACCAGATTTGGTCGCACGGCCCGCAAATTTTCCAGTGATTTTTTCTGGGCGGCACGGAATGCATCTGGGTTCCATATTTGAAAACTGTTGCCACGGCCAACAAAAACAGCCGTTTCTTTAATGTTTGCGTGTTCTAATAAATCATTTGGGATAATGATACGGCCTGTCACATCAAATGCCAATGGTCGTGCATCTGCGAACAGCATTGCCGACAAATCGTCCATTGTATTGTCGAAAACGCCGGCTTTATCTGTGGCGGCCGCCATTTGTTCCATACGGGACATTGAAAAGCCTTCGATACAGTTGTTTGTAAATGAGCGGAATAAAACCACGCCTGCGAATTCTTCGTTTGCAACCGAAGCCCGGAAAGAGGCCGGTACAGATATACGCCCCTTGGTATCCAAACGATTTTCATAAGATGAGAGAAACAATGACATTTCTTTACGTCTTGTGTATTTTGGGCATCTGCCCGTTCCCCTTCCTTGCTTCTGGTAAAAACATAGCACGTGAAAATATGGTTGTCAATGACATTTTATGGTTTTTTATGGGAATTTATGGTCCAGATTGTAAAGTTATGCCAAATTAAAATTTTTTTCAAAAAATTAAAATTTGTTCTTGACCACCGATTCGTTTTTGTTCTATGATGCCTGTATAGACAAGGGGAAAAGAAATAAAAATCCCAGAAATCTGCGAAAAAGCCGGATTTCTGCGGAAAATAAAAACAAACAAATAAAAATCAATTCGAATTTTGTAAATACCAATGTAAATACAAAAAACGAACCAAATTTTTACAAAACAACCCAGAAAGGAGGGGAACGCACATGTCAAAAAATATCAAAGAAATTATGATCGCATTGAACAAAGTCCTGACAACAACTGTTTGGGTAAATGAAGATCGCCAGATAATCTCGCTGGCTGATGAATTGAAAATTGGTCATAACAATGCACCACGTTCTATCGAAGATTTGCCACGTACCTCATTGGTTGGTGCATATGTTTCATTGCAGATTCGTACAGATAATTTTGATGTTGCAGCCGAAACATTGGAAACACATGATTTGGCATTGCGTGTCAAAGAAATGGTGTTTGCCGAAGCCAAACGTGTTATGGACACTGCCACCGACGAAGGCCGTGTTGCAATGGCTGCCTAAATAAATGGCAAGCATGTGCGTTTCTGGGGCGATATAAAGCACAGAAAGTAAGAAAGTTTCCGGCTACCGGAAGGAAGGGAGCCACCGCCGTTCAAGGTTAAACCACGGCGGTGATTTTTTTACCTGTTATGATGGTGTATTTGTTGTAATTAATGTGTGTTAAAAAAATCCCCCAGATGGGGGATTTTTTTAATTGTTGCCACAGTTTTTGCCAGACATCGTGTCGCACGTCCAATCCAGCATTTCGCTGATTTTTGGATCTTTGGTTGCGTTGCCGTTAACCGACATACATGATGCGATAATCGCACGGCATGCGTTAACCGCAATGTTTTCCTGGGCGTTGCCCGTCGCACCACTTGGAGTGTCTGGATAATTATTCTGGCCTAAACATGACGATACATCCGCAATGCAGTTTTCTGCAAAGTCTGCGATAATTTCGTCCTGCATCGTCTTGATTTTGGTCAATGTACGATACATGTATTCACGAATTACTTCGTTGTTCTTGATGTATGTTTTGTTTTTACCAACGTCGCTGTATGTGTAATCCTGGCACTGGTTCAATACAGACATACACATACCACTGTCACGGCCGGTGCTGTCGTCGTGGGAACCGATTTTTGATTCCAGATAATCTGCCATCTTCAACATATCTGGTGTTGTGGTACTTGTGGTGATGTATTCTTTGATATAATCTGCCAAATTACCGTTGTCGGTTAATGTATTGTCCCCAGATGTAGTCTTGCTGGCCCATGCGTTTTTATTGTCGCTTGCGTAATTCCATGTGGCGTACAAGCCGTCTGTTGGATACAGATCTGGACCTGTGTTTTCGGAAATGTTTTCAGAAACTGTGTGGCCTGGTGTTGAACCAACAACAACTTCGCCGTTCACAATGTATTTGCCCGTTGGGTCCAAACAGTTTTCGTAATCAGAACCGCATACGAATTCGTCCTGCATACATGAATCCAGTGCACTGACGCATCCACGCAGGTCGTATGCGTTCTTTTGCTGGGCAACCAACAAGCGTGCCTTTTGCAATACGGATTTTGCATTGCGTACGGTCGATGCCATCTGGTCGTTCGCATCGGTCAGGCTGCGTTCGTATGCCAAACACTGTTTATCAATTTCCAAATCGTATGAATTTGTAATCAATGATGTGTCAACACCCTGTTGCTGGCAATTGTTCAGCACAGTTGCCTTGCATCGTGCAACGGCGGTTTTGTACAGTTGTTCGCCACGCTGGTTGCTGATGCTGTTGGTGTTTGTTGTGCCGCCAAAGATGCTGGACAAATCAAACCCAGTGCTGTCGATTGTGAAATCTAACAGGCCCGACAAATCAATATTGAATCCAGAAGAGTTGGTTGTTGCATTGGCGGATTTTACATCAATAATCATATCACGGATATTGTCCAGGTCGTTTTTCAACTGGGTATTATCCGTTGTAGATTGCATTGTTGCTTCGGCTTCTGTCTGGGTGAACAGTGTTTCAATCTGATCTGGTGACAGGCCGATATACTGAATCTTTTGTGCTACTTCTTGTAATTCTGCGGTTGCAGCCTGCAATGCAGCTTCTGTTTTTGCGTATGATTCCAGGTTTTTACTGCATGAGCAACGGCCCTGGTTATCGTCCAACACATTACAGAAATTATCCATACATTCTGTGTATTGTGCCTTGCAGAAATCTGTAATCTGTGCCAATTCATCCATAGACGATGTCATATCTTCGGCGGTTTCTGCGTTAACAGCGGTTGTGGTGTTGCTGACGCTGATTGTTGGGATACGTGCACGAATTTTAGAAGTGCTGCCACGTGTGCTGACCCGACCGGTGTACAATGGTGTTTGTACAGTGTCTGTTTGAATAATAGATGTTGAACCGGTTACCGCTGCACGTGCGACCGATGCATCATCTGGCTGGGCATTGGTGCGTGCAGTCACGTTCTGGGCTGTGGTTGCGGTGCGTGCAGCACGTGATGCCGCCCCACGGGTGGTGGCACTGCGTGTCGCTGAAACGATTGGTGCTGTTGCTGCTGTACGTGCTGTAACTGCACGACTTGGCACAGATGCGTTGCGACCCGGTGCAACCGATGACGGTGCCGCAGATACTGCACGTGACGCTGCACGTCCTGTTGTGTTGCGTGGGCTGACGCGTTGTGGAACAACCGGTGTTTTTACATCCGTTTCTTCGGCAGCAACTGCATCTTCTTCGACGACAACATCTGCTTCTGGGGCGACCTCTTCATTGACGAATTCTTCGCTGATTTCGTCATAGTAAACCGGTGCAACCTCGGCAAATGCTGGCAATACCAACAGTCCGCTTAATACAGCAATAAATCTTTTCATGGCAAAAACTTCCCTTCTATTTACATCAGATTTTATCATAATGCACTGTTTTAATCAAATGAAATTTGGATAAAATGGCCCCAAAAAGTTGATTTTATGAATTTAGTCTTAAATCGTTAAAAAATATAATGAATTTTACTTGTAAAACCATATTTGTTTATCTATAATCTAAAACCATACCAAGGGGTGCTGTATTGAATATTATCAAGCGAATTTCTATGTGTGTTTTGGCGTTGCCGCTGATTGGGTGTACAACTGTGCCAACGACCGCCCGTGATAAATCGCTGAATAACTACGTTGCTAAAATTACAGCCCAGGATTTTTTATATGATCCTATGCAGACCCCAATTGCCCAGTACTATAAAACAGAATTATCATCTGGTGATGATGTGTCTGGGGCAACATTGATTGACGATGGGTTGTCTGCGTTTGTTATTCGTGCTGCCATTGCCCGTATGGCAACCAAGACAATTGATTTGCAAACCTATATTTACAGTAATGACTTTACGTCCAAGGTTTTAATTGCAGAATTAAAAAGTGCTGCCGACCGTGGGGTCAAGGTTCGAATTCTGTTGGACGATTACGGCACAAAATCAGACATTGTTGATGTTATGTTGCTGAACCAGCACCCTAATATCGAGGTCAAGGTTTTCAACACCGTTCGTACCCGTTCAAAATTGCTGTATTATCCACAGTTTTTGACAGACTTTAATCGCCTGAATTCCCGCATGCATAACAAATTGTTTATCGTAGATAACATTGCATACATTACCGGCGGCCGCAACGTTGGCAGTAATTATTTCTATCCAGAAACCGCATCAAACTTTTCTGACACAGACGTTTTATTTTTGGGTGACATGACAAAATATGCCACCACCAGTTTTGATGAATATTGGAATCATCACCTGTCGATACCTGCATCTGCATTTCCACGTGCACGTACCAAACGTGGCCTAAAGAAGTTAGAACGTAATTTTGAACAGTTGGCCCGTGACAGTGCGATTGATGCCACACGATATAACCGCATCATTGCCCACGCAATGCATGAATTTCGGTACAAGCATTTTGATTTCAGTTGGGGGCGTGGTAAATTCTTGGCCGATCCACCAGAAAAGGTTGAAATGACCATGGCTGAAAAAGAAGCGTATCGTGGTGATATTATCCGTGCATTACAGCATCTGTGGGACAAAACAAAGCATTCTGTGTATATGTCTGCTGCATACTTTGTCCCGGGCCAGGGTGGCTTGGAACACATTCTGCGCGAAGAAAAATCTGGTGTGCACATGACAATTATCACAAATTCATTGGCATCAACGAATGCCCCAACTGTGTATGCGAAATGGGAAAAATACAGAAAGCAGTTAATTGAATCTGGTGCCGACGTTTATGAATTTATGGTGTCTGCAGAAAACATGCGTGGCAAAGAACATGATCGTGAACGTAAACAGTCCAGTTTTTCTGTCATGCACAGTAAAACCATGGTGTTCGATGATGATATTTCATGGATAGGCAGTTTTAACCTGGATCCACGCAGTGCATACTATAACACGGAAAATGTGGCGATTTTTGAAAGCAAAAAATTTGCAGACAAATTACGTGATATGATGATTGGTGACACAAAAACATCATGGCATGTCACCTTGGACCAAGATGGCGATCCGGTCTGGACTGGTATGCGTCCAGGCGATGAAAAACCACGTGTTTATCATACGGCCCCAGATACCAGCATTTTCCGTCGTATGTGGAAATGTATTACAAATCTGGTCCCGGAAAAGTTTGTATAAAATAAAACGCCCAAACGGGCGTTTTTTTAATGGTGTGAAATCATGTGTAAAATCAAACTGACTATGGATAAACCAGTTATTGCCAATAAAATAATCTTTTGGGTTCTGTGTGATTTTTTTCCGCATTTATCACAGTCACATTCGCAATCCCGCCCCAGCATCCACCACGACAGTACCAACATTGCCCCCGAAAATATAAACAAAAACGGTTCCCATTCGTGTGGAATTAAATGAAAGTGTGCAGCATCTGGTGCAATTAAACCAATAATTGCCAACAGCATCGGCAACCCACAGCAGAAAATATGTGGTGCAATTGTTGCGATTAATCCAAATTTAACAGCCCGATTTTTCATATGTATCCTTTGTTTGTGAACGATTATATATAAAAATATCAAATTGTAAATCCCAAAAGCATAGGAAATAAAACTATATATTGACAACATTTTGTTTTGTGCTATGTTTTTCGCATGTATAAAAGCATGCCCGATTTTAATCGCAACCTGCAATCACGTCACACATTGTTTCATACAATGGACCGTGTTTATGTTTTTTCGAATGAAAACATCCGTGATTGCCTGGACCAGTTGGGCGATATGCGTGGCAAACGTGTTCTGTCGGTTTGTGCATCGGGCGATCATGCGTTTGAATGTTATGCCCGTGGGGCATCCCGTGTTGATACATTCGACATAAATTATACCCAGAAAAACATGATGGAATTAAAATTGCACATGATACGCAATTTGCCATACGAAGAATTTCTGGAATATTTCTTTGGCTGTTCCCGCCGCATGTCACCAGATATCATCACACCCCTGTGGGATTTGTTTTCGGATTCGTTAAAGATTTTCTATTCCCAGGTTTATAGCAATGACAATGTATATCATATTGGCCCAATGATATCTGCGAACCTGACGTCGCCAAATCGCAACGTTGGCAACATCAGCTATATCCAGGATTTCAGTGTATATGAACGTCTGGCACGTACATTGCCGGAAAAAATAAAATTCACGCACACAGATTTGGAAACATTGCCATCTGTGATTTCTGGGAAATATGACATAATTTTATTTTCCAATATTTTTGATTACATGTACACCCAGTTACAGCAAAATGAATTGGCACTGACGAAATTGTACGACAATGTTCTGGCCCCACTGGCCAAGAATAATTTGAATAACCAAACCGGCACAATTGTATTTGATTACATGTGGGGCCATCGTGCACTGGACCGTATTCATTTATTGGAAGATTACTTTTATTGGGCAAATAAATTTAATGCCAAACATCGTGATAAACAGATGGGGTATTTGACGTTTAACGCAGCATGGGATACTGCTAAACAAGATTGTGCATTATTGCTGCGTTGTAATGGGCGCTAGCCTGGCTAAAACTGGCGTCCCCAGCAGGGCTCGAACCTGCATCTAATTCTTAGGAGGAATTTGTTCTATCCTGTTGAACTATGGGGACGTATTCCGTATATTATGGCAAAAATAAAACATAATCAATAAATTTAACTCAATTCCATTGACAAAATATAATATTTGTATATATTTATAGGGGTAAAGAACAGGTATAATCATGGCAAAACAGATTAATAAATACGAAGCAGTTATTTTTAAAGACGGACAACCAACACCGATAATGGTAGATATTCACAATCTGCCATACGATAGTTTTGATGTGACGAACCCAATCAATATTATGGGTAATGTTGACCTGGGCAAAAGCAAGAATCATGCCTGGCCTGATTTGTCGGCTGTTATTATAAATGGTTCGTTGGATTGTTCAGATTTTCCTATTACTGCGAAAACAGTATTACCATTAACGTTCAAGAAATTGGTATGTAAATTTTCAATTAATGATTTGGGTGTTTTGATTGGCCGCCTGCCAATGGGCGTTTCCCAGGTTGTTGTGCGTACCGCATTGTTGAACAGTGTTCGCAAAAACAAAGATGGTGCGCTGGATATTGCACGCCGTTTTGCCCGGGCCTATCCAAATATCACCGTCACAGACGAAAAACAAACATTAAATGACATTTTAATGGAAATTGAACGTGTGTCTGCGGCAACTGCGGTGACACCCCAGCCATCCAAACCCCAGACCGCAAAACCAGAAGTGGCCACCAAAACAGCCGAATGGCTAGAAGGTTCTGAACTGGTTGCACATTGTGCCACTGCATCTGAAAAATTTGCATCTTTGTCCCCTGATGCCCAAGAACGCCATATGCGAATTGCCCGTTCGGCCAAGGTTCGCCTGGATTTGAAAACGGGCCAGTTTAAACGTCCATCGGATGGGGCGACCGTCCAGTGTGTTCATGTTGATTGTGTGCCAATGTTGCTGGATTATATCTTAACCTGTATTGCTGAACAGGAAGAATCCCGTGCCGCCAAAGACGCATCCAAGACTGCATCAAAAAAATCGGTTGCGAAACCTGCGGCCCAGCCTCAAAAAACACAGCCTTCATTATTTGTCGGCACCAGCCAGGTAAAACCAGTCAAAATCAAAAAATATATTTCTAAATCTGCCTGGACACAAATTCGCAGTAAATGCAGTTGCAGTGTACCCGAATTATTGCGTGTATTAAATGATATTGATTGCATCAATATTAACCCTGCATCAACGATGGGCAACGGTGTATTTTATGTCGAAAATGGTGTTATCCGTAAATCACGCACAGTAAAATTCAAAAGTGCCCGTTGCCTGGCCCAGGGCTTTGGCAAAAGTGATAATCGTGGTCGTATTGTATGGGGTGTTTCTGGCAATGTTTTTGTATGTCAAAAATTCTTTGCCGACCATGCCATTAACGATGAATATCAATGGTATGTTCGTGATTTGAATCTGGATTTATCCACAATGGATTTAGGTGAATTTTTGTATGTCCCAGATTTAATCAAAGAATTATCAGACACTCGCACATCTGCGGATGCTGTGGCGGCCGAACCTGTGGCCAAAACAGACATTGTCCCAGAAACGGCCCCTGTCGTCACCGAACCTGCTGTCGCCGAACCTGCCGTCACAGAACCGGTCGTCACAGAACCTTCTGTTGCAGAAGTTGCATCCCCGGTTGAAAAAAAGCGTCGCTCACGAATTCGTGTCAACAAAGCCGAATATATTACACGGGCAAAAAATGGCAAAACCACCCCGGCGAAAAAAACTGTTATTGAATCTGCACACAGCACACCGGCTGCATCTGTTGCAATGCCTGAAATAGTTGAAAAAACACCACGTCCACGCATCACCAGACATAAAACAGAATTGGTGGTTTCTGCAAAACCAGATGATGCGGTGGCCCAGTCTGTTTCGGCCATTGAATCCCAGCCCCAGTGGGTTGATATCGGTTCGATGCATCATGAATTATTGGCCAATATCGACTCTTTGTTTGTACGCCAGAATGCGTTAATGTCACTGATGATGGCTGAAAATGATACAGACAAATTATTGAAAATGACCGCCGAATTGCAAGATATTTTGCAGAAAAAGCAGCAGTATGAAAACGCTTTGTCGAAATTGGATTCGATAAATATGACCCTGCAAGAATTGCAACGTGAATGCAAACAACGATAAAAAACGGGGAATTAATTCCCCGTTTTTTATTGAAAAGATTCTTTATAAAAAATATTGCAAGCACCCCAGTCGGCCTGTATAATACCTGGGCCAAAAAAATTAAGGAAAGGTTCGATATTACATGGGTAATAAACTTGTTGGATATGGTTCTTACTTGCCTGAACGGGTTATGACCAACACAGATTTTGAACGTATTATGGATACCACAGATGAATGGATTGTGTCCCGCACTGGTATTCGTGAACGTCATATTGCCCGTGATGATGAAACCGTTATAGATATGGCGGTAATTGCGGCCCAGCGTGCACTGGAAAACGCAAAATTAACAATCGATGATATTGATATGTTAATTGTGGCAAATGTCACCGCTGAATTAGAATTCCCGTCTGTCGGGATTCAGGTTTTGGGTCGTCTGGGGGCCACCCGTGCCCAGCCTGCATACGATGTTCGTGGTGCCTGTACTGGTTATATTTATGCGTTGCACAATGCCCGTGCGTTCTTTACCGCTGGCATGTATAATCGCATAATGATAATTGGTGCTGAAAAAATGTCTCGCTTTATCGATTGGACCGATCGTTCAACGGCTGTTCTGTTTGGTGACGGGGCAGGGGCGTTGATATTTGAACATTCGTCGTCCAGTTATTCTGGCATAATCGACACTATTGTCATGGGCGATGGTTCTGGTTATGATATGTTGCATGCATCAAACGATGGAAAAATCGTAATGAACGGGCCTGAAACATATAAACGTGCGGTCCAGTTAATGCCTGATGCTGCGAACTATATCATGGCTCATGCCGGCATTACCGCCGACAACGTAGATTGGATTGTCCCGCACCAGGCCAATCTTCGCATAATCAGCAGTTGTGCTGAAAAATTAAACTTTCCACTGGATAAAATTTTGGTGACTGTTGACCGTCATGCGAATACCAGTGGTGCATCTGGTGTTTTAGCATTGGCACATGCGTTCGATAGTGGTATAATAACACATGGTCAGTTGGTTTTATATCCCGCCTTTGGCAGTGGTTTGACCTGGGGCGCGGCTTTAATCAGGGTATAGGGGTGAAAAAATGACAACAATAACAAGAAGTGATTTTGCAAACAGATTACGTGAACGCTTTGGTTTAACCTCGGCGGATGCGTACAAATTAATTGACGTGATTTTTGATGAAATCAGTGAATCTTTGATTAACGGGGAAGAGGTTAAGTTTGCCGGCTTTGGCAGTTTCAAGATTCTGGAAAAAAATGCCCGCATGGGTCGCAACCCAAAAACGGGTGAACCTGCGATTATTACAGCACGTCGTGTCGTGACATTCCGCCCCAGCACGGAATTTCGTGATCGTGTTGCCAGCAAAGATGAAATGTAAATTAAAAAAACACCCCAATCGGGGTGTTTTTTTATGCAGATTTTTTGTTCTTTTTATTTGTTTGTCGTTTTTTATTGAGGGTATTTTTTGTTGTGCTTTGTTCTGGTTTCGTACTGGTGGCCACAGACATTTCTATTTCTGCGCTTTTGTCCACATAGCGTTTCAATCCAATCAAGATTGCAGCCGTCAAAATTCGTTCTAAATCTTCGGCCGACATATGTTGTGCGATTGTGTCACGAACGTTGCCAACAATACCTGTCACGATATTTTTTGCCCGGCTGATAAATATGCGACGACGGCGACGATGAACGATTTCGTGTATCCACATCCATACCAGATACGCAATTAATGGCACCGCCACTGCGAACACAAAATATTTGAAATCAGATAAACAGAATCCCGGTGAAAATACGGAAAAACACGTATAGTCAAAATGCAGTAAACTGATTACAGTGATTTCATATATTGCAAAGATTGTGAAACAGATTTTTGATTTTATGAACATGGTACGCCCCCTGGTTTGAACATACATATTTTTTATATTTATCCCCCATTTGTCACCAGGAACGATTGCCCATGAAAAAATCCCCATTGATGGGGATTTTTTATTCTGTTGCTTCTTCTGTCTGGGCGGCTTCACGTTGTTCTTCTGCCCGTGCTGCGCTTTCTATTTGCAGCAACTGATTTTCCAGTGCTGTCCGTTCGGATGATTTGTATCCTGTTTCTGGCACGTCTGCTTTTTCATCTGGATTTCGTGCCTGGTCCACAGATGGCTTTGCGGCATCGTTTGATTTTTCTGAAACCGCTGGATTAATCAGGTTTTTAAAAATCTTCATATTTTCAGCCGATGAAACCCGGTCACGTTCCAGCAATTTATTCGGTGCCCCTGGGATAAACCATTCGTCTAATTTTTCTGCGGTATATTGCATTATTGGGCGTGTACGTGCATTTTCAATCCACTGTGGCAAAAATGGTGCATCGGAATAATACCACAATGCCCCCCAGTACACAAAACCCATTGCCACAATCCCACGGATAATACCGAATATAATTCCCAGTGTTCTGTCGGTCACCCGCATCATGCTGTCCTGGATTTTTTCACGCAGCCGCTGATTTACAAAACCGACCAGCAACAAAATTGCAAAGAACACAATGAAATACGATGCAATTAATGTCCCAACGGTTGAATCAGACAACCCAAACCAAGACTGCAAAACACCATCTAACCATGGTGATGCAAAACGTGCTGCAATCGCAGCCACAACCCATGACAGTGTCGCAACTGTTTCATATACACCGCCGCGAATTGACGCCCAAATTGTGGACGCCAATATCACGCCAATATACACATAGTCTAATGTAGTTAAATCTAACATAGATATTCCCAATGGTAATATTATTTTTTGCTGTCTTTACGTACCAAAACAACCCCCAGTGCCGCCACCAACAGAATTAACAAACCCCATAACAGTGGTTGTGTTGAAAAACTATTTTTTTTTTGAACCTCTGCTTTTTCAACTGGGCCTTCGACAACTGCGTTTGCACGTTCTGGGTGTGCTGTACGGAATGCGGCCGCATCATCTGCCAATGCTTTTTTGTTTGCAGCGGCGGTTTCTTTCTGTGCGTCTGTCAAATCTGCTTCAACAGCGGTGCGGATTTCGTCTTGCATAAATTCTGCATACCCCTGCATGCATTTTTCACCAATTACCAAAATTGGCACGCCCCCAGATTTGAATTCGCATTTTGTCACTGTTTCCTGGAATTCAGGACGATTTTCCGCTTCCATAACGTTCACTTTTGCAACGTTCAATTCTGGATATTCATAAACCAGTGTTTCTGAAATAAATTCCAACGCATGGTGACAGTGTGGGCATGATGGTGAATAATAAACAGTGATGTCGGCCGCATTGGCTGTACCCACAAATGCCAAACCAAAAATTGCAGATAATAACGATAATTTTTTCATGTTTTTCTCCTTTGAATTAAATTTATTATAGAAAAGATTCCAAATCCAGTGCAAGGTATTTTTGTCCCATATTACAATTTTAATACCTGTCATAAATCACAGGTGTTTTATTGATTGTATAAATCCGCCCGTCATTTTTCTTGTTATAAAACGCATACACAATATTTGTGATTGATTCTGGATTCCATGGTGTGAATTCACCGATAACCTGGCGTGAAGTATTTTGTGTGAATACGCTGTGGAAAGTGTTGTCAAACACACGTGTGTATGCATCATCGAACGACGGACTGGTTATCATATTCATCAACACAATTCCATTATCTGCCACACGTGATTTAATACGTGCCATAAATTCCGCTGTTATTAACCCTTCGGGGATTTGATATGAATTTGAATACACGTCCAACAAAATCAGGTCGTATGTTTCATTTGTGTTTTTCAAGAATTGACTGGCGTCCTGGACGACAAAATGTTTGTTGTCTGTCAACTTTTGCCCCAAGAAATATTTTTCTGAAATTTCTTTTAATGTTGGTTCAATATCAACGAACGTATATTCATGGAAAGAATCTGTCAGCCCGGCTGTAAAACCGCCCGCCCCCAGCACCAGTATTTTATACTTTCTGTTCCGGGGCAGGGTATAGATATAATTGTCGTTCACAAAATTAATATAGTCCGCCCCCCGACCAGATTCCGTGTCATACATAGACATTGGCAATCCGTTCATATCCAGAACACGCATGGTGTCAACTTCCTGGACCGATATGGTAGAATTCGCATTGTTTACCAATATTCCAAAAACATCACGCATCATGTGATTGCTGTTTAAATATGCACCTGCAATTATCAACAGTGTCCCCATAATCCATACCCACCAACGGCGATATGCCACAATCGCACAACCCACCGCCATCAGCATTATCAATCCAATCGTATTATTAACCCCAAAAAACGGCATCAAGACCAGTGTTGTCGCCATAGATGCCAATACCGAACCAATCGTGTCCACCGCCATTATATTGCCGGTATAGTTTTTGTCTTTGTCATGCAGGCATCGTGATAACAGTGTCGTATTAAATCCAAACAAAAATGGCCCGATTGATAAAAATGCAAAAGAATAGATAAATGTTTGAATAACACTGGAAATAATACCGTGACTGTACATCACTGAAAAATAGTACGTCACCAGTGGAAAACTGGCAGCAAACAGTGTCAACAACGCAATGACCAGGAAACTAACCCCCAGCCCAGCAGGTATTTGTTCGTTTTTAATTTTCTGGGAATTTCCCATCCAATATCCCAACGACATGAACCCCAGAAATGTCCCCATAATAATACTGGTAATAACGGCACTGGAACCGACCCAGAACGCCAATTGTCGCAACACGACCAATTCCAAAGACAAACTGACATACCCATTCAGGAATATTAACAACACCAACCATGCACGTGTTTTTTTGGACACCTTTTCCCCCTATGATTTCAAGATATCCAGATGCTAGTAAATTTTCACCATTGGGGCAAGTGTGTTTTAGTGTGAATTCATCAATCGCACATCGTCAAATTCTGGATATCGATTAAACATCGCCCGTGCAAAAGGGCACAGTGTAATTACTTTGCGTTTTTGTTCACGTGCCATCCGCACTGCATTTCGCACCAGGCCCAATCCAATATGCTGGCCCCGAAACGGACTGTCCACGGTCGTATAATCTATAATCAGTTTATCCATGCCGACCCGCACATATGTAATTTCGCCAATTTTTTGACCTTGGAAAATCGCATTGATTCCCGACCCATCCAATGCAACAGAAAATTGAACTTCGTCTGGCATAGTTTTTCTCCTGATAAATGCACTATACCATCAACCCCAACCATCTGCACTGGGAGTGTATTCAAAAACAAAAGCCAGGCCGGAAAATATCCGGCCTTTGTTTAAATTTCAATCGCATCAAAATTCTTGCGAATAATCTTGCCACTGCGTCGCAGGGCGGCCGATTCCGTTGCCGTCATTTTTGGCATCAGTGTTGTTATCACGCCACCACGCCCAACAATCCGGGGCAGTGACATCGCCAACGCAGACGTGCCCGCACCTGAAACGGTGCTGACGGTTAAAATACGGCGTTCGTCATTTATAATACAACGCAACAGGTCTGCAACCGCTGCCGCAATTCCATCCCATGTTGCCCCACGGCCACGGATAATTTCATATGCCGCATTATGAACCCTGTGTTCAATCGTCGTGCGTGTTGTTTGTGGTAATGAAATCTTGGCCTGCTTACAGAATGTATTTAAATCCACCGCCCCAATTGATGCAGACGACCAATTTATCATACTGCTGTCACCGTGTTCGCCCAACACATATGCGTTCACAGATTGTGTTGATACTGATAACTGGCGTGACAGAATTGCCCGCAACCGTGCCGAATCCAACATGGTGCCTGTACCGATTACACGTGCGGCCGGTAATTTAGAAATCTTTTGTGCCAACATTGTCATTACATCCAATGGATTTGTCACGATGATTAATGTCACATGTTTGCTGTCAACATTTGCCATTACACGTGGCACAATATCTTTGATAACGGCTGCATTGGCATTTAATAAATCTGTTCTGGTTTCACCTGGGCGTTGGTTTGCGCCGGCGGCAATAATCACAATATCAGAACCACGAATCCCACGATAATTATTTACAGCGGTAATTTTTACATCGTATGAAAACGCAGATGCATGCCCTAAATCTTCGGCGGCTGCATACGAACGCACATTGTCACGGTCAAACAGTGCAATTTCATGAACCAACCCTGTATTTTTCACAGCGGTTGCAACCGCCGCACCAACTGACCCAATCCCGATAATAGAAACTTTCATAATTCCCCCCGTAAATTTTATCGAAATAATTATATCATAAAAACTGGACGTTTGGTATGGGATTCGTTATACTTGACGGCCCGTCCACATAAAACTATATATTTCAATGTGGGGCTACACAAAGGAAACGGATTTGAACAAACAAAATAAAAACATTGCAAAGATACTTTTAATGTTGGCACTGATGGGGTCGCCGGCAACTGGTAATGCCCAGTCCAAACGCACGCCCCAGTATTGGGCCCAAGAATATGCCACGTTTATCATGCGTCTGTGTGATTCAGATGCGTATCACGATGTTTCACGCATTGAAAAAAAGCACGCTGAAAAACGTACCTATGCGGATGCGGCATCAATGATTCCAGAATTGACACGTGATTCTACAATGCATGCCGATGCAATAAAAAAATATGCGGAAATTGCCATTGAAAAACCATATTCGTATTCTGGTCCTGACTTTATTTATTTAACATACGAAGTGCTGGATACGTACCGCGATAAATCTGCCGATAAAACATCTAAACATTACCAATTGGGAAAACATATGGCCGAATATACCGATGTATTAAAACAGTTAAAGTTGGCACGCTATACAATGCGATTAAAGAAAAACGAAAAATAAAACCGGGGATTTCCCCGGTTTTTTAATACGATTTGGCAACAAACACATATTCAGGATTGTTGTCATCTAAACAACGGCGTGTGATTTTATATTTTTCCATTAAACCATCAAACTGTTCACATTGTGTCAGTTCATATTTGATACGGAAAAATCCAATTTCGCCATTCGCCAATGCAGATTCCAATGCCGCTAAATCTGCAACATCATGAATCATATCGTGATTACGTTTTTCAACACGTGTAACCATGTCGTCATGAATTTGACGCATAATATCATTGACACTTGCGACCAATTCTTCTGTTTTGATTGTGCGTTTTGATTCACGTCCCAAATCACGGCGTGTGATTGTCACATCACCAGATTCCATCTCTCTTGCCCCAATTTCAACACGCAATGGCACACCACGTTTAATCCATTTCCACATTTTGTCTGGTGCACGCATATCTGTTGTATCAACCAGAACACGAACCCCCACACCACGCAATTGTTCGCCCAGTTTTTCTGCGTATTCATTCAGTGCATCTGCAGTGTCTTCACGTGTGATTGGGATAATTACAACCTGGTATGGTGCAACCGCCGGTGGCAAGACTAAACCATCGTCATCGGAATGTACCATAAACATAGACCCCATCATACGTGTTGTTGTACCCCACGATGTTGTCCATGCATGTTGCAGTTTGCCATCTGTGCCCAAGAATTGAATCCCAAACGATTTAGAAAAGTGCTGACCCAAATCGTGTGATGTACCGGCCTGTAACGCCTTGCCGTCTTGCATAATGTGTTCCAGTGTGTATGTATGATCTGCACCGGCAAATCTTTCTTCTGGGGTCTTTTCGCCCATAATAGATGGAATCGCCAGAATATCACGCATATAGTCGCCATACATTTTATGCATTTTGCGTGCATCTGCATTTGCTTCTTCGTGTGTGGCGAACACGTTGTGTCCTTCTTGCCAGTTGAATTCTGATGTACGCAAGAACATACGTGGACGCATTTCCCAACGCATAACATTTACCCACTGATTTAATTTCATTGGCAAATCACGATATGAATGAATCCAACGTGACATTGCTTCGCCAATAATTGTTTCAGAAGTAGGGCGAATAATATATGGTTCGGTCAACTTTGATTCTGGATCTGGTTGTAATTTGCCATCAATCATTTTCAGTCTATGGTGTGTCACAACTGCAGATTCTTTGGCAAAACCGTCAACGTGTTGGGCTTCCTTGTTGAAAAATTCAATTGGAATCAACAATGGAAAGTTTGCATTTTGAACCCCATGTGATTTGATACGACGATCCATTTCGTCACGCATCAGTTCCCAAATTGCCCAACCATATGGTTTAATTGTCATGCATCCACGCACAGGTGCGTTTTCTGCCAAATCGGCTGCAACAATTAAATTCTGGTACCATTCGCTGAAATTTTCAGCCCGTGTTGGTGTAATAGCTGTTTTCATTTTCTTAAATCTCTTTATGTTTTAATTTGTTTTCTTGTCTTTTAATTCCATATATTTTTCTGACACTATTTTTTGCAGCACGTCAGCAATCTGCTTTCTGTCCATACCCCCAAGGGGTGGTGCCGGCAACAAAGTGATTTCTACCATAAAACCACCCAACATCATAATATGAAACACCTGGCCAAATGCACTGCGTTCACGTTTGCAGCGTGGGCCCATATCCATCTTTTTATTGTCAAAGTATGCAAAATGGTCGGCCATTGTCTGTTCGTCAATCACACTGCCATCTTTATAGCGGTAATGCATCGCCATAGGCTGGACCATAACATTCGAATTTTCAACAAAATTAAACAGTGTGCTTTTAAATGGTTTTACATATGCACCATTGGTGGTTGTGCCTTCTGGAAAAACAATCATTGGGTATTTAACACTTTGAACTGCTTTCTGTACAACCGCCAACGCATCGTGTGCGTGTGATGGGCGTCTGTCCACAAAAATCACACCGAACTTTTTCGCAACCCATCCAACCAGTGGCCAGTTTTCCATTTCTTTTTTTGCAACAAAACTGCCCTTGAACACCGATGGAAATGTTGCGATTTCAAACACAGAAATATGATTTGATACAATCATCAACGGTCTGTGCTTTTCCAGTTTTCCATGCACAACAATTTTAATCCCCGCCAATTTAATCAAAAACCACATAAAAATCGGCATATATTTTACCGCCCATTTTCGTGGCAAAACAAATATAATTGGCACCTGGATAACAACCAGTACCCAGAACAGCAAAAATTTAATCGCTGCGGTTGTTGTGTTGAAGATATTTTGTTTACGCAACTTGGCCATTATTTTTCTTCTTCATTTTCTGTTTTTTCGTTGTCTTCGATATATTCTGCATCTGCGGCATCTTCTCTTAACAAGAATTCCACAAACGCCCCCAGCATTTTCAGTGGCCCCACAACTGGGAAAGTCACAATTTTACCAATTGTCTTGATAATGCCGGCTTTGTCAATGCCTGTATCGCATGATAACGCATCTTCACGCCCCAAGAAGTGTTTTTGGTACGTCGCGTTCATCTTGCATGTTTCCATCATAACAAACACGTCGTATGAATTAAATGGTGTGTCAACAAAGACACCTTTGCCAAATGATGCACCCAAACGCAGATAACCTTTAATCAGTGGTGTCATTTCTGCCTTGGCATCGGCTTCGTCAACGAATTCACGTGGCAAAATGTTCATACGTGCCAGTTTGGGATTTACGTCATCGGCAAACTTTTCTGGCAATACTGTTGCACGCAAACGTGCCGGTGACAAATGGTTATAGTACAGATAAGAAATCGCCTGGGCTGAACGTGCTGGCTTTGTTCCAACAAAAGATGCCACCCCAAACAATACACCAATTTTTCTGCGAACGATTAATTCACCCAATCCCGCCCACAGCATACGCATTACCAACGCATTTTCACGGTATTCTGGGTCAACGCATGCACGTGACATTTCGACGATGTTGCCGTTATACTTTTTAATTTTTGTGATATTAAATTCGTTTTCTGTATAAAAGCCACCCATTTTTTCCGCAGCATTTCTGTCGATAATTCTGTATGTACCGACAACACGCCCGTTATGAAATACCGCCATATATTCTGCAAATCTGTCGTATGCATCGTATTCTTCGCCCAGTGCACGTTGTTCTTCGGTAACACCGGCACCTTCTTCTTCTACGAAGACTTTGTATCGCAGTTGTCGAACCTGTTTTCGTTCTTCTTTGTTTTTGGTCAGGCGAACTTCGAATTCGCGGACTTTAATAGCCATAAAATAATCCTTTTATAATATGTATACTGGGAAGATTATCAAAGATAATCGTCATTGTAAATCGTTTTATTTACTTGCGAAAGTGGAATCTATGCTGTATCCTGCCCCGTGCTGGGGAATTACCAAATGCCAAAAGTGTCAATATTAACATCTTTATACAACACCAATCCAATGCATTTACGTCAATGCATTGAATCTATTTTGGCGCAAACATTCACAGATTTTGAATTTTTGATATTAAATGATTCGCCGGCAAATACAGAAATTGAAAATATTGTTAAATCATACGACGACAAACGCATAAAATATTTCAAGAACGACCAGAATATTGGAATTTCTGCATCACGAAATAAATTGGTGCACATGGCAACTGGGCAATATCTGGCGATTTTTGACCACGATGATATTGCAATGCCGGACCGTATTGCCCGTGAAGTGGCGTATTTGGATTCACATCCCGATGTTGGTGTGGTCAGTGGTGGTTTACACTGCTTTGGCACCAGTGAAAGCATCTGCATGAACCCAGAATTTGATATCGACATCAAAATATATCTAACAGAATGTTGCAGCATTGCACACACCGCATGTATGATACGCAAATCGGTGTTGGTTGATAATAATATCGAATATGAACCTGAATATTCCCCCGCCGAAGATTATCGTCTGTGGGCCCGCTTGATGCGTTGTACACGTTTTTATAATATCCAGGACGTCTTGGTTAAATACCGTTGGCATGAAAACAATACCACCAATACCCGCTGGCCTGAAATGCAGCGTGCCCACATGGCTATTCAAGCCCAGATATGTAATGAATTTCCGGCATATCGGTCGGTGTATGAAAATGTTTACAGAACAACGTATGTAAAACTGTTTGGCATCATCCCATTGTTGAAAAAACACGGGAACAAAGTATGGTTGTTTAATGTAATCCCATTATTAAAATTCAAGGCCGTGTAATATTAACACGGCCCGTTTTTTATCTTAATTCATCTGACAGATTTGCAATCGCCAACGCGTACCAATTTGAATTATTCCATTTTTTTATGCGATAGAAATTTGGATATGTCAAATATGCTGTTATAACCGGTTGTGGTGCAACGTCTGTGTCCACTGCATTCGGGTCGCCGTACATTGGGTTGTTGGGTGTGGCTGCATTTGCGATAATCTGGGCACGCACTGCATCGATTGCGGCGGTGTCCGCCAATAACCCTGCGGTCATATCTGCAACTGGAATAGGGCTGCCGTCCGGGTTCATAACCCCCATGCTGGCCCAACTGGCCAGTGGCAATTTGGTTTTCCCGTCCAGTAATGTTAAATCAAAATCAGCCGGCAAAATCACCCGTCGTGCAATTCGTTCGTTTGGATTCCACCCCAATTTATTCAGGTAATTTCCCGCACTGAACATTGCGTCCCCAATTGTGTTGATAATATCAATACGTCCATCGTTATTTCCATCAACCCCGTATTGTGCCAGTGTTGTTGGTATAAACTGGAAATGGCCCATTGCCCCCGCCCAGGACCCGTGAATATCATTGATGTCCAATTTGTTTTTGTCTGCAATCTGCATCAGGGATATCAACTGGTTGCCAAAGAATTTTTGTCGCCGCCCTTCATAGATAAGTGTAAAAAACGCATCTGTTAATTTATGCCGTGCCTTCACTTCGCCATAGTTTGATTCCATTCCCCAAAACGCCAATATTACATGTGGTGGCACCCCAAATCGATTTTCAACACGTGACAGCATTGTTGGGTACTTGACCCGCATTTTTTTACCATTTGCGATACGTCCAGCGTTAACCGTGCGGTCCAAATATTGTTCCAGGGTTAATTTAAATTCGCTTTGGTTTTTATCGTTGTTCACAATAGATGGAATAAAGCCTGCGTGTCGCACCGTGGATTTTATCATTGCATCGGAAACGCCTGCGGCGGCGGCACGTGATTTTATATCGTTCAACATCATGTCCCAGCGGTCAAAATCAAACACACCACGTTCTGCAATCGCCATTGGGGCGACTGGTTGTTGGGGTTGTACCGGTGTGGCGGCCATCGTTAATAATGGATGCGTACAAACCAACACAACGCCGCACATGCGGATAATACTGCCCAGGTTCATGATATTACCTTTTGTTTTTTTAGAAAGAATATTTGATGCCGATATGCAACCCGAATGATTGCCATGTCGCTTTCTTTAACGAGTCGCTAACATGCTGTGTCTGTGCCGGAATTGTTTCCAGGATTGGCAATCCATAATCGTCCAGTACGTACTGACCATCTTCATCCATCATAAACTGGGTGTATTCTGCGATATACAGTTCGCCACCAATTTTACCCACATGGAAAACATTTGTGTCTGCACGCAATGCCAACTGTACACGGTCAGACAAACGATAATTATATTCCATTTCCGCCAGGTATGAATACGCACCATTGCTACCTTCGTCAATAAAACTTGGGTTTTGCTGCCAGTCTGTACGATTTGGCCATATACCTTCGGATGAATACTTTGGCAGACCCAACTGCATATAGAAACGCAGTTTGTCGTTCATGGTCATCTGTTTTTCAACTTCTAACCCGATATAGAACCCAGACCATGTTGTGTTGTAAATATGTGTTGTGCCTGAAACAATAACCGGACCGTCACCACCAATAATTACACAATCTGTTGGTTCAACACCCCATGGAATTGTGCCCATGTTCGGGTCGTAATCCTGGGTGGTCAGGGCGTTTCCTAATTCAATAAATCCACTGTGTGGTGCCGAAACCAATTTGATATCTTCTGGTGACATACAAACCTGGTACCAGTCATCTGGGGCGGTTTCATAAATCGGCAAAGAATAATAATTCCCACTTTCGTCACCATATACATAATCGCCTTTGTCCGTCATCAGGGGCAAATAAATCCCCGGATTTGGATAATAGTGGTCGGACATTTCCAGATTGTGTTTGAAAATTTCATACCCAAATGTTGGTGACAGTTTCCATCCTGCAATATCCCATACGTGGTGTGCCGCAATTCCAAAGCGGAAATGATTGCTTCGTCCGGTCTGGTCACCCATAGAAATTGTAAATATCCCATACGTTGGGTCACTGGAATCAAATGGTTTCAGGTCATAGTCCATAGATAACCCGCCATGTGACAAATTCCCGTGTGAATATTCTGCAAATGCAAACATATCGAAATTACGCAGGCTGAAATTATGGCGTGCCCCAACTGTAATTTCGTTAAAAACCATATCGTCCCATTCCAGAACAGAATTCACCCCAGTTTCAAATTCAAAATCTGCGAAACGACGTGTGTATCCCGCATAGATTGATGTCGATGGTTCTGATTCTGGCGGCATTGCGATTCCATTGGCGGTCATTACGCCATATGGCATAGGCTGCTGAACTACTGGGCGTGGAACCTGGTACGAATATGTGCGGGAACCTAACTTTTGTTTTCCGCCTGATTTGCCGACATATTTGGTATAACCCTGTTCGGCATATTTGCCATACGCAATTTCATTGGCGGTCGGGGCGGTCTTGGTCTGATAGTATGATGGAACACCCTCGTTCGCGGCAAAGCCGGCCCAAGGTGCCAGAAAACCTGCTAAAAATGCAAAAATGCCCTTCCTCATAACCTTTCTTCGTAGAATTATTATAACATATTTTTTTTATCAGAAAAAGTATTTTAATTTATCTTGCATGAATAAAATGATGGGCCTAGAATAAATCCACTATGAAACAGCCACACAATATTTACATCCATGTGCCATTCTGCATGTCAAAATGCAACTATTGTGCGTTTTGGTCGATTGCATGTGCAAATCCTGATTGGAAAACATACCTGGCCGGCATTCTGGCTGAACTGGATTATTGGGGCCGAACTTTGGGACGGGTCAGTGTGCCAACTGTATTTTTTGGTGGTGGCACGCCATCGCTGATGCCGGTGGACTGTTTTTTCCAGATTATGAATAAAATCCGCACGTGTTTTGATTTGTCTGCCGATGCAGAAATCACATTGGAATCCAACCCCGGCACATTGGATGAAAACAAAATGCGTGAATTCCAGGCCGCTGGTGTTAACCGTTTAAGTATTGGTGTGCAAAGTCTGGACGATGAAAAATTAAAATTCTTGGGCCGTCGCCACGATGCCGCCACTGCCATCGCCGCCATTAAAACTGCCCAGAAATTAAACCTGAACGTGTCGGCTGATTTTATCTATGGGTTGCCTGGTGATAATGTCGCAACAGTAATTGAAACATGTGCGGCAATAAATAAATTGGGGCTGACACATTGTTCGATGTACGAATTAACAATCGAAGAAAATACCCCATTTGGCCGTGCGAATTTGAACATGCCCACCAACGAAGAAATGGCCGACATGTACACCGCCATTCGCCAGAATTTATCCCTGCCACGGTACGAAGTGTCAAACTATGCCACCCCCGGTCACGAATGTCGCCACAATCAAAACATATGGGACGGCGATGCGTACATTGGCATTGGCCGTGGTGCGGCGGGCCGTGTTTATATTGATGGCACCTGGTACGAACAGCGTGGTGCCGGCGAACTGTTTGAACCGCTGTCGTCAACCGACCGTGCGATTGAATGTGTAATAACCGGCCTGCGAACAATTCGTGGTGTTTGTTTGACAGACCCGGTCAAAGCGGTTATAAATATGGATATTGTCCAATCCATGCCGGACAAAATACGTATTGTTAATGACCGTCTGGTTGCGACCGATATGGGAATGTTGGTATTGGATGACTTAATTGAACAGGTAACAAGGTAAAGGAAAATGGAAAGTAAATTTTGGAATATTGTCGGCATAATCGCCGTTTCAGTCGCAGTTTATTTCGCATACACCATCACACACAAGGAGAAACTTATGAACCCAGGTATCAAAACAGAAAACATGGACATGTCGGTTCGTCCCGGCGATAATTTCTATGATTATGCGACCCGTGGCTGGCGTGAAAAAAATCCTATTCCAGATGATTTTACCCGCTATGGTGCGTTTGATATTTTGCGTGATTCAAATCTGGAACGTGTTCGTGAAATTGCCGAAAACGATAATGGGAAAATCGGCACCCTGTACAGTATTGCAATGAATACCGAAAAACGCAACGCAGACGGCACAAAACCTGTGGCGGATTACATTGCCAAAATTGACACATTAACCGGCCCAGACGATTTGCCAAAATATCTGGGTGAAATGCATCGGTTTTCATCTGCATTCTGGGGCGATGGTGTTGCACTGGACGAAATGGACAGTGAACATTACCTGTATAATATTGGCCAGGGTGGCATCGGCCTGGAACGTGATTACTTTTTCGACACCGATGAAAAGGCAATCGAAGTCCGCAAAAAATACCAAGAATTCATTGCCAAACAATTAAAGAATTTTGGTATCCCCGGCGATGCATCAAAACTGTACGCCCTGGAAGAACGCATGGCAAAATCTTTCCACACCAAAGAAGTCTTGCGTGATCCACATGCCAACTATCATAAAATGAGCATTTCACAAATCAAAGAAAAATTCCCTGGCTTTAATTGGGATACATTCTTGGTTGCCCGTGGTGCATCTGCGGCATCGTACATTAATATTGCCCAGCCTGATGCCATCGCAGAATCAATTGCGATTATGCGTGACACAGATTTTGAATTGGTAAAAACATACCTGAAATACAGAATTATCACATCTGCAGATTCTTTGCTGGACGATGCGTCATACGACATTGCGTTTGATTTTTACAACCGCACAATGGCGGGCCAGAAAGAACCCAAACCACGCTGGAAACGTGCTGTTGCAATGATTGACGGTGCACTGGGCGAAGAAGTCGGCCGTCTGTACGTTGATAAATATTTTCCGGCCGCTGCGAAAAAGCGTATGGTTGAATTGGTAAAAAATCTGCAACGTGCGTACGCACTGCGTATCCAGAATCTGGATTGGATGTCCAACCAAACCAAAGAAAAAGCATTGGAAAAATTGGCATCATTCACCGCTAAAATCGGCTATCCAGACAAATGGCGTGACTATTCCAAAATGGAAATCAACGGTGACAAAACATTGTGGGAAAATATGGTGAATGTTGCCCGCTTTGAAGACGCATTCTGGATGGATAAAATTGGCCAGAAAAACGATCCAACAATCTGGTACATGAACGCCCACGAAGTGAACGCATACTATGACCCATCAACAAATGAAATTTGTTTCCCGGCCGGTATCTTGCAGTACCCATTCTTTGACATGAATGCAGACGATGCGTTTAATTATGGTGCAATCGGTGCCGTCATTGGTCATGAAATGACACACGGCTTTGACGATTTCGGTCGCAAATTTGACAAAGACGGCAACCTGAAAGATTGGTGGACACCGGCTGATTCAGACGGTTTTGACGAACGTGCCCGTGTCATGCATGAATTCTTTGATAAAATCAAAATCAATGACGAAGTCAACGCAAACGGCGAATTTACATTGGGTGAAAACCTGGCCGATTACGGTGGTGTGACAATTGCGAACACCGCATATAAAAACTTTGGCACGCCATCAAATGAATCTGGCGGTTTAACGGCCGACATGCGTTTCTTTTTGGCATACGCAGGTGTCTGGGCACAAAACATCCGCCCCGCCGAAGAATTAAGATTGACCAAGGTTGATGAACATTCCCTGGGCATAAATCGTGTGAACGGCATTTTGGTCCACATTGATGCCTGGTACGAAGCATTTGGTGTCAAACCCGGCGACAAAATGTATGTCCTGCCTGGCGAACGTGTAAAGTTATGGTAATTAAACGCCCCACACGGGGCGTGGTTAATTCCCCTCCGGCGGAGGGGGCGGACCAACGCAGTTGGTGGGGAGGGTTCCCCATTCACCCGCACTACGAAGCCTTGGCGAAGTAGTGTCATCCCACGGCTTGACCGTGGGACCCAGGCCATAATGCTTTTTTCATTTGTTCTTACCTGGATTTTGTGGCCAGACCGGGATAAAAAATACGCAAAACAAAAAAACACCAAAATAACCCATTGAAATTACTGAATAATTTTTTGCTTTTTTTTTTGTATAAGTATATAATAGATATATATTTTTTATGCTTTGTGGGGGAAATATGTTTAAAAAAATTATATCTGTTTTGTGTATGTTTTTTGGAATTTTGACGGCGGCACATGCGGGGCCGGCGGCGAATATTGAATATGTTCATAACATGATTGCCCATGTGTGGGGTATTAATGTACCGTACAACCCAGAATTAAAAAATCCAAGATTTGCAGCCAATATGGAATATCTGTTGGCGGCGGTTGACGTTGCGAATGAAATGCTGAACGGGTTCAGAACAACGGATTATTCCACCAGCGAATATGCCACAACATCCGCCGCCGATACGATTACAACAAATACAGCGGTTAATGAATTAATACGTGCCGTGGAATTTCCATTTACAGCAACCACCACAGAAACAACCAGTTTTTCATTTCGTATATCGGCCGGTGGAACATTCTATGTCGACTGGGGTGATGGTACGATTGAAAAGATTGAACGCGCCACCGCTGGCACCGAAGATGTATATGACCACACATATGAAACAGCGGGTGTATACAATATTCGTATGGGTGGACGTGCAACCGCGTACAATGGCTATATTGCAATTAGTTTTGCCAATAATAAAAATCTGGCTGGCATCAGTGGCAGTTTGGGTCGCATATTTCGCACCGCTACTAAATCCCAGCCTGTGTTTTCAGAATTATTTTCTGGTTGCACTAATCTGACTGGCGAAATCCCCAGCGAACTTTTTGCCGGCTTATCTGGCGCCCCTGTGTACAGAATGTTTCATCGCGTGTTTTATGGTTGCAGCAGCCTGACGGGTGAAATTCCGGCCGACCTGTTTGCCAGTGTTTCTGGTGCCCCCACCGCAAATTTGTTTCGTGAAACTTTTGAGGGCTGCAGTGGTTTAACTGGCGAAATCCCCGAAACACTGTTCGCGACGATTTCTGGTGCCCCGGCCAGTGGTTGTTATTCGGGTGTGTTTGCAAAATGTTCTGGGTTGACCGGTGTTATTCCCGCAAATTTATTTGCAGAACTAAAAGGGCCGATTGCTGCAAGTGCATTGGAACGTGTATTTTATAATTGTACAGGTTTGACGGGTATCGGCGGTCCTTTGTTCAGTGGTATAACCGGTACACCGCAATCCTATATGTATCATGGTGTGTTTGCCGGTTGTTCTGGGTTGACGGGGGAAATTCCATCTGGGCTGTTTGGGAAATTCGATGGTGCCCCAGCGTATTGGATGTTTTACATTGCCTTTTATGGTTGCTCTGGTTTAACGGGGCCAATCCCAGAGGATTTATTTGCGGGAATCGCAGGGGCGCCTGCGGAAAATATGTTTAGCAGTTTGTTTTATGGTTGTAAAAAATTAGCGGGACCAATACCCGAAAATTTGTTTTCCGGAATTTCGGGTAAGCCCGCTGGTTCCATGTTTTCATATCTATTTTATGGTTGTTCTGGTTTGACGGGCAGTATCCCAGAAAAATTATTTGCAGGTATTTCTGGTGCCCCAGCGTGGGGGATGTATCGAAATACTTTCGCTGGTTGTTCCAGTTTGACTGGCAGCATCCCAGACCGTCTTTTTGGTGCGTTTGATGGTGCCCCCCAAGATGGGATGTTCGATGGTACTTTCAACGGTTGCAGTAAACTGACTGGCAGTATTCCAGAAAACCTGTTTGCGGGTATCGTGGGAAAACCTGCATCCAGTATGTTCTGGGGAACGTTCAGAAGTTGCACGGGACTGACGGGGTCGTTGCCGGCGAATTTGTTTGCGGGTATTTCTGGTAAGCCTGCCTATCAGATGTATTTAAGCACTTTTAGCGATTGTACTGGTTTAACAGGCAGTATCCCTGACAGATTTTTTGGGACATTCGACGGTGCTCCCACAGAAAGTATGTTCGCAGCGACATTTGCACGGTGTTCTGGCTTGACCGGTTCAATCCCTGAAAATTTATTTGCTGGAATTGTGGGCAAACCCGCACCCTATATGTTCCAACAGACATTTATCAGTGCCACAGGATTGAGTGGTGAAATTCCAGAAAATCTGTTCGCCGGGATTGACACTTCTGGCGCCGCCGCTACAGGTATGTTTAATCGCACATTTGCGTATTTGAATAAACTGACCGGCCCATCGGCACGAATAAATGGTGAATACCTGTATAATATTTGGCCCGATGCAGTAACCGGCAGCACACAATATACATACTTTAACTGTACTGGCTTGAGTGATTATGCAGATATCCCAGCCCTGTGGAAATAACAAATCCCATTGCTAAAACAAAATGCCCCCTGTATAATGATTGTACATGGGGGTGTTTTTATGGCTAAAAAAATTATTGTCACCGGCGGTGCCGGCTATATTGGTTCCCACACATCTGTTGCATTACAGGAATCCGGTTTTGATGTTGTGGTGTTTGATAATCTGTCAAATTCAAATATTTCATCACTGGACGGTGTTGCAAAAATTACTGGCACACGACCTGAATTTATCAATGTAGATTGTGCCGATTTTTCCGCACTGCGGTCTGCGTTTATGTTGCACCGTGATGCCGTTGGGGTAATCCATTTTGCCGCGTTCAAGGCCGTTGGTGAATCCGTTGCCAACCCAACAATGTATTATCGCAATAACCTGAACGGGTTGATAAATGTTCTGGATTTAATGCGTGAATTTGAAATTCCAAATCTGGTATTTTCATCGTCTGCAACCGTGTATGGCACGCCGGCGGTATTGCCTGTGACCGAACAGACACCATTACAGCCTGCAACATCACCATATGGCGGGACCAAGGTTATGGGTGAAAACATAATTCGTGATACTGTCCACGCATACCCACAAATGCATGCGACATTGCTGCGTTATTTTAATCCAATTGGTGCACACCCATCGGGCTTAATCGGCGAATTACCAAACGGGGTGCCAAATAACCTGATGCCATATATAACCCAGACCGCCGCCAGAATTCGCCCAGTGCTGAATGTGTTTGGCGATGACTATGATACGCCCGATGGATTCTGTGTACGTGATTATATCGATGTAAATGATTTGGCCCGTGCCCATGTGGCGGCGTTGAATTATATGCTGTCCGGTGGCGATGGTGTGTCTGTTTTTAACCTGGGGACTGGGCGTGGTCTGTCGGTTATGGAATTGGTTCGTGGTTTTGAATCTGCAACTGGTGTGCCTGTGCCGTATAAAATCGCCCCACGTCGTGCCGGCGATGTGCCTGCAATCTGGGCCGATGCATCGTTGGCAGAACGGGTGCTGAAATGGCGGGCCGATACCCCATTGTCAGAAACCCTGGCATCCACATGGCGTTGGCAGAAAAATCAGTCGAATTAACCAAAAATCCACAAAAATCAAATTACCGCCCCGAACATAGTAGGGCGGTTATTTTTGTATTCTTGCTATTGACAAATCATTATTTTGTATTATATTTATTAAGGTGTGGTGGAAACACTGCCCCAGATAACAACAAGGAAACTGAGAAATGAAAACAAAGAAATTTTTGAAAAATAACATCGTTACCCACGTGTCTGCTGCACTGTTGGGTTACCTGGTTGCATTGATTGCGATTGATGCACATAATGAAAATAAATTTGAATCCCGCCAGGATGCATCCGTCTATACCACAGATGCCCGTGGCCGTGATGCGGAATTAAACCGTGAAATTTTCAATCCTTCGTCGTTTGAAAGCATTGCATGGCAATACAACACAAACCAGCGTGTTGGCGAAGTATTGGGTAAAACCGCTGCCAAAGAATATGCAATGGATATGGATTCATTGAAATCTGGCACTGCAACTGCGGAACAGATGTTTGGTGACGAACGTGACTATTGCACCGAAGCCGTCGTACGTGCATACCGTGATGCGGTATCCCGCCTGCGTTTTCGTCGTGGCAATGTCCGTGCGGTTCCATTCCCTGCTGCGCATTGCGACACAACACAATCTTTCCAGCGTGCAATGCGTAATGCAAAACATTTGGTAAAGTATTTTGAAGCCGACAGTGTTCCAAACTCTATTATCAAAAACCCATCTAAATCAGACCTGACCACTGTCAGTGCAGGTTCTATTATCCGCCGTGGCCGTCATTCATATATGTACATGGGTATTGGCTATATCGACAAACGTGGCCAGACATTCGTGGCCGACTCTCGTGGTCGTCCGGTCGTTGCATCTGATGATGATAAGCGTTTATTTGAATACTATGATTGGTCAAAATGCACCGTTATCGATGTGCCAAAAATCGTAGAATATAAATTGCAGAACGACGTTCAACGTCATGTCCGCTAATTAATACATGGAAAAAAGGATTATAAAATGGCTAACAAAATAGATTACAAGAAAATTTTGGCGTCAAAACCCGTCACCCACACAGCGGCTGCCGTTACGGCGTTCTTGCTGACATTGGCGTTTTTGGGTCGTGACCAGGCTGAATCTTTCGCCGATACCCAGGATTCTGCTGTATATGTATCTGGCAATTCTGGTGCAAATCGCACATTGAATCGTGATTTCTTTGATCCATCTACATTCAAAACTGTGGATTGGGCCAACATGACCAACACAGAAATTGCCCAGTTGTTTGGTGAAACTGCTGCCAAAGAATTGGCGATGGACATTGATTCTATCAACCGTCGTTTGGCAACACCTGGTGAATTGTTTGGTTTGGATTACAACTATTGCAACAAAAGTGTAACAAACGCTTTGGTTGATGCAACACACCGTATGAAATTCCGTGAACACAATTTTGCTGCCCGCCTATTTGCCAAAAATCGTGGTCGTCATGAAGCCTTGTACAATGGGGATCACTTGGTGAATTACTTTGCCAGCGACAGTATCCCAGGTACAGTCTTTCGTAACCCAACCGCCGAAGATTTCAAACACATCAAGGCCGGCGCAGTTGTACGTTTTCCTATTCATACAAAAATGTTCGTCGGCATCGGCTTTGTAGATGGCACTGGTAAAACATTTGTTCCAGATGCGGCCGGTCGCCCTGTAATTGCGTCTGGTTATAATGAACGTTTTTCATACTTTGATGGCGGCAATTGCACAGTAATCGACGTCGCACGTGTTGTCGAACATAAATTGGCCCGCACAGGTCGCAACCGTTAATGGGGTCAAAAAATGGACGCATACTTGCAGATTTTATTTGACCAAATGACGGAACAGTTGGATGATTTGCTGGTGGAATCCAATCTGGAACCACGTCGCCAATCACGTCTGGTTTTTCCAAAAACTGGCATGGGGATGGTTATTTCTATCAAAGAACCACCCCGTGTCAGTATTAAATTAGACGTTTTTCCAAACGAAACCGAAGAACCACATTTCAAGGTCACATATCAAAACTGTTCATGTCGGTTCAAGATTTCTGATTGTTCTGTGATGAAGGCCGAAGCCACCCGTGGCGTTCCGCCCCAGATTAAAAAGATTATGAAAGAAATTAAAAAGGTCTGGCAAGATAATAATAAGGCCATAATTGATGCCTGGAATGCGACCCGTCCAACGGATCAAAACCACGGCCATCAAAAGGTCAGATAACTAAATCAGGGCAGGGTGCATATTTGCACCCTGTTTTTTATTTAATTTGCGATTCCACAAATCCCCATGCGACACAGTTTTGTATAAATTGCCCCCGTTAACCCACAATCATTTATTATTTGCCGTGGACTGCGGTCAATGTACAGATTGCGTTCCGTCACATTTCCGTCTTTTATTGTCTTAATCGTTGCGCTGGGTAATTCTGCCCGCCCAATACACGAAGACAGATATACAAAACATTCATCGTTATCGCCCAGATTTTCACACGCTAAAATCCGTGCATAAACATTCAATGTTAAATCAGCCTTGCTGGCATCTTTTGTCCATGGTGAACCGCCCCCAATCGGGCATGCCGTGGAATAGAAATCGCACGCCAATTTTCGCCCCGTTATGCCACAGTCTGCAATCGGTCCGTGAACTGTATATCGGCCTGTGCCGTTAATGATAATGTTCTGGGGCTGTTCGCCTAATGTGTCAATTATAAAATCGGTCAAATCTGCTTCGGTCAGCATTGGAATCGCAACAATCGCCGTTTCGATTTTGTCATCATTTATCGTAATTTGTGTTTTTATATCCAGTCCCAGATTGTTTGACCCACGTGCCAAATTGTACAGTGCATCATTCAACTTGCGTGCCAAAAACAGTTCTCGATTTATTTTGCCTTCGCCTTGGGCTGCGTATCCCACAAACACACCCTGGTCGCCCCATCCGTTGGCGGCAACACCTTGATAGATTTCTGCTGATTGAACACCAATCATATTTATAACCTGCAATCTTGCCGGATTTATGGTGCAGTCACCCCATATGTCTGCATATCGCTTGTCGTACCCAATCTCGGCCAGTGCCTGAATGACATATTGTTCCGGGTTGTCCAAATTGACATTGCCACCAATTTCCCCGCCCAGAACAACTGTATTGCCCTTAACCATAACCTCGACGGCGTATCGCACGTTTGGGTCTTGCTCAATCATTCTGTCCAGAATGAAACTGGAAATAAAGTCTGCTGTTTTGTCTGGGTGTCCCAATGACACCGCTTCTGCTGTTTTTTGCATAATATACTCCTTTGGTTTTTGCAAAATGAACCAAAGGTGGATTCACAGAACGCACCACGCAACGCGAACATCAAAGAACGGAAAATTTGCATAATACTAACTCCCTTGTTTAGTCCGTTTTAAGGCCGGACAAGTCAGGATAAATCCACCTTGTACATGACAATTATAGCACATCCCAAACCATCCGCAATGTTTTTATGTGTGTGGAATAAATAATAAAACCCCCGCAGAAATCTGCGGAAATCTTGGCTCGGCATAACTCGCACGTATCGAGTTGAAAACCCTGATGATTTTACTAGTTTGGGTAGAGTATGCGAGCTGTTTCTAAACAATTGGAATAATGGTTGATACTATTTTATCCTGTATAAATCATCCAATGTCTTCCCGGACTTGTTCTTCCATTCGGTCCAGCCGTTAGCACGTCTTGCCAACACAATTTGAGCAGCGGATGAGACTGAAGAGAAAAGAATATCTTCTTGCAATATGTAGAAACCATCCTTTTCTTGTAAAACATGTTTTTTTATCAAATCATCACGTTTAGGTAAGCTTTTTGTACCTTTGTGCATTTCTATTCTGCACTTTGCGCCTTTCAATAACAAAAGACCGGAATTAGCGTTGTAACGTCCTTGACCGAAACTGCCATATTTATCCTGGCATATGAATAGATTATCCTTTGGTTCATCTTGAAAACATTTTAAACCCAATTCTGACAAAAGAAGTTCAATCGTGTCTATATAACAATGTAAATCATCTAACTCTTCGTCTTTTAAACGAGGTTTTTGTGGAATTTGCTTGTTTTCTTCTGAATTTATGTTTTTAAAATCTTTGCTTTTCTTTATAAAATAATATTCAAGATAGGAAATGTCAGTATCACTAAACCCACTTTCACTATCAAGTTGTATTGCAAAAACAGTGTTCCAGAAAGTTTTCTTTTTTATATGCTGTTGAATTCTAGACTTTACCTTGCCTTTGCCAACATATATCTGGGGTGCTTCTGTCGTTATACTGTCGATTAAAATATATATACCATTAAAGTCTAGACGGTCAATGTTGTTACTAATTTCAGTAAGCGGTATACGAAACACCACTGGTTTTTCTGTAGTGATATAGGCTTTTCTTATGCCCTCAGGTTTTCCAGTCGGTAAGTAGATCTTGATGCTTTTTCCTGCCATAATAAATTCCCATCGTTTCAAGTTTAATCCTAATACAAAAAGCCCAAAGTTTCAAATAAAATTATACGTGTGTGCCATTGGCGCGTTCATAAACAAATAAAAACATATGCATTTCCAGAAAATATGGATATAATTAAATCAAGGATGAAAGTAACTGCTGCGATTTTTAGAAATGGGGACCGGGTTCTGCTGATGCGACGGGCGGTTGACCAGCCATTGGCGGGCGAATGGGAATACCCCGGTGGTAAGTTTGAAGATGGCGAGGACGGCCCAACATGCCTGCGCCGGGAACTGGCCGAAGAATTGGGGATAGATGCACAAATCGGCGACCTGATTACAATTGCAAAGCATACCACGGATTCAGGCAAGGTCATCGAACTGCACACATACGAGATTTTGGGCTATGCCGGCGAAATCCAACTGCGCGTCCACGACGACATGCACTGGGTGTCAATTCCAGACCTGCCGGCGCATCCACAATTACCAGCAGATTTGATTGTGTCACAGGTTTTAGCGGGTGTTCAGGTATAACATTTTTTGCTTATGTAATTCTGCGCGTATGGTCGGGTTGTTTGTGCACGAAATTAGCGCATCCCAATCTGCTGAATCAAAGGATTGCTTGATGGTGCGTAATTGGTCGTGAATTTTACTGCGCTCGACCTCGGTTATGTCGGTGTTTGCCAATCGAACCGCCACTGATAAGTATTCTTGTGCTTTTGATGTCATTTTGTACCCCTTTATTCGTCATAAAAATATGTCCAGTATGGGCGCAACATCATGCGTGCCGTCCCGTAATCATCGCCCCAGATGTCTTTGTCCAGGTAATCGCATGCATCCATGCCGTAAATGTCGCATATCGCACCATTTATTCCTGCGATAAACAGTTCGTTCACTAAATCCAAACTGACATAATTCAATACGCAGTGATGCAGGGCTGTCTGCCCATTTTCATCAACACCGTTTATGTTGTCGCACTTTGATATCAGGTATTTCAGGATATTTATATCCACCCCAGCATCAATTGCCGCAATCAGGTCTATGTATGCGACCGGTCCACCGTCCCCAATACATTGCCCAATGCGTTGCAAAGTGGCTTGATTGGCCATCCGCCATTGTTGTTCATGTTTATCATGCACTGGCTTTATGTGTTTGTGCATGTCTTTAATCAGTATTTCACGTACTAATGCGCCTGCTCGATTCCGTATCAGGTATTCCCAGTCAACCTTGCTCAGTTTTTCTGGGTGCTCCAGATACAAATTCCACAGCACATCAACCGCACTTGACACTTGTGTCATGCTCGCCTCCTTTGGCTGTTGTTTGATAAAGTTTGGAAAATTTAAATTCTGTCCCCAACGGACACTATAGATATAGAGATTTTTGTCGGAATTTCAAGGAATTAAGAAAATAAACTTGGAAAAACTCTGTATCGCGACACTCGCCACAACAAGGGATTTTACCATGCTGTATGGTGATGATAAGCTGTTTAGTTTGATAAAAAATAGAAAATTAATCAAAATTGTTTTGAATTTATGAGATTTGGTTATTAATAACCAAAGATTTTTATTGACGAATCGTTTTGAATGTTGTATATTCTGGTTATCAATAACCAAAAGGATTAAGCGTGTCAAAAGAAAGTTTTTTTAATTCTGTTTTAAAAGATTCGAATATTAATTTTGTTAAAGGCAATACTGATTCATCGAACGAGCGGCCAGACATGATGGAACGTCGTATGGACATGTATGAATTAAATGAACGCATAGGTGCGCTGTACGAAGCGTATGTGCAACATGCAAGCAGACAAAAATATAAATATGTGAATATTCTGGTGAATTATTTATTGTTTATCGCGTGCAAAATGATGCAAAAAAGCAAAACAAGCCAAAAGCCCAGTCTTTCAGAGGTATGTCAGGTTTCTTTTGATAATTTTATTGAAAATGATGAAAAAACTGGGATGTATCCACATGGATATAATATACCGAACATCATCACAAACTTGAGCGAAAGATATTTGGATGAAGCTATATGGGAAGAATTTTTGGGTTTTATAGACAAATACAAACAGTATGATGAAGAGTTTTTTGCAAATGCTGCATTGTTTAGCTATTCTGGAAAATCCGCAACCCCATCAGTGGTGAAAAAAATAGCTTTGGGAATATTAGATATACAAAGTGGCGATAAGGTTATGGATTTAGGTTGTGGTGGTGGCGGATTCATGTCAAAAATGTTTGACTTGAATAAATTGGCTAGATATACCGAAGGAAAATATGCAGATGTTTTTACTGGCGGAAAATATTATGGTTATGAAATATCTGTAGAAGAACAAGAAGTCGCGGTTTTAAGAGCAAATTTATTGGGGGTACATAATATTGGTGGGAATTTCACTAATGTGGACTCTGATTATAGTGATGGAATTTGTGACACCAACAAATTTGATAAGATATTTGCAAATTATCCATTAGGATTAAAGTATTTGCCCAAAGGTTTGGAAGCCAAAGGAAAATCTAGCGATTGGGCATTCAATAATTGGATATGTAACCATTTGTCAAAGGGCGGCAAGGCCGTCGCAATAATGAGTAACGGTTCTGTTTGGAACACTGCTGATATGGCAATCCGCAAAGAGTTTATTGAAAAGGGATTGGTGGAGGCGGTTATTGCATTGCCTGAAGGATTATTCTCAGACACGAATATCGCAACAACCATGATAGTATTTAGCCACGGGAATAAAAGTGTAAAAATGGTCGAAAAAATCGATTATAATATTATGTCCATGCTAGACGGGTATGAAAAAAAGATATTGACGGGGCTTAAGTCAGATACAGAGTACAGTAAAACCGTTTCGTTATCAGAATTAAGAGATAACGATTACGTTCTTAATTATAATCGATATATAACGCCAACGTTCAAGTTCAAAGATTGTAAAAAATTAGGCGATTTTATCAACTCAATTAGACGTGGGGTTTCTTGTAAAGAAGTGCCGCCAGAAACATACCCTGTGTTGAGTTTGTCATTATCAAATATTAAAAATGGATTAATTGACGAAGATTTGCCAAGTGTGTTTTACCCAGAGAACGCAGTAAAATCAGATATGTATTTAAAAGAAAATGATTTGATTATTTCAAAAAGTGGCGAACCGTATAAAATAGCAGTTTTCTCTGAACCGCAGCCCAAACCGTGGGGAAGAGAGCCGGTTGTTCCATCTGGCAACATGTATGTAATTGAATTAGATACAAATCGTATAAATCCATATTATGTTAAGGTTTTTCTGGAAAGCCAGCAAGGTAAAGCATTGCTGAACAGCAGGTCTAATCAGGCGACAATAATCAACATAAGTCGTAAAGAACTGGAAAATTTGGACATTCCTGTTCCGCCACTGGATGTTCAAAATAAAATAGCAGAGGCTTATTTGGCCAGGGCAGATGAGTATAAGGTTTGTCAGGCAAAATTGGAAGATGTGACAAACCGTATGAATTCCGTGTTTGATGATAATTACGAGGGTTAATATGTTATTAGATACGACTGAACTGTTAACCTTGGAAGAAGCGCTGCGTCAAAGGTTTGACAATGACTTAACACGAATTCTGTGCGATTTAAATCGTGCCGGAGAATTAGAAGAAGCTTTGGAAAAGTGGGGTTTGGGTAATTTGTTGCATTCAGACGACGGGTTCAAAGTGGATAAAATGGGCAAGATTTTGATTGTTGGCGATTCCCAGGTCAAAAAAGAATTATTAATACCGGTTGCGAAGGATTTAGGAATTGATAAAAGTCGCTTGGAGTTCGTACTGTCATATGCTGAGGCAAAAAAATACAATATGTCCAGGATACAATATAACAGAGATTATTGTCTGATTTTATTTGGTCCTGTTCCGCATAGCGGCGTATCCAAAGGTGATTTCAGTAGTGAAATAACTGCTGTAATGAGCACGCCCGGATACCCACCAATGAAAAAGTTGGTTGCAAACGAACAGCTAAAAATAACTAAAAATAATTTTAAACAAGCTCTTGAAGATGCGTTGAGTGCAGGCATTATTCGGAAAGGATAAATAAATGGCAGTTTTTTATTGTAAATGTTTGAGGTGTAATCATACGGGGAGTATAAAAATAGCCAGTGATAAATGTACTGGTAATTTCATATGTTCCAAATGCGGTTCAAGAGATGTAGAAGCAACAAGCTATGGCGCTAAAAAGGCAATTGCACAGCATCTTGTGTGTGAAAATTATGACATTGACATGGAAAAAGAATATTATAACGAGTTGTATGAAAACACAGTGTTTGAAGAAGAAAGGCAATTGGATAAAATGATGATGGCCCCAACAGGCTGGGAAGACGACAAAGATATACAAGATTATATCGGTCTTTCCCCTGAGGATGTAGCTGAAGACGATGATGTTTTTTATGATAAGACAGTATGGTAGTTTACACGTCAGGAGGTTATGCCGCAGACAACACGTGACAAAGCATGTAAAGCCTGCAAGAATTATATGCAAGTAATTTTTGTCGGTATGTTTTTGCTTCTCAAAACGAATGAATATGAGTATAATCAAATAGAGATTGATAGAAACAAATACCAATAAACAAAAATGGATTGGATATGGCAAAAGCTGCAAAACAAAAAATAGAAACATTGGAAACGATTTTATTTAATTGTCGTAATCTGTTGCGTGGTCGTGCGCAAATGACGGACAAGCGTGATTTATTGTTAACATTGGTGTTTTTGAAATTTATTGGAGACCGTTTTAAAACCCAGCAGGATAAAATCCGCGAGCGCGAGGAAGATGGTTTTGTAGAAATGGCATTGCAGACCCCCAGTTTTTATACCCAAGACGGTGTGTTCTTTTTGCCAGATGAATGCTTTTGGGATAAATTGATACTGAAACCGGCCAAGGAAATGGCGGTTGAGTTTGATAACTGTATCGCAAAATTGGAAATAAACGAAGAAAGTTTGAAAAACGCATTACCACGACAGATTTTTACAAAAACTGCGCTGGAACCATCCGTGTTGAAATCCGTTGTTGACGAAGTGAATAAGATTGACCGCGAACGTTTTAATGACAAAGACCTTATTGGTCGTGTGTATGAATATTTCTTGCAAGCGTTTTCCATCAATGCTGACAAGGAAGAAGGTGAATTTTACACACCACACAGCATTGTAGAATTAATCGCATCGTTGATTGAGCCGTTTGATGGCACGATTTATGACCCTTGCTGTGGTTCGGGCGGCATGTTCGTGCAAAGTAAAAAGTTTATCGAGGCCCACGGTGGCGATATGAAAAACTTGGTTTATGGTCAAGAATCTGAACCGGCAACATATCGTTTGGCAAAAATGAATTTGGCCGTTCGTGGTATCCCATATAATTTGGGTGATGCGGCGGCATCCACATTTGACAACGACAAACATTCAGATGTTAAGGTTGATTACATCATGGCCAATCCGCCGTTTAATTTGAAAAAGTGGTGGACCAGTACAGAAAAGAGCGTAGAAGATGATGTGCGCTGGGCCGGATATGGTACGCCGCCATTAAGCAATGCCAACTATGCATGGATATTGCATATGTTGTCCAAGTTAAACCCGACCAAGGGTGTGGCCGGATTTTTGTTGGCCAATGGTGCGTTGGATGACAGTGATACATTCGAAATCCGTAAAAAACTGATTGAAAATGACAAGGTAGAGGCGATAATCGTCCTGCCACGTGAAATGTTCTATTCAACCGATATCTCGGTCACATTGTGGATTTTAAACAATAACAAGCGTGGTGGTCCGTGGCACAATCGTCAATTGCGTGACCGCACCGGTGAAATATTGTTCGTTGATTTACGCACGTGGAACCAGAATGTGTATGAAAAGAAATATGTGCAGTTATTGCCGGACCAAATTGCCGAAGTATGCAAAATATACTTTGATTGGCAAACAACCGGTGGTGAAAACTATGCAAAACCGGAATTGTTCTATGCAGCCAAATTGAATGAAATAAAGACCAAAAATTACAGTCTGGTTCCATCCCGTTATATCGAATTTGTGGATCGTGATATTGCGATGGATTATAAAGCCGCATTGACACAGATTGGTGGTCAAACAGCCG
This sequence comes from Alphaproteobacteria bacterium, assembly GCA_017502865.1. Classification (GTDB taxonomy): domain Bacteria; phylum Pseudomonadota; class Alphaproteobacteria; order Rs-D84; family Rs-D84; genus Enterousia. The sequence goes on along the minus strand of JAFVUD010000003.1, from coordinate 13,253 downwards.
AATTGTTGAAATTACAAAACGAAAATGCCGAACACCTGAAACACGCATTTGAAACATTGGGATACAAAGTGGGGTAATCAAATGCAGTGGGTAAAACTTGGCGATTTTATCGAACAGTGCACGGAAACGAATGACAATTTGTTTTATGACGAAGATGTCGCTGTAGGTGTAAATATTGATAAAGAGTTGCGAAAAACAAAGGCAAATACAGAGTCCTCCGCATTGAAAATGTTTTTATTGTTGAACCCCGGATGCTTTGCGTATAATCCTAGGGGAAGCAGAAAATTAGGACTCGGGTTCAATGATACACAACAAACACTTATCACCACATACAATTTTTTTGTATTCAAAATAAAAGATGAATGTTTGAATAAATTGTTGCCTGAATATTTATTTATGTATTTGTGTCGTAAAGAATGGGATAGACACGCAGAGTATTTGTCCTGGGGGAGTTCCACTGAATATTTTAAATTTGAAACTTTGTTGGAAGTGAAGTTACCATTGCCGTCGATTGATGAACAAAAACAGGTTGTTGCGGCGTGGCGTGGGTTAAAGAATTTGGGTGAACAAAACGAACACATGGCGGGTCCGCTGATGGACCTGTGCCAAAGTTATTTGCAAGACCTGAAACACAAATATCCACTTGTAGAAATCGGCCCGTATATTCACAAGGGCAATAAAAATACAGATAATACAATTGACAATGTTTTAGGTGTTGGGCAGAGTGGTTTCATTAAACCTCAAAAAAAACCAAATGAATCTTTAAAAAATTATAAAATAATAACATATAACGACATATGTTATGCACCGCCATTATACAATATACTTTCAGATGCATTACATTTATACAAATGCAAAAATCCTGCTGTTTGTTCGCCAATATATGAAGTTTTTGCGGTCCAAGAAGATATTATTTTGCCAGAATACCTATTGCTTTGGTTAAAGAGATCAGAATTTAAACGATATGCAGAATTTTATTCAATGGGGGTAAGAAATACATTTGATTACAGTTTGATGGAACAGGTAAAAATCCCATTGCCGCCAATTGAAATTCAACGGGCCATTGTGGAAATTTACAATTGTGCCAAAACATCAAAATACATATCGGAAACGGCCAAGAAATTAAACAGTGATATATGTCCGGCGTTGATGCGTCAAATCATAGGGGATAATCAATGATAAACGGTAAAATGTATGAAAGTGAATATGAACAGGCGTTTGTGGAATTGCTGCAAAATGCCGGTTGGGATTATACGTTTGGTGAAAATCTGCACCGCCAAATAACCGACCCGATATTAGAAGATGATTTGCGCGAATTCCTGAATAAACAGTATGCACATCTGGGATTTTCAGATTATGACTGCAATGCTGCAATCGCACATATTCGTAATATTGGTGGCGATAATGATTATGACGCACTGCGTAATACATATTTTTTGTATCGCAATGGGTATGATTATTCATTCATGGATGCCGACAAACAGCCGTTCCATTTGGATTATATTGACTTTGACCATCCGGAAAACAATATTTTCCGTGTTGTGAACCAATTTGAAATGAAACAGGGTAACCAAACACGTATTCCAGACGTTCTGTTGTTTATTAACGGCATTCCTGTTTGCATTATTGAATTGAAAAATCCAACTGATGAGAATGCGACAATTCGTAACGCACACACACAAATAACCGTTCGTTATCGTCGTGATATTTCCGCACTGATGAAATATTGTCCAATTGCATGTATCAGCGATGCCAGCAATTCCCGTATGGGGTCAACAACGGCCGATTATGAATTCTTTTATGCATGGAAAAAGATAGAAAATGAAGACAAGGCCGGTTCAGGCTTGCAGGAATTAGATTCTTTGATACACGGCGCATTGAAACCAATACGCCTGGTTGAAATATTGCGTGATTTCGTATATTTTCCAAACAAGGGACCACAAGACAGCAAAGAAATTTGTGTTGTGTGTCGTTACCCCCAGTTCTTTGCCGCCCGTCGTCTGCGTGGCAATATTTTGGCGCATTTACAGGGTAATGGTGGCGATGGTAAAGGCGGTATTTACTTTGGTGCAACTGGATGCGGAAAAACGTATACAATGTTGTTTTTGTCACGATTATTAGCGCAACGTTGCACAGATAAATTGGGCAGCCCAACAATATTGTTAATTGTTGACCGTGAAGACCTGGAAGAACAGGCGTCGGATTTGTTCTGCGAGTCAAGCAAATACCTAGAAGATAAAGCGATAAAGGTTTTTGATAGTCGTAGCGAATTACAGGAAGAAATGTCTACCCGAAATTCCGGTGGTGTTTATATTACAACAATTCAAAAGTTTACCAGCGCAACAGGTTTGTTGACCGAACGTAATAATGTTATTTGCTTAAGTGACGAAGCACACAGAACGCAAAATAATATCGGCAGTACAATGACTATAAATAAAGACGCAACCGACGGTCAGGCCAAATTAGGCGCGTTCATATCATATGGGTTTGCAAAATACCTGCGTGACGCATTGCCAAACGCAACATATGTTGGGTTTACTGGTACACCGACAGATGATGCAATTCATGTGTTTGGCGGTATTGTTGACCAATATACCATGAAACAATCCCAAGAAGACGGTATAACTGTTCCGATTAAATACGACCCACGATTGGCCCGCGTATTTGTTGGCGAACAGGCAAAATTAATTGAGGAATATTACAAGTTATGTGCAGACGAAGGGGCGACACCAGCAGACATTGCAAAAAGTAAAGCCGCAATGTCAAAAATGAATGTTATCTTGGCTGACACAGACAGATTGGAACGTGTCGCCAATGATATTGTGAATGATTATGAGGCGCGTTGTGCAAATAAGCCAGATATTGTTCAAAAAGCGATGATTGCGTGCAGTACCCGTGAAATTGCGTATCAGCTGTATCAAATAATTGCCAAGCTGCGTCCAGAATGGGTAAAACCGGTCAAGGCAATGGATGAATCTATATTCACAGAAAAAGAACTGAAAAAACTAAATCCTGTGCGTTTTGTAAACGTTATTGCGACCCGTGGCAAGGACGACCCTGCAGACATGTATAGTTTGTTGGGCGATAACGAATATCGCAAAACAATGCAAAAGGAATTCAAGAACAATAAATCTAATTTCCATATTGCCATTGTTGTTGATATGTGGATAACTGGGTTTGATGCGCAGGCACTGACAATGCTGTATAACGATAAACCATTACAAAAACACACATTGATTCAGACGATTTCGCGTGTTAATCGTGTTTATCCTGGTAAGGAATATGGATATGTTATCGATTATATCGGTATTCGCGAAAACATGAAACAGGCTATGAAGCGATACGGTGGCGATATTACAGATGGTGCCGACCTGGACAAGGCGCATGAATCACTGCAGGTTGAAATAAAAATTCTGCAAGATTTAACACATGGTTTAAACTTTAACGATTTCTTTGGTGACAAACCGTTGGCACGTCTTCAATTTTTGCAGGCCGCAGCTGAATTCATAATGGATAATTCTGTTCAGGAAAAAGGTAAAGTATCGTTGCTGACCCGCTTTAAAGGGCACGTAAAACGTTTGAAAAGTGCATACGATATCTGCAATCCTGCGGGCATTTTATCCGACCAGGAAACAGGATGGTCGCAGTGTTTTATGGGGATAATGTCATTCCTGCGTAAAATAACAGATACCACACATGATGTTGAATCTATGAACCGTCATGTGGAACAGATGGTTAAAGAGGCGCTGAACTGCACCGGTATTGAAAGTGTATTAAATGCAACCGAAACTGAAGAAAACATATTTGATGCGGCGTTTTTGAAAGAACTGGATGATGTAAAAATGCCAAATACCAAGTTCCAGCTGCTGGTTAAAATGTTGAATCGTGCTATCAAGGAATATTCGCGCACCAACGATGTTCGTGGTAAGGAATTCATGGAAATGTTGAATGCGGTCGTAGACCAGTATAATACACGCGATAAATTGACATTTACCAATGATGTGGCCACCGATACCGTTAATTCAATAAATGGGGTTGTTGATTCAAAAATTGATGAATTAACAGATAAATTGATACAGCTGTTCCAGGAATTGGAAAGCGATAAAGAAGAATTCAAAAAATTGGGGATTACGTTCGAAGAGAAAGCATTTTACGATATATTGACATCGTTGCGCGACAAACACCAATTTGAATATCCGGATGAAAAGTGCAAATTATTGGCCAAGGAAATAAAATTGTTGGTTGACGGGTCGTCTTTATATGCAGATTTCCTGAACAATCCAAGAATTAAGGCTCAATTATCATCCGACGTGGTACGTCTGTTGTATAAGAATGGGTATCCGCCACAGTGGAATGCGGAGGTTTTTGACAAGGTTATCGCACAGGTTGAAAACTTTAAAAAGTATCAGGGCTATACTGTGTAGGAGGTGTCATGTATCAACAATTTCCGAATACTGCACTGGGGATGGCTAAATTAATACAGCGCGAGGAAGAGAAACAACGCGTACAGTATGAAAAAGAAATGGCTGCACAGCGTTATAATGAAAAAATGCAACAATTGTCGCAAGACGCTGTGAACGAAGCCAAGAAAAGCAATGAAATTGCCAAAGAAAACAAAGTGCTGGCCGAAAAGAGCGTTAAACTTGCATCTGAAAGTAAATTATTGTCAGTGATTGCTATATTGGTTGCGCTGGCGGCTATCGGTGTTAGTGTCATACTGCACTTTTGTTAACAAGGGGGATTTGATATGAACAAAATTGAACCGCGTCGTGCAGTGTTTATCAAAAAGGGATGGTTTGTTTTCTGGTGTCTGGTGTGTCCACCCATCGCCTTCTTGTATGTCCTTTTTGCAGATAGTGTAGAGGTGTAATAAGTGACTATTGAGAAATCTAAAGGCCTTACAGAATCGGAACATCGTTTAGTTAAATTAGGAGAAAAAGTTTTTATGGGGCTTTGGAGTTATCCAAATCCTATGATGCTAACATCCTCTGGTTTTCAAGAATTATGCGATTTGTTGGTTATCTGTGGCGATACTGTTTTAGTGTTTTCAGATAAAAATATAAAATATAACGAAAACAAAGCACCATTGGTTGCTTGGCAACGATGGGAACGAAAAGCTGTTTTAGAATCTATTAAACAATTACATCATGCAGAAAATATAATACGTGATAACCCAGGGATGATCTGGTTAAATAAAAATCAACGATTACCTATTAGTATACCAAGTAAAGAAAATTTGAAAATTCATTTAATTTGTGTTGCCAATGGAGTGGCAGAGGCATGTAAAAAGTTTTTTGGGCCGGGTTGTTCGGGTAGCTTGCGCTTTTCTAATATGGGGTTAGTCAAAGATTTTAAACCAGAAGAGTTTAGTGCGTTGAATTCTACGGAACAGCAACAATATTTAAATATGTCCTTGTTTTTTACGCATGATTATGAACCATCAAAGACTTTTGTGCATGTTTTTGACGATTACTCGTTCCCGTTTGTTTTGAATGAATTAAATACACTAACAGATTTTGTCTGGTATTTGGAAGAGAAAGAAAGATTTCTTAGATGTATTCCGGTAACTTATACGGGAGAAGAAGATTTATTGTTTCGTTATTTGCATAATTTCGATGATAAACGTCAGATGCATACATTTATGCCTACTGAAGACGAACGAAATTGTGATGGCTGTTTGTTTTTTGAAGAAGATTGGGAGAGTCTGAAGAGAAGTCGAAGATATTTGTCTAAGGTGAAGGCTGACAGAGAAAGTTATTTTTGGGATGAGTTATTACGAGACAACTCGTTTTGTACATTGAACGATATCACAAAGATTGTTTATCAGTCAAAGCCGAGTGATAAAGACATTTTGTTACGGTATATGGCAATGGAGGATAGGCTTTCTAGACGTGCTTTCTCACATGCTATCTTGGGAGCAATAAATAGATGCGAAAAAGACCAAATACGCATGACAGCCTTTATGTCAAAAGTTACCCCAGGATTGTTATATATGTTTTTGCAAATAGACGCTATAAGGTTTGATACATATCAAAATTATGTAAGCACAAGAAGAAACATGCTAGAAAATTACGTGCATTATGCAAAGGCTAAATGTACAGAAGAAAATATAGATGTAACAAGAGTGATTGGAATTGCGATAGAGCCGCCAAAGCATAGAGAAGTCAGAGGTACGGATATGGTTTATGTAGAGTTTAAAGATTGGCCAAAATCCATACATGAATATTGGAATGCTGAAAGAATTAAGAATGGTGTGTTTAGACAAAAATTTAGCGAATGTAATCGTTTCGCAGATAAAGAATGGCCAGATTCAGATATGCCAACCACGGCTATGCAAGCAGCAGAAATAGCGAAACAAAGAGAAAAAGAAAATCAAATAAGACTGTCCAAAGAGTTGGAACAAAAACAATACAATAATGATATGAAAAGACTCGCTCAAGAAGCTCTTGATGAGGCGAAAGAAAGTAATGCAATAGCAAAAGATAGTAAACAAATCGCTAAAGAGGGGGCGTATTGCGAAAACAAGTAAAAATCTGTCAGTTATAGCAATTTTTGTATCTGTGTTGGCAATATTGGCAACACTTTTATATGCATAATATGACACCTGAATGAACAGAATGCCCTTTGATGAGTAAGAGCCATAGACGTTAGTTATATGATTTGCTTCTTGATATTTTTTCGATTATAACTACATATAACGCAAGTTAATATGTATATAAACTCGGGGTAACGATATGAAAACTGTTTTGGATTTAAATGCTCAGGCAGCTAAAAAATTCTTTTTAACAGACGAAAACTATTTTACGGGGGATTTGCCTCCATATTTTCGTTTCAGAGATTTGCTATACAAAGCTGATAACATATTGCGTCAATGGAATTTAAGCAACCTGACAAACGGTAATCATCCGAAAAATGTTCCTAATCCAAATTATGATATTATAACAAATAAAAACACAGAATATGATTGGCGAAAGTTAACAGTGATAAATCCTTTATTATATGTTAACCTGGTGAATTGTATTTGTAATGATAAAGCCTGGGGCGAAATATGCGAACGATTTAAAACCTTTAGAGCAGATGAGCATATCGTATGTTCCAGTATTCCCGTTGTAAAAAGATCAAAAAGAAAACAAAAAGCGCAACAAATTTTAAATTGGCTTAGTCTTTTTGAACAAAGTGCAGTTAAACAATCATTAAATTTTTCTCATATGGCATGTACAGATATTGCTAACTGCTACTCTTCTATATACACCCATTCGATAGCTTGGGCCCTACATAATGAAGCGATCGCAAAAGAAAGAAAATTTCATGACAATTTATTGGGTAATATTATAGATAAAAATCTTAGGTATATTACATATGATCAAACTAACGGGATTCCACAGGGGTCGGTACTTATGGATTTTATTGCGGAAATCGTTCTTGGTTATATGGATACATTGATATTGGAAAAATTGCGAACCCAGGGTATAGAAGATTATAAAATATTGCGGTATAGAGATGATTTTAAGATATTTACAAACAGTCCTAATGATACTGAAAATATTTTGAAGAGCATAAGTGATGTTTGCCAGCATTTGGGTTTTCGTATAAATGCACAGAAAACTTTTTCAACAGACATGCTTATTTCAAAGTCGCTGAAAAAAGAACGTTTTTTGCTTCCTATAGATTTGTCGCAAAAAAATTACAAGATATTTTTACAACTGTATAACTTGTCTAATGATCAACAAATTGCGGGGGGGATGCAGACACTATTATCACAGTTAAACAAAAAGATAAAAGTTTCAAAAAAAGACGATATTGATTTGTTGGTAAGCATAATTTCTGATATGGCATATCGTATTCCGAAAATAATCCCGCAGGCCTTTACAACTATTAGTCATATTATGAGGAAAGAACCCGAAGAACAACAATTATGTTATATAAGCAAAATAAAAAAGAAGTTTTCTAAAAAGGCTTATACAAATTTTGTTCATATATGGTTGCAGAGATTAAGTGTGTCCATTGATACAGAAATAGAATATGAACCTACGATATGCAAAATAATTGTAGATGATTCTATCGAATTGTGGGATTTTTCTTGGCTAAAACCAGAGTTTTTAGAACAATTAAAACCATATAATTTGGTAAATCGATATAAATTAAATCATTCGAAATTACCAATTTCTAATGAAGAGACAAATATATTTGAATATCGTTAAATCAATATAAAGGCAATGTTTTAAGATATTAAATGTGAGTCACAATAAATATATATCATGAAAGTAACTGCTGCGATTTTTAGAAATGGGAACCAGGTTCTGCTTATGCGACGGGCGGCTGACCAGCCGTTGGCGGGCGAATGGGAATACCCCGGTGGTAAGTTTGAAGATGGCGAAGACGGCCCAACATGCCTGCACAGGGAACTCTACGAAGAATTGGGAATAGACGCAGAAATTGGCGACCTGATTACAATCGCAAAACACACAACAGATTCTGGCAAGGTTATCGAACTGCACACATACGAAATCAAATCCTACACCGGCGAAATCCAACTGCGCGTCCACGACGATATGCACTGGGTGTCAATTCCAGACCTGCCGGCGCATCCACAACTACCAGCGGATTTGATAGTTTCATATGTGTTGGCAAAATAAACTTGAAATAAACCCGCTATACCACCATACTTATTGTAACAAGGGGTTTTACTATGCTACGTGGTGACATCATAAGATATGTTGATATGACAATTGCCGAAGGACAGAATTTGCAGCGCGGCATGAATTTTAATGTGACTAATCGTGGGTACAGCGTTATATTGATGAGCGTTCGCGAAAACGCGCCATATGCGGATAAAATGACCGATGACGGTCGGACAATTATCTATGAAGGACACGATGTTCAGAAAAATCATGCCCCCACGGGTGCAGATGTAAAAACTTTGGACCAACCATATAAAACCCCAAATGGTACATTGACGGAAAATGGCAAGTTTTTTGATGCGGCAACTGCATATAAGAATGCGCCAGAATCAATTGCGCGCGTTGTAAAGGTCTATGAAAAGATTAAGGATGGTATTTGGGTCTATAACGGATTCTTTTATCTGACAGACGCCTGGACAGAAAAGTCAGATGGTCGCATGGTATTTAAATTCCAACTGGAAATGATAGAAGATGACGAAACGGCGGTTGCTACTGGCGAACCCGAACCAACCGTTCTGGAACTGGAACATAATCGCCTTATTCCAACTGCGGTTAAGGTTCAGGTTTGGAAACGCGATAAGGGTTGTTGTGTAAAATGTGGCTCAAACACGAATTTGCACTACGACCATATAATACCTTTTTCGCGCGGCGGTTCGTCCAGCATGCCCGAAAACATACAATTATTGTGTGCATCATGTAACTTAAAGAAAAGCGACCATATAGAATAAAAATGACAGAAGTTGTGCACAAGGGCGGACAATTTATAATCCAAGATGACGGTCAAAAGGGCTCAGAGGCAACTTATCTTGCACTGTTTGCACGCCATAAAATTGGTGAGAAATGGATGCAAGATAATGGAATTACAACCAAAAAATCTTGTGAATGCCCCGATTTTATATTTGAGGTGCCAGAACGACCGACAATTGGATTAGAAATCGTAAAGTTTATTTATAAAAGTGATAAAAATATAGCAACAATGCGGTTGGAAAGGGTTGCTAAAAAGGTGGTTGGTTACTTTAAACAAAAAGGAATTCCTCTATCATTGCTGATTGATGTTTATGATCCCAGAAAATGGAGTTTGAATTGGGCAGAACACATAGATGCTTGTTATAATCCAGGATTTGACCATTTAAATGCATCAGACGACGAGTTAAAAGAGGCTTTTATAACTGCACTGGAAACAGAAGGAATCAAACCGTGGGGAATAACAAAAAAATGGGTTGATGTAAAAGGGCAAACATTTATCGTTAATGGTTGTTTAATGCATGAGCCGCACACTTCGTGTCATGTCAACAATATGGGCAGATGCGAAGAAGACCCTTTTGATGATATTCAAATAACGATAGACAGTAAAAACCGAAAATTTGAACAATACAAAAAGAATTGCGATGAATGTGATTTGTTGGTTGTCGTAGAAAACGGTTTTGTGTATTTGTCAGATAAATTACAAAAGCATAAATTTGAGTCTGTGTTTAGGGATGTTTATGTGTTGGACCTGTCATATGGTTGCAAGGTAACAAAATTAAAACTACGCAAAAAGAAAAACGAGTTATAAAAAAATAAACCGCCGGATTGGCGGTGTTTTATTCGCTGTCGGCAAGCATACGGTTCTTACGCTCTGTCAAAATTTCACCTTTATACTTAAAGAAGTCTGGGCCCCTAAACTGTTTCCAGACGGTATCAAAATGTTCTTTCATAATTTTTCTTGTTAATTCAGACAAGGAATAATCAACGCCATTAAATGAAACCTTCTTTTTATGTGTCGCGTCATTGACCTTGCATTTCAAAACAGTGCCATCTTTCAAGGGGCGGGTAAATTCCAGTGTCGCACCCGGCTTAATCCCAACCGCGGCAAAATCGTACTGCTTTTTGCCTTTCTTGCTGTTGTTTGTTGTTACATCATCGTCGTTAACAATGCCGTCTTCACCAAACATAGTATTATCGGTGGTTATTATTTCGCCATTGAATCCTTGGGCAAAAACTTCCAGTAATGCCGCAGCATCTTCTGGGGCCACTCTAAAGAACTCTCTGTTGGATCTGACACGATTGCCGGCGTATATTTTATGTGCCTTTGCTTCGTTTTCTTCATAGTTATCAATCCTGACAGCAAAGTGGCATCTGAACGGCAAAGGAATTCCTGTTTTGTCCAATTGCTTCATTCGTTGTTCCAGGCTTTTGTTAGTGCGTCCAATTTTGATATAGCCAGGCATTGCGTCATTTGTTAAAACATAAATTATCCCACGAGACATATTAAGACCTTTATATCTGTATGTATGATTGCTGATTTTATACAAAAAGTCGAGCGTTTTTATTCCTTGCCTGTTTATGCGCGGGTGATATAATTCCCTTATGGAAGCGTTTATTATAGTCTTTTTAATCTTTGCTGGAATGTTCTTGTTATTACGGCAAGAGAACAAAAGAAAGATTGAATATAACAATCATAAAAACGAGCAGATTGAATCTGTAACTGCGCTGGACCGTGGTACATGGTCTGAACGCGACTTGGTGTATGAATTGCTGGAACATGGTATCGCACCGGGTGCAATCTTTCATGATTTGTATGTAAAAAAGGCAAATGGACGACATGCACAAATTGACCTGGTAGTTGCGACCAAAGTCGGTTTGATTGTGTTTGAGGTTAAAGATTACAGTGGCTGGATTTTTGGGCGTGGCAATCAAGACAAGTGGACCCAGGTTTTGGCATATGGTCGTGATAAGTATCGTTTCTATAACCCGATTAAACAGAATGCAGGGCATATTGCAGAACTGCAAAAACAGTCCAAACAGATGTCTGAAATCCCGATGTTTTCAGTTGTGGTGTTTTATGGTGGTTGCACATTGCGTGATGTCAGCATTATTCCACATAATACTTATGTGACAACATGGCGTCGTGCACTGGATGTAGTGGACACGATTTTGGAAGAAAACGAACCAGCAAACTATACCGACAAACACGAAATAGTTCGTATCTTAAAGGCGGCTGTTGAAAATGGCGCCAAGAAAAATATGGCAGAACAACACGCCGATGCAGTTCAAGATATGCTGGGCCAGGACAGGGTTTTTGGTTAACCAAATAGGGCAAAGCGGACTCGAATTAAGGAAAAGGTTAGATTTCTAGCCTTTTTTATTATGCAGTTCGATAACGCCTGAAAAATAGCCCGTTTTATAACCTGTATTATCGAACTGTGAAAATCCTTATAAAACCAAACAAAAACCGCCCTTTAACAGGACGGTGTAAAATCTGGCTCGGGCAGTTGGACTCGAACCAACGACATACGGATTAACAGTCCGTTGTTCTACCGACTGAACTATGCCCGAATAGCGTTGCATATAATATACTAAAAAAAGGCAGAAGTCAAGCGTTTTTAGAAGAAATTTGTCGTGTGTTATGCACCCCGCAAAACCGCAGAAACCTGCGACTTTTATCCAAGAGTGTATGCAAATGTATGTTTTTGTTGCTTGTGTTTAAGCATTACTTTGCGTTTTCTTTAATGCTTCGTAAAGCAGAGGTTCAAATGCTAAAATTTCCGATGATTTTATTACAAAACCCAAGTTCATAGGAATTGCTGTAGAAGTGTTCTTTGCTTCAGGCGTATTTGAGAGCATTATTTCTCCTTTTGCATTAAACATAGGGCCAGCATATAATACCCCTAAAAATTTAACACGATTGCCAGCAAAAGCACTGCCGCCCATAGCGTATAATCCTTCATTTAGAATAAATACAGGTGAACCACTAGAACCTGGGAAACAGGCCATGTCCACAACAAATTCAGAGCGCCCTTCATAGTTGTTTTTTATATTGGTTGCGGTTATTCCTCGTCTCATAAGTGGTTTGTGGTTATATTTGTCCGTCAAGGCTCTTGGGTAGCCAACCATAACAACCTCTTCTAAAGCAGAAAATGTCTTGATGTCTTTATCGGTGGGAAGTAAGTTTGTCGTCAGAGGCGCATAAAATAGTTGAATGCCACGAACTTCTAAATCCCTTATGGCTTCGCCTATAGGTAGACAGCATAAATCTGTGTCTGGATTTGGGTGTGGAACCCATGCTGTCATGTCGGGTGCAGAAATATTTACGATTTCTAAATTATTTGGCGAACCGTCCGGATTTTTTTTACAAATAGAAAAGAGACAAGTATCAGCATCTTTAATGACGTGCTTGTTTGTAATTAGGACAGGAATACACAGATCGTCTTTAATGCATAAGTGCATTATAAAGCCTGTGCCAGATGACATAGTGTTATTTTTATTATTTACACATTGAATTAAACACGTGGCGTAAGTAACTAATTCTGAAGGTGACATGATATAACCTTTGTTTACCATCCATATAGTTTCTTTTTCTCGTTCTTCAAGGTTGTTTTGGTAATATCCATGAATCAATCGCTAATATATTCAATTTACTTTTTTGATTTTTGGTGATAAACTATAAAGTGAATCCATAGGGATATGGGTTCGGGGCTATCTCAAGCCCAGCGTATTCGGTGCAAAATTACTGACGGCATCGTCATCCGATGTCATTCCTGTGGTTTTGTGTCGTGATTTATCCCTGACTTAATAAGTCGGGGAGCTGTT
>JAFVUD010000002.1 GCA_017502865.1 Alphaproteobacteria bacterium | reverse complement strand
GTCATCCGATGTCATTCCTGTGGTTTTGTGTCGTGATTTATCCCTGACTTAATAAGTCGGGGAGCTGTTTGTCATACAACAGGGGCAACCCGAAAACAACAGAATCACTAATACGCTGATTTGAGAACTCCCCGACCGCCTAACATCCCATGGCGGTCTAATTTTTTTTACAAAAGGGGTGAAAAATGAAAAAACTAGCGTACTTTATGACTGTATTTACACTTTTGGCATGTAGTGGCGAAGATAAAACAATCGTTTCTTGTAAGGGCAATGTCGTAAAAACAAATATCAACATGGCCGACGAAATAGCAAAAAGATTTGATTGTATAGATACACAAACTAAAACACGATGTTCAGCTGTAATAACAAAAGATAAAGTTTTTATGGGATGCAATGAACTTGAAACAGAAATCACAAAAGTTTTTTGTATGTCCCCAAAAGAGAATTTTTCGGATGTAGAAAATTCAACTTATCGTTGCACACTAAATGACGGCATGCGTATAACAACTTGTGAATACAAAATCAATGAAGACAATACCGGTGAAATAATTTGCGCAAAGGGACGCGAATTAGTTGGGCTGAAACCGCTAATTGATTAAACTATAAGGAATATAAAATGAAAGATAAGAAAATTCGAAAACAAAACAAACAGCGATTTATTTATCCAGATGAAGCGTTGCGCAATTTTTTTGTAAAGGGATTAATCTGGAACGATAGAGCGACCAGAAGTGAATATTGGTGGACGCGACTTATACTGGGGATTATTGGTGTGTTTTTTTCAATTGTTCCAATATTAGGATTATTGTTCGGGCTGCTTATGATTGTCCCATCTTTGGCATTAACGGCAAGAAGATGGAATGACTTAGGCTATAACGGAATAAAATTAACGGTATTTGAACTTTTGTTTATACCAGTTGGAATTGTGTTTTTTGCATTACTAATAACTCTTTCTCCATTAACAGGCGGAAATCCTATACACGGTTTGAGTGTTTTGTTTACTTTATATCTTATTGTAATACCAATTTTTTATATTGTTAAAACTATCTTTTTTTGTATGCCTAGCAAAGTTAAGTACAATCAATATGTATACGCACAAAAAAGACCGTCAAAAAAACAGCATGCACGTACATATCGTTACGATGCCAAAGATGATTAGCCCCACCGCCCGTCTGGGCGGTGACTTGTTGTGCTGACGTAATAGCCCGAGCTTGTACTGCGGTGTTTTTTATTTCTCTTTTGATTCCTGGGCGATGCGATCGCATATTTGCCCGAATTGGCTCATACTGGTCTGGGTGGCGTTTAAAACCTTGCTAAGTGTAAACATAGACGGCCATCGTGGCTGGCCGGTGGATTCAAATCGTTTGCTGTTGTTGAACGTGGTCGCATCCAGTCCGCAAAAGCGGGCCAGGCCCGAACGTGTCATATTTTTATTAAATGCAATATCATCTATTGCTGCCCAAACGGTTGCGTGCTTTAACATGGGAAATCTCTCCTTTGCGATAATTGTGAACAATAATCTAAATATGATTGAATCTGTGAATTAAATCAAGCATTTATGTTAGGCGATTTATCTTACCCCACGCAAAGCCGTGCTGAGTGCGGTTTTCAGGGGTGTGACAGTACGATTGTGTTGCATAAAAATACAAAAATATCAGGAAAGGTTTCTCTTAATATTAGAATAACATAAACGAATCGCCCCGAATCGATGGTCGGCCACACAGCACGACCCCAGTCAAAACATGTGGGGAATTTGTCGGCGGTTATCTATCGTATAATCGTATGCTGAAACGTGCGAATATTGAAAACCTGCGCGTCCATGACCTGCGTCGCACAATGGGCAGTTACCAGGCCATCACCGACGTATCCAGCCCCGAAATCCCAGATGGGGAATGATAGAGAAACTCACTGATTCTCCAACCCCATTACAATCTCCAACAAATCGTCGGGGATATAGGTTTTGGCTTGGTCGATTAGTTCGGGTGGAATGCCATAGTATGCCTCGGCGACAGAGCCTGTGATTGCGGCGATTGTATCACTGTCGCCACCGATTGATATCGCATTGCGGATTGCGTCTTCAAAGTCGGTTGATTCAAAGAAACATTGCAGGGCGGGTGGTACCGTTCCCTGGCACGATGAATCCCAATCATAGTATTCCTGTAAATCCGCCAGGCGGTCGCATGTCGGGTAGTAGTTGTTGCGGATGTATTCGGCTATATCGTCTTTGCTGTGGCCGTTGCGTGCCATGAATATAGCAACGGCAACCGCCTCGGCGCCCTTGATGCCCTCGATATGGTCGTGGGTTGGGGATGTGACCAGGTATGACAGGTGTTTGACTTCTGCGATATTTTCGCCAAACCATCCGGCCGCAGATACTCGCATTGCCGCCCCATTGCCCCAGCTGTTGTACGGCCCCATAGTCGGGTCGTTCAGCCATTCCAAAAACATACCGCCATAGCCTTTGTTTGGATATGCCTTGCCAATAACACGCATGGTGTCGGCTGTAATTTGGCTCAGGTCGCCACCTTGCTCACGCCATTGTTTGATTGCGCTGGCCACCGCTATGGTCATACAAGAATCATCCGTGATATAGCAACGGTCGGTCATAAAAGGGAAGTTCTTGGACCGGATATTTGCAAATTCATAAACAGACCCGGCAATGTCACCAATAATCGCACCAAACAGCATAGCGGACTCCTTAATCGTATTGATTTAGATTATTTGTGTATTCGGCCGCGATATGTTCGCTGCTTACTACAAAAAATACTTCTTTTAGCGAAATGGGCGCATAGCGCAGAACAATATCTACTGCAATGTTTACGGCATCCTCCAGCGGGAATCTAAATATGCCACAGGAAATAGCTGGGATAGCAATCGATTTAATATCTGGATGATTTGTAACGTGTTGCATGATAGATTTGTAGACACTAGCTAGTAATTCTTCTGCTTCCCATGGTTCGTAGTCACTGTAATACGGACCAACAGCATGAATGATGTATTTTGCAGGCAGGTTATAGGCTTTTGTCATTTTGGCTTGGCCAGTTGGACAGCCGCCCAAAGTTCTGCATTCTGCTAATAATTCTGGGCCGGCTGCACGATGAATTGCACCATCAACACCGCCACCGCCCAATAGTGATTCATTTGCCGCATTTACAATTGCATCTGCGGGTGTTTTTGTAATGTCGCCAACAATGACTGAATAGTTGATTTCTGATCTAACTGACATATTTATTTCCTTTCAGATGTACTGTACAATCTATGAAACTCATGAACAATTTTTGCCAAGTGTTCAGTAAGGTATCCGTCTAATTGGCTTGCAATATAATCTGGGATCCCATAGAAAGCCCCTGCAATCGCAGCCGCCATAGACGCAACCGTATCAGTATCGCCACCAATAAATACTGCATTGCGGATTGAATCTTCGAAAGTTTCAGATTCAAAGAAGGCCTGTAATGCATGTGGAACGGTCACCTGACTGGAACAACCGTATCGCCATTCGCCACTGATGGTCGCCAATGTAAAATCCATAGGGTAATAGTTATCAATAATATGTTGGCGGATTTCGTCTTTGCTTGCACCGTTGCGAGCCAAAAATATAGCGCTTACTATTGCTGCGGAACCTTTCAGGGCTTCTGGATGATTATGCGTTACCTCGGTCACAGTACGTGCCATGTCTAATGCTTCATCCAATGTGTTTGCCGCCCATGCACATGGACTGACGCGCATAGGGCCGCCGTTACCCCAACTGTCATATGGCTGTGGATCGTCCGAGTAAATCCATTGAACAAATTGTTTGCCATAGCCACGATGGTTGTATTTACGGCCAAATACCTGCATATTGGCAACTGCGGCATCCGCCAACGCAACACCATTGGTTTTGTGATCCATAATTGCTTGTGCAACAGCACAGGTCATGATAGTGTCATCTGTAAATCGACAGTATTCCCCAAAGAACTGAACATCGTCATAAATTTCGTGTCTTTTGCCTTCGTACATAGACCCGGCAATATCACCAATAATCGCACCATACAACATAGTTTTCTCCTTTTATATCACTTTAGGATATGTAGCCCAAATGTCAATGCTTTAGTGGAATCTTATTTAAGCCTAAGTACTGGAACCAAACGAAAAAACGCACCAAATGGCGCGTTTTAATTCTGGTGCCGGTTGTCGGACTTGAACCAACGACCTACTGATTACAAATCAGCCGCTCTACCAGCTGAGCTAAACCGGCAATGCCACCCAATTATACATATCTGCAAAACAAACGCAAGCAAAAAATCATAAATTCCTTGCCTTTGTAAATATTTCGGGCAAAATAGGGGCATGAGTACGAAAAAATTACCAGAATTATTGGCACCGGCGGGAACGTTGGATGCCTTTAAAACCGCCATTTTATATGGTGCAGATGCAATTTATGCGGGGTTGCCCGGGTTTTCAATGCGTGCCCGTGCCAAAATCGATGTCGAAGGTGTCAAGGCGGGCATAGAATTGGCCCACGCTGCGGGCAAGAAAGTCTATCTGGCGTTTAACCTGTTTGCACATGATTTTGAATATGACAATATGCCACGTGTGGCCGAAGTAATTAAATATCTGGCACCTGATGCACTGATTGTGTCGGATCCAGGTATCGTTATGTGGGTGCGTGAAAATTTCCCAGATATGCCAATTCATATTTCAACCCAGGCAAACATTTGTTCTGCCAAAACGGTAAAGTTCTGGCAAAACGCAGGGGCGAAATTGTGCGTTTTGGCACGTGAAGTGTCGCATGCAGAATTCAAAAATATTCGTGCGGCGTGTCCTGATGTTGGGCTGGAAATCTTTGTGCATGGTGCGATGTGCATGTCATATTCAGGACGCTGTTTGTTGTCTAATTTTATTACTGGTCGTCCTGCCAATCGTGGGGCGTGTGCACAATTGTGCCGTTGGAAATACGATGTGATTTTGCGTGAACGTGACAGTGGTATCGAAATGCCAATCGACGAAGACGAACGTGGTGCATATATTTTAAATTCCAAAGATTTATGCCTGATGCCACGTCTGGCCGAAGTGGTGTCTGCCAACCCAGACAGCCTGAAAATCGAAGGTCGCAATCGGTCCGAATATTATGTCGGCAGTGTTGTAAACGCATACCGCTGTGCATTGGATGCCTATGCGGCCGATCCAGAAAATTTTGATCCGGCACCGTTTATGACGGCACTGAACCGTTTGGAAACCCGTGGATACACAACGGCGTTCTTTGACGGTCCGGTCCGCCCAGATGCACATAATTACGAAACCACACGCAGTACATCTGATTATCATGCCGCCGGTGTGATTACCGCAGTCGATGATGAAAACATCACATTTGAATTGCGTAATGAAACACGCGTTGGCGATGAAATCACATTTATTGTCCCTGGTTTAATAGACGGTGTATCGGTAAAACTGGAAAAATTGATAAATGCCAAGAACGGCGAAGCGGTTGAAAAAATGGCCGCCGGCATGGGGAACAGTATTTTGATTCCACGTGCGTGGCTGGGCAATCAGCATGCCGACAAATTTGTGCCATATGTTCTGGCGTATAAATCCAAACGATAAAAATACCCGCCATTTGGCGGGTGTTTTTCTTTATGCAGCGTGCTGCATTTTTTGCTGAATAATCCAGATTTGCATCTGTCGCATCTGTTGCATCTGGGCAACCTTTTGCTGGGCCGCTTTCAGGTCAGACGCCTTTTGTACATCCGGCCGTGCCAACAGTTCTTTTGCCTGGACTGCATCTGCCGAACTGGTTGGTGTACCTGTTTTTGCCATCGCCTGACGTTTTGCTTCTTCTGCTTCGGCAATACCTGGCTGTGGCGCCTGCTGTTTCAACGCGGTCTGGCTGGAATTGGTCCCTGGTTTTTGTGCTGGGGCTGCGGTCGAATTTACCCCTGGTTTTGCAGGTGCATCGGCACCATTTTTGGTCTGTGGAACCTGGGCTGGCTTTTTCTGCTGTGGATTTTGTTCATACTTATCAGATTTAACCTGAACCTGGTTGGTAATCATAGTGATTTCAGCCATTGCAGATTGAATCTGGTTTTGTGCATATGTACGCCACTGTGCACGTTCGTCTGGTGTGCCACTTAACATCGCATCACGTTGTGGGTGTGTCATAATATGCTTTGGCCAGTTTGTCTTGTGTTCTTCGTGGACCATTTTCAAGAACTTGGTCGCAGGCTGCTTTTCGTCTTTTGAATCGATAAAAGTTTTCATCTGTTCAATTGAACTTTGCCATGCGGCCCCCAGTTTTTTATTCTGGGTCCAATTCAGGCACGACAAACCAAAATACATTTTGAAATATGATTTTGCCAGCTTGTCTTTCTGTTCTTGGCTTAATGGAATATCTTTGCTTTTGATGTGTAATTTTTCTTTGATTTCTGGGCTGTACAGCATTTTTTGAATGTTGTTCATGGCGAACTCCTTTGATTTTAAAACTGCCCTGTGTTCACCACCACAGGAAAAATATATAGGTCGCCCGCATAACTTTTCAAGCCCCCATTGTCAAGAAAAAAGATTTTTTGACATATGTCCTAATATGGTGCAAGAATGTAAATGTTCATATCATTAAACAACATACTGTTGCCAAGAATGGGCGGTATGGGTATGGGCCCGCATCTTGCCAATAATGGGGGTGTGGAATTCATCGAAACCAAGGAGTTAAATGATGAAAAAAACATTAAAAGCAGCTGTCGCATTGTCAGTTTTGGCTGCACCTGCATATGCTGCTAATCTGGAAAATCCATTGTACATGCCAAAGCAGGGTGCAATGTATTCCAAAACATCAGTTGGTCTGATGTACAAAATTGCAGACGATACAACTGCAATGGTTAACAAAGGGCACGACGGTGCAACAGAATTTCCAATCTGGCGTTTGCACGAAGATTTGGGCTATGGTATCACAGACCGTCTGGAAGCGTATGCAAAAGTAGGCTATACACATGACGGCGACATCGACCGCAAAGGTATGCATCAGGGTCGTGTTGGTTTGAAATACCGTGCCTTTGAAACGACAGATGGCTTTGCCTGGGATGTTTATGCCGACGCACACTTGGGTGGTGTTAGTCCAATGAGTGGTTCTTATGGCTTGAACGGCTTTGATTATGATAACTATTCAAACGGCCGTTGGGGCTTCCACGCTGGTACCCAGGTTGGTAAAACATGGTCAAAATTCACCAGTGCAATGTTCTTTGAAGTCTTGCAGACATTCGGCAACGACAACAATGAAATTGACATTTCTAAATCGCAGTTGGCACCATATGTTGCAATGGGTGTGTTGCCAGATGAAATCTCGGTTGATTTGAAATCAATAACCGAATTTAACGCTGGTTTGAAAACATTCTACCAGATTGACGATCGTTGGTCTGTTGGTGCCGGCTTTACATTCAAACATCACGAAGACAACGGTGTCGAAGGTTTGGCGACCAGCATCAATGGCGACCAGTTGGTTCCATATGTTGTCGGTGGTGCAATGGTTAACGTTCCATTGAATACAATTGTTTCTGCGCTGGAAACTCAACTGGAAGATATGAACGACGGCTTTGATGAATACATCATTTCTCTGTCTGGTTCTTATCAGTTGACAGACGCGACCCAGGTTTCTCTGTACGGCGAATACACATTCGACGATGCCCACAATGGCTCGCAGAATGGTACAGACGTCAAAGCAGAATTGGGTGTTCGTGTAAACGTTCAGTTCTAATTTTGGAACCATAAAAACAAAAACTAACATATATTGGACAAAAGTCCCCCGTCATGGGGGATTTTTTATTGTAAATCCTTGCACGGGGGGCGGCAAAATGATATAATAAAACAAACAGGAATATGGGAAAGGTATGAAAAAATCACGCATTTTTGCCGCAATTGCGGGCGTTTTGCTGGCTGTGCCGGCTGCTGATGCCGCCACTTATCAGGTCTATCCAACGTCCCAAACCGTCGGCCTGAACGGGCAAATGATGTATTTGCCATCGTCAAACAGTCGTGTTGTTCAAACAAATAATATGTACAATTCGGTCGCTGCGGCCCAGCCTAACCGTGTGACTGGTGCGTTGCCACGTGTCGGTTCGTCGCAAATAAACGCCGGTCGTTCTTATTACCAGCCTGCGGACTATGACCGTTTGGCGGACAGTGGGCTGTACGTTGGTTTATCTGTTGCCTACACTGCATCATTGCTGGGGTCTATGTCTGCGGATTATGTTGGTGAACAGAATTCGTTCTTTGTTCCCGGTGCGTTCGAAGATGCCGATTTTGAATCCGATACCATCATTCCATTACAGTTATCTGTCGGTGCGGCAATCAATAATGATGTTCGTGTAGATTTTTCATACTTGCGTTATTCTGGTCTGGCATATCCAAATATGGTTCGTACATCTGACGGTGCCGGTGGTATGATTGATGCCCAGGTTGACGGTGGTGCAATCACAGCCAACGCAACAATGTTGAACGTTTATTATAATATCGATTCTTATACAGGTTATCTGGCGGGTGGTTCGTTGCGTCCATATATCGGTGCCGGTGTTGGTATTTCATTGAACACAATCGCCGACTATGTTGTGTACGATAATACGTTCTATTCTGAAATGGATCCGGCCTATGCTGGGGCGGGTGATTTGACGGGGATTTCCGATATTTACGCATATCATAATGGCGGCACCACAGAACAGTTGGCATTCATGCTAGAAGGTGGTTTGACCACCGAAATGGATGGCGGCATTAAATTAGACTTCTTTGTCCGCTATGCCAATTTGGGTAAAGTTAAAACATCGGGCAGTATTATTGTATCCCAGACCGAATGGTTGGGCGACGGTGCCGGTGGCGAGTATGAGGCCCCATACGACAGCGTCTTCCACTATACCAATTGGTATGAAAGTGGCCGCTTGGGCATGGTTGACGTCGGTGTCCGTATGAGATTGCAGTTCTAATACACATTTCGCACACCGGACAACCGTCCGGTATGTGCATTTTTATAAAATACACACAGGGCAGAGAGAATGAAACACGCACATTTTGGTATTTTATGTTCATCAATGGTTGCATTATTGGCTGTGCCATACATGGCAAATGCCGCCGGTATTCGTGTGGGCAATGCATCACGCAGTTATGCCGCCGCCTATGACCAGGTTAACGCCATTCGTAATCCTGGCCCTGCATCGATTGCGGTACAAAATGGCAATGCGGTAAATACGGCCTCCCCTGTGGCCACTGCACCAACACAGTTGGATTTGCCCCTGCGTGTGGCAGATAACAATTTGGCCGAAACAATATCACGTGGCGACAGTGTCGGCGACATAGATATGAACCGCCTGGAACGTTGTTCCATGATTTATCCAGACGGCGAATTCGCATGGGACAAATCAACCGCTGGCATGTCTGTTGATGGCAAATACGGTTGCGTTGCGGTTGTTGAAATGCGTGGCTATCAAATGGGCCCCAATGGCGAAGATTTGGTCGTTGCCCGTGCCAACGTCCGTGCCGGCGATGGTATCAAATGTAATATTTCCAGTTGGCCTGAATCATCATACCTGCCGGCTGCTGAACAGATTACATTCCCCGCCGACAGTGAACCAACCATCGACGACGTAAAACGTGTCATGAATAAAGAGCAGCAGCAGAACGCCGGTATCAAAATTGCCGCCGGTACATTGGTTGCGGCCGTGGCGGGCAATATGGTCGGTGCGAACGATGTTGGCAAATCCAGCCTGTTGGGCACCAACAAAGAAAAAATGAAATCAACCGCAATTGGTGGATTAACCGGTGCCGCAATTATGGCCGGTAATGTCTATGGGGGCAAGGTTGCCGGGGACATGATTTTGTCTGCTGGTATCAATGCGGCGGCTGGCGGTGTAATTGGTAATATGGCTGCTGCGGGCGATTCTGTATTGCGCATTGAAAAATGTAAAACCCCATCTAACCAGGCTGGCACCGAAAGTTGTCTGTGGGGATTACTGATTGCATCCAAAGACTGGGCCAAAGATAACGGCCATGGTGTTATGTACGACTATTACTTTAATACCGCCACCGAAGATTCTTTGCAGTGCGAACAAAGCACAGAAGATGGTGCCGTTGGTAAAAATTGCAAACCAATCGACCTGATTTCCATTCAACTGGCAGATTATGATGCCAAACAAACGTTGGAAGAAATCGCCAGTAAAAATTATAACCAATCCAAACAAAGTTATGCATTCAAAGAAGGCAAAGTGACCGAATATTCCGGTATCCCAGACCCAACAGGTAATAATTCATATGTAAAAATCGTATCTGCCCGAATTCCAACGAAACAGTATCCAGCCGTAATTGTTGGCTTCAAAGACAAACCATTCGGCAAACGCAAAAAAGATTGGGCCAGTGAAAAAGACCAAATCGACCCCAAAAACATCATGGGGCGTGATGCCAGTGGTAATGCATATGAATTGACCGATGATATTAAAGAAGGCGCAGGTATTAAAATTAAAGAAGGTGCAGATGTTAAAGAAGTCGCCTCAATTAAAAACTTCTATCCAATGTACGAAGATGCAACCGATGGTGGCCTGATTGACCTGGATAACAAAGCCCGCCTGAAAAGCACCCTGATTGGTGCCGGTGCGGGTGGGGCATTGGGTGCGTTCACCGCATACCAGGGCGCCCAGACTGATATCGAAAATCGTTGGGTAACCGAAGTGCGCGCCTACAAAGATTCCCTGCAAAAGGTTTATTGTGCAACCGGTAATCGATTCTTGTCCCATTATAATGATGTGGCGGTTATTCCGGCCGAAACGCCTGAAAAATAATTAATGCCCCAACCGGGGCATTATTTTTGTTTGTATTCATTCTTGTTAAAAACAAAATCGGCATTATGCCGATTTCTTATTTACTGGCGGATGGTGAGGGATTCGAACCCCCGGAAGGGTTGCCCCTTCAACGGTTTTCAAGACCGCCGCATTCGACCGCTCTGCCAACCATCCTAAACTTTGTTTCCCATTTTTTGGTCAACGGGGCATATTGTACATTATTTTTTGCGAAACGCAAATATAAAAATTGCCAATCCCGCAAAAAACATCAGCATCGACAGCACCATTCCCATGGTCAGCCAATTTCCCGCCAAAAATCCAATCTGGGCATCTGGTACCCGGAATTGTTCACATATAATGCGGGCCACGGCATATCCCATGCCCATAATGCCACCCAATGCCCCCGGGTGCCGACGTAGACCCGTGAATCGATACAGACAGTACATCAATGTGAACAGTAATATACCTTCGCCAAATGCTTCGTACAGTGGGCTAGGGTGCGAAGCCGGTATAATGACATTCCCGGCCGCATCTGTGAATTCAACGGCCCATGGCACGTCGGTTGCATGCCCCATTAATTCCATGTTGATAAAATTCGCAATTCTGCCAAAGAATAACCCAATTGGTGCCACCACCGCCAGCATGTCCAACACCGACCATGGATTTATCTTGCGTTTGCGTGCAAACAATATCGTCGCCACAATCACGCCAATCAATCCGCCATGAAAACTCATGCCACCATGCCATACAGCAAATATTTCCAACGGGTGCATCAAAAAGAAGGGCAGGTTGTAAAACAACACATACCCCATGCGTCCCCCAATAATGACACCAAATACAATCGCAGTCAGCAAATCGTCCAACTGGTTTTTTTCCAGTCGAACCATCGCCCTGTCATCTTTCATTAATCTTTTGAAAACAAAATATCCAACAACAAACGCTGCAACATATGCCAGTGCATACCACCGAATATCCAATCCAAAAACAGAAATTGCGACCGGTGAAAAAGCACTGATTGATATTGCCATTTATTATCTTTCTTTTGCGTTTTCTAATGTTCTCTGGATATTCTTCAAAATTTTATACATTCTGTCGACCCTTGTCAAATCAGGGTATTTAGATTTCAGTTCTTTATCAATATTTTCCTGAATTTCTGTCATTTTGTTCTGCAACGATACCAGTGTTTCCGCACGTTTTGCGCGACCTGTTAAAAATTCATCGTTACCACGAATTTCACGTCGTGTGTGTGCCTGGTATGCTTGAACGATTGCATATCTTTGTCTAAATTCCATAATATAATCCTTTTTTATTTTACATAATATCTTGAATTTGTTTGTGCATTGTATTATATATTTTCTAAATAACAAGGAGAAATATCATGGCAACAAAAACCATTAAAAAGACCGCCGAACGTCGTGTTTCTGGCACCCGTGCTGGTGGTATTGATTTGTATTTTAAGCGTATATTTGCATTAATGTTTGGTGCGGTTGCATTAACCGGTGTCGCTGCATTTTTCACATTAATCAGTCCATCTATCTTGGGCCTGTTGTTCAGTGCACATGGCTTTTCTGGCTTTTATTATGTACTGTTGTTTGGTGGTTTGGCCTTGTCCATCTGGACCCAGGTTCGTGCATTTCATTTGAAACCTGCAACGGCTGCATTGCTGTTGGCACTGTATTCGGTATTGATTGGTGTCACCATGACCCCATTGATTGCTGTTGCCCTGTCTGTCAATCCTGAATCAATCCTGTGGGCATTTGGTGTCGCCGCATTAATGTTCGGCTGCATGGCAATGTTTGGATATAAAACAATCAAAGACCTGTCATTCATGGGTACATTCTTGACCATCGGCATGATTGGTTTGATTGTCGTTGGCATTGTAGCAATCTTTGTACCATTGGGTGCTGGCTTCTCGGCAATTGTCAGTCTGTTGGGTGTATTAATCTTTGCACTGTTCACCGCATACGACATGCAAACGTTAAAGCGTGCATATGAATACGGCGGCGATGACACAATGCGGAACCAGTTGGCTGTACTGGGGGCATTGCACCTGTACATTTCGTTCATCGCAATGTTCCAGTATTTGTTAAGTTTGTTTAATCGTGACTAAATCATAAAAACAATAGGGGAAAAATATGGCTTATAAAATTGATAACAGTAAATGTATTGGCTGTCATTCGTGCATGGGTATGTGCCCAGTTATGGCAATTTCTATTGGCCCAGACGGCAAATGTGTGATTGACCCAGCAAAATGTATGTCATGTGGCACATGTGCATCTATCTGTCCAGTTGGTGCAATATCGCATGAATAATCATTAAACGAAATAAAAAACACCGCCCAATCGGGCGGCGTTTTTTTATAATGTGTTTTTTATCGTGCCTTGGACACAATGCGCTGCCATTGTGCATCTAATTCTGCATTGCCTGTGATACGCTGTTCAATTGTAATCAGCGAAGACCATGCATAGAACAAATCGGTCGCATGTTTTGCATGTCTTGCGGCAATATGCAGTTCACCTTTCTGCGATTTAATATCTTTGTGCACGTGACTGTGTTCAATTCCCAACTTGTCCAAAATTGCCGACAATGCCATTTCTTGTTGTGCGGTTGCGAATTCAAAACCGCAAACCTTTTTACCATCAACCGATTTCAGGTCAATTGCAAATCCCGCATAGTCCGTACCAGACGCCTGTGCGATTTTGTTCATTTCCCGCATCAGTTCGCCATATGTCACAACCTTAGATGTTGCTTTTGTAAAAGCTGCTTTTTTCTCTGTCATGGTACAACCTCTTGATTAATTATCCGTTCACAATTTCCAATACACGCTTGGTCACATCTGCGATTGCAATGCGTTCCTGGGCCATACTGTCACGATGACGCAGGGTAACTGTGTTATCTTCCATTGTCTGGTGGTCAACCGTAATGCAAACCGGCGTACCAATTTCGTCGTGTCTGCGATAGTTTTTACCAATGTTTCCAGAATTTTCCAGTTCGATACGACCAATCGCCAATTTACGCAAATCGTTTTCGATATTTGTCGCAATGTCTAACAGTTCTGGAACATTACGTGCCAATGGAATGACCGCTGCCTTAACTGGTGCCAACGATGGTTTCAGTTTCAATACAGTGCGTGATTTTCCATCGCCCAAATCTTCTTCGGTATATGCTTCAATCATCACCGCCAACATTGCACGGTTAACCCCCATCGCTGTTTCGATAACATATGGGATAAAGTTTTCGCCGGTCTGTGGATCTGAATAAGACAACTTGGTTGTGCTGTCTTTGTTTTCCAGAACATTTGCATGAATTTCGAATTCTTTTTGACCCTTGGTATGTGAACCTAAATCAAAGTCTTGGCGATTATGAATACCTTCGACTTCGTCAAAGCCATCTGGGAATTCGTATTCGATATCAACCGCCGCCTTGGCATAGTGTGCCAATTTTTCATGCGGCAAGAAACGCAACTTTTCCGCCGGTATTCCCAATTCATTAATCCACCATGCCATACGTGTTTCCATCCATGCCTGGTGATACTGTTCGTCTGTTTCTGGGCGAACAAAGTACTGCATTTCTGCCTGTTCAAATTCACGCATACGGAAAACGAACCCACGTGGTGAAATTTCATTACGGAACGCTTTACCAATCTGGGCAATACCAAATGGCAACTTGTGTGGTTTTGCGTCCAAAACATTTTTAAAGTTTGTGTAT
Organism: Alphaproteobacteria bacterium; assembly: GCA_017502865.1. Lineage (GTDB taxonomy): Bacteria > Pseudomonadota > Alphaproteobacteria > Rs-D84 > Rs-D84 > Enterousia. Next base: position 112,861 of record JAFVUD010000002.1, on the reverse strand, counting down.
GTTGTTGTTGCTGTTTCTGGTCGCAGATACGCATTCACCGCCCCATCTGCGGTTGCACCAATAGACAACCCCATCATCAATTGATATGCACGTGGTTCTGTGATTTCTGTTGAACCACAGTTATCGCATTTTGTCTGGTCTTTCATTTTATCCTGACGCATGCGTGTTCCACACTTTTTACATTCGACCAGCGGATCTGAAAATCCCGCTTCGTGTCCAGAATATTTCCACAGCAAACGGTTGCTGATTAATGCCGCATCCAAACCTTCGATATCATTGCGTGAATAAATCATAGAATTCCACCACGCATTGCGGATATTTTTCATCAGTTCAACCCCATACGGACCATAGTCATACGCACCACCCAATCCGCCATAGATTTCAGAACCTGTGAAAATAAACCCACGTCGCTTGCACAGTGCGACAATATCATTAACTGTTTTTGCTGGCATTTTTAACCCCTAAATTTTAACTGCTTTATATAATATACTGATTTTACGAATTTGCAACAGAGAATTGTTTGACAATCTGCATTTTCTGCCGTACACTGCGCCCACTATGACACGTGACGAAGCATTAAAGATTTTACAACTGTCCGCCACCGCAACCCCAGATGAAATTCATCGGGCGTATCGTCGCATGGCGGCCAAATATCATCCAGATAAAAACCCGAACGACAAATCCGCCGAAGAAATGTTCAAAATGGTGAACATGGCCAACCGTATTTTAACTGGCCGTGAACGTGTACGCCCTGAATACCAGACGCCACCACACCACACCGCTGAACAGCCGCACCGTCGTGCCACATTCCGTGATTTTGCAAACTATGTGAATTTTATCATCACTGACCTGGAATCTAAAAATCTGGACGAAGCCGCCCGTGCAAAATTGGACGAATTCAAAAAGACATTCAAAACAATCGCAAATATGAACCGCTTTGTAAATTGTGCATTTATGGCATCGTTTATCGGCATGTTGTCTATGTTTGCCTATAACCAGATATTTGGCTATGATGCCCCACATGTGGGCATGGTCGTATATCCTGTGATTGGTGGTCTGGTTATATCTGGCGCCTTGGTCCAGGACAAGTTAAAGGTAAAAACACTGGATCTGGCCGCTATCCTAGAAGATTTAATGCGTCGCACACGATAAAAAAATGCCCCATGCGGGGCATTTTGCTTCCCAATGAAAAACTATTCACGCCATATCACAGACGTAAATCCTGAACCAATTTTCGCCTTGAATTCCGCATCTTCAAAGAACTGATTTCGCATCGCTGCATCGGTTTTATTGTCGTCGGATTCAAAGTGTGGAATATACTTCTGTATCGCCAGATTTTTTACCCCACGTTTCCGCAATATTTCTGCGATTTCCAACAAATCATCTTTTGTGATAAAACGTGGATCGCATGTGACACGCACTTCGAAATCTTTACCGGTTTCAATCCATGTATCCAAACTGCGAATCATATTGTCATATGCAATATGCTGCTTGGTTAAATCTGGATATTTTTCCCGTGTTGCCTTGAAATCCAGCCCAATCCAGTCCACAACATCTGCGGCCCGTGCCAGTGTTTCTGGATAGAATCCATTTGTATGCAACCCAATATTGAACCCCAATTCTTTGACCCGTCGCATATATTCAATCGCCACGTCGCCCTGCATCAACGCTTCGCCACCAGAAAACACCACCGCTTCCAGTTTGCCGACACGTGATTTCAGCCAATCGAACACACGATTTGGATCATATTCACCGTCATTTGGGGATAATAAATGGGGATTGGAACAATATGCACACCGCAATGGACAACCAACCAAGAACAAAACCGCTGCCAGTTTTCCCGGGTAATCTATTGTGGTGAACGAAACCAATCCCCCGATTTGTACTTCACGCATAATATTACGCCGCACGTTTTAACAAGTCTGCATGACGCTGGCCTGCGCTTAAACTGTTTTCTTCTGTAAATGTTTTGCGTTCACAGAATTCTGAATATTTGCCAATGTTAAAGTTTGATACAGGTCTAATGAAACCCATGCTGCGTGAAAATACTTCGCATTGTGTTCTTTGGCAATTGTTAGTCATAGCGTTCTCCTCCCTTTTAATTTTGCTGACTTGTTATTTTTATTCTTGTGTGTCCTGGTTTGCTGCATTTTCTGCATCGCACTTTGGACAGAATTCGTGTTTCCCCGGCAGATAACCATGCTTTGGACAGATTGAAAATGTTGGTGTCAGTGTCATGTATGGCACCTTGTAATTTTCGAATATAGTCCGCACAATTTTCTGGGCTGCATCGCCACTGGAAACCGGTTCACCCATATACAGATGCAACATTGTTCCACCGGTATATTTACGCTGTAATTCTTCCTGATGTTCCAATGCAACGAATGGGTCATCTGTAAAGTTCACAGGCAACTGGGTTGAATTTGTGTAATATGGTGCGTCTTTTGTTCCCGCTGTGATAATATCTGGGAAATTTTTGACGTCTGTTTTTGCGAAACGGTATGAACAACCTTCGGCTGGTGTTGCTTCCAGATTGTACAGGTTTCCGGTCTGTTCCTGGAACGTTGCCAGATTTTCACGGATAAAGTCCATAACATCCAAAACCAACTTTTTACCAAACACTGTTGCAATATTGTCTGCACCGTTTGTAAAGTTCAAAACCATTTCATTTGCACCATTAACCCCAATGGTCGAGAAGTGGTGATTCCAATCCCCCAGATAGCGTTTTGTAAATGGATACAAACCACGTTCCATATTCTTGGAAATGATTTCACGTTTGATTTCCAGTGTATCACGTGCCAAATCCAACAGGCGTTTCAGTTCACGGAACAAACCTTCACGGTCGCCTTTGTGGATATATCCCAAACGTGCCAAATTGATTGTGACCACCCCAATAGAACCAGTCTTTTCGGCCGAACCAAACAAACCACCACCACGTTTCAGCAGTTCACGCACGTCCAAACGCAAACGACAGCACATAGAACGAACATCGGTTGGATTCAAATCAGAATTCAAGAAGTTCTGGAAATTTGGAATCCCATACTTTGCCGCCAAATCAAACAGCGGTTTTACATTTGGGTGATTCCATGGGAAATCTGGTGTGATGTTGTATGTTGGAATAGGGAATGTAAATGGACGACCCTGGGCATCACCTTCGGTCATAACTTCGATAAATGCCTTGTTAATCAAATCCATTTCAGCCTGTAAATCACCATATGTGAAATCTACCTGCTGGCGGCCAACGAATGGACGCTGTTTCTTCAAATCTTCTGGGCATGTCCAGTCGAATGTGAAATTAATAAATGGTGTCTGTGTACCCCAACGGCATGACACCGCACAGTTAAAGATAAGTGTCTGCATCGCATTTTTAACATCTGCATATGACAGGTTATCAATGCGAACATATGGTGCCAAATATGTATCAACCGATGAAAACGCCTGGGCCCCCGCAAATTCGTTCTGTAATGTGCCCAAGAAATTCACCATATGTGAAATAGCGGTTGCCATGTGGCGTGCTGGTTCACACTGCAAATATCCACGAACACCATTGAAACCTTCGTACAACAATTCACGCAGTGACCAACCGGCACAGTACCCGGTCAACCAACCCAAATCGTGAATGTGAATCGCAGCATTCTTGTGTGCTTCGGATGCGGCACGTGGATACAGGTTCAGCCAATATTCCGCCGTCACACGTTCTGATGTACGCAAAATCAGCCCACCGATTGAATATCCAACGTTTGCATTTTCTTTGATACGCCAATTTGATCCGCCGACATACCCTTCGATAACTTCGACTGCATCAACCATAGATTCACGGATTTCTGTACGTTTCTGGCGATAGATAATATATGCTTCGGCTGTTTTATATGCATGTGCATCCATCAGTGTTTGAATAACTGTATCCTGAATTGCTTCAACATTTGGTATTTTGTCTGCGAACTTTTCGTCCAGTCTTTTCAGCACATCTTGTGTAATCTTAACAATTTCAACGTCTGAAATTTCTGTTGTGACGGCCACAGCCTTTTTAATTGCTTCATAGATTTTCTTAACGTCAAAAGGCACAGTTTCGCCGCTACGTTTCTGCACAGCAACCAGCCGTGTTGACAATGTTGGTGTAATTTGAATTTGTGTTTCTGACATTTTTTAACTCCAATACTAAAAAACACAATATATAGTGGTTGTTTATTTGATTTGATTACAATATATAGTGTTTAGAAAAATGTATCAATATTGAAAAGCAAAAAAAAAATTATTTTTCGCTTTACTTTTTAGAAAGGGGATTTTCTGCCCATTACAGCCGATAAACAGAATCGGTGTTTGCATACGAAATAATGTTTTGTGTCAACAAAGTGCACTTTTTTCCCATCTTGCTGATTCGGAAAATATACCAAAAACACAAAATATAGATATTTTTAGAAAATATTTTCCCTATATATTGATAATACGAATCGCCGCCCCAGATAATTTTAGGTTGTTTTTCTTATCTTTATCGCTGTATACTGTTGATATATCTGGGGCTAAACCTATTACCCAGATATGTTTACCAAAAAACAAAAAGAGCATTATTATGATGAAAAATATATATGAAATGCTGCATACGGCGTGTACTCAGAACAAAGACCGTATTTTCTTTGTCCGCCAGAACGAAACCTATGCAGATTTGTTGAAAAAGGTGAAACAGCGTGCCGTCTTGTTGGCGAAACGTTTTGGTGTGAAAAAGGGCGATACTGTTGCGATTCTGTCGGGCAATACACCTGAATTCATCAAAACATACTATGCCATCATGTCCCAGGGCGCGCATGTTTTAATGTTGGACACTGGGTTGCAGCCATCGGAACACATCAATATGATGAAACGTACGAACTGCAAACTGGCAATGGCGCAACAGAATTATTTTATCCCAGATGCGCCGGCTGAAATGGTTGATATTGAAATGGCCGATGACACCGACGAAAACGAATTCGTTGCCGCCGATGTAAATCGTGACGATATTGCCATGATGTCATTTACATCTGGATCCACCGGCAACCCCAAGGTTGTAGGCCTGACCCATAATAACCTGTTGTCATTATGTGATGGTGCCCAATTTTACAAAGATGTAATTTTGCCGGGCTATACATTCTATGGTTTCTTGCCGCTGTATCATATATATGGTGTTGTTATCAATATCATTGTACCTGTGGCATTGTCGGGCAAACTGCTGTTGCAGCCTGTCCTGAAACCCCAAGAATTTATCAAGGACTTTAAACAATACAAACCCGAAGTTATCCCCGCCGTTCCACGTATTTGGGAAGTGTTCTATAAAAAGATTGCAGACACTGCCCGTGAAAAACATGTATGGACATTGATGCGTGTGATTGTGTCACTGCGTCACATTTTGCGTGCGATTGGGCTGGGCGGCCTGGTTAAAAAGGTCACCAAACCTGTCCACGATGCATTCGGTGGCAATACACGTGTTTTGGTATCTGCGGGTGCAACGTTAAAACCAACAATTCGTAAATTCTATGAACGCATGGGATTTGTGGTTGGGGACTGCTATGGTTTGACCGAAACAACGGGTCCGGCCAACTTTAACTTTGCGTTCCGTCGTGCCAATGGCGAAATGCACTATGCTGGCCCACTGTTGGGCAACGAATTACAGATTCACAACCCAAACAAAGATGGCATTGGTGAAATCTGGGTTCGTGGCAACATGGTAATGCCTGGCTATCTGGATAATGACGAAGCCAACACCGCTGCATTCGAAGACGGCTGGTTCAAAACAGGGGACATTGGTTGCCTGGATAGCAAAGGCCGCTTGATTGTCAAAGGTCGCATGAAACAGGTTATCGTTCTGGACAGCGGTAAAAACGTATATCCAGACGAACTGGAAGATTTGTATCTGCAAAACGATGAAATCTTGATGGCGGCTGTATTTGAATATGTACTTGATGGCAAAACCGTTCCATATGCGGTGTTCCAGGTAAAGCCTGGCACAACAATCGAACGTGTCAAAATGTTGTTAAAGAAATCAAATCTGGCCATTGCCCAGTATAAATGGGTACGTGACTTTGCCATCACCGAAGATGAACTGCCCCAGACATCTGCCCGCAAGATTAAACATTTTGTGGTGCGTGAAATGCTGGATAATGGTGCGTTCACACGTGCTGGCAAATAAATAAACAATCGCAGATTGCGTATTTTTCCCCACGGGATGCAAAAATGTCCCGTGGGTTCTTTTGGGCTTGACAAAACAAATATTTTGTATTATGTTGCAAGTGTGAATAATAAATAACTACAGGAGATAGGTATGGCTGCAAAAAAAACAAAACGCCCAGTGAACATTGGTGTTTTTCATATTTTGAAGTCTATTGTAGATTATAAAATGCCATCTGTACGTGCCGCTGTTGATGCGGGGCGTCGTGCCGCCGACGAAGGCCGTTTGATTGGCGAACAGATTGATAGTTTGGAACGCTATGTCGTTGCAAACCGCTATGACCGCAACGAAGCACGCGAAGCCGAAGCAATGATTTCTGACTATCGTGACCAGTTGTGCGGTATCGAACGCAAAATAATGCATGGTACCGAAATGGAACAGCATGTTGCCGCCGCTGCCCAGTTTGAAAAAACATACAAAGCGGCCGTTAACAAGCACAAAGCCGACAGCACCTGTTCCGTCAGCCCACACAGTTTGGCGTGTCTTCAGGCCCGCTATGATGAACTAGAAGCAGAATTGGGGCGCCTGGATGATTTAATTTTTGCTACAACAATTAACTGTGACCCAGATTCCCGCAGCGAAGACTTGGTCCAGGATTCCTTGCGTGATTTGGAATATTATAATGCACGCTATGCAGAATTAGTACAACAGCAATCCCAGATTATGGCCACTATTCGTGCATATGAAAAATAAATAAACGCCCAATCGGGCGTTTTTTTATTCATTACACACAACCACATACGGCGGCAAAGAACGTCCCATATCAATCCCACGTTCCCCGCAATCCATACAGTTAAACTTGCGATTCTGTGAATATTGTTTATCCAATGGCACAATGATATTTTTTACCGCATCAACGCCCGATATATATTCTTGGCTGGGGAAACCAAAATAGAACGCACGTGTCGAACCACTGCATGTCCGCACCGACCCTGGATAGCAACGTTCGTTATTCAGTTTTGTTGGGTCTGGCACACATGTTGCAGTGCATGTTTCATTATCAACCAGCATTGTTTCACAATCTGTACATGACGAACGCGGCACACGCAACGTTGCACCCATCGCCCCGTACACGGCCGCCTGGGTTATAACATCGCACTTTTTTGTGTCCTGGGTGTATTTTGGATCGGACACACATTCCCATTCCAGTGTATTATAATTCAATCGTGCAACCATATTCGCCGGACAGTTTTTTTCAATAAACGGACTGACACATTCCCAAATATCATCGACCATAACTGCGGTCATGTTGCCACCGCACAGTGGTTTTCTGGATTCGTCCGGCACACATTCCTGTAAATCAGAATTCCAAATTTTATCCCCCGCACAGTTTGTTTTTGTATTGTACCCCGAACATTGCCAGCGGCCGAATCTGTATGCCTTGACAGTACCTGTTGGACAGACAATATCATCGTCCATCGGTGTTTCGTATTCATATTGGTTATCTGGAATATCATATTGGGTCAAATACACAATCTGCCCATCTTGCAGTCCCATTTTTGACACGATTTTAGCCGGCACAGTACGTTTATTACTGGTCCCACCCGAAATAATTTTCCCATTTTGGAAAATACCAAATGTACCTGCATCTGGATAATGTTTTTCCAGAATTTCCAACATGTTGTTATAGTCTTCTTCGGGCAAAATACCGGTTGCAGTAATAATATAACTGTATGCTGGTTTTTTCTTGTTCACGATTTCGCATGCCGTGTTATTCATACGACTGTCCATACAGATATTTTCGCTGATGATATAGTTCATTTCCACACAGATATCATCGAATTCAAATCCCTTCATTTTTGCGTTATGAACCGCCGCTGCACATTGTGCAACCGACCGCAGGTCAGATTGATTAACTGCGAATTGTGTTTCGTGTTCACGCATACGCTGGCTGGGGGCATCCATGACATAATAACCCGCCATGAACAATATTGCCAAGATTACAATAAAAATATTCATCATTCCCCCTTGCGATTTATTAAAAGTCTAGCTAATATAAGTATAAACTTCAACAGGAAATCTGTTATCATTATTATAAAATACGGTTGCCAAATGAAAAAAATTCTTTTGTTGCTATTATTATGCAGTTGCGGTTTTACGCCGATGTACGTTGGTTCGGATGCAGATATTTATGTCGCCCCCATCAGTGGTATTAATGGTATTGAATTACGCAATGCCCTGAATGCAAAATTTGGTGGTGCCCACGATGAAACTGCCAAATATAAATTAACAGTGACATTGTTCGAACCCACGACCCAGTACAAGGCCCTGGAACGCACCGGTGACGCCACCTGGCAGGAAGTTAGCCTGCGTGCCACATATACATTAACAATGGGCGATACTGTTATTACAACCGGCACCGATATTGCATCAGAATCTTACACATTTGTACGCTATCTGGTTGCATCGAATGCGTCATATAATAATGCCGTTAAAAATTCCATCGGTGTATTGGCGGATAAAATCAGTGCCCGTGCATTTGCCACAACCCACAGCCGTGCTGTAACAGCGGAAAAATAATTTATGAAATGGAAAGATTCAGATTTTAACACCGGCATTTCCAGCATTCGTGCGGTCTTGATTTATGGCCCCGATGCCGGCCAGGTTGATGAATATTGCGACCGTGCCATTTCCAAATTGGGTATTGAAAAAGACAATATGTTTGCGCTGGATTCGGACGAATTGCGTGAAAAACAAGACGCCCTGTTTGCCGAAGCGTGCAGCCCATCTATGTTCGGTGGCCAGAAAATGGTTGTTATTTCCAATGCTGGTGATGGCTGTGCCAAACAGATTGCCGAATTGGTGTCACACCCCGGTCTGTGTGCCACTGTAATTGTAATGGGTGGTGATTTACGCAGTGGTGGCGGCCTGCGTTCATTGTTCGAAGGTGCAGACAACCTGGCAACATTGGCATGCTATACAGACGATGCACGTTCATTGGCCACGTTAATATCAAACCATTTGGCGGGCCTGGGGATAAATAAAATTAATCCAGATGCCATGGCGTATATGACATCGCACTTGGGCGGTGACCGTGGAATCACCCGTGGTTTTTTGAATAAAATCGCATTATACGTTGACGACAAAAAAACGGTTGAATTATCAGACGTTGAAAAATGCCTGCCTGATTCTGCGGCGGCCGACATGGATGATTTTCTGTATTCATTAACCGCCGGCCATGTCCAGCAAACAATGACTGCCATGGACCGATTGCTGTACGATAATTCGGACCCAAACAAATTAATTCGCATGTTAATAATTCATTTCAAGAAATTATTAACCGCCGTTGTTGATGGTCAATTACCCCGCCTGTTTTGGAAGGTTGCCGATCGTTTCAACCTGGCAATAAAAATATGGCCTGCGACTGAAATTACTGCGGTATTATCCCGCCTGAATGAATTGGAAAAACAATTGCGTACCACTGGCATGCCCACAGAAATTTTATTGCGTGATTTTGCATTAAAATTGTCTGTGCGTGCCGCCAGATTGGCACTTAAAAGAAGGAATAGATAAAAATGCTTGCATCTGTATATGCCCCAAAAGATTTCAAACGCCTGCGTACAGTTGGTGACTTGGTCGCCCGCTGTTTTGATTTTATTTCACCGCACATTCATGCCGGCGTATCTACGGGCGAAATCGATCGTCTGGTTGCCCAGTTCTTAAAAGAAAATGGTGCCCGTTCATCTGATTTGGGTTATCATGGCTATCCAAAACATATTTGCACATCGGTCAACGATGTGATTGTGCACGGTATCCCCAGTGACGAAGTAATCTTAAAAGATGGCGACATTGTGAACGTTGACCTGACCGCTGAATACAAAGGCTTTCATGGTGATGCGTCCCGTATGTTTACAATCGGTCGTGTTTCACCCCAGGCACAAAAATTGGTCAACGTTTGCCAAGATGCCCTGAATGCGGCGATTTCAATCTGTGCCCCGGGTGTACCATTGTCTGAAATCGGCAAAACAATCGAAGCGGTTGTAAAACCACATGGCTTTTCAATATCACGTGATTTTGTTGGGCATGGCATTGGCAAAGTAATGCACGATGAACCACAGATTTATCATTTCTATGACAAACGCTGGGACAAAGTAAAAATGGTCCCAGGCCTGGTATTCACCATTGAACCAATGATAAACACCGGTTCCCCAGAATGTAAAATCGATGCCGACGGTTGGACCGCCCGCACGGTTGACGGCGGTTTATCGGCCCAGTGGGAACACACAATCGGCATTACCGAAGATGGTGCCGTAATATTCACAGAAAAAATGGTTTAACAATTTTGACTGATAATCCCGCAACATTCCATAACGGTCACCGTGACCGCCTACGCCAGAAATTTCTGGACGGGAAATTAACCGATTACGAACGGTTGGAATTGTTGTTGGGCTATGTTATACCACGACGTGATGTTCGCCCATTGGCACGTGGTTTACTGGAACGATTTGGGACCGTGTTTAACGTAATCACAACACCACTGGATGACTTGGTTGCGTTCCCAGGAATAGGGCACAATACTGCCGTATTCTTGCACCTGGTTCATGCGTTGATGATTGATGCGGCCCGTGGTCGTGTTGATATGCGTCCAATCCATCATGATATCAAAAGTCTGCACGCATATTGCGTTATGAATATGTCGGGTAAATCTGTCGAAGAATTACATGTCTTGTACATGGATACCGACAACCGTGTCTTGCAAGACGAAACCCATGCCACCGGCACGGTTGATTGTGCAGCGGTCTATCCACGTGAAATAATCAAGCATGCATTATCGTTGAACGCAACACGAATAATTCTGTATCATAATCACCCAATCGGCGACCGTTCGTTTTCAACGGCTGATTTAGAATTAACATTGGAACTGGGGCATAAATTGCGTTCCGTTGATATTGAATTATATGATCATTTGTTAATTACAAACGGCATGGTCCATTCTGCACGTGAAATGGGATTAATGCGTGAATTAGAAAATCATTGAACATCGTCATATGCACTGGCACTGGTCACCCCAGAATCATAAATACGCAAATCTTCGTACAAATCGTATTCTGCCGCATTATTTAATTTCAGTTTCTTTGTATCAATTAATTTCTGTACTTCTTCTATTGACACCTGAATTGTATCACATCCTTTGGCAAAAATATTCCCACCGGCAATTAAATTCACCACCGGCCGCACCAAAGACAACACGCCAAAAATCAGCAACAGATTTCGCAGGTTTTCCGCCACAGACATCAATTCTGCATTTTTATGGCTGCGTGTCATAGCGACGGCCCACCCAAACAGCATCATCCCCGTAATGAAAACCAGTATAACCCATGCATAGTCCAGAAAATTTTCAAATCCACGCAGAACGCACGACGGGTTTTCCATTTGGATAAATTGATTATCAACCACCCGCAGATTATAAAACCCAGCGTTTGACAGTAATCTAAGTATCGTGCTTGTTTCCATTTATATTATTTTTTCGATGCGGCTGTTGTAAAGAATCCTGGGATTGAAAAATCTTCATCGTTTGCGGCAATTCCGGCCCATCCAAACAGGTCGCCCATCAAACTGCTGTCGTCACGTTTAGCCTTTTTGAATGGCAGAATATTTTTCAGTTTTCCAATTTTACCCTGGGATTCTGGTTTTTCGATGCTAACAATTTTATCCTGGGCGGCTGCAAATTCATTTGCCAATTGTGCCAGTGTGGCATCTGTATCCGGGTCCATATCTGGAACAACATCGAAATCCTGTTCTGGTTCGACTGTGTCGTCTGCAACCGGTGTTTCAACATCTTCACGCAATGGTGTCATGCTTTCCAGTAATTCTTCCAGTGTTTTTTCTTTTTCTGCAACCGGTGCTTCATTTGAAATAATATCGCCCACAGAAACCTGGACTGCATCTGCATCATCAATTGGTTCTGTTGTTTCTTCGATTACATCTGCGACAATCTCTTCGGTTTCCACAACCGGTGCTTCTTCAACCTCGACTACTGGTGTTTCTGGTTCTGCGACAACTTCTTGTTCTTGAACTGAATCTTGTGGCTGTTCGTCGTCATCTACACTGGATGCCAAAATCGACAGAATAGGGATAATTGGTTCTTCTTCGGTTGGTTCTTCTGCTGTCGCTGCAACCGCAACCGATTCGATAATTGGTTCTGATTCGATAATTGTTTCTGCGATTGCTGGTTCGGCGGCAACTTCGACCACAGGTTCTGTAATTTCTTTGACTGTGCGTTTTCTTGTCTTTTTAACAGTTGTTGGGATAATTTCTTCTGTGATATTTTCGACTGGTTTTTCTTCGGCTTCGGCCACTGTGACATCGGGTTCTATTGTTGTGGAAACCGCAGAAACACCGGTGTTCTGTGCGATTTCTGTGGTGTTTGCCAACGCATCATCTGCATCCACCGGTACCCCAAACAAAATAGTGTCTTTTGCCAAACCCAATGCACTGCGTACTTCGTCAAATGCTGCACGAATTTCACGCATATCAAAGACTTCTGTACCAGAAATATAGATGATTTTAGTTTTCATAGAAAATACCCCTAACGCTTCTGGGCCATTATATCATATTTTGGGGTTGAACGCATATAAAAAATATCTTAAACTAGACATCATGGCAGAGATAAAACAGCAAATATTTAACGAATTGGCATCATTAGAAGAAGCCGCCGCCCGTTTGCGTGGTACAGCGGTCGCCGCGGGCAAGCAAACCGACCTGGAAGTGGCGATTTTAACCGAACAGGTTAAAAACCTGCGTGACAAAAACGCACGTGCATCTGAAATGATTGACCAAACATTATCTATATTAAAGAAGTTGGCATGAGTGTAGTTTCAATCCCCATCGTAAATAAAAAATACCCAATGGGCTGTGAAGACGGCCAGGAATCCCGCCTGTTGGAACTGGGCCAGATGGTTGATGCCCGTGCCCGTCAAATCTTGGACAAAATCGGTCCATTGCCCGAAAGTGCACTGTTGGCGACGTTGTGCATCGTCCTTGCAGACGAGGTTCGATCCCGTCCAACCCCATCTGTCACCGATGCAGACTTGAAAGAAATTTTGGCCCGTATTCGCGAAATTAAAAACAAAATCGCAAAATAAAAAACGCCCAACCGGGCGTTTTTCTTATATTGTACGCTGATATGATTTTCGCAGCATCGTGCGTTTTGCCAAATCAAATTCGACTTTTTTACGTTGAATTGCCTGGGCATATGCATCGTGCAGATGGAATGTCTTGTTGTCCTGGGGCAAATCAAAGTATTTATTACGTGCCATTTGAACCAATTCTTCACGTGGTGTCATACGCAGCCCCAGTGTATCCTGTATATGCGTTTTGTCATCCACCAGGAATTGAATCAGTTCTTCTGTTGGTAATGCTTCAATTCGTGCTAATTCCTGGGCGTATTGTGTCTGGACAATCTTTTTAGTATCTGCCGCAAACACATTACGTGTGTCCCATGTCTTGAACAGGTCGCCAATTCTTTCACGATTGTGTGCCGTATAAATATGGCGACCGTTTTTATTTTCTACGAATTTACCGTCCACTATATCGCCACGGCCCAAATACATAATCGCATGGAATTTACTGCGTGACCCATGATAGCGTGGCACAATCAAAATCGAACCCGGGTTCAAACTGTCCGCACAGTAATTTGTTTTTGCAAACTGTTGCATTTTTGCCGTGCGTACAGAATCAGGTGTGTTTTCTTTGATACCATTTTTGACCAAATATCTGGTCAATGCATCATCATATGCCGCCTGACTTTCGTGCATGACACCTTCGTAAATAGTGCCCTTGAATTCAGGTGTGTCATACTTCTTACGCATCTGGTACTTAAATTGTACGCATGCAGTTTTGGCTTCCTGGGGGATAATAGTCAGTGTGTCACCTTTTTCCTGTAATGCACGATTTAATTGTGTGTACTGACCATATACACAATGCTGGCCCACCGGTGCCCCAGGCAATTCACGTCTAACCGCAGAATAATATCCATGTTTGCCAACCAATGGTCCTAATTTTTGTTGTGCTTCCAGCATGTTTTCTACATACGCATCCCTCAGGCTTTCTGCCTTTTGTTCCAGATTATGCTGTTTAATCTGTTCTTGGGATGGACCGAAATGATACAGTTCGTATTTAGCATACTCTGGATTAATATAGACCGATGCGATTGAATCCATTTCTGCTGTTTTACCTTCGTCGTTGCGTGCGGTTCCTTGGGACGGGTCCCATATTAACGCAGAACCTAACAGCAAATACGGCATAACTGTTTTGAATTTCATGTTTTACCCCTTTGCAATCAAATCCAGACCCGATGCATATACATGCATTCAATCTGTCTTTCTGTTGTTCTTGTTTTGATTGGTTCACCGCAGCACAAATAAAAAGTGCGATGTACATTCAGATTGCTTGTCTCTACCATCAAACAACCCCGACTTGCTGTGTATCTTCACTCGCAGCCCGCCCCGTTTCCAGGGAACCAAAGTTTGTATATACATAATAGTGATAAAGTTTGTATTTGTCAAGGGGGGTATTGTCTTTTTTGCATAAAAAAATCCCCAAATCATGGGGATTCAAACTGATATAACTACCAATCTTGTATTAGTGAGGCATTTTTGCTTCTGTAAATACAACATGCTTACGCAGTTTTGGATCATACTTACGGAATTTCATTTTGCCTGCTGTTCTTTCAGACTTGGTATTTTTAGTAGTTGTGTAAAAGAAACCGGTTTCTTTATTTTCCAGTTTTACAACTTCTTTGCTGCCTTTTTTAGATGCCATTTTATACGCCTTTTATTATTCTGCGACCGATTTTAGGCTAAAACTAACCAAAAATCAAGTCTTTTTTATTATAAACTTTTGGTGCGGGCAAGGAGACTTGAACTCCTATGGGTTTCCCCACTGGAACCTAAATCCAGCGCGTCTACCAATTTCGCCATGCCCGCATTGGTTTTGTGGCCTTAATAGACCGGATAGTTGCGTGGGAAGTTTGGCGAGCGTGTCAAATCAGATTTAACCCCGCATCCCGCTATACCCAACATTGCAATTATTAAAAAGCCCAAAAATAACTTTTTCATGGCCCGATTATACCCCCGTTGTGTATGTGTGTCAACTTTTTCGATTTTTCGTGTTCTGTTTATGCACGATTTATGATAAAATACCCAGGACACCATATATTTGAAGCCCAAGGCCCCTTATGATTGCCAATAAGTTAACACGCGAAGTCCGCCTGTTAATAACATTTTCCGCACTGCGTAATATCACAGATTTGTTTCTGGGGACGTTTTTGGTTTCTTTTATAATGCACCTGTCGGCCAGTGAAATTGTATCTGTGTCCATGTACAAATTGTTTGAATATGCGGCGACATGTGGCGGTTTCTTTTTATTTGCCCATTGGTGCAAACGCTATAACAAAGTGTCTGTTTTTGCCCTGAATCTGGTGCCCAAGATAATATTGTTGCTGATGATAATCTTTATGGGCGATGCGGTTGTAGATTATGTAATTCCTATGGGGTTGCTGTGTGGTATTGGGGCGGCGATGTACCATTTGCCAATGAATTCTATGGTCAGCGAAAAAGTCCCCACCGAATTGGTGCCGCGTTATCTGGGGGTAAAGAATTCTGTTATATACATTGTGAAAATTATCACACCAATTGTATTGGGGTTCTTTATTGATTCCGGGTCGTACACAGAAATGGCCTATGTTGTGTTGGGTGTAGCGTTGCTGGAATTACTGTTGACAGCATTTTTGCATTCGTCACGCCATCGTTCCCGCACACCGATTGATTTTGGTGGTTTCTTTCGCTGTATGCTGCGTTTTCCGGTAATCCGTCAAATGTTTTCAATGGAAGTGTTACGTGGTTTCAGTATCGGCCTGTTGTCCACAGTTATTCCAATGTACACCGTCTATATGTTCCAGACTGATTTTAACCTGGGGATGTTCACCACCGTCTTTTCTGCATGTTCTATTGCAGCATCCTGGTTGTTTGGTCGCTATGGTCGTGTGCGTTTTTATCGTGTGATTTTACCAATCTGCCTGATGGTAATCGGTTCTGCGATGGCCTTGTTTATATATGAAACCGTGCCATTGACATTCCTGCTGTATAATTTTGTGTATTCAACCGCAATCGTATTGCTGGATTTGATTTGCAGTTCATGCATCTTTAATTTATCAAACTCCAAATGCGTCACCGCAAATCACAGAATAGAATACTTTGTGTTCCGTGATTTTGCGTTGTTTATCGGTCGCTGGATTGGCTTTGTGGGCCTGATGTACATCGGTGTATTTGGTGGTTATGATTGGTTACGCTGGTATTTGCTGGTTATAACCGTGGCTATAATGTTTACCGGTATAGTATCGGTCCGCCTGTCGAACAATCTACGCCCCCGCAAATAAACCCCGCCCCTCTGGCGGTTTTGATTTTGGCATGGCCAACTAAGTTGATTTTATTCGTGGTTTGTTGTTGTTTGGGAAAGATGTTAAGGTGTTTTTAGAATCTGATGAATTATTGCAAAAATATTGGGTCAAAGACGAAACTGGACAAGTGGCAAAATAATGTTATCATACATGGTATGAAAAGATTTTATGTGCTGTTGATAGTGTATTTGTTTGTAGTGTTCCTGATTGGGGCGATAGTATTGCTTGGTATTGCTGGGTTGTCTGGTAATGACAAACAAGACTATTGTCTTGACAGGGGATTTGGTTATAATACAGAAATAAACGAATGTATAATAGAATAAAACACCGCTTTGTGCGGTGTTTTTGATTTTTGGCAGCCCCAACCGGATTCGAACCGGTGTTCTCGCCTTGAAAGGGCGGTGTCCTAGGCCTCTAGACGATGGGGCCAAAACTGCCGTGTTCATTTCGAACGCCGGCAAATTATATCTGGAATTATTCCGCTTGTCAAGTGAATAACAACGAAATTATTCCGCCGCTGGTTCGGCTGCGGCTTCGGCCGGTGCTTCGGCTGGTGTTTCTTCGATTTGTGTGAACACAATTTCTTTGCCGTCTGTACCGGTCAGCACCAATTTACCATCTGTAAATTCATATGTTTGAACGGTTGGCATAAATTGGAAATATTCCTGTTCAATTTCCATTGCCGCTGGTTCGCCCATCATCATCGTAGATGCGAAACCTTCGAATTGAATCTTGTCACCATCAACTGTGTATGCGCCGTTGTACAGGTTAACAACCTTGCCATTTACACGCATTTCTTCTGGGGCGAATTCCAGTGTGATTGTTACGTCTGGCTGTTCTGACACAAACTTTGCACCCTTTAACAGGTCTGGGTTTTGTGCATTATCGCCACACGCGGCCAGTGCCAAAACTGCTGCACCCAATACGAATGATTTTAATTTCATATTTTCTCCTTTTGGTTGGTGGTTGTTTTCATTATAAACATAAAATCTTAGATAATAAACAAGAAAAAACACCATCAATCGATGGTGTTAAATACTGGCGGGATTGACGGGGCTCGAACCCGCGACCTTCTGCGTGACAGGCAGACGCTCTAACCAGCTGAGCTACAACCCCTTAAAGCCCACATATCTTATACTGTACTTGGAATAAATGCAAGTACTTTTTTTAACAAAAATAAAAATCCCCGAAATTGGGGATTTTTTATTTACTTTTGATTTTGTACGAACCGCTGGCGTATCGATTTTACGACGCTTTTTGCACCATAAACTGCCGCCAATACCACGTCAATTGCACTGGGTTTGTCCAGTAATTCCTGTTCACGACGTGCGGCCTCGATTGCTTTGCGGTCTTCGTATGCACGTACTTCGTCGCTGATTGGCACGATGTGTGCGAATTCATATTTGTGTTCTGGTAAAACAACCCCGGCTTCGTCCATAGTAAATCCTTTTTGGTTTTTTTATCAAACAACCTCGGTCACGGCACGCAGTGCCCCGTCACGTGACAATTGTACGACACGAATTTTCTTTTTCATTTCTGCGATTAAATCTGTTCTGTCGTATGCCGGCTGGGTATGCAGGATTCTGTCTGCGAACGCAGCATATGCGGCCTCGGCACTTTCGGCGTGAATTGTTGTATAGAAATGATCGTGTCCCGTCCCCAGCATTTCCCACAACACCGATGCGTTGTCGGTTGAAATTTCACCCCCGATAATAACGTCTGGGGTCATACGCACGACCAAGTCCAATAATCGTGCATAGTTAAAATCATTTGTCTGTTCTGTACGTGATAAAACAAAGTGAACACGATTCGCCTGGGGAACCCGAATTTCACGTGCGTCTTCGACGGTAATAACACGGCTGTTCTGGTTAATCAGGGTCAGCATATGATTCAGGAAAGTTGTCTTACCCGTTGCGGTCGCCCCACTAATCAAAATAGGGCTGCCATCATTTATCGCAGACATTAAACGTTCGTACGGATCATCTGGTCGTACATTTTCACGTGGTTTGACCTTTAATAACTGTTGCCCCCGTTTCAGGTGATAATTTTCAAAACTGGTATCATGTGCACCGCCACCACGAATGTTCAACGCAACCCCACCGGTCACATCGTTTTCATCGTATTGAACATTTGGGCCTGCGATTGCAGAAAATCTGTGGTTCCCGGGCAGGGTGGCATACACAACCGGAATTCCATGCACCGGATCAAATGGCCGTTCGTATATATTTGCGACCGTGTGAATCAAATCGACCAGGTACTGTTTGCTTAACACTTCGGCCTTGTACGAAACCCACGGCACACGTGCACCGTGCAATCGCATCCAGACTTCGCCGGCACGATTAATTGCGATTTCTTCTACAAACGATGGTTTATAGAATTCTTCTAACGGTTTTAACAAAGATTCCAGAACTATATTTGCCATTTGTTTTTATTTTATCATAAATCGACTCTTGAATCAAAAAAGTTTATTTGATAAAATTAAAAAAAAGACGAGAGAATACACATGAAGAAATCATTTTTAATTGCCCTGTGTTCATTGGTTGCCCTGGCGGGCTGTGGCGGGAACGACGTTCCATACAATGCCACAGATTTTGCCCACGGTGGTCCTGATGCACCATTGTACAACGAACGTACCAGTGATTTTATGCAGGCCGACAATCAATTTGCCAACATTGACACATACAAACCAAAAACTGCGGCTGAAAAAGAAGCCAACGCCAATCGTTGGAACACATCTCGCAAAGAAACCCGCTGGCAAGAATATCGTGGCACCATGGTCCGTGTAGAAATCTTGCTGGGCAATACCGATTTGCGTGAAATGCGCCTGCGTCTGTCCCAGAATGCAGACGGCATGGATGTGAATGGCGATGCCCGCACTGTATTGGCGGCGGTTGCAGACTATGAAATGAAACGTGTATGCGGTCGCAACGCAGACAGTATTGTTATGGTGTACGACAATCCATCGTTTGACGTAATGCGTCCAACACCATACTTTGATTATCGTATCGAAGCGGACGGTGTCACCATGCGTGAATACGGTTTCCGTTGCGTGTACAATAATTAACAGAATTTTAACTAAACTAAAAACCAATGGGGGTAAAAATGAAGAAACTGATGGCTGTAATTGGAATTTGTGGAATGTTGGGCGCATGCGACAGCAATGCCGGTGCCCAGAACGGTGATACAGTTGTAATTAACTTTGCAGGCTACCTGGACGGGGTCCAGTTCCCTGGCGGTACTGCTGAAAACTTCCCATTGAAATTGGGCAGTGGCCAATTCGTACCTGGCTTTGAAGATCAATTGATTGGTGCGGTTGCCGGCGAAGAACGTGATGTAAACATCAAATTCCCAGACCAGTATGTTCCAGAATTGGCGGGCAAAGATGTTGTGTTCAAAGTAAAAGTTATCGACATCATCGAAGAATAAAAATTCGAACCATTTATATAACACCGCCCCGGCGGTGTTTTTTTTAATTCCCCTCCAGCGGAGGGGTGGGTACCGCCCGGGGAAGGATCCTGTACCTACTTACTTTGTCATATTCGGGCTTGACCCGAATACCCAGGTCATTCCACAGATTTTCCCTGCCCCTGGTGGGGCAGGACAGTATTTTTCACAATAAAAAAATTACCCCAATCGGGGCAATTTTTTATTTTCCAAATTTTCCACTGCGTGGGAATCCAACCGGAACGGTTCGGCCCTGGGATGCACGTTTGGCAACCCATGGTTTCCAGTCTTCTAACTTGGTCGTGCCACGACCGGTTGTCCAACCAAAACCGTCCGCCGCATCAAAGAACATAACATCCAACACGAATGTGCGTTCTGCGTTATACTTTTGCAGGATTACCCCCTTGCCACGGGTCATTTCTGGAATTTCTGCAACGCTGAATATCAACAGTTTGTCGTTCGAACCCGACATTGCAATCGTATCGCCCGTGACCGGCACGCACATGATAGCAGGGTTCTTGGCATCGGTGTTCATAATCTGTTTGCCGTTCTTGGTCTGGGCCAGACAGTTTTCACCCGCCACAATAAACCCTGTCCCATGGCGTCCCACCACCAGATATTTTATCGACTGATTCAAAACGAACGCACGCACGATTGTTTCATCGGCACCAATGTCTGCCATCATACGCACAGATTCGCCAAAACCACGTGCCGATGGCAATTCATTTGCCGCCAATGTGAACATTTTACCACCCGATGCAAACAGATTGATTTTATCTGTACTCATCGCATGGAACGCAGTCTGTAATTCATCGCCTTCTTTGAATTTCAGGTCCAGATTATTCAAATCCAAATGACCCTTGGCGGCACGAATCCAACCCATCGTTGACAGGATAATTGTCAGTGGTTCTTTTTCGATAAATTCATCGGTATCCACAACAATTTCTTCGGTCTGTTCGGTCCATGTTGTGCGACGACGTCCCAACTTGGTCTTTTTGTCGTACTGCTTTTTAATATCTGTGAACCATGCCTTTAATTGGTCGTTCTGGGCATCTTCGCTGGCCAACAGTCCCTGTAATTTTTCCTGTTCCGCGCGCAATGCGGCATCTTCACGTTTGATTTCCATTTCTTCCAATTTACGCAGCGAACGCAGACGTGTGTTCAAAATTGCTTCTACCTGAACTTCACTCAGGTTAAATTCTGCAATCAATACAGCCTTGGCATCGTCTTCGTTGCGGATAATTTCAATCACACGATCCAGATTCAAATACACAATCAACAATCCACCCAGAATTTCCAGTCTGCGTGCAATGTTTGCCAATCGCCAATTTGTTCTGCGAATCAAAACATTTTTCTGGTGTGCGATAAATTCACGCAACACGTCACCAATCGGCATAACCCGTGGTGCACCACGTGAATCAATCACATTGAAATTCATGTTAAATCGATATTCCAAATCCGTCATCGCGAACAAATGTGCCATCATTTTATCAACCGGCACATTGCGACTTTTTGGTGTGATAACGATACGCACATCGGTCGTAGATTCATCGACAATATCATCGACCAGCGGCAACTTTTTCGCATCTACCAGATTTGCAATCTGTTCCACCAGTTTAGATTTTACAATCCCATATGGAATTTCTGTAATTACAACCTGTTCTGCACCACGTTCCAGTTTTTCAACATCCCAACGTGCACGCACACGAAACGCCCCACGACCTGAATCATAGTTTTTAACAATGGTTTCGAAACTGTCGATTAAGACACCACCTGTTGGGAAATCTGGCCCAACCAGTTTTTTCATAATCTGGGCGGTTGTCGCATCTGGTTTATCCACCACCAGGTTTAATGCATCGCAAACTTCGGCTACGTTGTGTGTTGGAATATTTGTTGCCATACCTACGGCAATCCCCATTCCACCATTCGCCAACAGATTTGGAAACGCCCCCGGCATAACAACCGGTTCCTGGGTTGTGCCGTCAAAGTTCGGCATCATATCAACACTGTCTTCATCCAGACCTTCCATAATCAGCATTGCTGCATCGGTCATTTTAGATTCAGTGTATCGATATGCCGCCTGGGGGTCGCCGTCAATATTACCAAAGTTCCCCTGGCCATCAATCAATGGATAACGCACAGAAAAATCCTGGGCCAAACGCACCATTGCATCATACACAGAACTGTCCCCGTGTGGGTGATAGTGACCCAACACGTCACCAACCACCGTCGCACATTTGCGGAATGCAGCATTGGGTGCTAATTTTTGACGCAGCATAGAATACAGAATGCGGCGATGTACAGGCTTTAACCCGTCACGCACATCGGGCAGGGCACGTGAAACAATCGTGCTGACCGCATAGGACAAATAACGTTCAGACAATGCGTCTGATAACTGTTGTGAATCAATTCTTTCGATAATTTCTTTACTCATAGCACCTAAAATTTAGAACATTTGAAAAAAAATAACAACACAAAAATCGCCCCAATCGGGGCGAATTATTTGTAAATGGTGATTTTATATCAATTTACCCATTGCAACGGCTGTGTCGCCCATGCGGTTTGAAAAACCCCATTCGTTGTCATACCATGCGGTCACGTGAACTAATTTATCGCCCAGTACCTTGGTCTGACCTGCATCGAACACAGAACTGTGTGCATCATGTGTGAAATCGATTGAAACCAATGGCAAATCGTTATATCCAAATGTCTTGGATTCTGCGGCCTTCATAGCACTGTTGACGGCTTCGACGGTTGCAGATTTTTCCAGATTTACCACCAATTCAACCACAGAAACGTCTGGTGTTGGAACACGGATTGCCATACCGTCTAATTTGCCCGCCAACTGTGGCAGAACCAAACCAATCGCTTTGGCTGCACCGGTGCTGGTTGGAATCATAGACATTGCGGCCGCACGTGCACGACGGAAATCTTTGTGGTTTTTATCCAACAACTGCTGGTCACCTGTGTATGCGTGCACAGTTGTCATCCAACCCGACACAATGCCGAACTGTTCGTCCAGAACCTTTACCACTGGGGCCAGACAGTTTGTTGTGCATGATGCATTCGAAACGATAACGTCATCTGGGGTCAGTGTATCTTGGTTCACGCCATAAACAATTGTTTTATCTGCGCCGGCCGATGGTGCCGAAACCAGAACACGCTTTGCCCCGGCATCCAAATGAACACGTGCTTTGTCTGCTGCGGTAAAGATACCTGTGCATTCCATAACAACGTCAATGTTCAATTCACCCCATGGCAACTTAGATGGGTCACGTTCTGCAATACATTTAATCTTTTGATTACCAACGATAATGTATTCGCCATCCAATTTAACGTCCATTGGCAAATTCCCGTGTACAGAATCATACTTTAACAAATATGCGTTCTGTTCCGCCGGTGCCAAATCATTAACTGCTACAAATTCAATATCGTCACGTCCAGATTCCAGCGCCGCACGCAATACCAAGCGACCAATACGCCCGAATCCATTAATGGCTACTCTTACTTTTGACATATTATACTTCCTTTCTTTTATTATTGGACAGGTTTATATTGCACCAATTTTTTTTCGATTACAATATTTTATTTACAATGGTCAAATCTGGGGTATAATCTGGGCAATGACAGAAAAATCGTACATTATTGCCGGGCCAACTGCATCTGGGAAAAGTGAATTTGCCCATCGTCTGGCACGTGAAATAAACGGTACGATAATAAATTGTGACAGTGTTCAAATATACCGTGGAATTGAAAACATCTCGGCCAGTCCGTTTGCAGAACACGAATTGACCGATGAAATAGATGGAATTCCATACAAACTGTTTTCCATATTACCATTGACTGAACAAATATCTGTTGCAGATTATCTGGTCTTGGCACAACGTGAATACGATGCGGCCATTGCATCTGGCCGTACGCCAATTTTCGTGGGTGGCACCGGATATTATATCAATGCATTAATAAATGGCATTTCGCCAATGCCCGATGTGTCTGATGAAAATCGCACCCGTGCCCGTCAAATGGTCGCAGATGATATTGATGGTGTGCGTAAAATGTTGCCAGCGGAATTTACCGCCACCGACCCCCAGCGTGTCGCCCGTGCCCTAGAAGTCTTTTTGGAAACCGGTCGCCATTTAACAGAATTCCAAAACGCACCACGTACCGGTGCTGTTGCCCCAAATGCAACACGTATTTTAATATCACCTGATGTGACCATATTACGTGAACGTATTGAAAAACGTATTCCACAAATGCTGTCTGGTGGTGCCATGGACGAAGCACACCTGGTAATATCATCGGGTTGGGATGAAAATCGTGCCATTGGTGCATCCCAGTTATGTAAATATATCCGTGGTGAAATATCGCATGGCGAATGCATATCAAATTGGATAACCAAAACGAACCAGTATGCCAAGCGTCAACGCACCTGGTTCCGTACCCAGTATAATCCAGACATAAAAATAAACCGCACCGGAACCGATGCGGAAATTACAGATGTTTTGTAATTATCTTTTCTTTCTGTAACCGTTCACTTCGATAAAGATAAAATGAACTTGGTTTGCCACATCCTGATTTTTGATGCGACGTTCTTGTATTTCTTTCTTTTGTTTTTGTGTACGGATTTGACGTGTGGTATGTGTTTTACGCATTTCACGTTTACCAGATTGGTACAACAACATACCCTGGATATGTGAATTGTTGTCGAACAATGCACGCTTTAATGCTTTTTCTGCATCTTTTCTTAACATACCTTCTTTGGCACGCATTGTATATTTTGACAGATAATCTGCCATTTCATTAACCAATGCCTTTAAAAACGCAGGATTTGTTGCCTTGGATTCATCGCCAAAATTCGTGACACGTAAATACAGTCTGGATTGTGCGATTAAAAACTGTTCAATTTCTGTGGCGTATGCAATCTGTTCACGCCATTTATTTCCCATCGACTGTGGTGTTGCGTACGACGGACCGTATTTTGCAATAACTGCTTCTGTGATAAATTTGATAAAATCAGCACGCTGCAAAACGGCTGCGGTCACATTTTTCTTTTTATCGCTGTTGTGTGCCATGGTGTTGCCCCTTGGTTATCATTACCAGGGGATTATATACGACAAAAAAACACTTTGTCAACAAATAAAGTCTATTTTTTCAGCGTTTTTGCATATTCTGCACGAATTATATCGCCGATACCTGAATTTTTCACTTTGTCAGAAAATTTGATGCAATTTTCGAATTCAGTCTCTAACTTGCCCCATCCAGAATATTCCCAATCAATAATGCCCACGATTTTCATCGTCTTTTTATCAACAATCACATTATTGCAGATATCATTGTGGTTCCAGCCATCGCCCGGTCTGTCTTTCAGGTCTGCGATTTGTTTTGGTTCTGTATTGTGCATTGCCCAGATAAATTCTGCCAACTGTTTTCCCCAGCGTTTTGCATATTTATTAATTGTTTTCTGGGAAAACCAGTTCATATTTTTGCCTGGCATAAAATTATATTTATAGAACGTGTACCCCATGGATTCCACCAATTCAATCTTTGGAATCATTAATGGCACAACATTTTCAAATGCATCTGTTATGCGTTTTTCCCGCATGATTTTTTCAGCCGGGATTTTTTTGTCATAGAATTTGCGAATTTTGAACACGTATTTGTTATCCACAATAAATCCAATGTTCCATCCGCCCTTAATCATACGCATATTGCGAAAGTTTAATTCGGGAAACGCCGCCCGCAGTGCCTTGTACTTTTTTCGCCAATCATACAACTGTTCACGACGGACACGTTCACGTACCCTGCGATTGGGGATAAAGTTGCACAAAAAATTGCAAACCTGAAAAAATAATTTCCACATAAAATATTCTCTTTAACCGATTGTAAATAATGGTATTGAAAAAAAGAAAAAAAACAAGTATTTTATCGGTATGTTTGCAACTGGTACAATTGTCAAAGTTTTAATACCAAACATTGTCAACACGGGATACGATTACCGCCTGACGATGCCGGCCGAATTGGGGGCGTTTGTAATGGTGCGTGTAATGAACCGCCCATATATTGGCGTGGTCTATGGCTATGGGGACAGTGGCCTGGCCCCCGAAAAGATAAAAGATATCGAATGCGTATATGAACGTGGCCTGTCTGCAAATGATTTGGCGTGGATACAAAAAATGTCTGCATGGACATTGATGACCCCGGGGGCTGTTTTGCGATTGATAATAAATGTGCCCGATGCATTTTTACCCCCACGCCTGGAACAACTGTATTCATATAACCCAGAATCAAAAATGCGCATGACTGATAATCGTGTGGCTGTGTCTGATGCGTTTGCATCAAACGATGGCGAACCAATGTCCGCATCGGATATCCAGAATATTTCACGTGTGTCATCTGCGGTTGTGCGTTCAATGATAAAAAATGAAACATTGCTGCCGGCAACGACCCGTGAAAAAACATATGATGATTTTTCATACGAATATCACGATTCTGGCACCGTTGTTTTGAATAATGAACAACAGGCCGCCGCCGATGCCATTGGCACATCTTTGTCATCGGGTGGCTTTTCCGTGCATTTGCTGGACGGCATCACCGGCAGTGGTAAAACCCAGGTATATTTTGATTCCGCCTGGCGTGCATATTCATCGGGCAAATCTGTTCTGCTGATGATGCCTGAAATTGCCCTGACGGCCCAGTTTATGACCCGATTTGAACGTCGCTTTGGTGCACCACCGGTTGTCTGGCACAGTAATTTAACATCTGCCCGTCGTCGTGAAATTTGGCGTGGCGTAATGAATGGAAAAATCCGCATGGTCGTCGGCACACGCAGTGCACTGTTTTTACCATGGACGGATTTGGGTCTGGTTGTAATTGACGAAGAACACGATGGTTCCTATAAACAGGAAGATATGGGAAACTATCACGCCCGTGATATGGCAATATTGCGTGCAAAAATATCTGGTTTCCCCATTGTCTTGGCCAGTGCCACCCCCGCCGCCGAAACATTGGAAAACGTGTCCAATGGCAAATATAAACATCTGCGTTTAACATCACGATTTGGTGGGGCCCAGTTGCCACAAATTGAAACAATTGATTTGCGTGAACACCGTCCTGAAACATATATTGCAAACGATACAGAACAAACCGGATACCTGTCCGCACCAATGTGCGATGCCATTCGTGAAACATTGTCATTGGGCCAGCAAACAATGCTGTTTATAAATCGCCGTGGTTTTGCCCCAATTGTCCAGTGTAAAAAATGTGGCTGGACGGCAACGTGTCCCGATTGCAGTGTTGGTATGACATATCATAAACGGTTGGGAAAATTACTGTGCCATATGTGCGGTCGAACATCGCCATTGCCAAAAAATTGCCCGTTGTGTGATACAGCGGTTTCAATGCGTGGCGTGGGCCTGGAAAAAATTCAAGAAGAAGTCATTGCAAAATTCCCATCTGCCCGCACGGCATTGGTGTCCAGTGATACAATACTGTCCCGTCAATCGCTGGAACGTTTGGTTCACAAAATGGAAAACGGCGCAATAGATGTTGTCATCGGCACCCAAATCCTGGCCAAGGGTCATCACTTTCCAAACCTGACACTGGTTGGTGTGGTTGATGCAGATATGGGATTGTTTGGCACAGATTTTCGTGCTGCCGAACATACATTCCAACAATTATTCCAGGTCGCCGGCCGTGCCGGTCGTGGTGAAATTCCCGGTCGTGTCTTGATGCAGACATATCAACCCGAACATCCGGTGTTAACTGCAATTTGCGCTGGCAATCGTGATGATTTCATGTCAACCGACATGGCATCACGCCGTATGGCACAAATGCCCCCGTACGGTCAATTAATTGCCATCATTGTCGAAGGTGAAAAAGAATCTGTCCTGCAACGTTTTTGTGCGGAATTGTCTGCGGCGGCCCCGTCTTTGACCGGTGCAAAAATAATGGGCCCCATCGCCGCCCAGATTTACCAGGTGCGTTCATGGTACCGCATGCGTTTTTTGGTGGCCGGTGGCCAACATGCAAATCTGCAACCGGTTGTATCCCATTGGCTGGCCAAGGTTAAACAACCCGTCAACATCCGCATTAAAATAGACGTGAATCCAATAAACTTTATGTAAAAAAAATCCCCATTTGGGGATTCTTTTTTTATTCGTCAATCGCCATAATGAAAATACCACGCTTGTCCGCCTGTTTTATCACAGCCGGCTTATTCACGACAAAGCATGTTTTTGTGTTCACAACAATCCCACGCAGATTTGCATCTGCAACCGCATTGACGGTATCAACCCCAATGGCTGGGATATCAATACGCAAATCCTGGCCCGGTTTGGTCATTTTTGCAAATACACCACTTTTGCGTTTGTGGTTCGCACGCATTTCAACAACACGATTCAGCATGCGGGCGGTACCTTCGGCGGCTTCGACCGCAATAACCTGCTTGTCCACAACAACCGATGCACCAATGTCTGCGGCACCGATGGTATGTGATACCTCTATCGCACGTTCTATATTCTTTTTATCTGTGGCGGTGGGTTTAGCCTTGGTCTGGACACCGGCCGTTTCAAATGCCAATTCTGGTGCCAAATCCTGTGCTGCAACAATTTCAAAACCCTGTTTTTCCAGATCGCTGTTCAGTGCAACTGCCATAGAATCATACCCCCGTTGATTTTTCATAATTTTAATCAGTGTCCAAAATGTCCACCAGTCTGGTCGAATGTCGGATAAATTCGGGTGCCCCAACGCCCCGACAAAGGTTAATTTTTTTATTCCCCGTCTTTTGAATTCACGGATTGCACGTCCTGCATTCCCCAACCGCACAACCATATCTGGCTTTAATTCTGGATTACAGAAATTTTTTAATCCAACAATAAATACGTCCCAACCCGCACGCCGTAACGCATCACGTGTAAAGAACGGCAGGTCTAATGCCCCTGCAACTAATGCAATTTTTTTATCGTTATCTTGTTTCATATAACTAATGGTACGCATAAATGACACTGGAATCAAGTTTCAATTTGTGTTAAAATTTTATATAAAGTATATTTATTGTGGGTATGAACAAATGAAAAAAACATCTTATATCTTGGCGGCGACTATGATGGCTGTATCTGGCACTGCGTTTGGTGCGTTTGATAATGGCGACTGGTTGGCCGAAGTTAAAACAGGCGTAGACATGGTGTCTGCACCAATTATTGCCGAACGCACAGTCGATGCGGCACCAGGTGCCCTGGGACTGGAAGTGTACCAGACCGTTGACGCCGTTGACACAACCGATACACAAATGTATATCCCAACGACAAAATATGTCCGTATGGGTGGTGGGCTAAATCTGGGATTTGCCACCGATTCTGCAATGTTTGATGGCGCAGAATATGACGCATCTGGTTCATACACAGTCCAACTTGGTTTGGGATGGAACCTGTCGTCGTATGTTCGTACCGAACTGGATTTCCAGATGGCAGAATTCAAATTTTCTGACCTGGACGATAAATTTGCAACATATCACACCGTTGGCGGTATGTTGTATTTTGACTTTGCCCGCCGCTATGTCCAGATGGGCGACATAACCCACCGTCGTACATTCGTTCCATTTATGGGATTGGGGGCCGCATTTGGTCAATATGAATTCGCCGGTGCCAATGGTGCAGATGGTTTTGTAATTGCGGCCCCACGTGCCGTGTTGGGTTTCAATGTAATGTTTAACGATTTAATTGGTCTGGATATTTATTACCAGTATCAAATGATGATTGGTCGTGGCTTTGGCTGGGATGTTCGTGCCGGCGGTGTTGATAACATCAGCAATATTATGGCTGCATTCCGTGTGAATTTCTGATGGGGGATAAAATGAAAGCAAAGATTTTATTAACTGCACTGTGTTTAATGCCAATGATGGCGAACGCTGCGATTCCATACCGTGTAGAACAGGTTCGTCTGCCTGCACCTGAAACCCCAACCGGCGAAGATTCATCGGCATTGGCCCGTGTTCACCGCTTTTATGTGGGTGGTGGTTATAACTATTCTATGTGGCAAAACGCCGCTGATGATGTGCTGACCATTAACGGCAAAAACACATCTGGGTTCGAAGCGGTCGCCGGTATCCGTATCACAGACACATTCCGTATCGAAGCGAACTATGCCCGCACCGATGCCAAATGGAACGAATTGTCATTCACAGGCGATACTGCATTTGTAAACGCAATTGTTGATGCCCGCATTGGCAACCTGTACCGTCCATTCCGTGAACAGATGCTGGTCCCATACGTTGGTGTTGGTGCCGGTTTGTCCTGGAATTCATCGGATGATGCCAATCTGGATGATAAAATCAGCCCTGTTGCTGCGGCCCTGGCGGGTGTTGCGGTTGAATTTGGCGAATACTTTACAATCGATTTTGGCTACCGCTATGTCTATATGTTCGGTCCTAAAAACGATATCATCGATGGATTTAATGCATCGGCCCACCAATTCCGTGCCGGTGTTCGTGTGAATTTCTAATTACAGCAATGAATAAATGTCCGTTTTTTGGTCGGTGTGGCGGTTGCAAATATGATTTTGCCGCCCCCGACTATTGCGATAAAAAAATCCTGGAATTGCGTGATATTCCAACCACCGCCGACCCTGTCTGGGTGCCGGCCGGCACACGTCGCCGTGCAGATTTTTGTTTCGCAGGCCCCGCATTTGGACTGTTTGAAAACCGCACGAAAAATATAGTGCCTGTACGTAATTGCCCAAACCTGGTGCCGGAAATAAATAAAATACTGCCATTGGTTGCATCGCTGCCATGGGCGGGCAGTGGCTCATGCCTGATAACCGCATGTGAAAACGGCCTAGATATTGCAATTACTTCATCGGTACCATACTTTACCCCCGAATTTCGTGATGCAGCGGTTAAATTGCCTGCAATCCGTATTACATGGAACAACCGCACAATTAAACAGACCACAATGCCATTGGTACGCTTTGGCGATAAAACGGTTGAATACCCATCAAACGCATTTCTGCAACCCGGCAACGCCGGTGCAGATGCACTGCGTGAAATGGTGGTAAATGCCGCCACTGGGGCCAAACGTGTGGCCGATTTGTTCTGTGGACTGGGGAATTTTACATTTGCCCTGAACGCAGACGGATTTGATATTGTTGGCACCGGTGTCAAACGTGATTTGTTCAAAAATCCACTGACGGTTGGCATGCTACGCCAATATGATTGCGTTGTAATGGACCCGCCACGTGCCGGTGCATTGGCCCAGTGTCGTGAATTGGTAAAAAGCGATGTTCCCCGTATAATCTATGTTTCATGCAATCCCCAAACCTTTATGCGTGACAAAAGTGTACTAGAGCAGGGCGGTTATAAAACCACATCCCTGGTACCGGTCGATCAATTCACCGGCAGTGCCCACTGGGAAATCTTTTCTGTATTTGAAAAATAATCAGGATATATGAAATAAAAAAACACCGCCGTTTCCGGCGGTATTTCCGAATGCCCCGAAAGGAAGGAAAGGAGAAAAAGAAATTGGGCATTCTAAACTTGGTTTGGGATCCAGGTCCAGAGGAGAGAGAATGTAGGAGGGAGTCTGAATCTCTGGATCCCACAGATGTTTTCACATCTGGTCATCGGGTTTTGTCCCTTTGACGAATCGTAATGTAATACATTTTATTCTATTTGTCAAGTGCTTTGTCAAAAAAATTTTTTGTATAATTTTTCTTAGGCGGATTTTACTAGGAAATGGAACTGCTTGTGAATTCAGCCATATATGGAATAAAATCTATCTGTGCCACGGTCACAGCGGCTTTGGCATCTAGACCTAAGGAGAGAAAAATGACCCACGATGATGTATGGCGTGCGATTGAACGCTTTGCGACCGAACACGGAATGTCTTGTTCTGGGCTGGCAAAATGCAGTGGTTTGGACCCAACAACCTTTAACAAAAGCAAACGTTGGTCCAAAGAAGGGCAACCCCGTTGGCCTTCTACGAACAGTATTTCCAAAATACTGGCATCCACTGGTGCCAAAATCCAAGATTTTACCAAGTTTATCGAGGTCGGCGACACCACCGAACGCTAGCAGCATGGGGATATGGGTCTTTTTTATGTCTTGAACCACAATGAATGACCATTGTGGTTTTTTATTGGACATCTGTTCCCATATAGATTACATTTATAAATATGCTAACCGGATTAAGAATATATACTTCTGACCAGATTTGGCGTCAAATATTGACCGATTTGAACGCAACGGTTGTTGACGCACCATCCGCCACCGATTTGAATATGGACGATATGGATATTCCGTGTCCTGTAAATATGTTGCAGTTGCGTTCATTATTATTGGCTGCGGCGGATAATTCCGGCATAATTACCCGTGTTTTTGGGCGGCCTGTGTCTTTGCCCCGTTTGCAGACCCAGATAGTAGTTGCGTTATACAAAAGTGGCGGCATGACATCGCCCCAATTGAAAAATGCCCTGGGGTATGCAGCGGACACATCAACCCACACTGTTGATACCGCCATTTATAACCTGCGCAAGGTTTATGGGCGTGATTTTATCATCAATAAAAATGGGATTTACACACTTGGCGGGATATAGGGTATTTTCTTTTGATAAAATCCCCAGCACCCAAGATTGGGCGCATGATTTAATTGCCACCGCCAACGCCACGCATCGAACGGTTGTCGTCGCAAATGCCCAGTCTGCCGGCCGTGGCCGCCATCGCCGCAAATGGGTTTCGCACCATGGCAACCTGTATGCCAGTTTTATTTACCAAGATGCCGAACGTGATACACGCCTGTCGTATGCAGTTGCGGTCGCCGTGGCCGAAACGTTGGTTGGTTTTGGCATCACCCCCCAGATTAAATGGCCAAATGATATCCTGGTCGATGGTAAAAAGATTGCCGGGATTTTAATCGAATATTCGGGCCAATTCGTAATTGTTGGAATTGGTATAAATATAAATTCAAACCCAACGGTACCCGAATATAAAACAACAAAATTGGCAAATTATACGTCTGCAACACCGACATCTGTTATGTCTGTGCTGATGCGAAAACTGGATTATTGGCGTCGTACAGACTTTTCAGTTGTTCGTGAACGTTGGTTGTCATTGGCAATCGGCCTGAACAAAGATGTAAAATATCACGGTGAACCTGCAACATTGATTGGTTTAAATGAAAATGGTGCATTAATATTGCGTCGTGGTACACGTTATTTATTGGTGTATGGTGATGAAATAACGATGTAAAAACCACAGAATCCGTGGTATTCAAAAAACACCCTTGACTTTTTATCAAAAATGTGATATTATACCATTATTCACCAAGGGAAATTCTATCCACAACATCTGTTGGGGATTTTTTTTGTTTCAAATCGACCCATGCATTACTGCGTGGGTTTTTATTTTATAAAAATTCAGTGGGGGGGATAATGCATTTTGTGTTGATAAAGAATCCAGATGCATCTATGAAATTGGCATACAGTGTTGCACGTGTAATATACGCACAAACTGGTGCAACATCATTGCCATTGGTCGAAGCAGTCGCATCAACCATCGCCAACGCATCTGAAAAAAACTATCGCAGTATATCTGATATAATATCAGATCCTGATTTTTTTGATGTTCTGGTCCCAGGGTCCCAGAATCATTGTCGGTTATACGATGAACCAACAACACGTGGTTTTCAAATGTGCGTTCGAATTGCATCACGGATGCTGCATGGATTACTGCCAGACATGGTATATGGTGCCACACGATTTCATTGTGCATCTATATTACCTGATTGGGCATTATCACGTGGCTATATTGCCGACATTGATAACTTTTTATTTTATACATAACGGGGGTGCTAATGAGTAACCTGATCAAAGGTGGTTTTCTGCGTGGCCACCGCACATACATTATATCTGGCATTGGTATATTGTCTGCGATTGGCGGATATCTTGTTGGTGACACAGACGTATTCATGATGGCCCAATCTATTTTTACGTTGGGTGGTATTTTCTTTCTGCGTAAATCAAATGAATCCAAAGGGGGGATAAATAATGAATGATATTCCAGAAAAATTTCAAAACAGTGATGGTACATTAAACACAGATGCGTTGTTAAAATCATACAACGAACTTGAAAAAAAGATTGGCACAATGATAACTGTTCCAAATGAAAATTCAGACGAAACGATTCGAAACAAATTCAATCGTGCAATTGGTGTTCCCGAATCTGCAGACGAATATCCAACAAATGAATTGTTTGATGATGAAAATTTGCGAAAAAAATTTCATGAAATTGGTTTAACATCACCCCAGGTAGAAAAAATTTATTCGATTGCAGATGAATTTTTATCACCAATATTAATGGAAATTTTTTCTGTTCAACACGAACAAAGTGCAATGAATGAATTAAAAAACTTTTTTGGTTCAACCGAAAAAATGAACGATGCATTACATGCAATAAATGAGTTCGGTACACGTTTTTTACCACACGATGCATTTGATGCGTTGTGTGCTACACCCGACGGAATCCGTGGGTTGTACAATATGATGCAATCAATGGAACCAGACATAGAAATACAAAATTCATCAGATAAAAATTTAACTGAAAATGAATTGCGACGCATGATGCGTGATCCAAAATATTGGCGTGATAACGATGTCGAATACATTCGCAAAATAGAAAATGGTTTTAAAAAATTGTATTCATAATTGAAAAAATTTACTTTTCTTCTTTACTATCATTTGCGTTCTTGATAAAATATAAATCAAGAACAAAACGGATTTGTTCTGTCCAAACTAACAAGGAGAGAAGAAATGGCATTTTCAATTTTCAAATCAAAAAAACCAGCCGCTAAAAAAGTTGCTGAAAAACCAGCCGCAAAACCTGCTGCTAAAAAAGTAGTTGCAAAAAAACCAGCTGCTAAACCAGCCGCTAAAAAAGTTGCTGCTAAAAAACCAGCCGCAAAGAAAGCAGTTGCAAAACCAGTTGCAAAAAAAGTTGCTGTTAAAAAACCAGTCGCTAAAAAAGCAGTTGCAAAACCAGCCGCAAAAAAAGTTGCTGTTAAAAAACCAGTTGCAAAAAAAGCACCTGCAAAGAAAGTAGTTGCAAAACCAGTTGCAAAAAAAGTTGCTGCTAAAAAACCAGTAGCAAAGAAAGCAGTTGCAAAACCAGTTGCAAAAAAAGCACCTGCAAAAAAAGTGGCTGCAAAACCAGTTGCAAAAAAGCCATGTGCAAAAAAAGCGTGTGCTAAAAAAGCATGTGCCAAGAAAAAATAATAATCATTGATTATTAATCAATTAAACCCGACGATTTGTCGGGTTTTTTATATGAAAATTTCAGTCAGATTCGATTCCATTACATCAGTCTGACTGAATTTTTTATGTGGATAATCCCACGTGGCCCCACATTTTATTTTGCGTATCGGCGCCCTGTGCACAACCGACATACAAAATTTATACACATAAACTTTAACTAAACCAAAGGATACTTATGTCTACATCTATTGATAACGTCTTCGTAAAACAATTCGAAGCCGATGTTCATTTGGCATATCAGCAAATGGGCACAAAATTGCGTTCAACTGTTCGCAGCAAATCTGGCGTTGTTGGGGCATCAACCACATTCCAAAAGGTTGGTCGTGGCACCGCCAGCACAAAATCACGTCACGGTATTGTGCCTGTGATGAATTTGAATCATGAACCGGTTGAATGTGTATTACAGGATTACTATGCCGGCGATTGGGTTGACGCATTGGATGAATTAAAGGTTAACATTGACGAACGCCGTGTTGTTGCATCGGCGGGTGCATATGCATTGGGTCGCAAAACAGACGAATTGATTATTTCTACAATGAATAACGCGACATTGTATGTTGGCGATTACAGTGCCGGTTTGAACCGTGATTTAATTCTGTCTGCGGTTGAAATCCTGAACACAAACGACGTTCCAGACGATGGCCGCAGATTTGCCGTTGTTGGTGTACACCAGTGGAACGAATTGCTGTGCATGGACGAATTTGTATCGGCTGATTATGTTGGTGCCGACACCCCATTGTTGAACGGATTCGAAGCCCGCAAATGGTTGGGCATCACATGGGTATTGCACAATGGCCTGCCTGTGAATGGCACAAACCGTGATTGCTTTATCTATCACGCATCCAGCGTTGGGCACGCCTGTGGCCAAGAAGTCAAATCAGACATCACATGGCATGGTGAACGTGCCGCCCACTTTATCAGCAACAGCATGTCCCAGGGTGCAGTCTTGATTGATAACGATGGCATTGTTCGCATCAAATGTTCTGATGCCCAGTCTGCTTAATTTAACCAAGGGGGAAATAAATGGCATTTGCGAATAAAAATTTATCAGTAATTGCGTACGCCAATGGTTTTACATTGTGGCACTATGCCGGCAATGAAACATTGGAAACAATTTGTGCATCTGGCTATTTCAACGATGTGAAAACATTGATGAACACTGGTGACATTGTTATCGTCAATGGTTCTGACCACACATCGATTGTCCAGATAACATTGACAGATTCTGCGATAACAACATCATCACTGTCATAACCAAACAACGTACTTTTCTTTTTGCTTTTTGTCCGGCGGGTGTAAAGCCTGCCGGTTTTTTATCTTTTAATTATGGGGGCAATAATGCTTACAAAAATAGACATATGTTCAATGGCATTGCTGAAACTGGGCGAAGCACCAATCCAGTCTTTATCAGACGACACCGCATCCGCCCAGTTGGCACGCACATTGTTTGACACTATATCAGATACCCTGATTGCATCATATCCATGGCGTTTTGCCACGTGTACCACAGATTTAACCCGTTGTGCCGATGGCGACTTTCTAATCCCATCAGATGTTTTACGAATTATTGATTGTCCCGGAAAAATCACAGGCAACAAAATTATCTGTGCCGGCGACAGTATCACTATAACTGCATTACGTCGTGTGGCACCTGAAAATATGCCAACATATTTTGCATCGCTGCTGGCAACAAAACTGGCGATGGAATTTTGTGTGCCACTGTCTGGCGATAACAATGTATTTCGCATGCTGGTCGCATTATATGAATCAGAATTTCAGTCTGCCAAATTCATAGACGGCACATCATCATCGCCCCAGCAGATTAAAGAATTTTCTTTATTAAATTCACGCTTTTAACACAAATGGGAAAATAAATGGCAAACTTTATAAAAACATATAATTCATTTGCACATGGTGCCATTGCACCAGAATTTTATACCCGTGATGACCTTGGTGGTCTGGCATGTCTGGAAAATATGGATGTGCTGTCTGGCGGTGGATTAACCCGCCGCAATGGTCTGGCACCTGTGGCAGAATTGCCGGGCCCATCCCGATTGATAACTTTTTCTGTAAATGACACAGACGAATATCTGTTGGTGTTGGGCAATGGCAATATGATTGTATTTCATAATGGCCAACGCACAGATTCCTTGGCAACACCATGGACTGTGTCTGCCCTGGATAAATTACAGTACGCCCAGCGATTTGGCACAATGATATTTGTTCACCCAGATTATACACCACGCATACTGTCACACACGGATTCAGGATTTGCATTACGTGAATTTGATTTTTCCAGAAACGATGCAGACATGACGGCCAACATGCCATTCATGCGATTTGACGACACAGACGACATAAAAATCACCGTGTCTTCACATACGGCTGGCAATAACTATGCGACATTCACTGCATCGTCTGCATTGTGGAATTCCAACTATGTTGGGACCCGCTTAATGTTAATGGGTAAACAGTGGCTGATAACAGAATACATCACCCCGACCCAGGTTGTTGCATACACCAACGGCACATACAATATCCCGTCCAGTCCAATCACCCAATGGTACGAAGCGGCATTCAGCAAACATCGTGGCTGGCCCATCAGTATCACATTTCACCAAGACAGATTGGTCTTTGGCGGTTCACGTTCACATCCGTCGGGCGTATGGCTGTCACGTGTTGGCATGCATAATAATTTTAATGTTGGCACCGGCCTGGACGACGAAGCGATTTTTATCACATTACTTGCCCACCAGCGCCAGCAAATTTGCACCGTGGTCAGCAGTGATAACCTGCAAATCTTGACTACAACCGGCGAATGGGCAATATCAAACAAACCTTTGACCCCATCGTCGGTCGATATAAAACAGCACACCACCGTCGGCAGTTATGCCACCAGATATCTGCCACCACAAAAGATAGAAGGGGCCACAATCTTTATTTCTGGCAACTGTCGTGACATTCGTGAATTGTCATTGGACGAATTGGGTGAAAATTATAATGCCACCGATTTGTGTGCCTTCTCTAAACACCTTATGTGCGGCCCTGTTGATATGTCGTATAACCCCGATGCCCGTCGCCTGTTTATAGTCATGACTGATGGCACAATTGCCACACTGAATTATAATTCTGCATTGGGCATATCCGCATGGGGCACATATAAAACAGTTGGCAATTTTATATCTGTTGCGACATTATCTGGCAAAACATACACCGTTGTATACCGTGATGGTGAATATAAACTGGAATACTTTTCGTCATCCGCATTGCGTGACGGTGACACATACGATTTTGCATACCGTGCATCTGGCATACCGTTTCGTGCGTCTGGGCATAATGCAGGCCGCATTCGTATTCGCAAAATAACCGCACGCACATTAAACACAAAATCAGTATTTATAAACGGCACCCGAATTGCATTACCCAACGAATGTCTGGCACCTGAATCTGCTGGGTTCAGTGGTGACATATCTGTGAACACATTGGGCACAGTCCGTGATGGCATTGGTCCAATTTGGACCGTGCACGGTAATTTGCCAGAACCAGCCACAATATTATCTTTAACCATTCACGGTTGGTACACCGTTTAATCATTTAACCAAAGGGGGAAAACTTATGGGACAACTTGTATCCGACGTTACGGAAATATTGGAATATAAACAGAACAAACAAGAATCAAAATCACAGCGACGTGAAATCTTGCGTCAAATGGCCCAGGACGAAGCCACAAAAACAAACCTGGTTAAAAAAGCATTGGCGACCCAGCGTGCCAAATACGGGGCAGGGGGCATGTCAAATCGTGGCCTGACCCAGGGGGCTGTATTGGCCCGACTAAAAGCGGAAACCGCCGCCCCATACGAAGAAAAGCGGTATGCCAATCTAATTAAATTAAAGAACACAAAAACAAAACGCCCCAATTTATTAAAGTCACTGTTAAGTCGCTTTGATAACTTGGTCGGCTGATACGGGGGAAATAATGCACAAAATATCATATATTGCAGACGGCACGACATGCGAATTCGAATTCGCATTCCCGTTTTTCCAGGCTGCCGACATCCGTGTCGCATTGGATTCATCCATCCAACCCCCAGAACAATATTCTGTTGTTGAAAACAACGATTTTTCTGGTGGCCGTGTTGTATTTGCCCATCCATTGCCGGCCAATACCCAACTGGACATTTTTCGCCAGGTTTCCTTGTCACGCGTCATAGATTACCAGCCCGCAGCCAAAATAGATCCAGAACATTTGAACGCAGATTTTAATTTTCTGCTGGCTGCATTCCAGGATATTTACAGCACTGAATTAGACCTGACAGAATGGCGAAACACACACAACAATATTGTTGAATTTTTGCAGTACACCAATCGTGTTGTCGAAGATAAACTGTCCGGCGGTGGCGTGTTGGGATTATATAAAAACCTGCTGTCGGTTTTAGATGGTGCATTGCCACAGTTGATAAATGATTATGGATACATCACAGAATCTGTGCCAAACGAAAACACAGATGATTACGGTCTTTTATAATTTTCTGGACACATGGAATCGTACACTGGGATTAAAAACCCCGAACCATCATTATCAAATAATGCGTTTTTTGGTAGATATACTGGAACACGAACCGCATCGTGGTCTGCTGATGGCATTTCGGCACTCGGGCAAATCCACGGTCGTTGGTATTTTTGCTGCCTGTGTGTTAAATATTCGCCCCCAGACGCGTATTTTGATATTGTCTGCGGAAACAGGCCTGGCCACACGAATGGTCACGCACATACGGCATATAATCGAAAATCATCCATGGTGCCGTGAATTAATTCCCACTGGCAAGAAAGATTGGGCATCTGGGCACCTGACGGTCAATCGCCCCATTGGTGTTCGTGAACCGTCTGTCATTTGCCAGGGTATCCACGGCAACATCACCGGCATGCGTGCAGACCTTATCCTGTGTGACGATGTCGAAGTTCCCAATACATGCAATACCCCGCAAAAGCGGGAAAGTCTGCGTGAACGTTTGCGTGAATTGGAATTTATTCTGGCCCCGAATGGTGCAATGATATACATCGGCACCCCGCATGCCGTGGACACGATATATCGTACAGATGAAAATACGTGATTATTCTTCGACCTTGGCCGAACTGATTGACAACCGCAGACGATTTAACAGTTCATTACCTGCATCACCAAACATTGGCAAATATGTTTCGAATTCTGGCATGTCGGCCTGAATTTCTGCACGTTTTCTGTCGTCGATTGGCTGTGAAACAATTTCCGTGGCAACATTCCACAGTTGATATGCCCGATATGTTTTTGCCACCCCAGACCACTTTTGTGCCAATTCTGGATAATCAGACAACGCCGCCCGCACAGCCACCAACCATTCTGCACCAAATTTTTTGACCAGCCCTAATTTTTCAATCATGGCCAATCCACGTTCATCTGGTGTAAATGTGTTCAGTGCATCTGCCAGCCCAGATAATTCATCACGGCTTAATGTCACGCTGGCAACGTCACCATCCATTGCCCCACCATACGGCATCAGTTCTCGTTCAATGGAATCCATTGGTGTTTTACCAGAACGCAGATTATTGATATGGCGGATTAAGGTTTTACCCGTTGGCAACTCGGCCAGTTCTTGGATAACTTCGTCATCGGCTTCGTCTATGAATATTGGATTAATTGCACCCCAGCCACCAATAATAACATGTTCCTGGCGATACAGGTTCAGCAATTTCTGTGCGACTACGCTGGCTTTTGCTTTCATGTTTTCTCTCTCCTCTCCTGGGTGTAAGCGGTATAATTTTATTCCATAACAATCATAATAATTTTATGCATTGTTTTACCGGTAATCTTTTCTTCTGGACCTGAAATCTGGCCATATACTTTGCCTTTAGAATCCTGGCGAACACTGACGATTTGTGCATTTACATTTGTGTCTGCATCAATTTCATCAAAGTCTGCATCAATACAGACCGCCAAATCACCCACCGATGGCTTTGCGAACGCATCTGCGAACAGATATGATTTTTCTGGGATATAACCGCCCAAACGTTTTGTGTTTGGCATCACGGCATAAATCCCCTTGCGACCTTCCAGTGGCATTGGTGCGACAATCATTGTTTTATCAGATTTCTTGAACGCAATAGATTTGCCTGATGGCATACCGAATACAGGCACCAATTTTTTACGTGCACTGTCGTACAGTTTTGCACCATACAGACCACCACTCATATCCATACTGGACAATGGGTTGCCCGGTTCCAGAACAGATTTAACACGTTCTTTAACTTTGCTGATTTGCTTGTTCAGTTCGCCTGATTTATATAAATTAGCAATTTTATCGAACATGGTTTCAACGCCCATCGCAAAAGATTTCGCCAATGGTTCGATTTCGTTTTCATAGACTTCACGTTGACCGACTTCGATTTTATGATAAACCGACAATGTCATTCCGGCATCTTTGGCTGCCTGGGCGATTGTTTTACCGGTCTGCTGGCGGATTTTACGCAGCCCACTGCCGAAGATTTTCAAACCGCTGTTTTCGTTATCGTTCAAACGGCGTTTGATTTCGCTTTGCCATTGTCCTGCGACATCATCGGATTCTTTGATGAAAATATCAGACAATTTGCAACCCAAAATATTACAAATATTCAGCAATTGTTTTTGGTTCAAACGGCGAACACCTTTTTCGATTTTAGACACCGCCGACAGCGACAGTCCAGCCCTGCGGGCCAGTTCGGTCATCTTCATACCGTTTGCTAAACGAATATTTCTTATATTATTAGGAAAAATAATTTCTTCTTGGGCCATTGCATAACTCCTTAAAGCAATCTTGACAAAATATTAGTCAATTTTCAGGACTTTGGCAAGTAAAATAATTACAATGGCAAATCATCTGGGATTTCATCAATGTCGATTGGCGTTGGTGCCACTTCGTCATCACCCAAACTGGTCGCAGGCACCGGTGGTGGTGCGGCATCATCAAATGGATTGCCCCCACGCACTTCCATATCATCTGGCAGATTGTCGAACAAACTGTAATCGCCCAAGAACGCTGTGCGTACTGTTTCTGGACGTCCATGACGGTTTTTGCCAATGATAATATCAGCCTTGCCACGGGATTGTTCATAACGTTTTTGCCATGATTCAACCATTGCATTGTTGGTTGTATTTGAAATACGTTCAGACGGATTACGATTCTGTAAATAGTATTCTTCACGGTACGTGAACATAACAATGTCAGCGTCCTGTTCAATAGAACCAGATTCACGCAAGTCTGCCAACTGTGGTCTTTTATCATCACGCTGTTCAACACTACGTGACAACTGGGACAGTGCGATAACCGGCACATCCAATTCCTTGGCCAGCATTTTCAGTCCACGGGTAATTTCGGAAATTTCCTGAACACGATTGTCATTGTGTTTGCCACCTGGTGATGTCATCAATTGCAGATAGTCAACAACAATCAATGCGACCCCACCATATTTACGTGCAATTTTACGTGCACGTGTTCGCATCATTGGAACACTCATCCCTGGATAGTCATCGATGCACAATGGTAATTTACTGATAATTTCTGCGTACTGTGTCAGTTTCAGCATATCTTCGTCTGTAATTTTACCTTCACGAATAGACGATGCTGAAATCTTGGCCTGGGACGACAGCACACGTGTTGCCAACTGTGAATGTGACATTTCCAAACTAAAGAAAATAA
Source organism: Alphaproteobacteria bacterium (assembly GCA_017502865.1). Taxonomy (GTDB): domain Bacteria; phylum Pseudomonadota; class Alphaproteobacteria; order Rs-D84; family Rs-D84; genus Enterousia. Next base: position 69,813 of record JAFVUD010000002.1, on the reverse strand, counting down.
CTGCACCCTTGTAATTTTTATTTGCCCGCCCATGATAAATTGCATTTGCGGCATTAAACGCCATATTCATCGCCAGTGTGGTTTTACCCATCGCTGGACGTCCCGCAATAATAATCAAATCGGAATGGTGCAGCCCACTGATTGATTGGTCCAGTGCCGTCAACCCTGTTGTCAACCCAGATAATTGTCCATCTGCTTTATATGCTGTTTCTGCTTCTGCCAATGCGGCCTGCAATGCGGTTGCAATAGAAACTGTATCACGTTCGGACGTACCCTTGGACGCCATATCGAACAGTTTTTGTTCCGCCATCTCGATTTGTCGGGTCACCGGGTTTTCCAGATCTTCGACAAACGCACCATCCATAATATCCTGGGCCAGGTTAATCAAATCACGTCTTTGTGCGTTTTCGTACACACACCGTGCCCACTGTTCAACGTTCACAACAGTTGCACCGGCACTGGACAGTTGTGTCAAATAATCGACCCCGCCCACAGATTCCAGTGTTCCCTGCTGTTCCAGGTATGTCTTGGCGGTAATAATATCAAATGGGATACCGGCTGCGAATTGACGTTCGGCCAACTTGTAAATTTCCTGGTGTGCAGGATGCGAAAAATGTTCCGCCCGCAGAAATTCAGACACCCGTTCCAACGCACGGTTGTTCATCAACACCGCCGCCAGAATCGCCTGTTCTGCTTCAAGATTTGTTGGCAAAGTTTTGGGAGTAAAGTCCATGTCAAATATAGTATATAAAAATTTTCGTTTTTCAACGCCTTTTTTGGGCGGATTTCGGGCATTAAAGATTCCGGTGTTGGACCCCGATGGGAATTCTGTCTGGCCCGAAGTGTTTTCCCCAGGTCGTATCGAAACAATGCGTCAATCGGTCGGTCACCGGCACTTTTCTGCACAAATGCTGTTGGAATTTGTGCCGCCTGATCGCATTCGTTTGGATCCTGGTGGGCTAAAAATATACGAATCGGTGTTTGATTTACATTCTGCCCGGCTGGATGGGCAATTAATAACAGGCGTTTCCATGTATTGGGACCCATCCAGCGGTCGCCGCAAATCTGACGACAGTGTGTGTGTTTTGATATACCGTGATGACCACAATCGCAATGTGTTCATTCATGACATATTGTACATGAACGTTGACGATAACGATACGCACCCATTAATGCACCAGTGTGAAATGGTTCTGGATTTTATGATGCAACACAACATTCGCCGTATATCAATCGAAACGAACGGCATTGGAAACGCATTACCTGAAATTATGCGTGATGCCGCCAGTAATCGTGGTGCGAACATCTATGTTCACAAGATTATTAACACCCGCAATAAATCAGACCGCATTTTGGATGCGATTGAACCATTGTTGTCATCTGGCCACCTGTATGCCCATGCCCACCTGGCATCCACCCCACTGTTTTCAGAAATGTTGGGTTGGTCGCCAATGGGTGGGGTGGGGCACGACGATGGCCTGGATGCGGTTGCCGGTGCGATTTCATGTCCGCCGATAACCGTCCACCCATTGGGTTCAACCGCCCGCACATATTCTGCAAATACAAATTTTCAAATCTAAAAAACAACCAAAGGAGTATTTAATATGCAACAAAACTTGCCCCAGATGTATCGCCACGCATTGGACATTCGTGCCCCGTGGATTTCCAGATGGGAATCGGCCCGCCGCTATACAATGCCAACGGCCGATGATGAATCTGCAACCCTGTTTGATGCCACCGCCGCCGATGCAGCAGACAATCTGGCGGCATCATTGTACACATTGCTGACACCACCTGAATCATTATGGCTGAATCTGGTGCCAGAAAGTCTGGAATCACCCGATGCCCAGATTGCCACAGACGCATTGCGTGCGAATTTGAATGATTCAAATTTTTATACAACCATTCACCAGTGCTATATGGATTTAGTCGTTCTGGGAACGGCCTGTTTGTTTATGGCTGAAAATCCAATTGGTGCATCATCTGCATTTACATTTACATCTATCCCGATGAACGACATTGCGATTTTACCGAATGCCGTCTTTCACACAGCAACCATGCCCGCCCACGAAGTCATGGCCAAATATCCAACATGGACACCACCGGTGGGCCTGCGTGATACGATTAAACAAAATCCAGAAACCCCATTGCGTTTGGTACAAAGTCTGGTTGGATGTGACTTTACCGCATGGCTGGATGTTGGTGGTGAATTTGAAAACAATATCGTTGCAACCGGCACATTTGAAACGAATCCATACCTGATATTCCGTTGGTCGGTTGTATCTGGTGAATTGTACGGTCGTGGCCCAGTGCTGCGTGCATTGCCAGACATAAAAACCGCGAACAAAGTCGTTGAATTGGTGTTAAAGAATGCAACCATCGCCGTATCTGGCATATGGCAGGCCGACGATGATGGTGTTATCAACCTGAATAACATCAACCTGACCCCTGGTGCGATTATCCCCAAAGCGGTCGGTTCATCTGGCCTGACCCCATTGGCCAGTGGTGCAGACTTTGATGTTTCACAAATTATCCTTAAAGATCTGCGTGAACGTATCCGCCATGCATTATTGGCAGACCGTCTGGGATTGCTAAGTGAAAAAGAAATGACCGCCACCGAAATTATGGCCCGCAATTCAGACATGATGCGAATCCTGGGGGCGACATATGGCCGATTGCTGCACGAATTCATCCGCCCATTATGCGAACGTGGTTTGCAGATATTATCCCGCCGTGGTGTGATTGAACCAATATCATTGCACAGCGATGCCGAATTAAAATACATTGCCCCAATCGCCCAGATGGTTGCAATTGAAAGCGTATCAGGAATCTAAACAATATGGAAAACATTTCTAAAAACTATGCCCGCACATTTTCAACCCCATCGGGTCGTGCGGTATTGGCCCACCTGCGTAAAATAACCATAGAACGTGTTTTGGGCCCCAACGCAACAGAATCCCAATTACGCAGTCTGGAATCACAACGTGCATTGGTTCATCAAATAGAAAACTTAACAAAAATGGAACCTTAAAATGTCGATACAAATGGGGCCGGCCGGTATTCTGGACACCCTGCGTGACAGTTGGTTTTTAATTGCCTTTGTTGCTGGTGCGATATATTGGGTTGCCCGCCAGGATTCATCCCTGGCGGAACTGGAACGTGCAGACCATCGCATAACTGCGCTGGAAAATCGCACCACTGTCCTGGAAACCGGTATTGGCCAAATTCAAATAAAAATAGACGGCATCCAAGAAGACATTCGTCTTATTAAATCCGCCGTCATTAAATAACAAAACACCGCCCATTTCGGGCGGTTTTATCTTTGCTTATTTTTTAACGCTAAAATAAAGTGATGAAATATATCTGGATTGTACCCATGAATTTTTCCCGTTTTATCCAGAACCGAAAATCCACGCAAAACATTTTTCAAACTGTTGTCATCAACAAAATTTGCCACTGCACTGTGCGAACCATACTGCACATTTAACATAATTGTATTCTGGTCAACCATTCGTCCGTTTTGCAACACCGGCATCGTTTTATCTGTGAATACCATAAACGCTTCGCCACCAAATCTTAATACGCGGTGAATTTCATCCATTGTCTGTGCCAACCCCATATGTGACGTCAGTGTTAATATATTATCTGCAAATACCGCATCGAAAAAGCCACTTTCAAATGGCATATCCCGCATATCCCCCTGAACATATTTAATGTCCTGTTTCATTTTGCGTGCCGTATTCTTTGCCGTATTCAATGGCTTTTCATCTATGTCCAGCCCATAAACATCCATTCCGCTTTGTGCCATTGCCAACGAATTGCGTCCCATCCCACACCCCAGATCCAGCACCCGTGGTGCCACCCCAGGCTGCGAATTTAAATTCCATCTTTCAACCAGTTTCCCCGACACCGTCCCGCACAGTGCCCAATGGCGTGCTTCTTCGTCTGGCATCGTGTCCCAATTCCAAATATGTGGCGGAAAATCATATCTTTCTTTCATTTCTGGGCAATAATAGGCACACAATCCGTCACTGTCAAGCATCTAAAATTTTTAATGTTGAATAAATGCCCCAAATTCACTAAATTTTATATATATGAAGAACGCACTAATAGATTTTCTAAACACAGACCTGCAATTTATTCGTGGGGTGGGGCCTGTATTGGCTTCACGTTTTGAAGATGTTCTGGGTGGTCGCCGTGTTCTGGATTTTTTATTGCACCGTCCGTCCTATACCCGTGCCCGTGACATTACTGAAAATATTGCTGATGCGACACCGGGCGATATAATTACGATTCCATTACTGGTCAAATCGCACAAGGTTGGTGGATTCTTTCGTGGCCGTCGTCGCCCGACCCAGATTATGTGTAATGACAAAATGGGTGGCACCGTTATTATTCAATTTTTTAATGTGAATTATCTGGAATACTGGTTGAAAAAATTACCGGTTGGCCAATGGCGTATGGTGTCTGGGAAACTGGAACGCACATCCCGCCCCACAATCAGCCACCCCGACTTTATCGAAGACCTGGACCACGCATCAAAAATCCCATCGCTTCAGGTTATCTATCCATCTGGCGAAGGTTTGACCCAGCGTGTCTTTGCCAATGTTCGTGACCAGATTTTTGCCGTTTTGCCTGAAAAACTACGTGGCGAAACCGATGAACGTGTTGTTGAATTTTTCGATGCCCTGCAACATGTCCATTGTCCCACAACTGCAGATGATTTATTGCCTAATTCAACATATATGGCGAAATTGGCATACTTTGAATTATTGGCACACCAATCCGCCATCGCAATCAGTCGCCGCAACCGCAGCGATGTTCGCAACCACCGCACACCACGTGCCCGCAAATATAATTTAATGGATAAATTCTGGTCGTGCCTGCCATTTGAAATGACCGGCGCCCAGAAACGCACATGCGATGAAATATTCGCAGACCTGGCCCGGCCTGTCCCGATGATGCGCCTGGTCCAGGGTGACGTTGGCAGTGGTAAAACAATTGTCGCCCTGGCGGCGGCGGTCCGTATGGCCGAAACGGGTGCCTGTACCGCATTACTGGCCCCAACCGACACATTGGCCCAGCAGCACTTTGCAAAATTAAAACCAATGTGCGATAAAATTGGCATTGTGTGTGATATCCTGACCGGCCGTGACAAAGGTGTCGCCCGTCGTGAAAAATTGACATCACTGCGTTCGGGGCGTACCCGCATTGTTGTCGGCACCCACGCATTGTTTTCCACCGATGTAGAATACAAAGACCTGGGGCTGGTTATAATTGATGAACAGCATCGCTTTGGCGTGGCCCAACGTGAATCCCTGCGGGCCAAGGGCGAAAACCCCGACCTGTTATCACTGTCTGCAACGCCGATTCCACGCACATTGTCCATGACGGTCTATGGCGATATGGATGTTTCGATTATAAATGAAAAGCCCGCCGGTCGAAAACCAATTCGCACCACCAAATTATCTGTATCACGCATCAATGATTTGATTGCCCGCATATCCCCCCAGATTACTTCCGGGGCCAAGGTTTTCTGGATATGCCCCCTGGTCGAAGAAAACGAAGACGCCCCCGACAGCAATATTACAGCGGTCGTTGAACGTCATAAAATGTTGTCCAAATATTTTCCAAATGCTGGCCTGGTCCATGGCCAAATGGATAAAAAATTGCGTGACGATGTAATGACTGAATTTGCAGACAACAATTCCAATATGAATCTGCTGGTCGCCACCACTGTTATCGAAGTTGGCATTGATGTCCCCCGTGCATCAATCATCGTAATTGAAAACGCCGAACGATTTGGCCTGGCCGCACTGCACCAGTTGCGTGGACGTGTTGGCCGTGGCGATACCCAGTCTTTCTGTATATTGCTGTACGGACATAATTTGTCGGACACCGGGTTACAGCGTTTAGATATTTTATGTGACACAGACGACGGCTTTGTCATCGCCGAACAGGATTTAATGATGCGTGGCGTTGGTGAATTGCTGGGGACACGTCAAAGTGGCTGGATGCATTACCATTTTGCAGACTATCGTGAACATCGTGATTTATTCAAATTGGCATCTAATGCCGCCCGTGACAATGAAATGGATTCATGGACATTTGATTTAATGTATATGTTTGACCGTGGGGTAAGTTTTGGTGCGTAAAATATTTGCATTTTTAATGGCGATAATTGTTTCTGTCCCCACATGGGGGGCAACCCTGATTAATGACACAGAAACCGAACGCCTGTTGTATGAATTGGTTCGCCCATTGGCCGATGCCGCAGATATCGCCCCCGATCGTCTGTCTGTTCATATAATAAACGATAACGATTTTAATGCATTCGTCCGTGGTGGCGAAGATGTGTTTGTGAACACCAGATTGTTAACACAGATTAAAAACCCAGATGCACTTCAATCTGTTATCGCACACGAATTGGGGCATACCATCGGCGGTCACATGGCCCAGTTATCATCACGTATGGATGCCGAAATGAAACGCACAATGCTGATTCAGGCACTGGGGATTGGATTAATGGTTGCAGGTGGCAATCCATCACTGGGGGCGGGCGTCTTGGCCGGGGCAGGGGGCGTTGCCACATCGTCTATGATGGCATTTTCCCGTGACGAAGAACGCATTGCAGATAATCTGGGGATTGATTTGATGATAAAATCAAACCTGAACCCAAATGGATTTATAACTGTCTTTGAACAAATGGATGAAATAACCGGTGCAATGGAATCACGCATAAATCCAAATCGCATAAACCACCCATTGACACGTGAACGATTGAAAAATGCCACCGAATATATTGCCAAGCATGCCCCAAATTACACCCCAAAATCAACAACTGCACGTGATGACCGCTATGAATTGGTCCGTGCAAAATTGATTGGATACCTGGACACATTTGAAAATGTAAAAATCAAATATCCATCAACCGATAAATCAGACCCTGCAATTTATGCCCGTGCCATTGCAAATATGCGTGGTGGAAATCTGGCCGGGGCCGGCGTTGGAACACGCACATTAATATCACGCCACCCCGACAATCCATATTTTTATGAATTATTGGGCGATATTGAATACCAATTCGGCCATTATGATACCAGTATTGATGCATACGAAAAATCATTGTCCCTGGCGGACGATGCACCGCAAATCCAGACCGCACTTGCGCTGGTACTGACCGAACGCAGACGGCCCGATGATTTGCCCCGTGCCATTGAATTATGTAAACGTGCATTATTGACCGAACCAGCCCCATTGACATATTGGACATTGGCACGTGCATACGATGAAAACGATGGTCGTGCCGATTGGGCAATGGCTGAATATTATCAAATGATGGGCAAAACCAAAGATGCCCATCGCTATGCCAAACTGGCACAAAAGAAATTAAAGAAAACCGACCCCGAATATATAAAATCCAGCGACATATTAAAGAAATAACATATCAGTATATCCCCCGGGCATACAGGTCCCACTCTTTTTGTCTGCGGTTGATTAAACCCTGTGATACTTTCCCCTGGCTTCGTTTCCACGCTTTCCATGCAGATTCCAGACATGGATAAATATTACTGTGAAAATTTGGATTGTTTATATATTTCACAACCGTAGAATTTTTAAAACCACCCACACCAATGTTGTATGCCAAAGATACCAGTGCATCATATTGGTTTTGCGACATTTGTGCTGTAATATTGTCTTGTACCGCACGTTCTGCTGTGGCTATGTCAGACCGTAATAATTCAACCGCCTGGTGTTCTGTAATTCCGCTTTTAAAATCTTCACCCGGTTTTATCAAATGCCCATAACCAATTGTTGCACCCACCGGCAATGGCACCCCCACCGGCACCGGTTTACCTGTGGCATCATCATAGATAATGTGTCTTTCACGAACCACGACGGAATCTTCCAATTTTTTTAACCATTTAATACCATTCTCACTAAATTTCATAATAAAAATCTCCATAAAAAACACCCGCAATTGCGGGCAATAAAAAAGACGACCAAATGTCGTCCGCTGAACCCAGGTATTATACCACAAACCACCAAATTTTTCAATAAAAAACGCCCCGATTGGGACGTTTTATAATGGGGCGGATAACCGGACTGTATATTCCCATGGTCGTTTCTCTCCATGGGCCCCTTTCACTACGTAAGGCTTGAACTTCGCCAATGCTCGTTCTCGCCAACTGACGTTCCGAACCTGCGGCTCTCGTCCGAACCGCCCAAAATTAAAAAACGCCCCAACAGGGACGTTTTATAATGGGGCGGATAACCGGACTCGAACCGGCGACATTTGGTACCACAAACCAACGCTCTAACCAACTGAGCTATATCCGCCATACTCTGGGTCTTGTGACCTTAGAATCCTGGTGGAGCTGATCGGACTCGAACCGACGACCCCTTGCATGCCATGCAAGTGCTCTACCAACTGAGCTACAACCCCATGCAGACGCATATTCTATATTGCTTTACACAAAAAGTCAAACGATTTGATACAACTTTTTGCGATTTCTTTTTGCAATGGGATTTTTCTACATTTATACTTGCCAATTATGAAATCAATTTGCTAATCTCTTTCTATAACCTATGGAGTTTTAATATGGATTATCAATTATTAAAGGCAGAAGTCGAACAAAAAACCGCCCAAACAATCGAAGTTTTAAAGACAGAATACGCCGGTCTGCGTACTGGTCGTGCATCTGTACACTTGCTGGACGCAATTCGTGTTCCGGTATATGGGGCTGAAATGCCAATTAACCAGGTTGCAACCGTTTCCACACCTGATAACCAGACATTATCTGTGACTGTTTGGGATATCACAAATGCACCTGCTGTTGAAAAGGCTATTCGTGATTCTGGTCTGGGGCTGAACCCAATGACCGCCGGCGGTGTAATTCGCCTGAATATGCCACCATTGACCGAAGAACGTCGTCGTGAATTGACCAAGGTTGCCGGTAAATACGCCGAAGAAGCCAAGATTTCCATGCGTAATATTCGCCAAGACGCAATGGGCAAAATCAAACGTGCCGTCACCGACAAAGAAATCTCTGAAGATGACCAGCGTAAATACGAAGACGATATCCAGAAAGTCTTTGACAAACGTGGCACAGAAGTTGATGCACTGGCCCGTGAAAAAGAAGCCGACATCATGTCTGTCTAAACCCAACTGTTTCACAATAAAATTCGGATACTAAACATGTTCAAATTATTTAATAAAAAACAGAAACCTGTCGCAACATCAACCGCCGTTCCACAACACATTGCATTTATTTGCGATGGCAATCGCCGTTGGGCTGAAAATCGTGGTCTGCCCCCATTAATGGGGCACCAGGCCGGCATTGCAAACTTTGAAAACCTGGTTGATTGGTATTTCAAACGTGGTGTCACAACGATTACATTCTTTGTTTTCTCGACAGAAAACTGGAACCGTTCCACCGAAGAAGTCGATTTCTTGATGGATTTGTTCTATACAGAATTAAAGAAAAACATGAAAAACGCATTGGAAAAAAATCTGCGTTATCGTGTTCTTGGCTCACGTGAACGTCTGCCTGAAAAATTGGCGGCCCTGTGCGATGAATTGGAAGAAAAGACCGCTGAAAACACCGGCGGTACAGTTGCATTTGCATTGAACTATGGTGGTCAACAGGAAATCGTTGATGCGGTAAATGCGGCCATTGCAAATGGGGAACCCGTCACACGTGAAACATTTGAAACATATCTGGATACTGGCGATTTATTGCCGGTTGACCTGATGGTACGTACCAGCAATGAAAGCCGTATTTCCAACTATCTGTTGTGGAAATTGGCATATGCAGAATTGCTGTTTGTCCCAGAACACTGGCCAGATTTGGTAAAAAGTGAAAAACTGTGGCAACACACATTGGATGAATTTGCAAAACGCAATCGTCGTTTCGGCGGTGGTAAAAAGGCAAACTATTCCGGCAAAAAGAAATAATTTTTATTCCAAGGAAAGGGGATTTTTATGTCAAACGAAACATCAAAACGAATTATGGCGGCGGCAATTATGGCATTGATTGCGGTTGGTGCCGGCGTTGCCCAATACTTTGGTTTTCCTGCGGTGCGTTACCTGGGGATTCTAATTGTTTTGGGTATGATTCTAGAATTCATATTCTGTCTGCGTCGTGCATCGGCTGAAACACTGGCAAAAAATGCGTTGTCATTTGTGTTCTTTATGGTGTTGCTGTTTGTGATGCTGGCGGCGATAAATTCTGTTGGCACACGTCCCCAAATTGTTTTGCAGTTATTACTGATTATCTGTTCCGCAGACATTGGTGCATGGCTGTTTGGCAAAATGCTGGGCGGTGACAAAATGTGGGAACGTCTGTCATCTGGCAAAACATGGTCTGGCCAAATCGCAGGCATCATTTGTGGGGCGGCCGTTTACGTCGCCTATGGCATATTCCGTGGCATGCCAATCGCATCTGCGTTTGTATTGATTTGGACGGGTATCAGTGTTGCATTATTGTCCCAGTATGGCGACCTGACGGCCAGTTGGATTAAACGCCGCCTGGGTATCAAAGATTTCGGCACAATCTTGCCGGGTCATGGCGGTGTTCTGGACAGATTTGATGGCTGGATTTATGCATTGCCATTGGTATGGTTGACAATGATATAATGAATTTTTAACGCAAAAGGACGGAAAGATATGCAAATTATTTTGACCATTATTGCATTGTTGGTTGTATTGGGCATAGTGGTTTTTGTTCACGAATTGGGACATTTCTTGGCTGCACGTTGGGCGGGTGTTCGTGTTGATGTATTTTCAATCGGCTTTGGTCCTGCACTGTGTAAATGGACAGACAAACGTGGTACCGTTTGGAAACTGTCGTGTCTGCCATTGGGTGGTTATGTTTCCATCTATGGCCAAGAAGACATGTTCAATCGTAAAAAATTTGCAGAACTGCCCGCTGATAAAAAACGTGGTCATTATCTGTCCGCCCCATCGTGGAAACAGTTCATAATCATCGGTGCTGGTGTTGCCATGAACTTTATCTTGGCATGGTTGATTTACACATCGCTGTTTATGTTCCAGCCCCGCTTGGTTGGGAATTCACAATTGCCCGTCATCGGCCAGGTTATCCAGGAATCCGTCGCATTCAACGCAGGTGTTCGTGCCGGCGACACAATTGTCCGCATAGATGATGAAAAGATTTCCAACTGGGGCGATTTAATCATTGCCAAAGAATTGGCATCAAACCGTGATGCAGATGTTTTGTTGGTTCGTGGCGACAAATTGGTAAATGTAAAGTTGGCACCGGCTGAACGTTGGGGCATGGTCGCCGATGGCAGCAAACGTGCCGACCCCGCCCGCCAAAATATTTTCCAGGCCCTGTATTCTGGTGCCCGCAAAACATACTATGAATCAAAAACATTGGTTGTTGTTTTGAAACAAATCGTCACCGGTGAACGTTCTTCAAAACAACTGGGGTCGTTCATCACCATTGCCCAGTATTCTGGGGCGGCGATGCTGGCGGGATTCTTTACATTCTTGTCCCTGATTGCATTGTTGTCGGTGAATTTGGGGGTAATCAACCTGTTGCCATTGCCGGTGTTGGACGGTGGATATTTGACAATCTTGATTATCGAAGGCATCACCCGTCGCAAACTTCAGGGACGTGGTATGGAAATTGCAATCATTCTGGGGTGGGTATTTATTCTTGGTTTGTTTGCATTGACAATGTGGAATGATTTAGCACGTGTATTTGGGTGGAATTAATATGAATATCAAACACAGTTTATTTATTGCGGCACTGGTATCTGGCATTGCACCGGCATATGGGGCGAATGTATCACGCATTGATGTGTCGGGTAACACACGTATGGATGCAGAATCTGTACGTATTTTATCTGATGTAAAAATTGGCGACAACGTTAACGCAGAACGTGCCAACACCATTGCCAAGAAATTACAGGAAAGTGGATATTTTTCCAAAATCAATGTCCGCATGTCGGGCAATGTGCTGAAAATCGACATTGCCGAAGCACCCCTGATTTCCATGGTCACCGTCGAAGGCAACGATGCCGTATCCACAGACGATTTGAAAAAAGAAATCAAAACACGCGAACGCACATCATACGATGAATCTGTTATCGGTGCCGACGTGCAACGCATGTTGACCGTGTATCAACGCCAGGGCTACTTTGGCACAAAAATCGAGCCCAAGAAAATCGAACTGGACGACAATCGTGTAAATGTCGTTTATGAAATCAGCGAAGGTCACCCAACCTGGATAACCGACATTGATTTTTCTGGTAATAAAAAATTCAGTGACCGCACATTGCGTGGCGAAATTTTGTCACGTGAACATGCGTGGTGGCGTTTCATGACCCAATTCGACACATTTGACGAAGACCGCATTCAATACGATGGACAAATGTTGCGTCAATTCTATATGCGCAATGGCTATGTCGATTTTCAAATCACAGACACCGTCGGCACATTCAGTCCAGACCGTCAATATTATTCTGTAAAATTCAACGTTGACGAAGGGCAAAAGTATAAATTTGGCGAAATAACTGTGGACAATCCGTTCCCGGATATCCCCACAGACGAATTGACAGACGTTATTGTGATGAAATCTGGCGATACATACAATGTTGACCTGGTTGAACAAACAATGTCCGCCCTTCGCAGTCGTGTTGCAGACTATGGTTATGCATTTATAAATGTTGAACCAATCCCGACCAAGGATTCGACAAATCACACAATCGGTTTGAAATTCCAGATTCAAAAAACAAATCGTATTTATTTGAATTCAATAAACATATTGGGCAATGTTCGTACATTTGATTCTGTTATTGAACAGTTGATTCCAATGCGTTCTGGCGACCCATTTTCATTACAAACCATAGAAGAGGGCCGTCAAAAATTAATGCGTACCCGCTATTTCAAAGATGTTCAAATGGTACCATCACGCATTGCGGGTGAAAATATGATGGCGTTGGACATCCGTGTCGAAGAACAGCCAACCGGTGAATTATCTGGTGGATTTGGTTGGTCAAACATCAACGGATTTATGGTTGATGCAGGTATTACCGAAAACAACTTTATGGGCCGTGGCCAGATTGTCCAACTGCGTGCATCCATTGCAGAATATCAAAAACAGGCACTGTTCAGTTTTACCGAACCATACCTGTTTGGTCGTCAATTGTCCGCCGGATTTGATGTTTCATACACAATGTATAACTATTCATCATTGGGTGGTTTTGGCTACGACCGTGATTCTTTGACAATCGCTGGCCGTATGGGGTGGCGTCTGACCGACCACTGGACCCAGAACGTCCGTCTGTCTGCATCATTCGACCAGAATTACGACCTGCAATCTGAATCCGGCTGGCAGGATGCAAACCTGTACACGTTAAGCACGAATTTCCGCTATCACAATCTGGACACCAATTTTGAACAGAACACCCACACCGGGGTTGTTGCAAACCTGGGGTTGGCATACACCGGTTTTGGTGGCACCGAAACATACATGCGTTACAGTGGTGATATTATCGGTATGGTAAATTTCTGGAACGATAAATGGCAATTGCGTTCATCATTGGAATTTGGCTATATCCAGCCGCTGGATGATGACTATGTATCCCGTGTTTATCGATATTTCTTGGGCGGTGAATCGTTGCGTGGTTTTGATGTTGCCGGCGTTGGTTCCCGCAACTGGTTCTATACAACATATTCGTTGGGTGGCTTATGGAAAGTCAATGGTTCAACCCAGTTGAATTTCCCAATCTTTATCCCCGATGAATACCAGGTCAAAGGTTTCGTATTCGCAGACTATGGTATATTGGGCAAACCGCCGGCCGCCGAAGATACATTTATGGGCCGTCCAAATCACATAGACGATAACATTCGCACATCTGTTGGTGTTGGTATTTATTGGAACACACCAATGGGCCCAATGAATTTCAGTTGGGGTTGGCCATTAAAGATGACCGACTATGACCGTGAACAAAGATTCCTGCTGTCATTTGAAACCCAGTTTTAGTCTTGACGGCATGCGTGTGATTTTTTTATAATCAAATAAAACCAGGGAAGGAGTTATCACGTGAAAAAAGTATTACTAGGCGTTTTCGTTGCATTGGCATTGGCCGGCTGTGGCCAGGTTTATGACCGTGAACCTGTTGGTGTTGGCTATGACAACAACGAATTGAAATTAAGCCCATGTGCCTGCATCATGGTATACCAGGCCTAGTTTTAACACATATTCGGGGGGAATATTGTTAAACTATCCAGATAATTTTGAAACGCCCACATTTCCGGCGGGCCGCCCTGTGGCATTGTCACGCACAATGTCAATTGGCATAATGGCATCACTGCTGTTGATTGCGTTTCTGTGTGTATTTATTTTCTGGGCGGCACGTTCCCGCACGGTTCATCCGTTTTTGGTTTCTATCAACGACATGACGGGCCAGTGGTCTGTTATCGGCCACGACCATGGTGAAAAAACAATTACCGCCAATCAAACCCTCCAAGAATCTGTTCTGGCCCACTTTATCCGGAATTGGTTCACAATATCACCAAATCTGGAATATAACACCAAACGTTGGGCACCATTGCCCGATGGGTATGATTGTGCCGATGGTAATCCAAATGGCCTGATTGCATGCAGTATCAGTGATGATTTATATAAACAATTTACAGAAACCGTATTGCCTGGATATGAAACACGAATCCTAGATGGTGAAACCTGGTCTATATCGCTGAACGACCTGCGGATGACACCGATAAACGGCATAACCCCCATTGGCGGCATATGGCAGGTGTACGCCACCATCGAATCAAACGTCACCGGACCAATAGATATTATCGCATATGCCACCATCGCCCAGGATAAACAACATTTTCCACAAACAATGGGATACTATATAACAGACTTTGACGCATACAGATTAAATTGATGAAGAAACTGATTAGATTTTTAATGGGCTTGTTATTACTGGTGCTGACATTCGGCATGATTTTGGCTGCGGCTGCGATTTATGACACTGGTAATAAATTGACGGTTGATACATTCTTTTTCCAGCCTGCAAATTTATCGGAACGTCGTCCAGGTACACCACAATCTGTGGCCGACATTGGTGACGAAGAAATTCGTCGCATGCTGATTGATAAATTCATAGCGGAATATTTTTATGTGATTCCCAATGCCACAGATTTAGAATCCAGAATGGCTGGCAAAACCGCATTGGTCAACATGGTGACCCCCAATGTGTTTGAGCATTGGCAGTTAACCGAAATGCCAAAAATCCAGGACCTGGTCGCAAACAAAGCCATGCGTACCGCACATGTAATAAACATTGTTCCACGTCCCGGTGTTGCAGATTATTGGACAATCGATTATGAATTGCAGACCTGGCCACGCCCAAATGACTTTTCTGTGGCACCTGTGGTTGAACATGGCCGTCTGTACATGTCATTGCGATTTGAAAATGGTTTTCGTCCATCTATCCAGGTTGGCCCGTATCTAGAGCAGGGCGGCGATCCCGCAGTCTTGTTCAAATTTATGGTGACAGATGTCCAACAATAGTGGTCTGGGGGTTCTGTAAAACATGAAACGTACGTTGATATTTTTGATGGCTCTATTTACACCATTGGTTGCATTTGGTGATGATTTTGATTTTGAAAATTTTGCGATTGTTGACGACACTGAATCAGACTTTGTCGCAGAATCCGTCGATTTGAATCCAGATGCAACGATTGCACCGGTTGGTTCTTTTGATATTGCCGGTGTTATGCTGGGCATGCCATTCGAAGATGTTCAAACCCTGTTTTTCAAGACCAAGGGTCTGTATTCCCCCCGCAAAAAAGACAGCATTATTTACACCATTCATCGTGATTGGAAATATAATCTGGATTATGAATGTCGCCAACAGGGCATCTATGTGCCAGAAAAATTGGAACAGTGTATAAATTCCTTGGCACGTGATCGTGGGCTGATATATGCATCTGAATTGCACCTGGAACGTCCCCAGACTGGTGAAACAATGACCGTTTATTTCACCAGTAATGCCACAGACAACCTGGTATGGCGTGTTGTTTATAAAAACGACGTGAACGAACTAGAAGGTGATGCCGAAAAATTCGAAAATCAACGCCAGAAAAAAATCCTGGCTTTCTGGGAAGGGGTCTTGGACAAATACGGTGCACCAAATTCTGGCACAGATAAATGGATTTCATCAACCAACGCATACGACCCAATGATGACGGCGTATTATGGTGCCCTGGATTTATTGGACAAGGGTCGCCGTACATCTGACGAATCCAAGAATATCCAGTCATCACGTGAAAACTTTCGGGCAAAACCATATGCCTTCTAAAACCAACACATATAAATCTGGTCTGCGGGCAGAATTTATAGCCCGCATGTATTTGCGACTGCACGGATATCGCATTTTACACAATCGCTATATCACTGGCCGCAATACCCACCGGGCCGAACTGGATATCATTGCCCGCCGTGGCAACACAATCGTTTTTGTCGAAGTAAAAAATCGCCCCACCATATCGGGTGCATGGGACGCAATAACCTCACACCAGGCGGTGCGCCTGCGTCGTGCCGGTGAAACATATTTGATAAATCACCAATGGACTGGCGATGCCCGTTTTGACGCTATCTTTGTATGTGGCTGGCACGTTCACCATATCAAAAATGCGATATAATTATTGCATAAGAATAAAATCTAATTTATAATACGTATGTTTTCATAAACAAAAACACCAAGGAGAAAAATATGAAGAAAGTAATGTTGGCATTGTTTGCTGTTATGACATTGGCTGCCTGCACAGGTTCTTATAAATCAGGCAACTGTGAATATCATTTCTTGCTGCACAAAGATATTTCAATTTCTAAAATTGTTGGCAACATCACAGGTGGCTGCTAATCAAAATTTAGTCCCCCGTTTGGGGGATTTTTATTGCACATAAAAACGCCCCAAATCGGGGCGTTTTCCAATCGTTCACAGCAATTATTTTGCGAACGAATAATCCATTTCCAAATGGTTTGGATTATATGTACCGTTCATAATTGCCAAAGTATCTTCGACGATAACCAATTCTTCGTTTGTGGCCACCATCAAGATTTTTACACGGCTGTCATCTGTGCTGATAACTGCACTGTCAACACCTTTGCGTGCCAACGCAACTGCGTTCTTTTCTTTGTCCAATTTCACGCCCAGTTCTTCCAGACCTTCACAGAACTTTTCACGCAGATAATCGTCATTTTCGCCAACACCGGCTGTGAATACCAACGCATCAACATGACCCAATTCAGCCATGAACGCACCGATGTATTTCTTTACATTGTGTGCTTCCATATCGATGGCCAAACGGCATGCATCGTTTGTATCTTTGTTGCCTTCTACGTCACGACGGTCGGCATAGCATTCTGTCAAACCCAACAGCCCTGAATCTTTGTTCAAATGTTTCTGCATTTGGTCGGCTGTTAATCCCAAACGCTGCATTACATACAGAACAACACCTGGGTCCAAATCACCTGGACGTGTGCCCATTGTCAAACCGGCCAATGGTGTCATACCCAACGAAGTATCAACAGAAACGCCGTTGCGGATTGCAGTTGCAGATGCCCCCGAACCAATGTGCAGTGTAATCAAATTACATTCATTTGCAGGTTTGCCCAAAATTTTTGCTGCAACCTTGGATACATACAGGTGGCTGGTCCCATGGAACCCATAGCGACGAACACCCAATTCACGATACCATGCCGCTGGCACCGCATAGCGGTATGAATAATCTGGCATAGTCTGGTGGAACGCTGTATCAAATACTGCAACCTGTTTTGCGTTTGGCAACAACTGCTGTGCGGCAACGATACCAACCAATGCGGCTGGGTTATGCAGTGGTGCAATTTCCGACAATTCTTCGATAGTCTTGATAACTTCATCTGTGATTTCTACGGACGAAGCAAACTTTTCACCACCCAAAACAACACGGTGACCAACGCCCTTGATTTCATTCATGTCCACAGACGCTTCACGCAGCATAAACATAACAACATTCAATGCTTCGTTATGGTTCTGCATGCTGCATTCTTTTTTCTGTTTTGTTCCATCTGGATATTTCTGTGTCACAAAAGAATCTGGCAGACCGATTTTTTCAACATTACCACCAACGATGGCCTGTTTAGAATCTGCATCAAATACCTGATATTTCAGCGATGAAGAACCGCAATTCAGTGCAAGTATGTACATTTTAATCCCCTTGGTTTTCTATGCGGTTCAGCATAGCAAATGATTTTAGCACTTGCAACCGTAAACTCGGAATTTTATCGCCCAATTTTCAGGTGTAATATTGGTCACATTTCCATCGGTTTTATTGGCAACCCAGAAAGCCTGTTTGGCACTGAATAATTGCACATAAATACCATTTTCATTTTGCCAAACATTTGGACACGGGTGCCAATGATTGCCAATGCCAAATGCCATAACTTCGTCACCAATGGTGTATCCTGCCTGGGGAACCTGACACACCAGCATCGTATCCACGACCACCGGTCGCAAATCAGTTTCGAAATTATACACCACCCCGGCGGCATTCGGGTTAATTGCAATGTTGGCCGATTCCATTATCGTGAACGGACACGGGGTATGTTTTTCCACAGTGCCGGCCCAGAATTCATCTGGCACAGATGTAATATCAAAACCACCTGGAACATCATTTCCGCCTGCGGCCTGGTCGGCACGTGCCAACGCAAACCCACCCAGTGTTTCCCCATCATGCACCCGAATGGTTTTGGCATCTGTGTCCATTGTTAATTCACCAATTGCCCCGGTGAAATTATTGTTGTCTTCGGCATTACCACGTCTAATTTGAACAATTCGTGACATAAAGAACTCCTTTGATTTTATAAACAAAAAAACACCGCCCCACGGCGGTGTCGAATAACCGAATTATATCACAAATCCCCCAAAAAATCAAGCGGTATAGGCATAGCCCGACAAATAGTTGTTGACGATTGTATCTCGTTGGCCCTTAAACTTATCTTCAGCTTTTTTCTTCGACAGATTCCCAAACCAGTTATACATCTTTCCTGTTTTTGTATTGCGACCGGTTTCCAACATATCCCAATATGCCATCAGTTCCATATATTTATCTTTGTGTTCCTGATCCCAATTATTAATTTGTTGATCACGTTTGGTAATGCGTTCAGACATCATGTCAACCGTGTTTTTTGCTTCGGTCCATGCGGTTAATCGTATGTCTTGACGATAGTTGGCACTCTCTTGTGCGTGCAGTGCATTTTCACGTGCCTGAATCACGCTATCGATATTAGCCAGCACTCCCTGCAGTCTGGTAATATCCCGATTGGTGTTGTTTATTTGGTTGTTTGCATCTTGTTTGTTTGCTGCCAGTGCTTGCAGATGTGTATTTTGTAAGTAGTTTAATTCTGCCTGCAGTGTTGGGATTTCTGCGGGTGGTGTGGTCGGATCTGCAATTCGTCTGTTTATTTCACCAATGCGTGTGTGCGTCTGCGATTCCATGTCTGTAATCTGCAGAATGGTTTGCTGAATTTGCTGAATTTCAGCCTGTTTTTGCTGAATTTCAGCCGGCAAATCCTGACGGCGCTGTTTCGCTTCGGCTACGCGTTGACGCATTCTAGCGGCGGTGGCTTGATTTTGTGCATATGCAGTTCTGTGTGCATCAATATTTGTTTCGTCGATGTTGACCGGTGCGTTGGCCATTGCATTCAGTGTTTGCTGATGCAGATTGCGTGTATCGGTATCTTCTTGCTGTTGGCGATGCAAATCTGCCAAACCATCCTGCGAAGATTGTTGAAATGCTTCTTGGGCACCCTTTAAACGTCCACGTTTCCCTTTGAATTTGCTGCCCGACAGGTTAATTGCATTGACCGCAGTTGTGATTCCATATCCAATCCCCATAAATGCAGCCTTGATACTTTTATCCATAGCCTTGGTAACGAATGCGACGCCTTCGCTTTTGTTCCATGACAATTTGCCGTCTGAAAATATAGTGAACTGTTCTTTGCCCAGCGTATCCATAATCTTGCTAGTGGTGTATCCATACTTTGCCACCGACAAAATTTCCATCGCTGTTTTTGCTTCTGCTTCTTTTCCGTCGCGCACCGCAATCAAAATCATTTCTTCGATAAGTGCCCGCATCTGACGTCCATTACGCAACGCACCCTCAAAGGCTTTTTTCATTGTATTCTGCAGTTCGCCCATTGTTTTGCAAAACCATTTGAAATGAGACAATGCCTTGGGTGATTTGAATTTAAGATTTTTTTCAATATCAGATTGGGCAGACAAAATTGCACCAATTCCATCCGTAGGTTTTACTTTTTTGGGGATTGCGGAAACAATTTGTTTGGCCTGGTCCGAAAAGAACAATCTGTCCCCGGAAAATTTTACATATTTTTCCAGTGTATCTGCATATGTATCACCAACATCTTTTTGCAGTTGTTGCCATGGTGTCAATTCATCTTTGCGTTTTGGTGGAACATAATCGTCACTGCTACTGTTGCCATAATCAACAACGCTTTTCGCATTTGTCAGCACAGAATTTATTTTGTCCGATGGGAACAGTTTTCTTATACCATCTTTCTTATACAGTGTCCGCAACAGGTTGTCGTATTCTGTTCTAAAAGCATTCAATTGCGCTGCTGAAACAGTTGTACCTTCAAAACCATCTTGTATTTTCTTAAAGTCTAACAACTGTAATGCAGGAATATTCAATTCAGTCTTGTAATACTCTATATACTGGGCAACAGCTTTTACCTTTTCTTGAAATTCTGCATCTGTGTTATATTTTTGGTTTTTTAATCCATCTACCAGGTCTCTATACGAAATCTGTCCCCATTCAGCCAGTTTTACCGTGAATGCGGGTTCGTTCGCTTCCAGTATCAATTTTAATTGTTGTAACTGAACGTCTGCCTCTGGCGATGCTGATATCTGTTCGAATAATTTACCTGGTCCAAAATATTCGTCCAAGAAATTAGCTGCATCTTTATTATATGTTTGAAAATTGTTTGGATTATCAAAGGTCGAACGATTTGCAGACATTTTGCGAAATGCGTTGCGAAATTCTTTGAACATTTTTTGCCACTGGTCAATATCCAAATGATATTCCGTGCCGTCTGGATCTGGTAAATCCTTCTTTACCAAATTACCATTGGCATCCACCGTCATCAGGAATTTTTTCCAATGTTTCATATTGCCACGAAAGTCGTCTTTTTTAGCAAAATCTAGAAATTGTGCAAAAACCTCAGCCGGCATGTTGTTGAAATGCAACTGCATATAGTATTGCGATAAAAATTCTTCCATCTTTACGTCGGCCATAATTGCACCCTTTATCTATCCCAGATATTATAGTGCATTTTGTCGAATTTTTCAATATTTTCGGTACAAAAATATAAATTAATCCGCTATAATCGAACTCAGGATGGATTGGGTATGAAAAAGAAGTCTTCTTTGCGTCGTTTTTTAACAAATATTTATCTGCATGCGTTCTTTAATCGCTTAATGATGCTGTCGCCACTGTATGCCATTTTTATGCAGGAACACGGCATGACCGATATGCAGTTGTCATTTTTGTTCATATTATTGTCGGTCGGTACATTCTGTATGCAGATTCCAACTACATGGCTGATGAATTTAATTGGTCAAAAAAACACCGTTATTGTCGGCCAATTGGCCAAGGCTGCCGCTTTCGCCCTGTGGCTGATGGTGCCAAATTTTTGGGGATTTGCGGTCGGTATGTTCATCTGGGGGATTCAGTATGCCGCCCACAACGTCGCATACGAATCCATAATTTACGAAGGTTTGCGGGCCCGTCGCAACCATGGAATTTATGCCCGTGTTCTGGGAACACGCTATAACTTCTCGGCGGTTGGGGCGGCATTGTCATCGTGTGGGTCATTGCTGCTGTTGCTGGGGCTGGATTATGCAGCAATTACGTATATTTCCATTGCAGTTCTGGGGTTGTCGATATTCTTTA
Organism: Alphaproteobacteria bacterium; assembly: GCA_017502865.1. GTDB lineage: Bacteria > Pseudomonadota > Alphaproteobacteria > Rs-D84 > Rs-D84 > Enterousia. The sequence goes on along the minus strand of JAFVUD010000002.1, from coordinate 47,816 downwards.
TTGCCCGTGTAAAATTGCCGGCACATTCTGACAGTCATCGCACAAAACGCAAGGCACGTTTTATGACCGTGTTCAAGACAGGTACCCGTATCTGTATGCGTACACCGTGCATATTTTTGATGATGGTCTTGACCCTGGTGGTCAGCAATATTTGCTATCTGGACGATTACATCAGTCCCATTGGAATTGAAATCGGTCTGCCACTGGCATTTGTTGGTATTGCCCAGTTCTTTATTATGGGCTGTACTATTTTGGGTCAAACATTTGCATATCGTTTCAAATCGGTCCCAGATTGGATTTTATACACAACTATCTGTGTCGCCGGGCTCAGTTATGTTATGTTCTCGATTTTCTATTCGGTGTCTGGCCTGTGGCTGTTGGGATTGGGTTATGTCTTGTTCGCAGGCATTTATGTCCTGCTATACTCTCGGTTCCAGGACTTTCTGCCAACGTCATACCGTTCGGTCATATTGTCACTGTACAGCATCGGCGATAACATGATTTATGTAATCACATGCCTGCTGGTTGGGCTGGGCGGTTCAATGGGTTCCTGGCGTATCAGTGTTTTGTTGCTGGGGGCAATATTGGTTGCGACCGGTCTGTGGGCATTGCTGGTTATTCGTGATAAATGTGCATTGGCCCACAACCCATCATTACGTCCGGTAAAAACATTGCGTCCTGCATCAGACGACATGATTTAGTCCGGCATACGTTCCTGTATATGATTGATTACAAATATATTAAACTGTGCACATGAAAATAAAATTACGCACAGTTTTTTTAAAGTCTATCCCATACCTGATGTCTATTGCCGGTGGCATTGTTTTGTACACTGCCGCCATAGACAATGCACCCAACCCAAATATTCGTGATTTAATCATAAATGTTTCTGCATCATTGCTGTCGATACCGCTGGTATTCTTGCTGTACGATTACACCAATTCCCGTGTTGCACGCCAAATGAAAAAATCCATGGCCCACAGCCTGGCCGACAAATTGAATCACATAATGCTGAACATAGTTTTATTGCTGCGTGAATCCATGGGCGTTCGGTCACGTTTGACCTTGGAAAACCTGAATCGCATGTTGACGATGCGCAGCCCAGAAATATCACGCCGCCTGAATATAGGTCCACGCATATTGAACCACATGAACGACGTCCACAGCGAACTGGATACATTACTGTACCGCAACGGCCAGGACCAAATCCTGACCCCGGACCAGACCCAGATTTTATCATCACTGGCACGTGATCTGGGGCATTTGATAACCGAATTAAAATTTCATCACGGTCGCCAGATATCGGCCAAATACATGGAAAAAATCATGCTGCATGTTCTGGATTGGCTGGACGTGGACAGTGTGTCTGCCATAACCCTGGCCCAGCATTTAACCACCGCCCAGCCATCGGGGCAGGGCACTAAAAATAAAAAATGAAATTTTTTTAGATTTTTTCTTGCAATTTGTTTTTAAATGTGTCAAAATTGCCCCCGTACCTTGGAAACAGAACCCCGTGTTCTCCCTTTCCAGGTCCGGTTTTGGGGACATAGCTCAGTTGGTAGAGCAAATGACTTTTAATCATTGGGTCCAGGGTTCGAGTCCCTGTGTCCCCACCACAAATAAGAAACCACCGCATGGTGGTTTTTTATTTTGGCAATGGGGCACCGGACGAGAACCCAAAAAGGGTTCGGGGCGAAGCGAAAGGGGCCCATGGAGTGTAAACGACCATGGGAATTTACAGTCCCTGTGTCCCCACCACAAATAAGAAACCACCGCATGGTGGTTTTTTATTTTGGCAATGGGGCACCGGACGAGAACCCAAAAACAAAACCGCCCGAATGGGCGGTGTTTTAATGAACGTGTGCCAACTGTGCAATCTTTTTTGCCTGCATCAGTGTGTTGGCATATGACGCAACCGCCGCCACCTGGGCCTGGTGTGGGTCGCCCGCCCGCAGACGCAATGTTTTTGCCAAATTTGCCACCCATTCTGGGTGATAAATTTCAGCCAGCACCGTATTGCATGTCTTGTTTTTCAGCACAGCCACACTGTGAATACATGGGTGTGTTTGGTTACGAATTTCGATTTTGAAATTATCGCCCACAGAATAATATTCGCAGTGTGCCGGATAATCACGACATTTTGTCCAGCCCCGATTGATATCCATGCGGTCAATAACCCCTGCGTTCACGATATCCCAGATATTAGCGATGGTCAGTCTGTATTGCGATTTTAGCCCCAGTTTATTTTGCATTTCTTTTTTCCTTTTTATTTTGCGCATCGATACTAGCATATATTTCTATATTTACCACAGATTTTTGTGTTGTTGCATTATTTGTAAATATGTTTATAATGTGGCCGAACAAAGGCGTATTATGGTAAAAAAAATTGATGTTAAGGGCGCAGTCCTGAAAAATTCGTTCGTAAAAAACTATAAACGTATGTGGCCGTATGTTAAACCATACTGGTTCCGTGCGTTAATGTCTGTGTTGCTGGCGATTCCAATCGGGTCGATGGACGCCTTGATTGCCATGTCGTTAAAGCCATATATGGACCTGGTTATGGTCGATAAATCTTTGCAGACCGCATGGTATATCCCATTGGCCATCATATTGTTCACCGTGGTCCAGGGCGGTTTGACATACGCTGTAAATTACCTGAATACATGGGTCGGGGCTAAAATCACCAACCTGTTGAAATTCGATTTGTATAAAAAGATGTTGTGTTTCGAAACCAATTTCTTTAACCAACGCAATTCTGGTGATGTTATTTTTATGTTCAACAATAATGCCGATATGGCATGTGCCGGCCTGTTGACCAATCTGAAAAACTTTGTCCAGAAATTCTTTACCGCCATTTCGCTGATTTTCGTGCTGTTCTATAATTCATGGCAATTGGCATTGGTGTGTGTTGCAATCTTGATTTGTGCATTTATCCCAATGATGTCGATTAAGAAAAAGGTTAAATCCGTTATGGATAAAACCGTCGTTGCGGATTCTGCATTGTTGACCGTGTACAATGAATCATACGCCGGCAATAAAACCATCATTTCGTATAATCTGGAAGATTATCAAAAAGAAAAATTTAACACCGTTCTGGACGGCGTGTTCCGCATGCGTATCAAACTGTTACAGCGTACCCGTTGGCTGTCACCGGTTATGCATATTATCCTGTCGGTGGGTATTGGGGCTGCGATTTGGTACGGTTCATACCTGATTTTGAACGGCACGATTACCAGTGGTGGTTTTGTGTCTTTCTTGACAGCGTTAATCATGCTGTACACCCCAATGAAAAGTCTGGGCAGCAACTATAATTCTGTTATCATGGCATTTATGGCAATCGATCGTGTGTTTGATGTCCTGGACAGTTGCCCCGCCATTATTGATAAGCCTGATGCAAAACAAATGCCACGTGCACACGGCAAAATCGAATTCCACGATGTATCATTTGAATATGTTCAAAATGTGCCTGTGCTGAAAAATATAGACCTGACGGTGAACCGTGGGGAAACAATCGCCCTGGTCGGTAATTCGGGCGGTGGTAAATCCACGTTGGTCAGTTTGCTGCCCCGTTTCTATGACGTGACATCGGGCAAAATCACAATCGATGGGCATGATATTCGTGATTTTACGTTGCAGTCATTGCGTGAAAATATCGGGGTCGTGTTCCAGGATAACTTCCTGTTCGCCGGCACAATCCGTGAAAACATTATGCTGGGGAACCAAGATGCCACCCCAGAAATGGTTGATACTGCAATCAAAATGGCATGCCTGGACGACTTTGTCGGCACGTTAAAAAATGGTCTGGATACCCAGATTGGCGAACGTGGAATCCTGTTGTCTGGCGGCCAGAAACAGCGTGTCGCAATCGCCCGTGCATTTTTGAAAAATGCCCCAATCCTGATTCTGGACGAAGCGACATCTGCCCTGGACAATAAATCCGAAGCCGTCGTCCAACGTGCAATCGAAAACCTGATGATGGACAAAACTGTGTTCGTAATCGCACACCGTTTATCTACAATCCGCAACGCATCTAAAATCGTAGTGGTCAACCATGGCGAAATTGTCGAAATGGGCACCCACGATGAATTGGTGCAAATTGACGGTGGTGCATATAAAACACTGTATGATATGCAGTTCAAGACAAAAGACCAGAAAAAATAACCAACGGGCGATTGCCCGTTTTTTTATGCCAAAAACATACCTGTTGCAGGTGATTTTTTTTGGTGCTATATTTAATCTGTCCAATAGAAATAACAAAAGGAACATTATAATGTTATTAAAAGGAAAAAAGATTTTAATCACGGGCGTTGCCAACGATTGGTCTATGGCGTGGGCAATTGCCAAACGTGCACATGAAATGGGTGCTGAAATCGCAATGCCATATGCGATGCCTGCATTGGAAAAACGTGTTCGTCCATTGGCGGAATCCATTGGTGCCAAATTTGTCCAGGAATGCAACGTTCAAAATGATGAACAACTGGACGACCTGTTCAATAAAATCGAAGCAGAATGGGGCCACCTGGATGGTATGTTGCACGCAATCGCATTTTCAGATAAAAACGAATTAACCGGTCGCTATGCAGACACAACCCGTGACAATTTCAAGAACACAATGGACATTTCCGTGTATTCATTGGTTGATTTGACACGTCGTGCATCCCGCCTGATGAACAACGGGGGCAGTATTGTCACCCTGACATACTATGGTGGCGAAAAATCTGTGCCAAATTACAATGTAATGGGTGTTGCAAAATCCGCCCTGGACAGCAGTGTTCGCTATCTGGCATCTGACCTGGGACGTGACGGAATTCGTGTTAATGCAATCAGTGCCGGCCCAATTATGACATTGGCATCCAGTGGTGTTGGCGGGTTCAAGGCTATGTTACGCCTGAATTCGGAACAAACACCATTACGTCGTAACATGACCCTGGACGATGTATCAGGTGCTGCAATGTATCTGTTCAGTGATTTGTCCAGTGCCGTCACCGGTGAAGTCCACCACGTAGATTGTGGTTATTCTACAACCGGCATGATGCCAAACGAATTGAAAGACATCCTGCTCAAAGGTTTGGACCAAGAATAAAAATCGGGGCATTTGCCCCGTTTTTTTTATTGCTCATAATTCGGCAATGTGTACCTGTGCTTGTGATAAAAGTCCTTGTATTTTGCGGGTTAGAACCTTTTCCTAAGTGCGTTATTGATATTGCACGGTGTTTTATTTCACGGTATAATATAAATGTCTATCAAGACAACATATCAAAACCTTGCAAAGGAGAAAAAAGAGATGAGAGGACTAACAAACTATGTTCTAAAACCATTGACATTCATCGGTGCCCTGAACTGGGGGTTGATTGGTATCTTTGGTTTTGACTTGGTCGCATGGCTGTTTGGCCCAGCCACCCTGGCCAGCAACATTGTCTATGCGATTATCGGTATCGCAGCATTGGTATGGTTAATCTGGATGTTTGTGGACCAGCCTGTTCGCAACAACCGATAATTATTCCAAAACAAAGTTTCATGTCCACGCCCCAAATCCCGGGGCGTTTTTTATTCGCCAATTATTTTATCAATCACATACCCGCCCAGCATTAATCCAAATGTGCCCGTGACCGTGATAATCGACCCCATATTCTTGGCGTGTCCAACAACCGGGGCCGATTTTTCGGTTGAAAACACCACTGGGTAATCGGCAACACCCGCATCCCGTGCCAATTTGCGAACACGTCCCGCCAACGGGCAAACAGATGTTTTATATAAATTCCCAACCTGAATTTTTGTAATGTCTGTTTTCAGTGCCGCCCCCATACTGGCGATAATTGGTATATTGTGTGCCTGGGCCCATTGTGCCAACGCAACCTTAGACGGGACAGAATCTATTGCATCAATAATAAAGTCTGGTCGCAAATCTATGTCTGTGTCTGCATCCCAGAACATATTAAATTTATCAACCAAAATATCTGGTGAAATATCGTGAATTCTGGATTCTGCCACATCGACCTTTGGCATGCCGATTGTGCGACATGTTGCGAACAGTTGGCGATTTATATTTGTTTCTTCGACTGTGTCAAAATCTACAACCACAATGTGACCAACGCCACTGCGTGCCAATGCTTCGATTGCGAATGACCCAACCGCCCCACAGCCCACAACCATAACGGTTGCATTTTTCAGTTTTTTTATCGCCACATCACCAAATAATAAACGTGTTCTAAATAATCTGTCCATTTTTTATCATCCGTTTTGCATTGTTTATAAAAGTATCTGGGGGCACACCGCACGCCTGGGCCATGCCGGCTGTCCATTCTGTGCATTGTTCTGGGGAACTTGAATCACTTTCGACCAGCAACCTGTCCACCGGTATCGCCCGAATTTTACCTGTACTGTCAATCGCACGATATGAAAAGTACGCATTGCATTTTTTTATCAGCCACGCAATATCACCCGATGCCCCCGAATATCTGTGGAACAAAATAAATGGAACAGATGAAAAATCATGTTCCGTCAAAATTTGCCGCATTGTTGGCCACATTCCCACACAGTGCACATGAACACCACGTTTTGTTTTGTTCGCAATGTGCATTTGTTGAATAAATATGGCAATTTGCTTTTCTGTATCTGGACGGTTTTTGTCCAGACCAATTTCCCCAACCATTAAATCTGGGTTGTTGATTAAATGTGATTCTAATAATTGCCCCCAATTATCTGGAATATCTTGAACATACCATGGGTGAATTCCAATTGCACCATATATTCCACCGCACGAATCTGCAACGTTTATAACCTTGGCCCAGTCTGTGTACTGTGCAGCATTGGTAATCACGCCACCCACCCCCTGGGGCAGGTCAGATTCATAAAAATGGCAATGTGCATCAAACGCAACGTTCATAGGTAAATTATGAACCGATGTGCATGTGTTGTCAAAATAAAAAGCCCCCCTTGCCAAGAATGTTTTTCATATGCTATGATTCCCATCACGTATGAATCAAAAGGGGGAAAGATGCTGTTAAATCTGGTTTTATTAATCCTGGGGTTTGTTTTATTAATACGTGGTGCAGACTATTTTGTTGATGGTGCATCTGCATTGGCGAACCGCATGTGTATCCCACCAATTATTATTGGATTAACCGTTGTTGCCATGGGGACCAGTGCCCCCGAAGCCGCCGTCAGTATTTCATCGGCCCTGCATGGTTCAAACGCAATTGCAATTGGTAATGTTGTTGGATCCAATATCGCAAATATATTTTTGATTCTGGGGCTGACTGCAATATTTACCACATTGACTGTCCAGAAAAATACCATTCGCTATGAAATTCCGTTTGTGGGAATTATAACAATCCTGCTGTGCTGGTTGGGGGCCAGTTTTGGTGTTATTTCACGTGCCAGTGCGTTTGTATTGTTGGGGTTGTTTGTTGCGTTCTTGGGCTATCTGTTTGCAATATCACGCAACACAGAATGTGACACATCAAACATTAAACATATGTCTGCTGTAAAAATCATATTGTGCATAGTCTTGGGCCTGGTCGCACTGGTCCTGGGCAGTAATATAACAGTATCTGCTGCATGTGATATTGCACGCTATATCGGTGTGTCTGAACGTGTAATTGGTTTAACTATCATCGCCCTGGGGACCAGTCTGCCTGAATTAGTGACCAGTGTAATCGCCGCCCGTCACGGTGAATCAGATATTGCCATTGGTAATATCGTGGGGTCTAATATCTTTAATATTCTGTTCGTGCTGGGGATTGCTGGTGTGATTTTGCCAATACCATTTAATCCTGCATTTTTATTCGATGGCATTATGGCGATATTAGCGGTTGCGCTGCTGTGGTTGTGCACCGTCCGCCATGGTCGCATGGGGTACAAATCTGGGATTTTGTTCGTACTGATTTATATTGCATATCTGGTATATCTGGTGATTGGTAAATAAAGATATGGCGACTGGAAATTTCAGTCGCCATTTTTATCAGTTTGGAAAAACCTGCTGAGCCATTTTGATATATTTTTCAAACAGTGGCGATTTATCTGTGTGTTGTGCAAAGATTTTTGCCAAACTGCAATAGTACCATTTTTGCTGTTCCACCCCACGGTTAAAACGGCCCCAAATTGCATCACCATATTTTACCCAGTCCGCCCAGATGCTGGAAATATTGCTTAATTTATCTGCACAAATAATCATCAATTGTTCTGTGTCATTGCACTGTGATAATTCTGCAATTGTATGCCGCTTTCTTTCTTCCCATGTTTGGGTTTTATCTGGTTCAGATGCCCCCATAACCAGTTGTGTGATGCGTTCACCAAACGCCGCCCTCAAATCATCTGGGGTTGTTGGTGTGTCTTCTAATGTGTCATGCAGAATTCCAGCCACAATCGCATCTTCGCTGGCACCATTTTGAATCAGTTCCTGCATAACCGCAACCGGGTGCACAATGTATGGAATCTGGGTGCTTTTTCGATATTGTCCCGTGTGTGCATTTGTTGCAAATTTCAATGCGTTAAATATTTTGTCACTCACTTTTCACTCCTTTGCTTTTTTATTCGAACGCCGAACAAATCCGCAAATCGCAGTTGTCCGTCATTACCGATAAAATTGGAAAATTTGTTTTTTGTGGAATCACCACACCACACAATAATTATAGTAAAAAAATCATAAATGTAAAGTATCTGGTTCCGTTATTTTTTAATATCTTTTCCGATTGTGTTTGTTGTGCGAATTTTCTATAATTTCCACATGGCAAAAGTACCTGATTTATTTATCCGTGCCGAGCACGCAGAATTACTAAAAAAACTGGCCGAATGGGATATCGCATATCACCAAAACGATGCCCCTGTGGTTGACGACGCAACATACGATGCGGCAAAACACCGTGCATTGGACATTGAACGTGAATATCCAGAATTGGCGGCTGGTGGTGTTTCAACACGTGTTGGTGCGGCGGTATCAAATTCGTTTAACGCATACACACACAGTGTACCAATGCTGTCTATATCCGACGTGTTTTCTGAAAGCGAAGTCGCCGATTGGTACAACAAATTGGCCGACCCAAATGTATTTATTGAATTAAAGGTTGACGGTGTATCATATTCTGCCCGCTATGAACATGGTCGTTTGGTTCGTGGCCTTACCCGGGGCAGTGGGGTCCAGGGCGAAGACATTACCGAAAACCTGAAAACAATACCAGACATTCCGCACACCTTGACCGGCGATTTCCCAGACGTGATTGAAATCCGTGGCGAAGTCTATATGCTACGCAGTGATTTCTTTGCCCTGAACGCAGAATCCGACAAAACGTTTGCCAATCCACGCAATGCGGCGGCGGGCTCTTTACGTCAATTAAACCCTGCGGTGACGGCGTCACGACGGCTCAGTGCATTTGCATATACCTATGGCGAATTATCCAAACGCACCTGGGCGACCCAGGCTGAATATTTCGACCGCCTGGAATCATGGGGATTCAAGACAACACGTCGCTGGGCACATCATGCCGTAAATATGGCACAAATCCAGAATGTCTATAACGAAATCATGCGTATTCGCCCCGATATCCCATTTGATATCGACGGCCTGGTGATCAAGGTTGATAATGTAGATATCCAAGAACGCATGGGTGCACGTGCCAACAGCCCCCGCTGGGAAGTGGCATATAAATTCCCTGCTGCCCGTGCAATTACAACATTAAACGATATTACGGTCCAGGTTGGTCGTACCGGTGTTTTAACACCTGTGGCTGAACTGGAACCAATCAATATTGGCGGTGTGGTCGTATCCCGTGCCACATTGCACAACGCAGATGAAATCGCACGTCTGGGTGTGCATATTGGCGACCGTGTCGTGGTCCAGCGTGCCGGTGACGTAATTCCACAAATTGTCGATGTTGCAGAAACCGCCGAAAATGCACCTGAATTCGTATTTCCAACCACATGTCCCGTTTGTGGTGCCCCCGTGGCCCAGGATACAGGCATGGTTGCACGTCGTTGTATCAACACACTGTCTTGCCCCGCCCAGCGTATTGGTGCATTGGAACACTTTGTGTCCCGACATGGTTTTGATATCGACGGTCTGGGGACACGCCAATTGGAATTATTCGTTTCACGTGGCTGGATTGAAACACCGGCCGACATATTTACATTGATTGAACGTCATGGCCCAGATATCAAGAATCTAGATGGATTTGGCGACAAATCTGTGTCCAACCTGGATGCATCGATTGAACGGTCACGTAATATTGATTTGCATCGTTTTCTGTTTGCAATCGGCATCCCCGAAATAGGCCAGGTCACCGCAAAAATATTGGCCCGTGCATTTGGTTCGTTGGCGGCTGTGCGTTCGGCCCCCGAATGGAAATTAACCCAGATTGATGGTATTGGCGATGTTATGGCGGCGGAAATCGTTTCTTTCTTTGCCGACGAACATACGGCCGCCGCATTGGATAAATTGCTGGAATATGTCAATGTTCACGATGCCACCCCTGCGGCCCCTGTGGCCGATGGTCCATTGGCGGGCAAACGTGTGGTTCTGACCGGGACATTGATGAATTATACCCGTGATGCCGCCAAAGAAATTTTGGAACAAATGGGTGCCCGTGTTTCGTCCAGTGTTTCTGCCAAAACAGACATTGTCCTGGCCGGTGCCGATGCAGGCAGTAAATTAACCCGTGCCAACGAATTGGGGATTACAATTTGGACCGAAGGTGACTTTGAAAACGCCATCGCCGGCAATCAATAAAAAAATCCCCAAAACGGGGATTTTTTTAGAATTCAAATCGCACACCCAGCATCAGGTTCGCATAAATCATATTTTCTGCATTGAACCAATCACGTTCACGTGTATCGTCGGCATTTTGTAATACCCACTTAATCTTTGGAATATATGCCACACGTGCCCCCAGGTCCAAGAACATGCCTTCGCCTATGCCGTATGAAACACCCACCGCCGCCACCGCCGCAATATTAGATGTGTTGTGTGTTGAACGGTTAAATTGAATTACACCATAATCATCGGTTTCGCCAAAGTTCTGCAAATCAACCGATGTCGATAAATCACCATATGGGTCTGACAAATCCATAACGGTCTTAGAATCTGCATACCCCAGCCCCAATCCAACATACGGAATCCACTGGTTCAATGGCTTTTCCAAACCTTCAAAGAAATCATAGAATGCCATCGCACTGATGATATCTGTTGTGACTGTTGATTGAACCGCACCACTTTGAACAAATATTTCACCTTCTGCATTGCCTTCGGTCAATGGCAAATTACCTTCGAACAATGGTGATGCGTTATATTCACTTTCTGAAATATGGTCCCAGCCAACTTCGATACGCCATTGTGGGCGATTTGGCATTGTCCACCCGATACTGGCACCCGCCGCAAATGCAAAAGACCCAAAATCATCTTTGGCCGGCAGATTTTCCAACGCCGCCATACCTGCATAAACGAATGAACCACATCCGCCTTCTTTGACACAGGCATCATAATAACTGGCTGTGATAACAATATTGGTTTCTGGTTCGATATAGTATTCGTTCACCAGTGCCCCAACTTTATTTTGAATGCTGGCCATACCGAACGAAGCACCCCCACGTCCAGAAATTACAAAACGTGTTCCGTCATCTTGGTACCAGCCACTGTTGACCATTTCGCTGCCATATTGCCAATTTGCCATGGCCGGCACGGTCATCAGGCAAGACAAAATGGGCATGATTGTAAATATTCTCTTTCTCATGCCCATTATTATATCACAAAATTAAATCAGATAAAAACAGAATTTACAGATTTTATTCTTGCAGGAAACCACCCGACTGCATTTTCCACAGTCGTGCATATTCACCCCGCTTTTTTATCAGGCTGTTATGCGATCCCTGTTCGATAATATGCCCGTCTTTCATCACGACAATTTTGTTCATGTTTCGCAACGTAGATAATCTGTGTGCGATGGCGATTGTGGTACGTCCATTGGCCAATTCGTCGAACGATTTTTGAATTGCAACCTCGGTTTCGCTGTCCAATGCCGATGTTGCTTCGTCCAGAACCAATATCGGTGCATTTTTCAAGAACGCCCGTGCAATCGCCACACGTTGACGTTGCCCGCCAGACAACTTAATACCACGATCCCCAACCATAGAATCATACTTTTTATCCGTGCCCATGATAAATTCATCGGCCGCTGCACGTTTTGCTGCCGCCCGAATTTCTTTGTCTGATGCCCCCGGTTTACCGTATGCAATGTTTTCACGCAACGTGCGGTTAAACATTGTTGGGTCTTGGGGGATAAATGCGATATTTTCACGCAAAGAATCCTGGGTAATGGTTTTGATATCTTGGCCATCAATCAAAATTTGTCCTTTGTTCGGTTCATAGAAACGCATCAGCAGATTTACCAGTGTCGTTTTACCGGCACCCGACGCACCAACCAACCCGACACGTTCCCCGCACTTGATTTTCAGGTTAAAATTCTGCAAAACCCACTTGCGTTTATATTTGAACGAAACGTTGCGGAATTCAATTTCCCCGCATGTGACATTTAATGTGGCGGCATCTGGTGCATCTTGAACCGCAATTGGCACAACCAGTTCTGCGTATGCTTTTGATGCAGAACTGATGCGTTCGGTCATATCTGGGATTGAATCAACAATGCTGCTGATGGTGTTCATCGTGCTGAAATAAATAGACACCGTGAACACGATTTCAGACACTGTAATCTGACCATTCATATACAGATATACACAGAACAACAATGTTGCCCCATAACAAATATCCCATACCACCAACGGCACACCCCAGAATAAACGCTGGACAAAGAAAGACCACACACGTGCCGCAATATGTTGGTTGCGAACCGGTTCCAAATGTTCACGTTCACGTGATGCACCTGCAAACAATTTCACCACGGAAAAGTTTGAAATACTGTCCACAATCTTACCAGACAATTTGCTGGAAATACTGCTGGCATCTTTTGAAGCCTTGCTCATTGGTTTAATCAGTGCCCAACTGTATGCTGCACGCAACACAAAAACGATTGCGAATATTATTGCGACATACATGTTAATTTGGAAAATCAAACCGACACTGACCGTCATAAATGCCAACGAAGCAAAGATTCGCCAGAAATCTTGAACCGCATGAAACCCATTGGTGATATAGTTAATCTGGCTGTTCACCTGGCCGGCCATGCGTCCGGTCCAGAACGACATAGATTGACTGTGTACATAATCGTTCAGTATAACTGATGAACGGTTGCTAATCTGTGGCGACCAACGTGCATGAAACATTCCACGTAGAACTGCACTGATTGACAGGAATAAATTCACCCCAACAATTAACAAAATTGTCGGCAACGCAAATTGTACAAAGTTAACCCCCGCCGGTACCGGCTGTTCAAATATAGCAATGAACCACCGTTCACAGTACGGGAATAAAACACTGCCTGAACGTGCGGCCAAAAAAGCCACCGCATAGCATATCAATGCCCCCCATGAACCTGGAACAGCATACTTGAAATAAAATTTCCACAACGATTTCGGCAATGCCGGTTGTTGTGCGTTTTGTTTTTTATTGGAAACTTTCGACTTTCCAATGTTTCTGCGTAACATAATATTATCCTTTTTTTGTTTGAAATTAAATATATTGCCCCTCTCGATTGGTCGTATTCGACCGCAATTATTTGTAATTCAGACGGACAATATTACATAACCAGCAAATACATCAGAAAATCCTTTTGGTTGAATAAATTAAATGTTCTTTGCTAAATGCAGTCGCAGTATAAACAAATAACTTGTTTTTTGTCAAGTTTTTATTTAGTAATAATTTCCTTGAATATCTCGGCTGGGATTGTTCCACCTGTGATTTTAGAATCCATCGGCGTAAAATCATCATTTCCCATCCACACACCGATAATTAAATCATCTGTTGCACCAACAAACCATGCATCACGATTTTCATTACTGGTCCCGGTTTTCCCCCCCAGAACATTTTCCGCCCGTGCACGTCCCCCGGTGCCACCAATTTCAATAACATTGGCCAACAATGTCTGCATAGATTCGACCGTCTGTGGTTGCAGAACTTGGATTGGGTCCGACGGATTGCGTTCATAAATAACGTTGCCATTTGTATCTGTTATTTTTGTAATAGAATAGGGCCGTACCGAATTCCCATCATTCCAAATCACGGCGTATATATTGGTCAAATCCAACAAACTCATTTCAGATGCCCCCAAAACTGTCGAGTATTCACGCCGCAGTTTTGTTCCAACGCCCAATCGGTTCGCCATGTCCAACACAGAATCAATCCCATACGTTTCGGTCAGTTTCAGTGGAACCGAATTCACACTTTTTGCAAATGCCGTTGCCAATGTTATGTCGCCATAGTACCGTTCGTTATAATTCTTTGGGTTATAATCCCCAATCGCAAATGGTGAATCATTTACATATGTGTCCGGCATCATATCGTTTTCCAATGCCACCAGATATACAACCGGTTTAAACGCACTGCCGGGTTGACGTGGTGCCGTCACACGATTAAATTGACTGATTTGGTAATCGTTGCCGCCACTCATTGCACGAATGGCACCGTCGGGTTCCATGGCGATAACTGCCCCCTGATATTGACCCGTTTTTTGTGGTAAAATTGCGGCAATACGATTCTGTAAATTAGTGTCCAGTGTGGTATGCACAATCATATCTGTTTCAAATGTTCCAATTCGTGATTTTACTTCGTCGCTAACAAAGTCCGTCCAGTATCTATGCATATTTGTATCGGCCATTTGCTGGGCTGGTTTCATCTGTTGGGCGGCTATCCGTGCCTGGTTCAGTGTAATGTATCCCTGGCGAACCATTTCTTGTAAAACAACACGTGCACGTGTGATGTTTTTTTCTGGATTTTTCAGTGGGCTGTATGTAGTTGGTGCTTTCAGCATCGCTGCAATTTGTGCTGCCTGGGCAATGGTCAGTTTTGTTGCCGGCACCCCAAACATAACACGTGCCGCCGCATCAATTCCACGCATTCCCCCAACCAGCGACACCCGGTTCATATATAAATCCAGAACCTGGTTTTTATCAAATCTGTTTTCCAGCCAGTATGATAAAATCAGTTCTTGAACCTTGCGCGAAATCTTTTTTTCACGGCTTAAAAAAATATTTTTCGCTGTCTGTTGGGTAATAGACGACCCACCGGCCGCCACCCGTCCTTTGACCAGGTTCGAAATCATCGCCCGTGTAATTCCACGAACGTCAATTGGTCCGTGCTGAAAAAATCTTTTATCTTCGATTGCGACAATAGATTGCCATACATGTGGCGGCAGATTTTCAACCGAAACCGGCGACCCCATAATTCGCCCAGATGACCGAATTTCATTTCCGTGCCTGTCCACAAATGTCAACGCCGCCGGTCGTGTTTCGTTCAAGATTGCATCCAATGACGGCATCTGTAAATATATAATCGCAACATATCCCGCCACAGCAACTAATCCAATCAGGACCAGATTAAACATATACACCACCAACCGCCGTTTCCACGATGGTTTCGGTTTTTCGTTCACGATTTCTTCTGCTGGTCTGCGTGCCAAATTATCTCTCCTGTTTATTTGGGTGGATTCAGATTTTCACACCGTACTTTCCCCGATTGATTGGGCGATATGACAAAGCCTCGGCTAAATCGGTCATTTCGATATTTTCAGCCCCACGTAAATCGGCGATTGTTCGTGCCAAACGTTTAATTCGGTTGTACCCACGTGCCGACATAGACATCTTTTCTGCCGCCGTGTTCAAGAATGTTGTTAATTCGTCACTTAACGGTGCATGCTTTTCCAAATCTGCCCCGTCCAACCGTGCGTTCACCATGCCTTGGCGGGCGATTTGTCGATTGCGTGCCGCCACAACACGTGCCCGAATTTCAGCACTGGTTTCACGTGGTGTGTTATCGTCATTTTTCATTTCCCATGGATTAACGGCATCGACATCTACGTGCAAATCTATGCGGTCCAGTAATGGTCCCGAAATTTTATTCTGGTACGCTTCGGCGCATCGTGGTGCCTTGGAACAAGACAATGCCGCATTTCCCAAATGCCCGCATGGACATGGGTTCATCGCAGCAATTAATTGAAAGCGTGCCGGATACGTCGCATTGCGTTTTGCACGTGAAATTAAAATCTGGCCGCTTTCCATCGGTTGACGCAGAATTTCCAGTGTTGCCCGATTAAATTCTGGCAATTCGTCCAGAAACAACACCCCGTTATGTGCCAGTGATATTTCACCTGGTCGTGCATCTGAACCGCCGCCGGCCAATGCGACTGGACTGGACGTGTGATGTACACTGCGGAATGGCCGTTTGACCATCAGTGATTTATTGTCCAGTTGTCCCCCAATGGAATAGATAATAGATGTTTCCAAAATTTCTTCGGCGGTCATTTCTGGCATGATTGTCGGCAATCGTGATGCCAGCATAGTCTTGCCCGACCCCGGCGGCCCAACCATCAGCATTGCGTGCCCACCCGCCGCTGCGATTTCCAACGCACGTTTTGCGGCTTCTTGACCGTGAACTTCGGCCATGTCTAATGTTTTTTCTGGGGCTGCATCGCTTTGATTGTCCAATGTTGGCAATGGCAAAATCTGGATTCCTTTGAAATGATTAATCAAATCCATAACATGCCCCGGTGCCAGTATGTTTGTATGTCCGGCCCATCGTGCCTCGGCCCCTTGGGTGGCAGGACATATAATCCCCATACCGTTGTTGTTTGCCCAAACACTGGCCGGCAAAACTGCATCTGTTCGTACGATTGCACCATTCAATCCCACTTCGCCCAGAATTACATATTTAGATAATTCATTTTCCGGCAACACCCCAATCGCACACAAAATTCCACACAGAATAGGCAGGTCGAAATGCGAGCCACTTTTTTCAACGTCTGCCGGCGACAGATTAACCGTCAACCGCTTTGGCGGCAACGACAGGTTCAATGCACTTAAAACATTTCGAATGCGTTCCGCAGATTCTTTGACCGCACGATCGGCCAATCCAATGATATTAAATTCAGGTTTTGAAAACCCTGTTGCTAACTGTACCTGGACATCAATCTGTGTTGCGTCCATTCCATTAAAAATAATTGAATTCAGTGATATCATATTTGCATATTAGAACTTGCACTAAATCAATTCAAGTTCTAAAATACCCACGTTTAAGAAAGGATAGTAAATGCCAGCAAAAAATAAAAATGTCGCACGTGAATGGTTTAATACAATATTTTATGGTGCACTGATTGCCATCATATTTCGCAGTTTTTTATTAGAGCCATTTAATATCCCGTCTGGGTCTATGATACCAACATTACACGTTGGGGATCATATTTTTGTGACTAAATGGTCATATGGTTATTCCCGTTATTCATTTCCGTTTGGTTCGTGGAAATTGTGGAATGGTCGTTTTTGGGCAACTGAACCCAATGTTGGCGATGTGGTTGTTTTTCGCAATCCCGAAGATGAATCCCAGGATTACGTAAAACGCCTGATTGGGAAACCTGGCGACAAAATCCAGGTTATTGGTGGTCGCCTGTATATAAATGACACAATGGTTGAACGTCGTGACCCACGTCCATACGTTTGGGCGGTTTTACCCAAAGAACCAAAACGTGGCCATTACCAGAATGGCAACTTTGAAATCGACGGCAATAAAATCTATGTTGATAACAAACCGGCCGAATTCAATTACACAATTCAATACACAGACCAATGCACAAACGAATATAAATATTTGATAAACAATACCGACCATGCCGGGTTGCCATTGGGAACCGGCGGTTGGAAACCATCGGAAATACCATGCGGGATTTTTGTAATGACCGAATATACCGAGGTTTTACCAAACGGTGTCACCCACAGCATCATCGAAACGTCGGACAATGAATATTATTCTGATAACACAGATGCCTATGTCGTGCCTGAAAATTCATACTTCTTTATGGGTGACAACCGTGACAACAGTCGTGACAGCCGTTTTTTCAGTCGTGATGTTTCCCGTGATAATTTGTTGGGCCGTGTTTGGTTCACATGGTATTCACATAACTATTATTCTTCAATGCTGGCATTGTGGAATTGGGGGCGTAAAATGCGCTGGGACAGATTTGGAATGGATGTAAAATAAAATGGAAAAATTAAATTACAAATTTAATAACACAGAACTGTTGGAATTGGCATTGACACAAAGTGGTGCCGATGCCACACATAATAATGAACGGTTGGAATTCATTGGTGATCGTGTGCTGGGGCTGACGGTTGCAGAAATGTTGTACACAATGTTTCCCACCGAACCCGAAGGTGACCTGGCACGTCGTCATGCCGTACTGGTTTCAACAGAAACACTGGCATCTGTTGCAGAAAATTTGGGGCTGGCAAAACGTATTCGCCATGGGCACATGACTGGCGGTCGAATTCGTCACGTAATGGCCGATGCGATGGAGGCTGTATTTGGTGCCATCTTTATCGACGGTGGGTTTGAATCCGCCCGTGCTGTGATAATGGAACTGTGGCGTGATTTGGCATTGTCGGCCCAGACCGCACCAAAAGATGCCAAAACCGCATTACAAGAATTGGTGCAAAAATCTGCATCGGGCGAATTACCGGTCTATGAATACCTGTCGTCAACGGGTGCATCACATTGCCCAATATTCAATGTTCGTGTCAGTGCACTGGGCAAATCTGCAACCGGCACCGGCACATCTAAAAAAATGGCCAGCCTGGCTGCCGCCGAAGAATTGCTGAAAATCCTTGCAATTTAGGATTCAGCCATATAAAATCAACACAAATACACAACCCAAAGGGAATAAAATGTTTTCAATCTTACTTGTATTATTAATAATCGTAGCCGTTTTGATGATTGGTCTGATTTTGTTACAAAAATCCGAAGGGTCCGGCATGTCTGGTTCATCTGCGGCATCTATGTTGGGCGGTGCCTTGACTGGGGCTGCGGCGGGTAATTTTTTAACCCGTGCAACTGCATGGTTGGCAACAATCTTCTTTATTTTGTGTGCTGCATTGGCGTTGGTTGCATCTAAAACCAGTGTTTCAACCCAGCAAAGTGAACTGCGTCAGGAAATCATGGCCCAGGAATTGTTCGGCACCGGCGACGCACCGGCCGAAGTCCCAGCCGAAGTTCCTGCTGAACCTGTCACAACCGAAGAAGCGGCAAAATAATAAAATATATCAAAATAAAAAATCCCCGATTTGGGGATTTTTTATTACTTTAATTTCTTGGTCCATTCATTGTCTGGGAAATTCAGTTTCAGCATTTGTGAATAACCATTTGCCTGTTCTGGCAATCCAATCGCCGTATAACATTCGGTCAATCTGTACATTGCTTCGGGTGTCATAACTGTTTCCTGGGCGGTTTCGACCACCTGTTGCAGACGTGAAATCGCACTGGGCCAGTTTTCACGTTTCATATCATTGCGTGCCGAAAACATAACTTTGCCTGCGATATAGTTTTTCAAAATCATAATTTTGTTTTCTGCATTTTTTGCATATGGACTGCGTGGGAATCTTTCGACCAGATTCTGGAATTGTTGCAGTGCATATGCACTCATACCTGGTTCACGGCGAACGTCGCTGACCTGGCGGTAATAGCACATACCCCTCAGGTACAGAACATACGGCACGTCTTTGTGTCCTGGGTGGAAACGCATAAATCTGTCTGCGGCCATAATTGCACCGGCAAAGTCTTCGTCCATATAATGTGAATACGCCGACATAATCAACGCATCTGCGGCCCATGGACTGGCGGGATATTGTGATTCTGCCTTGGCAAATTCTGTTGCAGCGATTTCATAATTTTCATCGTTAAACTCATCATATGCTTTTTTATAGATTTCATTCAACGGTTGTTGCACTACAATTTCTGTGTCTGGTGTACCGGCGCATGCCCCCAGCATTGCGGTCGCACCGAATATGGCAAATAATTTTTTCATGTTTTTATTCCTGCCTTGATTTTTATTTATGTATCGCAGTATAATCTAAACTATGAAACTAGGCAAACATATTTTCGGGGTTGGTGCCATGACCGGCATCAGTCGCATTTTCGGCTTTATTCGTGACATGTTAATTGCACGTGTCCTGGGGGCAGGGCGCCTGTCTGACATATTTTTGGCGGCGTTCAAATTACCAAACCTGTTCCGTGACCTGCTGGGCGAAGGGGCACTGTCCGCAATCTTTATCCCCATGTACACAGATTCTAAAAAAGATTCTAACTTTGCGAAAAATGTATTTTCATGGTTGCTGGTTGTATTGTTGGGAATAACAATTTTATTTGAAATATTTATGCCGTTGGTCGTGTGGGTTTTGGCGCCTGGTTTTGATGCAACCCCTGGCAAAATGGAAATGACCGTGTTTATTTCCCGCATAATGTTTGTGTATGTGATATTTATTTGCGGCTCTGCATTCTTGTCTGCAATTTTGAATGCGTTTTCACGGTTTTTGTTGGCGGCATTTATGCCTGTATTGCTGAACATCATGCTGATTGGTGCATTGCTGATTGCGATGGTGTTCGGTTCAGAAAATGTACTGATGCTGATGGCGGGTACCGTTGTTCTGTCTGGCGTAATTCAGTTCTGTGTTCTGTGGTCACGTATTCGTCGCCGGCATTTTGGGCTGCACCTGGTCGTACCACGTTGGACCCCAAAAATCAAAAGTATGTTCAAACGCCTGGGGGTCAGCATTGTGGGCAGTGGGTTTTACCAAATATCAATCATTGTCGGCACCCTGGTTGCCAGTTTCCAAAGTGGGGCTGTTTCATGGCTGTATTATTCGGACCGCATAATCCAGTTGCCGTTTGCGATGATTGGCCTGGCGGTGGGAACTGTTTTGATGTCATCAATTTCGAACGCATTGGCCGATAACAATCTTCGCAGTGTCTATCTGCAACAGAATTCGTCCATGCGTCGTGGTTTAATGCTGATATTGCCATGCGTTGTTGGCCTGTTTGTGTTGGCCGAACCAATCATAAAATATCTGTTCCAGTATGGTGCATGGACCGCATCATCAACCCACGCAGTTGCCACCGCAATTATGATTCAGGTGTTTGTTTTGCCCGCCATGCTGGTCAGCCAGATTTACAGCAAAACCCTGTACGCCGCCCAGGATGTCAAAACACCCGTTAAAACCAGTATGGTATCATTGGGTGTTGCCGCCGTTTTGTATGTCGCATTGTTCCCATTGTTTGGGTATCTGGCAATTCCAATCGGTGTTGTGGCCAGTGGTTATTTGAAAAACTATCTGTTGGGGCGTGCGTGTCGCAAACGTGAATTGGTGCATCACGATTCTAAAACCGTGCGTTCGGTTGTACTGTTTGGTGCATATGCCACATTGTTGGGTGTTGGACTGTGGTTTGTGCCGATTACCAGCATTTGGGTATTGGGCGCATCTATTGCGGCATACGGTATCTTGTATTTGCCCGTTGCATATGTGCTGGACCGAAAATTATAATGGTAAAATAAAATTTGAAACATGGACTTTTTTATGATAAAATAAAATTATCAAGAATGTAAGGAGTCCTAAAATCATGAAAAAAGTAATCTCACTGGCGGTTTTGACTGCTATGTTGACCGGTTGTATGAACAACGGTGCTACAAACAATGCGGGCTATGGCTCGGCTGACGGTTTTGGCGAAGAAACATTGGTTTCTGCCCCATCCCAGTCTTTGAATGATGCATATTTGATGGCGGCTGCCCCGAAATATTATGTCGGCAACGCGTACAAGGTTGAAAACGTCCAGTATATCCCTGTCGAAGATTTGACATATAACCAGACCGGTGTTGCAGGTATTATACCAACAGAATTGAACGGTCAACAGACCAGCAATGGCGAAATCTTTGATGCCGCCCAGATGGTTGCGACCAGCAAAACATTACCATTGCCAACAATCGCACGTGTGACCAACCTGGAAAATGGCCAGTCTGTTGTTGTTCGTGTGAATAATCGTGGACCATTCGTAAATACACGTTTGATGGACTTGTCACCTGCCGCTGCCCAGCGTATTGGCATGAACGGCACTGCCAAAGTCCAGATCCAGGTTATGGCCGAAGAATCTATGGCTGTTAAAAATGCAACAATTGGTGCCGCAGCACAGCCTGTCGTAATGCAACAAGAAACAGTTGTCGCAACACCTGTTGAAACTGTACCAGTTGCCGTTCCTGTTGCAACCGCATCTGGCGATTACAGTGTCCAGGTCGGTGCATTCTATGCCGAAGACAGTGCATCTACATTGGCCCAGCGTATGCAGGCATACGGCGATGCAACCGTTGTCCACGAAGGCGACATGTACAAAGTACGCATCATCAATCTGGATGCAGCCAAGGCCCGCAGCGTAATCGATAACCTGCGTGCAAACGAAGGCATGGCCCCAGGTTTGTTGAAATCTGGTCGCTGGATTAATGCTGACAGCATCTAATAAACAAAACGCCCCAAACGGGGCGTTTTTTATTTCTGTTTTTGTACCAAATCTTTCAAGAATTTGTCCACTGGTACCGGTGCCGCTGGTGTTGGACCAAACTGGCCGTTATAGTGGCTGGTTTTATTCTTGTCATATGGTTTACGCTTGCCGACAAACTGTTCATAGTAAATCTGGCCAATACGCATATATGGGTAAACAACTGTTGGGTGCAGAACACGAATTTCCAATGTCCATTCGCCACAGAAACCATCATCGCCACGACCGGCGGTATGATGATTCAATATAAAATTACGGCCAATACTGGATTTTCCATCAATATATGGGAATAAATTCCGTGTTTCTGTGTATTCAATTGTTGAACCCAAATACCCAATTGTTGGTGACAAAATCAGCCCTGTTTCTGGGATTTTCAGTGTGATTGTCTGGTGATGTGTTGGATTTGTTGGATCAATCAAATACTGTGGGTTGCGAATGTCAAAGGCTTCTGGGCAATGCAGAAATTGCATATGGGCTGCATCAGATTCAAACCAATCCTCCATTTTGTGTGCATCTGGTTTGCCTTTGTATGGCAACGCAGGTTTCATTCCCTTTGGAATCGCCTGTTTATACACTTTCAGTGTGTCACCCAAGTGTAAATCATAACTATTACTGCCCAGGCATCTTTCATCAAATGGTCTAATGATGATATCTGGATTTTCTTTTTCCTGCATCCGTCGCAGGATTTCGGGCCCTGTCAATTGCATATTATACTTCCTTTATATTTCTGCCCCACCTACACATTTGCTTATTTACCAACAATGTATTCGCAATGCAAGGTTTTTTATTTACTTTTATTTTCCCTGTGCTATGATTTTTCACATGACTAATAAGACTTATTCTGGCTTTGTTGCCATCATTGGCCCCACAAATGCGGGCAAAAGTACATTGTTAAATCAAATCATGGGTCGCAAAGTATCCATTGTTTCGCACAAAGTGCAAACCACACGCACACGCCTGCGGGCTGTAAAAATGGTTGGCGCGCGTCAGTTGATATTTGTAGACACCCCCGGTGTTTTCAAGCCTTCACGCCGTCTGGATCGTGCAATGGTCGCCGCCGCAATGGATGCTGTATCGGATGCAGATGCGGTATTGCTGTTGGTTGATGCACAAAAGGGTATAACCGAAACAATCCGTGCCCTGGCGGACAAGATTAAAGACCGTCCCAACATCTTTGTTGCCCTGAACAAGGTTGATGCCATTGCCAAACTGGAATTACTGCCAATGGTTGCCGAATTGAATGAATTGGCACCATGGTCTGAAATTTTCATGATTTCTGCGTTAAAGAACGACGGTATTGAAAAAATGCTGACTGCGTTGGCAAATGTAATGCCTGAATCGCCATATTTGTTTGACACGGTCGATGCACCCGATGTTCCCGATGAACTGTATCTGTCGGAATTGACCCGTGAAAAGATTTATAAATATATTCACCAGGAATTACCATATCACATCAATGTTGTGACCGAACGTGTTGATGTTGATGCCGATGGTGTTCTGGATATTTACCAGAAAATCGCCGTTCGCAACGATGCACATAAAAAGATAGTAGTAGGCAAGGGTGGTGAACAATTAAAACGCATTGGCACCGCTGCCCGTCATGATATCCAGGACCAGTGGGATGTAAATGCCCGACTGCACCTGTTTGTGCGTGTTGAACCAGACTGGGAAGACAAGGCCGAAAACTATATCGACCAGGGGTTGGAGTTCAAAAAATAAAATGCTGACCACATCTGATTTTGATTTTGAATTGCCCACCGAATTGATTGCATCGCACCCATTGGCCGAACGTGATGCATCACGCATGTTGGTTGTTGATGGCGATAAAATTGCCGATAAACATGTTCGTGATTTTCTGGATTTTTTGGCACCTGGCGATGTGGTGGTATTTAATAATTCCCGTGTTATTCCGGCCCGTTTTATGGCCGATGGCAAACACGAAATCACACTGCATACCGCCGTTGATGATAAAACCTGGTGGGGGCTGTGTAAAAAATTCAATAAAATCCCAGATGGCACAATTTTAACACTGGACGATGGCACAAAAATCGAAGTCCTGGCCCATGATGATGACAGTGGGTTAAAGATTAAATTCCTGTGCGATAATGTTTTCGATGTGCTGGACCGGGTTGGCAAAATACCACTGCCACCATATATGAAGCGTGACACCGAAGATGCCGATCGTGAACGTTATCAAACCGTATATTCATCGCCCCTGGGGTCAATGGCGGCCCCCACAGCCGGTTTACACTTTACAACAGATTTGTTGGCCGAAATTGAACGCCGTGGTGCACAAATTGTAAATGTCACATTGCATGTCGGGGCGGGCACCTGGTTGCCGGTAAAAACAGAAAACCTGGCCGAACATAAAATGCACAGTGAATGGTGCTGTATCACCCCGGCCCAGGCCGACATCATAAACGCTGCAAAACGTGTTATTGCGGTGGGAACAACGTCTATGCGGACACTGGAAAGTGCGGCAATGGACAACTGTAATACCATGGCGTGTCGGCGTGTCGTGCCGATTTGCCGTTCTACAGATATTTTCATCACACCGGGCTATAAATTTCGTGCGGTTGATGTCCTGTTGACCAATTTTCATCTGCCAAAATCGACACTGTTTATGTTGGTTTCTGCATTCGCAGGACTGGTTGAAATGAAAAACGCATATAAACACGCTGTTGATGAAAAATACAGATTTTTCAGTTATGGTGATTGTTGCCTGTTGTTTAAAAAGGATATAAAAAATGGCACTGAAATTTAATTTAATTGCAACAGATGGTAATGCACGCCGTGGTTCGGTTGAAACTGCACACGGCACGTTTCAAACGCCTGCATTCATGGCGGTTGGTACCGCAGCCACGGTCAAAGCCATGACCATGGACCAGGTTGCCGCCACCGGCACCGAAGTAATTTTGGGCAACACATACCATTTGATGATGCGTCCGGGTGGTGATTTGGTGGAACAGATGGGCGGCCTGCATAAATTTGGCGGTTGGCATGGGCCAATCCTGACCGACAGTGGCGGTTTCCAGGTTATGTCACTGTCAACCCTGACCAAAATGAGTGAAGAAGGTGTCCAGTTCACATCACACTTTGACGGTGGTAAAAAACACTTTCTGCGTCCCGAAGATTCTGTCCATATCCAGCACCAGTTAGATTCGAATATCACAATGGTTCTGGACGAATGTTTGAAATTACCTGCGCCCCGTGACCGTGTTGAAAAAAATGTCGATATGGTGACACGCTGGGCCAAACGCAGCAAAGATGCATTTATTGACAGACCCGGCTATGGCATATTCGGTATTGTCCAGGGTGCAGACTTTCCAGACCTGCGTGAAAAATCTGCCCGTGCATTGACCGAAATCGGTTTTGATGGCTATGCTGTTGGCGGCTTGGCGGTCGGCGAACCCCAAGACGTCATGTTCGACATGATTGCCACAACCACACCATTATTACCAACGGATAAACCACGTTATTTAATGGGGGTTGGAACGCCACTGGATATTCTGGGGGCGGTTGAACGTGGTATTGATATGTTCGATTGTGTAATGCCAACCCGTGCCGGTCGCACCGCCCAGGCATTTACCCGATTTGGCACAATGAATATGCGTAACGCCCGTTTCCGTGATGACCCACGTCCATTGGATGAAAATTGTGGCTGTCCCGCATGCAAACGTTCCCGTGCATACATCCATCACCTGATTAAGTGTAATGAAATTCTGGGGGCAACATTATTGACCCAGCATAACCTGTGGTTCTATCAGGATTTAATGCGTGGTATCCGTGACTCGATAGAGCAGGGCCGCTTTGCAGAATTCAAACGTGATTTTATCGAAAAATATACCAGTGGTAATAAAGATGAGTAAAGATAAAGAAACACCAACCCCAAAAACTGTAAACGTTGCAACAACAAACACACCTGCTGCGGCCGGGATGCCATTATTAAATATCTCAATGGCAGATAAATTTTATTTGGCAACTGCACGCAGCAATGACGAAACATTGCATTATGTGTACACGCTGTTTTGCCGTCAACGCAGTTCTGGTACATACAACATGATACCTGAAACAGATATCGCTGCATTTTCAGACCAAAAATCTGCAGACATTTATTATGGTACCATTCGGCAGATTGTTGAATATAATAAACGTGGCAATTTGTTTGAAGCAATGATGTCTTTTGCCGATATTTATATCCAAGATTTCGAACAACGCATGCGTTAAAAACATATTGCAATTATGTGTTGCAATCGTCTAAACTCCTTATATCAAGCAAAGGAGTTTTTTTATGGCCAGACAGAAAAAAGAAGTCGCCGTTATTGATATGGGTGGCGTAAAAACCGTGAAAAAGAAACAGTCTGTCGTTGCGTGGACTAAACGCATATTCGGCATTTTCAGTGTTATTTGGATACTGCTGGTCATATGGTTCCCATTACACATTAAAAACACATATTCCCAACCGATTAAGAAATCTATTGTTGTGTCTATGTTCTTTGACTTGCAGCGTGGCATTGTAAAACAATACGAAGCCCTGTTGGATGGCATCGCAGATTCTATTAATTTGGAAAAACCGATTGCTACTGCGATTAAGGGTGTAAAAATGGCCGAAGGTGCCGTTGACAAAGTGACCGACACCACAGCCAAGGCTAAACAGGCAACCGCAGATGCCAAAGAAAAAACAGCCGCTGTCACAGAAAAGACCACGGGTGTAAAAAAACTGACCGGCTTTGCAAATATGTTGGGGATTAAAACAGATGGTGTTGACAAAGCGGTCGCCGAAGTGGACAAAGGCGTGGCCAAGGCTGACGGTGCAATCGACAAAGCCAACACCGCCATTGCCAAGGTTGACAATACCGCCAAACTGGTAAATGAAAAACTGGACAAGATTCAGGGTGACTTAACCCGCACCGCCCAGCTGGAAGTTGATAAACTGATTGACTCGGCCGTTAAAACGGCGTTGGATAAACAGACCGGCGGTCTGGGGACAACATTGTTGACCAACTATGGTATTAAACATGTCTATCCATGGCGTCCATCTACATGGCCGGTTGCAACAAAAATCTATAATGACCTGGCTAAATCAGATGTCAGCACCATCACCGTCATCACCGACACAGTTGATAAATATTTTGGTTATGTTGCATGGGGATTGGTAATTGCTGCATGGGCATTGGGATTATACATCTGGCACATGATTTTTGGCAAAGTCAAAGCTGTTTTGAAACCATTTAACGTTTGTCCACGCTGTGGCCATACCTATGCCGATAAACGCACTGCGCTGGGGCTGTTAAAAGTATTCCAGCCATGGCAATGGTTCTAAATAAAAATCCCCCAAACGGGGGATTTTTTATATCTAATCTTTTGCCCGTGGATGTGCGTTTGCATATATGTTGGAAATTTCGGCCATATTGACTTTGGTATATAATTGTGTGGTGGATAACGAAGAATGTCCCAACAATTCCTGTAATGTACGCAAATCTGCACCCCCCGCCAACAATGCGGTTGCAAATGTGTGTCGCAATGCGTGCGGTGTCACATAGTCTGGCAACTGTAAATAATTGCGAATTTTCTCAATAACTTTTTCAGCCATTCTCGAACTCATCGGCAGACCACGCACACTGCGGAACAGTTCGTCTTCGGCGGCATTGCCAAATGGTCGCACACGAATGTATTTTTCAATCGCATCCCACACTGCTGGCAACACAGGAACCAATCGTTCTTTATTGCCTTTACCGCAAATACGCAGAACTTCTGGTCGGCCACGCACATCACTGTTTTTCAGTGATAACGCTTCGCTGATACGCAGGCCGCATCCAAATATCAATACAACCAACGCCCAATCACGTGCATCAATCCATGGGTCTTTGTTGCCAATTTCCCGAATGGCAGAATGCATATGTTCAACATCAATTGGATCAATTGCCTTGGATAATTTTCGTGGCACCTTGGGCGAAGAAATCAGTGTAATTGCATCGTTTTTAATACCATAATTTTTTGCAATAAATTTAAAGAATCCCCGCAACGAAGACAATGCCCGTGCAGTCGATTTGTGTGCCAAACCACGCCGTTGTCGGTCGGCCAAATACGACCGAAACATCAATGTGTCTGTGCGGGCCAAATCTTTTGGGAAAATCGGCCCGCCATTAAACCGTTCACAGAACGTGACAAAATCACGCACATCTGTTTCGTATCCAATGGCGGTATGTGCCGAATACTTTTTTGTCTGTGTTAAATATTCGATAAAATATGCAATCGCATCATTCATTTTTTACTTTATTTCGAACACGGCGGATACAGAAACCGCAACTTCGGTATCTTTGGCGACAATAGAACCTGCGGCATCAAACGTTGATTCTGCCATCACCATTTTTGTCCTCAACAATCCATTGGTTGGTCGTACGTTGTCGGAAACCGTTGTGCCATATGACAAAGACAGAATTTTGCCTGTTTTAACCTTGTCCCCCTTGGCCAACGCATCTGCACGTTCACGTGCGTTTTCTGTTGCCACGGCCAAACATTCTTCTGTAATTGGCTTCAATACTTCTGGACTGGAATACATTCTTAGATTTTCTGTGAACACGTTTGCGTCACCTGCAAACTTGCCCAAAACTGTTTCAATTTCCGCAATGCTTTTTGCAGACACTTCTACTGCGATTGTTGTTTCAATTCCCAGTGTTTCTGATTTTTGTGCTTCACGATTCCATTCGGTTTTTTCATATGAATTGAATTGCGTGGTCTGCATTTCCACCGGCTGTGTTTTCAGGTAATCTGTGATGTCGGCCATTTTATTCGTCGCCAAACGCATAGATTCAACCGCCGTATCCGCCAATGTAGATACACGTAACGTGATTGCTGTTTTATCCTTTGGTGCCGTGGTCAGGCATTCCCCCGTCACAGAAATTGTCCGTACCGTGTGATTGCGTTCCAGTGTTCCAAATACCAACGCTAACACTGCTGCTGCCCCAATTACACTGCCACCCCAAATAAAAGCTTTACGCATATTCTCTCTCCTTTTATTTTTATCCCAGCATTGCTTTCTTTACCCGACCGAACGTAGCCTGGGCCACGCTGCGTGCACGTTCTGCACCATTGGCCAATACTGCTTCGATTTCTGCTGGATTCGCCATCAGTCTTTCGTATTCTGCACGTGGACCCGCCAACACCGCATTCATCTTTTCAAACAGCATTGTTTTTGCGGTCCCATAACCCATTCCACCACGACGGAACATTTCTGCAAATTCGGCAACTTCCGCTTCTGTGGCAAAGTGTTTGTATAATTGATAAATGGTCGAAGTATCCGGATCTTTTGGTTCTTCGGGTGTTTTAGAATCTGTGATAATACGCATCACTTTCTTCTTTAATTCCTTTTCCGGTGCCAGCAATGGAATTGTATTGTCATACGACTTGCTCATCTTGCGGCCGTCCAGACCCGGGATTAAACCCGTATCTTCACCGATAACAGGTTCTGGCAATTTGAATGTTTCACCATATGTGTGGTTAAAGTATCCTGCGATATCACGTGCAAATTCCACGTGCTGCTTTTGGTCGGCACCAACCGGCACAATATCAGAATCATACAGTAAAATGTCCGCTGTCATCAAAATAGGGTATGTGTACAGCCCCATATTAACCCCTGCATCAACATCTGTGCCATTTGCAATGTTTTTGTCCATCGCCGCCTTGTACGAATGTGCCCGGTTCATCAATCCCTTTGGCGTGACATTCATCAACACAGTATTCAGTTGATAGATTTCAACAATATCTGATTGACGGAACAACACCGCATTATTCAAATCAACCCCCAACGCCATCATCATTGCGGCCGCCTGGTATGTGTGTTCACGAATGACTTTTGGGTCGTGAATAGTATTCAGTGCATGCAAATCTGCAATGAACATAAACGTCTTGTATTGCTTTGACCGTTCAATCAGTGGCTTTAACGCCCCGATATAGTTTCCCAAATGCGGCATACCTGTTGGTTTAATGCCTGTTAAAACAATTTTATCTGACATGATAATTACCTTTTCTTGTTGTCTATAATAGTCTTTTTATTAATTAAATGAAAGCCCAAAATAACACGCCCCTGGGCCATGGGCATATAAATCAGTTCAGGCGTGTCCACGCCAACATTTATTTTCAGAAAAGATAACAAATTTATTTTGCATACATTTATTATACCCCACAAATATTGAACATTCCACAAAAAAATCCCGCCACATGGGCGGGAGCGATTGAACATACCGTTCGTCTGTTCATGATTAGCGTGAATAGAATTCAACAACCAATTCTGGGAACATTTGAACAGGATATGGAACATCTTCGAATGCAGGTACACGTACGAATGTTGCTGTGAAGTTTGCACTGTCAACAGAAACATAGTCTGCAAAGTTGCGTTCTGCAGATTCCAAAGCCAAAACGACCAATGGCATCTGTTTTGCTTTTTCGCTGACTGTGATAACATCACCTGGTTTAACCTGATAAGATGCAATCTTTACGCGTTTGCCATTAACATAGATATGACCATGGCTAATCAACTGACGTGAAGAGAATACAGTTGGTGCCAATTTTGCACGATATACAACTGCGTCCAAACGACGTTCCAGCAAACCAATCAAGTTTTCTGGTGTGTCGCCCTTCATATTTGTGGCTTCCATATAGTATTTATGGAATTTCTTTTCGCCAATGTTGCCATAATAACCTTTCAGGGTCTGTTTTGCACGATGCTGTTTTGCGTAATCCGAAGAATTACCACCACGTGATGTTGGACCATGCTGACCAGGTTTGTATTTACGTTTGTTAAATGGAGATTTCGCCTGACCCCACAGATTGACGCCCAGGCTACGTCCGATTTTCAGTTTGCGTGTGCTACGCTTTGCACCAGCTCTTGCCATATTATATTTCCTTTTATTTTTGGTTTTTTCGGTGCCGGATATTTAACAGAATCCTTATCGCGGGCGGGACCAAAAAGCACCGCCGTTTAATCAGTTCTGATTACCCAGCGGGGCTAAGTTTATAGTTTTTTATATTAAAAATCAAGTAAATTCTGCAATTTTATGCGGTTTTTTATACCATATTGTACAGCCAGTCTTTCTGCATCGTCAAAATTTCTGCAAACCTGGTCAACGGCATGTGCATCATCACTGATTAAAACCGGAATATCTGCATCCGCCACCATTTTCAGTATTCGTGGCGATGGATATGCCTCGCTAATGGGCAGTGTGAATCCCTTGGCATTAATTTCAATGCGTGATTTAGATTCCGCAATTGCACGAACCGCCCGTGATTCTGCATCAATCCATTTGTCGTCCCGCCCCAGACCACGCTTTTTTGGCAAATCCAGGTGTGCCAACCAATGAAACAGTCCTGATTTAGCAATTCGTTGAATCTTTTCCCAGTATTCGTTCAGCATCTTGTCGCTTTCATCTGGTGCTGCGTTTGCCATGTCATGAATATTGCACAGTGTGCCATTATATTCGATAAAATGGCCCGACCCGATTACATAGTCTGGTTTTAATACCTTTAACGCACGTTCAAATCCACGATGCCAATCTGCACTGTCAAAGAAGTCCACTTCCATCCCGCACAGGATTTGAATGGATTCTTTTTCCGCCATTTGACGCAGTTCATCATAGTGTGCCTGGAATTCTGCAATCGCCCCATCAAAATTATCCATATACATTTTTGCATAACCACCACGTGTGGCGGCGGCATATGATGCAGTTGTTGGGATAATTGGGTGCACGATAAAATGATTTGAGATACCAATTGTACGCATGCCGTGTGCCTTGGCTGCATCAATCATTTCCTGGGCAGAATTTTTCCCGTCAAATATGTTCGTGTGGGTATGCAGTGTAAAATCTTGTGCCATGATTAAAACGCCACCTTTGGTGCGACTTTTTCTGCTTCATCAATTTCGAACATTTTATCTTCGGTAATATTAAACATGCGTGCCACGATGTTTGATGGGAATTGCTGAATCTGTGTGTTCAACCCCATTACAACTGTGTTATAGAATTGGCGTGCCGCCTGAATTTTTGTTTCTGTATCTGTCAATTCACGTTGCAGTTCGATAAAGTTTTGGTTTGCCTTCAAATCCGGATAACTTTCCGCCACGGCGAACAAACTTTTCAGTGTTTCGGTCAACTTGTTTTGTTTGTCACCACTGGCCGGACCATTTGCCGCCATTGCATTATTGCGTGCACGAATAACCGCATCCAGTGTTTCTTTTTCGTGTTTTGCCGCCCCACGCACAGTTTCAACCAAATTAGGAATCAAATCATATCTGCGTTTTAATTGTGTATCAATTGTTGCCCATGCTTCACGTGCTTGGTTTTTACGTGCGATTAAACCGTTATATACTGCGACCATATACAGAAAAATAACTGCGATAATTGCGATTGCTGTCCACATATTAAATCCTTTCGTTTTTGTCTGTGTGTATTGTATGCCAATGTGAAAATATTTTCAATAAAAATCCCCCAAACGGGGGATTGAAAAACAATTTATTAAATTATTTTTTCCAGAACGCAAAACCACGACGGCTAGATTTCTCTTCACGTTGTTTGCGATCTTCGATTGCACGTCTGCGTTCTGCACGGCGTTCCTGGAAACGTTTTGCAGATTCTTCGTCACGCTGAATCAGTGTAATAGTTGTTGCAGATAATTTATCATTGCGTACTTCTTCTTCGAATTCGACAATGTCGTTTTCGTTCAAGAATCGAATGCCTGCTGCTTTCAATGAACTAGAATGAACAAATACATCATCTGTATTACCATTTTCATTTGGTGTGTCTGGGGTAATAAAGCCAAAGCATTTTTTACCGTTATACCATTTTACTTTTCCCTGACGCATAATTGTATCCTTTCTTATGCTTGTTATGGTTCTGTGTGTTCCCTAAGAACCTGATATAATTATTTCATTTTTTACATACAAAAATCAAGGAAATAAGAATACCCCCAATTTGTCCTTAATCCTAATTTGAACAATGGGGGCATATGGCTAGTTCTGTGACGATTTTTTATAGTACCGCTGAACTTCTTTCATGACAAAGTTAAATAATTTCCCCGCCTGGGTATCCGCCGGCATGGCCCAGTCACGCTGCATATACGGCATTGCCGCAACCAGTACGAACCGTGACATAAAACGAAAGATTTCGCTTTGTTGCCCCGGGGTCAGTTTGGCGGGTGCATCACATACACGAAATACTTCGTTTGTTATGGCGTCTTCTAACTTCTCCATAATGTTGTCCAGTACCTTTTGCGGGTAATACAGTTTACATTCCTTTGGGAATCCTTCGAACATAGAAACTGTGCCGTCTTGGCCATACAAAATGTTCCAACCCACACGGTCGAACAAATCTTCCAGACAGTCACAGATTTTCTTGTTATATTCTTTGATGCCATCTTCCATGAACGATGCCATTTTGGCTTCTATACTGTCGGATTTTGCACACTTTTTCTTTCGTGCGGCTTCGTATTCACCATGGGTCTTGCGTTCAAATTCAAAGAACGTACGCACCTGGCAAATAATTTCCATTGGAATAACCTGGTTTGGATTCTTGGAAATATTGATGATAATTTTTGCGTCACGATAATTTCGTGGATTTTCCATGTCATAGAATTTATCACGACTGGAAATAATACGGTCTGGCATCATAACATATAACCGTTCCATAAATGTACGTGCCTGGGGTACCAAATCGAACAAGCATTTTACACGCCATACGTCCTGTAACCGTTCATGCGGTGTTTCGATTTTATCCAATGCACGCACCATTTCCACAGCAATCTTTTCATGCCCACGCCCAATCAGTGTTAACACTGTTTCAGATGCATTTGAAATATATTTTTCTGCGAATTTTTCACGAATTTTTTCTTCGATTGCACGTCCAGACGCATCACGGCCTGCGGCAACCAGTACACGGTGTGCCGTCTGTGCAACTTCATTCACATAATCTGTATAATATTTACCTGTAATCTTGTCTAATGCACGATCCAGACTCTTTTGTGCGGCCACAATAACCGTCACAATCGACGACACCGACAGGTCAATTTTATGACCATCACCGCTGGAAAAGAATTGATTTCGCATTGGGTCCGCATCCAATCGGTGATTAACGATATATGGTGATGATGGTGTAATATCTGCAATACGTGTTGGGTTGTCTGTCGCACAGTCATTTTCATAATCGTACGGCATAACCGCAGCCTTGGGTGCCCCCAAACATTTCCCCAGAAAATAAAACACTTCACGAAACTGCACCATGCTGTTGGAATACAGTTTTCGTAAATAATCGGCTGCGTCTTGATTAATTTTTCCGGCGTCTAATGCTTTATCAATATTCGCCATATTTTTTCTGTCAAAGTCCGCAGCCATCATAGCCGCATAATCTTCTGGTACTGAATCTGTCATGGGGTACACACCTCCTGCTGTGTATTACTTCATGATTGGGAACAAGATAACGTCACGCAGTGTTGGCTGGTCAAATATGATGCTGGCCAATCTGTCTACGCCCATGCCCACGCCGGAAATAGGTGGGAACCCATGTTCCATTGCACGAACAAAGTCGTTATCTGGGTTAAATGCTTCTTCGTCGCCATCTGCGATATTCTTGGCCTGTTCTTCGAACGCAGCCAACTGCTGGATTGGATTAACCAATTCGGAATATCCTTTGCAGATTTCTGCACCGCATACCAACAATTGGTACATGTCGATACGGCGTACGTCTTCGTCGTTTCTGCGTGCCAATGGTACCATGTACGCTGGATAATTGTACAGGAAAGTAGGCTTAACAATATTTCCACGAATCTTACGCTTGTACACATAATCAACCAATGTTGGAATCGATTTCAAATCTTCCAATTCCGCCATTGGGAACATGCCTTCGTCAACCAATTTTTGACGCAGAACATCAACATCGTCAAAGTCTAATATGTTGCAACCAAAGAATTCGTTCATTTTTGCGGTATAGTCCATCATTTCATATTCACTGAAATCCAACGCTGTACCCTGGTATTCGATTTGAAGTGTTCCACGGCACTTCATAATCAAATCCTGAATCAAATCCCATGTGAATTGAATGTTCTTTTTGTAATCCCAGTATGCCGCATACCATTCCACCATTGTAAATTCCTGCAGGTGCATTGCATCCATACCTTCGTTACGGAAATCCTTGGCTACTTCATAGACACGGTCAAACCCGGCACCGATTGCCTGTTTCAGGAACAATTCTGGCGAAATACGCAATTGGAAATCTGTATCCAACGCATTGTGGTGTGTGGTAAATGGACGTGCCGCCGCACCTGATGCAATATTCTGCATAATTGGCGTTTCGATTTCCAAGAACCCATTTTTGTTCATGAAATCACGCCAGTATTGTGTCATTTTGAAACGCCCCAGCAACGCATTGCGTGCTTCTGGGTTAGAAATGATATCCAAATAACGCTGGCGGTATCTGGTTTCCATATCGGTCAGCCCATGATATTTTTCGGGCAGGGGACGTAATGCCTTGGCCAAGATTTCATAAGCACTTACCTTGACTGTCAATTCACCGGCTGTTGTGTGATACAGTTCACCTGTAATGCCAATAAAATCACCCAAATCGACATTTGCCTTCATAAACTTGTAATTTTCTTCGCCCAATTCTTCACGGGACATAGAAAACTGAATTTCGCCATTGATGTCATAGATACGACCAAACATCAATTTCCCCAGCCAGCGCAACGCTGTCACACGCCCGGCCAGTTTAACGGCTGTACCATCATCCAAATCACGTGCTGCTTCGATTGTATGTGTGCGATCAAATTTATCCTTCCATACAACACCATCACGTTCACGAATATTTTCTGCCTTTTGCAGACGTGCTTCTAATTCATTTGTCGATATTGTCTTGTTTTCAGCCATTTTTATCATTCCCTTGTTCTTTGACTTAAAAAAACGGACGCCAAAACAGTGCGTCCGTCACTAAATCTGATGGTCGCACCGTATCAATTAAAACGTTTCAAAGTGTATTTCATTGTTATACGCGCTTGTTTGTTCTTTTTGTGTTTGTGACCATGATTATTATATATGTTTTCCCAAAAGTAAAGCACAAAAACACAGAAAAACCGATTTCTATATTGACAAAAATATATTTTAGGCTATATTTAGGTCATGCAAGAACCATTACTAACAATTATCATACCTGCATACAACGCATCCAAATACATTCGTGGGTGCCTGAACAGCATTTTGGCCCAGGATTGCTTCCCCCAATCCCAGGTAATTGTCATAGACGATGGTTCCAAAGATTCAACCGCCGCAATTGTTCGTGGCTATACATTACGCTATCCCAATATTGAATTGACGTGTCAGCCAAATTCTGGCGTATCCGTCGCCCGTAATCACGGCCTGGATATGGCACGTGGCGAATATATCAGTTTTGTTGATGCCGACGACATGGTTGGGGCAGTGTACCAAAATTGCCTGCCGTATTTATACGATACCGGCACCCCGTTTTATTGCGGCGATATGACCATTGTTTATGGCCAGTGCCGTGATAATGGCCCCGCTAACCCACTGGGTGATAATAAATATTTCTCTCGTTTGATTGATTCTGCCCGGAAAAACAATGCAGAAATTGCATTTGGCGGTAAAATCAGTATTCATGGCGAATTATATTCTATGTCCACATTACTGTATTCTAATGATTCTGTAATGGATTCTTCACCTGAAACAAAACATACATTACTGTCCCAGTCGGACACACGTGAAAGTGCGAATTTTGCAGTCTATCGTCGTGATTTGCTGAATAAACACAATTTGCGTTTTGAACCAGATATGCCCCTGGACGAAGACATATTGTTCTGTATGTTGGCCACATTGCATGCCAATCGTGTATCAACCGTCCGTGACAGTCTGTATTTGTACAACCGTCACTGTGGGTCATTAACAAATTATTCGGATTACGTATCATCGGCCGCTGCCCGTGGCATGTATTCCCGTGCAATTATCCAGCGTTATGGTTCGTTCCTGTCTGCATTGGCTAAATATCCGCAATACGCCAAAACGTACAAGAAGTATATGCGTGAATATTGTGCAATGTCTTATGCCGGCATCCGTTCACACCTGCGATATTTTCCATTACCATCGTGCAATTTTTGTATGGCCCAAACATGTCAAGAATGTCAGCATAATAACAAAAACTTGGCCCGCTTGGAACGTGG
Source organism: Alphaproteobacteria bacterium (assembly GCA_017502865.1). GTDB lineage: Bacteria > Pseudomonadota > Alphaproteobacteria > Rs-D84 > Rs-D84 > Enterousia. The sequence continues at coordinate 10,144 of JAFVUD010000002.1, read as the reverse complement.
ACTGGCCAAATTATTACCCAACCGTAACCAACACACGAAATAGGGGGCATTATGTCAAGACCTGATTTATCTGTAATCATTCCTGTATATAACGGTGCAAAAACGATTGGGGCGTGCCTGGACAGTGTTTTATCACAAAGCGGTATGTGCTATAATGAAATTATCGTTGTTAACGATGGCTCGACCGATGATACCGGCAAAATCGTACGTAAATACCAGGCCAACAATACCAACATCGTATTATTAACCCAAAAAAATGCCGGCGTATCGACGGCCCGTAATAATGGTGTGGATATATCATGTGGCAAATATATCTCGTTCGTTGATGCAGATGACACAGTTGGCTTGTCGTGGGATTCTGTTAAACATCACTTTGATTCATTTGATACGTACTTTACAAATCGTTCAGGCCTGAAAATCAATCATCGTGCATTTGCCACAATGCCCGAATTCAACCTGACCCCAGATTATCATTATTTTGCCCGTATGCTGACCATGGCCCAGAAATATAATGCAGATGTTGCGCTGGGGGGCAAAATCACATTTAACTATGAAAAAAATTACATTCGTCGCCATATGTATGACAAACCGGCCGTATATGATTCATTTGTAGATAACAAACGTGCTGTTTTATTACATGCAGATGTCCGTGAAACTGCAAATGCCGCCCTGTATCGTCGTGAATTCCTGGATGGTAATAATTTGCGTTTTGAAACCACGATGCCCCTGGACGAAGATATGCTGTTCACAATGTTGGCGGTATTGCACGCAGATATCGTTGTCACCGTGCCTGAATCCGCATACGTTTATAATCGCTGCGCTGGGACGGCATCAAATATCATAGATGTTGCAGAATCCGAACAAAAATACAGCCGTGCCATTATCCAGCGTTTTTCGAAATTATTGCCTGCATTGGCTGCGGACCCACGTTGGTCGGCATTATACACAGAATGGCTGCGTGCATATGCAAATCAGTCAATGTACGTTGCCCCCGAATACCGTGAATTCGTTCCAAACGAAGGCTGCTTAAAGTGCAAACACGAACGCTGTGGTGATTGTATAATGCGCCTGATACTGGACGACAAAAATATGGCCGCCCAGCAAAAATTATTCCAAAAACAAAAATAATCTAATAAAAAACCACCCTTTCGGGTGGTAAATACTGGTGCACCGCAAAGTACTTCGCCGGCGGTGCCGTCTCGCCTCGCAACCCTGCGGGTTCTCGCCCCTTTGGTTAATAAAAAACCACCCATTCGGGTGGTAAATTCTGGTGCGAGCAAAGGGGCTCGAACCCTCGACCTCAACCTTGGCAAGGTTGCGCTCTAGCCAACTGAGCTACGCTCGCATTGCGACACATATATTGACATATCTTTTAACTGAATGCAAGTCTTTTTTTATAAAAAATAAAAATCCCGCATTTCTGCGGGTTTTTATTTATTTTTGAACAAAGTGAACACTGTATTGTGGCTTTTTGTCCGCCCCCAGTGATGCACGAATAACCTTGTTCGATGCAACCTGAACTGCACGATGCAGGTTGTTTTTGTCCTTGCGTTCTGCCTTGGTCAGGCCATCAATCGCACGTGTGATTTCAATTTGAATCTGGCGTTTCATGAAGCCTGTTTCGTCTGTTTCGAACACACCGGCACTGGAAACTTCTGGTGTTCCTTTCAAGAAACCACGTTTGTCCACTGGCAATGTCACGAACACCGCACCGTTTGACGCAATCTTTTTACGGTTTTTATAAACCTGGTCGTTGGCACTGCGTTCTGTTTCGCCTTCCATAACAACATAACTGGTTTCGATTGTTTCTGCGACATATGGTTCATTGCCATCACTCAGTGCAATCATTTCACCATTATGCACAACCATCATGTGTTTGGCACCGCCACGTTCCATTGCCATTTTACCGTTCAGCATTTCGTTGATATAATCCCCGTGCATTGGAACAGAAACCTGGGGGTGAACCATATCATAGAATTTTTCCAGTTCTGGGCGACCTGCATGACCACTGGCGTGCAGATTATCTGTATCGAATATAGTATGTGTTTTAACACCCATACGTGCCAATTTGTTATACAGTGCCGAAACATCCTGTTCACGACCTGGAATAATAATTGCACTGAACACAACTGTATCTGTTGGCATCAGTTTTAATTCTTTAACCTGGCCATGGCACAGACGTGTCAACATTGCAAATTTTTCGCCCTGGGACCCGGTCAAGAATATTGCCTGTTTTTCTGCTGGCAAATCTTTGATTTCGCTGTGCAGATACACGTCATCTTTGTTCAGGTACCCAAATTTAATCCCCATTTCACGGAATTCTGGCAAACCAACATATGGTACTGGGTTTGGATTACTGCGTTCTTTAATCGCTGCAACACGACCGGCGGCACGTGCGGCTTCGGAAAACATTTTCATACGTGCCAAACTGCGTGAATAACCCGTCACCAGAACACGTCCTGGGGCATTTTTCATAATTTCGGTTAATGTATCACGAACCTGGGTTTCTGTTGTCTGCTTGGTCTGTTTCGCAGAATTCGTAGAATCGCACATACATGCCAACAATTTTGGATCAGACCCAATTTCACGCAAACGTGCGAAATCCGTTGGTGCTTCGATTGGAATATCATCATTGAATGTCCAGTCGCCCGTATGCAGGATTTTCCCCGCACCTGTTTTAATAATCAACATTTGTGCTTCTGGAACCGAATGGGTCACATGGAACGTTTCCACTTCGAACGGTGCCAAATCCAGTGTTGCACCATTGTGGTCAAATTCGACAATGTCTTTCTTTGGATCGAAATCCATTTCAACACCTGCAAACGTCTGACGCAGAATTTCTGCTGGGAATCGTGTACAGTAAATTGGCTTTCTAAACTTTGGCCAAACGTATTTTAATGCCCCAATATGGTCTTCGTGGCCGTGTGTGATAACGAACCCAACAACGTCTTTCTTACGTTTTTCCAACCATGTTGTGTCACAGTATTGTACATCGCCGGCACCGATTTCTTCGTCCAGAAATCCCATACCGCAATCCACGACCAAGAATTTGCCTTTGTATTTATAAACATACATATTCTGGCCAATGTGTTCCAACCCGCCCAACGCCATAAAATAGACTTTTTCGTCATTTGCATCGGTTTCGTGTTTGTTCATACCTTTAATCGCCTTGGGCGTTTTTGGTTTTGCACCTTTTTCTGGTGCTGTCTTTTTTTCTCTTACTTTTACCATTTATAATCCTTTTTTATGATTTAACATTTGCACGACCACAAAATTCATTACCAATAAAGAGTGCTTTTCTCTTTATCTGCAGTGAATCTGTGGTCGCACGCCCATACCCCATGGTATTTCATTTTCGTGTAAAAATGCACAGGGATAAATTCTGTTATCGAACATGCGTTCGACCAACTTCTCTCTCGGACATATATATAATAGTGCGTTTGTGCCTAAAATCAAGTGAATAATAAAACCGCCCATTTGGGCGGTCATGTAATTATTCGGCCAATGTACCCACCGACATAGTAATACGGCGAATACCACTGCTGATAGATTTTTCTTTGTTAATCTTGGCTTTCAATATTTCGCCTGTGTGATAGATATGTGTTCCACCGCACAGTTCGCACGAAACATCGCCCGCTGTGATAACCTTGACCGTGTCACCGTATTTTTCACCGAACAGTGCCATTGCACCTTTCTTGACGGCTTCGTCCATAGACATTTCTTCGTGTGCAACCGGCATATCTTCGGCAATCCATTTGTTCACCAAATCTTCAACCGCCTGTTTTTCTTCGGCTGTCATTGCACGCCCAAAGCGAAAGTCGAAACGTACAGAATCCGGACTGACCTTAGATCCACGTTGTTCCACGTCTTCGTTCAAAACGCTGCGTAACGCCGCCTGCAACAGGTGGGTTGCCGTGTGTGCACGGGCTGTCTGCTGGCGAACAGCACTGTTGATAATCGGTTTGACCGTGTCGCCAACGTTCAGTGTGGCGGTCAAAACACCTTTGTGAATAACAACGCTGTCAACACGTGCGGCTTCGCTGATGTTCATAACTGTTTCACCATCACGTTTGAATTCGCCACTGTCACCAACCTGGCCACCCTGGGTGCCATAGAAGTTTGTTTTGTCCAACGCAACTTCTACTTCGTCGCCCGCATCGGCCGATTGAACAAATTCACCGTTTTTCAGGATAGACAAAACCTGGGCGTCCATATCAATTGGTGCGTATTTGTTTGTGTCATCTGTTCCCGCCAATTCTGTCTGCGATTCCCAGAAAATACGTGTGCCCTTGGTATTTGCACGGCTGCGTTCTTTCTGTTCTGCCATTGCTTTTTCAAAGCCTGCGACATCAACGTCAAAGTTTTTGTCACGCAAAATCATCTGGGTTAAATCCAATGGGAAACCATATGTATCAAACAGTTTGAACGCAACGTCCCCCGGCAGAACCCCATTGTTTAATTTTGGCAATTCCGCTTCCAGTAATTTCATACCGTTTTGCAACATATCTGCAAAAGAATTTTCTTCGTTGCGAATAATTTCGATTACACGATCCTGTTCACGGGCCAATTCCGGATACGCATTGCCCATTTCTGTAATCAGGGCAGGGTACAATTTAGACAACAATGCCCCACGATGCCCCAGTATTTGTCCATGACGCATTGCACGACGTAAAATTCGACGAATTACATAACCACGATCTGTATTTGATGGAATAACACCATCTGCGATTGCAAAACCAACCGACCGCAGGTGGTCTGTGATAACTTTGAAACTGGCAACGTTGTCTGGTGTTTCTGCAACGCCTGTGATATCAGACACTGCACGTTTCAGGTTCACAAACAAATCCGTGTCATAGTTATCTGTTTTGTTCTGCAAAATCGATGCGAAACGTTCCAGACCCGCCCCTGTGTCAACGTTTTGTTTGGGCAGTGGGCTTAAATTACCATTTGCATCACGGTCATATTGCATAAACACGTCGTTCCAAATTTCGACCCAGCGTCCGCCATCTTCGTTTTCAGACCCTGGCATGCCACCTGGCAAATCTGCCCCCATGTCATAGTGCATTTCTGTGCATGGACCACATGGACCGGTATCGCCCGCCGACCACCAGTTATCTTTGTCGCCCAACAAAATAGCATCTTTGCCGGCAACCTTTTTCCAGATTTTAACGGCTTCGTCATCACTGTAATGTGTTGTCACAACAATACGATTTGGGTCCAGACCAAAAACCTTGGTCAACAGTTCCCACGACATTTCAATCGCACCTTCCTTGAAATAATCGCCAAAAGACCAGTTCCCCAGCATTTCAAAGAAAGTATGATGACGACCATCAAAACCCACATCTTCCAGGTCATTGTGTTTTCCGCCGGCACGAATACATTTCTGCACGTCTGCAACACGTGGTGCAAACGCCGGTTCTGTTCCCTGCAAAATACCCTTCCATGGCACCATACCTGCGACCGTGAATAACAGTGTTGGGTCGTTTGGAATCAGTGATGCCGATGGAACAATTTTGTGTCCCTTGGATTCAAAATAGTCTAAAAATGCCTTTCTAATTTCATCGTATGTCATAATAATATTTCCCTTGTTGTCTGGGGGCATTGTATAAACAATCCCCACGGGTTTCAATCATATATTTAACTTTTTTTGGATTTTTTATAAAACTATTCTTGCCCCGCTGGGGCGGCTGCCAACGCAGCAGCAACAATTGCATCAAATTTATTGACCAGTGTGTCAAATTTTGCCGCATTGTTGCGTGGTGCAACGGTTGTAATTGTCATATAGTTTGTTTCGTCCATATAAATAGGCGACATTTCTGGGTGTGCGTTTCGCACAAATGTATTCAGTCCCGACCACATCAGCATATTAACCGGCACCATAACATTCAGTTTTTCCAAAATCTGGACCAGTTTTTCTGCATTATCATTTATAATTTTGCCGAATTCACATGCGATGTCGTACCGAATAAAAGTGCCCTTGAACCCAATGTGTGGTTTGATTAACTGCATAACATCGTCGTCAATTGTATATGTCGCAGGATTGTCCAGAATACGCAACAAATCCAATACACGTGCCCGCACAAAAACACTGTTCTGTAAAACGGCAAAATTGCTGTCTGCAACCGTCGGCACACCAATACTTAGCACCGCATCATCGTCATTTGCGAACATAACCCACGATGCCTGTAAATTGCATTTTTGTGCATAATCTAAAATCTTTGCCCGTGCCAGAATGGTTCCCACATTTTCGTCTGTATTAATAATCCGCAGCCATCCCCGATACCCCAGTTTGCGAATTGTTCTGCGTTTCAGTTTTGCGGTTGGATTGTCGTTAAATATAATCAGTGCGAATTTCTTGCCTAATTTCCCCAGTGCCGGAATCGAAATTTTCAGCATTTCATGATTGAATGTGGTTAAACCAATAATGACATCGTACTTTTTATGAAACATGAAATAAATTCTAAATAAAAGTTTCTAAAATTGCAATTCAATAGTGTGTTGTGATATAATAAAAATAATAACGTGGGGGAATTCTATGAAAAAGACGATGGTCTTTGCAATTGTTTTGGCAACAATGATAATCATAATGACGTCATTTAATTTGCAGTTGGCACCAACGGCCCCATTGAATATACCTGAATCCGCATTGCCAACGGCACTGTACGTTTGCCCCGCGGCCAGTTCTGTTTTCGATCCAATCAGCATGGGTTTTGCACCCTTTACACGATTCTTTCGCATCCTGTTGGCATTTGCATTAATGATATTGCCGTTTTATTGGGGTTGGGCCCTGTACCAGAATTTGTTAAAAGATAAATTTAACCGTGACAGTTTCAAAACCCCATGGGCCATGACCAAGGCTTTATTTTGGGCGGTTGTGATTATTTTATTGATGATAAAAACACCGAATTATTTTCGTACTGTTTACGTTCGTGGCGACAATACAGCATACGTTTTATGCGAAAATAATACGCCTGGGGCCCGTGCCGTTCGTGCCGATGCCGTGTACAGAAAATAGGGCGTATTATATAATAAGTATGTCAAAGCACCGCAAAAGCGGTGTTTTTTGTCAAGAATGCGAAAAATCTGCGGTTTCTAAATTATGTGCTTGACTTAAACGGCGGATTTCTCTACGATTCGGGTAAGCAGGCCAGGCAATGTCCTTGGGGTTGTGGGAAAGGGTTTCAGATTCCAACGACATTGCCTATATACTGCGGGACACCTTATAATTAAGATGAAAGGAGAAACATATGAACAAAGCTCAATTGATTGAAGTTATCGCAAATGATGCAGAAGTTACAAAAGCTGCTGCTGCTGCATGCGTTGACGCATTCATCAACAACGTTACAAAAACACTGAAAAAGAAAGGCGAAGTTCGCTTGGTTGGTTTCGGTACATTTGCAACTGCAAAACGCAAAGCAACAACAGGCCGCAATCCACAGACTGGTGCAGCTATCAAAATCCCAGCTTCTGTTCAGCCTAAATTCAAACCAGGTAAAGCATTGAAAGATGCATTGAACTAAAAAAACTTGGTTTCGAATGCGAAACATTTGGGTCCCCAATTGGGGGCCTTTTTATTTGAAAAATAAAATTTTTCTTTACTTATTTTTTTTGATTGAATAAAATCATATTGTCATACAAAACAAAAGGAAGGGACATGGCAGAAAAATCAGTTAAAAAAACAGTCGCTAAAAAAGCTGCTGTAAAAAAATCAGTTGTTAAACCTGCACCGGCTAAAAAGCCTGTTGCAAAAAAAGCACCTGCGAAAAAACCAGTCGCTAAGAAGGTCGTTGCACCTGTTGCACCGGTTGTCGAAGCACACACATGCGGTTGCGGTGCAGATTGCAAATGCCACCAGAAAAAACGTTGTGGTTTCTGGAAGAAATTGTTGGTTGCAGTTATCTTCTTTGCATTGGGTTTTGCGGCTGCAAAATTCTGCCCATGTGCCAAGAAATTCCATCGTGGGCCACGCCCAGAATTTGATAATGGATGCCTGGTTGTAAAATGTCCAAAAATGGCTGAAATGTTGCCAATGATGGACGCAAACAACGACGGTTGTGTTGACAAAGCAGAATTCAAGGCCGCCAGAAAACAGATGAAAAAGCCTGTTGCAGAACCTGCACCGGTCGAACAGCCTGTTGAACAACCTGTTGAACCAGTTGTTGCAGAATAATTAATATTTATTCATGAAAAAATCCCCCAATCGGGGGATTTTTTATTATTTCTTTTTAGATTTTGGTTTTGCTTTAACCGTTGTTGCCTTTGGTGCAGGTGTATTTTTGTATTCACGTACCAACGCAACACCACATCCATATGCGATTGCGGCGGATGCAGCTGTAATCAAACCAGACAGCAAACCGTCTGAAAAGATTGCAAACAAAAGTACCGCTACAACGAATACAACGGTATAGCCCATATTCTTTGTCAAAACGTTTAAGATTTTTTCCAATGTGTTCATTTTTGTTTCTTCCTTCTTTGTTTGGACACACGCATTATATCACAAAACAGCCCAAAAATCTATGAAAAAAGACCGCCAATACCACGGCGGCCTGAACTAACAAAAGGAGAGCAATGATTAATACTTTACAAAATAATCTGTCCACCAACGTGTGCTGATCCTGGGATTGGACCAAACGAAGAACGTGGGCTGACATATATGTTGCCTGTGACGACAAATTTGCCACAGAACTGCAACATATTCACATCACGCAGGAACAAGTTCCCGTCAACACGCACCCCGCATGGCAATACGAATTTACGCATATTCTGCAAATACAGATTGCCTTGGACGTTTGTGTTGTGTGAAATCATTTTACCTGCAGCACGACTGTCAATAACTACATCGCCGTACATGGTATTATCTACTTTGGCTGTCTGTTTTTCTACAACTGGATTAACCTGGACACGTGCAACGTTGATTGGTTCATTAACCATTTCACGTTTACTGTCTTTTTTCAGTGGCAAAACATTTGTCACCGGTTTAACAGGACGCTGGACAACCTTTTTATTTGTTGTTTTAGCAGGTATAACCATTTCTGGTACATTATTTGCAACAACTACGACCTGGTTCTTGCGACATCCCATCACATCGATAATCAACATTGTGAACAATACAATAATCGCAACCAGCAATGTCAAATTGACCAACCCGACCAGATTGATTTTACACAGCCAATTCCAAACCCATTTGCACACACGTGTGATTTGTTTCCAAATCCATTTACATGCACGCCAAATCATACGAAAAGGCCAGCATACTATATCCCATACACGTGCCCAGAATGATTTACGTTTTGATGTGGCCTTTGATGCCGTGCGAACACGACGTGTTGCCTGTTTAATCTGTTGTTTTTTAGCCATGCTAATACCTCTTTGGGTTGTTTCTTTGCTATAAATATAGTCTAAAATATATATTTGTCAAGAATATATTCACAAAAAGTTTTTCATTTTGTTGAAAATTCTGGGCACTTTCCTGAACCACCCAAACTGCGGCCAGAAAATAAAAAAATAAAAAAGCCCTTGACAAAAGAAATATTTGTATTATATTACCGCCTGTAAATATAAAAATAAAAGGATTTATGATGTTGTTAGATTGCAAAACATGTGGCTTTGGTCCATTGAAAAACGGTAAATGCCGTTTTGCTGGCGAATGCCCAAACAAAGAAGAAGTTAAAGATTTGGTCAGCGGCCATATCCCATCAACAGACGTTGAATTGGCGGTTGCAGAATCTGTAAAGCCTGTGGAAGCACCAAAATTGGCATGCGTTCCATCGTCATTGTGTGTTAACTGTGCATACAGTGCCCACAAAGATGGTATTGGTTGCGTATACCCAGCTGGCCTGTGCATCGTAGCCCAGGGTCTGTGCCGCTAATTCTTTCAGGTTTATAAAGTTTTTTTCATTTTGTTTCTCCCCTATGATGAAAAAATACCGCCCAATCGGGCGGTTTTTTATTGCAGTGGGGGCAGGGGCAAACAAAAACACCGCCGTGGCGGTGTCTAAATTCGTGGCGCATCCAGAAGGATTGTAATTCCCACCGCAATTGCGGCGGGTCCCTTTCGCCTGCGGCTCGAACCCTGGGTTCGAATATCCATGTTGCACATGGGTTAATAAAAAATGCCGCCCCTCAGGCGACATTTTCTATTAAT